>CAZFRD010000010.1:0-46574 GCA_964521215.1 uncultured Pseudomonadales bacterium
CTTTTTATGTGACGCAACGAATCGCTTTCGGTTAGGTTTTTGATGGCGCAAAACGCAAACTTGAAAGTGCGGAAGTTGAGTGATATACTAAATGATATTATCGTTTCAAAGATATAAGTAATTTGTAGGATACTTTTTATGCCAATTAAAAATCCCTTTAGAATGAAAGATTCAATATTACAGAGACAGCACGGAAAAGAGGGTGGTACAGATTGGGGCCACCACTCATCTGGTGAAAGACAAGAAGAAGAGGGCAGAGTTTCAAATATGCACACTGGTAATACTAGAGGCCAGGTTAGAAGTATTTTGCGAGATGAGGCTACTGCAGGATCGAACAGAACTGATAGTAATGGGAGAATGAGACCTGACGCACGAAATAATGAGACAAGAAGAAGTGAAAACGATAGACGAAGCAGATAGTCTAGTTCCAGAATTGTTTTTCAAGGAATTATCATGTTCTCAGATGTGATTATATTTTTTCCGTGACTCGATATTCAATGTATTTGCCCAACAACAGGCGGGTATGAGCATCGAGTCCGGGCAGGGCGGAGAAGAAAAAGCCCAAGACCGGTAATAATAAATATTCCAGTGGTTGCATCACAATGGATAGCAAGTTTCTGCCACCGGGTTTGGGCGGCCGGTTGAGCGCATCGACGAAAAAAATCACCACCATTGACACCAGTGAAAGAGTGAGCAAAGTTGAGGAGACTTGAGGCAAAGTTTTACCCAAAATTGTGCGACTAAATTCGGGATTAAGGAGTGGCGGAAAAAACGCAGCAATCGTAATCGCAAACCAGTTAACGGGCCAAAGAAAATGGTCCTCAATAGTTTTGAGAACACGGACGGTTTTATCCCAGAATGGAACTTCGTCGGACAAAACGAATTGACGGATAATATAGGCATCATCGCTGACGCCCCAGGCCCAACGCTTAAGTTGTTCATATTGGTTGACAAAAGTTTGAGCTAGCCCTTTGGCTTCGGCGGCGTCAGCGTAAATCGGTAAAAAAATTGGCCGAGCCCAAAACTGACCTTTTTTGGCAAAATAAGATTTAAAAAATAACCGGTAATCTTCGGGGATCACATCAGTATCCCAAAAATTTATCTCTCTAATATGTCGCAATGTCGTGGTATAAGTCGAAAAATTAATTAATCTATCCGATCTTTTCAAAATATACATTTGTGTAACCGAGAAAACTGAGGCAATCACTCGTATCGGAGCCGGTACCTTCCAAATGTTGTTATAAAACACAATTGCCCCCTGCCAGATCAAGTTGTAGGGTTTTTCCGCACTGAGAAATTCAAAAGTAATATTGGCAAAGTATGATCGGTGAAAACACGCATCAGCGTCCTCACTGGTAATGGTGACTAGATCTGGGTCTATGGCAGCATCTTTTTGTATATATTCATTGGCACGTAAAGCCCCCCAATTTGTATTGGCTGATTTGCCTTTAACTTCACCTTTGATATCCGGATGCATGGTTGTCCAAACATGACCAAAAGTTTTGGAAAATTTGCCGAGTAAGTATTTTGCTTTTTGTTCGGCCGTTTTACCCTCCCGCACTTCAAAAGAAAGCATAATATGTAAGTTCTTGAGTGGCACTGTTTGTTGGGCAAGCGAAGTGAGCGTGCGCTCCAAAGTTTCGAGGGGTTCTTGATAGGTGGGGATAATGATTAAGTGGTGAACTTGTCGCCATTTGTCTGGATAACGCAGGTTCAAATCCTTGATCCAGTCGAAGTTACTCGAGGCTTTGATAGTAAAGTGTGCCGACAGTGCTAAGGTAGCTAATGAAAATGATCGAAACACCCAGTAAACTGCAAAGGCGATAACATAGTAGGCCACGAGGTTTGGTACGATAAATGAACCCCAGACGGGAAAAAGAATGAGAGACCAAGAGAAAATTCCAGGTAACATTTCTAAACCTCTTTTGGTGCGTACTGGATGGCGACGAAAGTAACTTTTGAGTGAATTAGACATGGTGGGGGGTTGTGGTTAATCTAGGAAATAAGGGAGTGAGCGGAACGATGGGCAATTGAGTCAGGTGGGTGACAATTTGTCTGCTGGCATCTGGCATAATTATTGCCAGATGCTGAGCAATCACTAAAATTTGGTGCATCCCCTGGATGACTAATGCAGACTTGGTTTTTTCATCGGCTAGCCAGGGTTTTTTTTCGCTCAAGAAACTGTCGGTTGCTTGCACCAAAGCCAACAACCAATCCATCACTTTGGGAAAGTCGTAAATTTGCATCGCTTGGAGAAATTCTGGATTATAAGTACCAGAATCTGGTTGAATCTGAGTAATGTCGGATTCGGATGGAGAAATTTGCGATGCTAGTTTGGCTACCCGCGAACACACATTGCCAACCCCATTGGCCAGCACAGCGGTATAAAGTTCATCAAATCGCTCCAGGGTCACATCCATGTCTTGTGCCACTGGTCCAAGTGATAAGAGTAAAAATCTTGTTGCATCGGTACCATAGCGTTGGACCATCTCGCTCGGCGAGATGACATTGCCTAGCGATTTACTCATTTTTTGTCCGCCAATGCTGATAAATCCATTTATCAGAATTTGTTTTGAAGGAGGTAATTTGGCCGCCAATAACATTGCTTGCCACATGGCTGACTGTTGGCGCAAGTTATCTTTACCCGCAATTTGCAGTGCGGGCCAAAATTGAGCAAAAGTATTTTGATCCGTTGGCCAACCAAGGGTGGAAATGTAACTGACTAAAGCGTCGAACCAAACATACATCACGTGATCGGGATCGTTTGGCACCTCGATGCCCCAAGGCATTTTGGTTTTGAGGCGCGAAATCGAAAAATCATGTAAACCATTTTTGACAAATGACTCGATTTCGCGCATTTTTCCTTCTGGTTTTACAAAATCTGGATGTGCATTATAGAATGCCAGCAGTTCTTGCTCCAAAGCAGAAAATTTAAAAAAATAGTTTTCTTCTTCTCTGTATTCAATTGGCAGATTGGGATGGAGTGGGCAGTGCTCGTTTTCTAATTCTGACGCCTGTTTTTCCAGTTCGCAACCAATGCAGTAAGCGATTTTGTACTGATTTTTATAGATGTAACCGTTTTCCAAACAGAGTTGCCAGAAATGTTGGGCGGCTAAAATATGTTGAGGGTCGGTGGTGCGCAGGAAGCGGTCAAAGGAGAGATTGAGCTCATCTTTGAGTAAAGAAAACTGTTGTGCATGAAAATCCACAAATGCTTGCGGATCTTGATTTTCTTCTTGGCTCCGTTGGAAAATTTTCTGACCATGTTCATCAGTGCCAGTGTTGAAAATTACTTGGTGGCCCAAACTGCGATGAAAGCGTGCGATCACATCGGCAGTCACTATTTCTAAGGCAAAGCCGATGTGTGGCTCAGCGTTGACGTAGGGTAAGGTCGTAGTGATATAAAAAGACTGGTTTTTCACGGATTTATTATACCCTGTGTCGGCGATGGTGGGGGTGGGGTTTTACCCGCCAACTAAACTTTTCTGCCAGAGTAAGAATTAATTCAATCACGATAAAAAAAATACCAACCGTGAATAATTCGAGAGTTTTTAACGAGAAATCTTGAAAGTGAAGCAGGAGCGTAATAGTAACGAATAACCCAATGAGCAGGCCTCTTCGGTAGTGAGCAAATAATAAAATCCCCAAACAGCTAGTTGCTAGCAACACTAGGAGTAAAAACAATCCATAAGTCTGGTAAAAAGGGATATTGGCCAGATGGCTAGGGGAAACATAGATGACCAAGAGTCCCGTGAGGAGCAAAAAGAGCAAGCCCAAGATCAAAAAGGGCATATATGCCAATCGTTGGTAGTAGAAGGCGTTGATCGGTTTCAGCCAATCAATTTTTGGCGGGTTAAATTTGATCGAAAATTTAAGTTTATTGGTGCGTTTTGTTAATCTAGAATGAGCCTTAGTTGAAGTGGAGAAAATCCGCTGTTGCCGAGTTGGTTGTCTTGGTTTAGCAGATGATTGAGCGAGTCTTGATTTGGCTCGTTTGACCGGGGGAGTTATTGCCATACAGTTAGTATCTAAGCAGTTTGCAGATCATTCCGCAAGACTGGTTCCTATTGCAATGATAGGCGGGGTTACTCTATACTTTTATAAAGTAAATACTCAAAGTGTAAAAGGAGGAATTATGTCTGAAAGCCTACCGACTACCGACACAATAAGTGATGAAGCAATAAAAGCCAATTTTGATGTCGGTGATACCGCTAAAGCCTACAGGGAGAGAGATCTTCCCCCTACAGGACAAGTTGTGGGTTTGTCTTTAAGCGGATGCGTGGAAGCCATTAACAATGGATTTCCGATAGAGCGAGTGGCACGGATAATAACTGGTGCGCAAATAGATTTCTCAGATCCAGGTAGTGCCGAAGCATGGGCAGAGAATAATATGCTTGAAAGCGAAACCATTCCTATTCTTAAAAGGCTTTTTAATGAGGGAAAGATTACCGTTGTTAATAGAGATAATGCAAGTCCTAGCAGATCAGATGGTGACTGGCTTCTCGAAACTGAGATGTCCAGTCCCGATGACTACCCCAGGTTTATCCGGTTCAGAAACTAAACGCGCCACTTCGGTAAAATCGGCTGATGAAAAATCAAGTACCATAACAGTACCAGCTGAGTTTGGAAGAATGAGTTGAAATTTACAGATTAAGCAAACAAAGTTGTTCAAATCGTTTAATAGAATATGTCTTAATCGGACACCACGGCACCATTGATGGAGAGCAACTTTGTAGTACCACTTTACTTAGGGTTATTCTCCTATACAGGTAAATGACAAAGCAAAAACTCTCACAAAGCAGTGTGACCAGCAAGACTGGTTTGCCCAACGAAGAAATTCTCGTTACAATAGAATAAGTTAATGTCAGATAATTTCTTATTACTATTTTTAATGATCTTAGTAATTATTGGATTTGGGGTGATTGTTTTTCTTTTGTCCAAGCGTGGCGGGCGGGTTGATCCACAAGCCATGCGGAGTTTGGTGGACGAAGTCTTTGGTTTGACCAATGAACGAGTGACGGCACAAAGCAAGCAGGTTTTGGAAGGTCAGCGGGAAATAATCCAAACCGATTTGCAAAACAAGCAGGCACAGTTAAACGACTTGATCAAAGGAATGAGTGAATTGGTTGATAAACGCCAAGTGGAAATTAAACAGCTAGAAAAAGAGCGAGCAGAGCAATTTGGTAGTTTAGCCAAGCAGTTACAAGAGCAACAGCGAGTGACAGAACAACTGCGCTCGCGGACGGAAGAGTTGACTCGGGTTTTGTCGAGTAATCAAAGTCGAGGAGGCTGGGGCGAGCGCATTATCGAGGATCTACTCCGTTCTAACGGTTTGCAAAAAGGTGTTCATTATTTGGTGCAAAGTGACATCGGCAAAACTGGTCAAAGACCAGATATTACGCTTTTATTGCCCGATCATCGTTTGGTACCAGTTGATGTAAAATTTCCTTTTTCTGCGCTTCAGCAATGGGCAGGCACCGACGACCAGAATCAAAAAAAACTATTGGTTAAACAATTTTCATTGGATGTGAAAAAACACATCGATAAAGTTGCTGGTTATATTATGCCCGAAGAAGGTACTTTGGATTACGTGGTGCTCTTTGTGCCCAACGAGGCGGTTTTTTCTTTTCTCAACCAGCATTTGCCCGATGTGGTTGATTATGCGATGAGTCAGCGGGTGTTAATCACCTCGCCATTTACTTTTTTAATCGTCGCCCGCACTATTATCGAAAGTTATCGCAACTTTTTGTTGGGCGATAAATTGCGAGGCGTCTTGGAACAAATTGACGGTTTTGTGCAAGAATGGAGTAAATATCGTGAGTCGCTAGAAAAGTTTGGCCGAGCCGTCGAGTCGTTGGGCACCAGCTATAAGGAACTAACTACTACCAGAACACGACAGTTAGAAAAAAGAGTAGAGAGCGTGCAGAATATTGGTCAAAAAGCGTTGAGTAATACGAATAAAAAAGAAAAATAATTATGTCTACTCGCTATTTACTGCGACACTGTCAGTATGCCAACCCAAGGAATATTATTGTTGGGCGATTGCCGGTTGTGCTTTCAATGGATGGAGAAATTGAGGCGGCTCGACTACGAGATTATTTTGCCGATAAAGCCATTGGTCATATCTACAGCAGCGCGGTTGAACGTTGTAAACAAACTGCGACTATCATTGCCGACAATAAGATTGAAATTACTTATGATCAAAGAATATTGGAAGGCCTTTCTGCCTATCAAGGTTACTGGGTGGATCGTGAACCACCTTGGTTTGATTATTATAGTCACCATAGTGAGTTAGGCGGAGAAAATTTTGGTGTAGTGCAACAGCGCATGATCAATTTTTGGCAGAGCCTGAGCGAGGTAACTGGCAATATAATTATTTGTTCGCATGGTGACCCGTTGTTTAGTCTCTACGCTTATTTGACGAATATTCAAATCGCTGCTAATGAGCAAGGGGCGTATCAACGATCAGACTATATCCCCAAAGGAGCCTTTTGGCAGTTTGAGGGCGAAGGTGATACTTGGAAATTAATAGACTTAGTAACACAAGTAAATCTGTGATATCTAAAATAACAACACCAGCTGATTGGGAAAAAACATTATTAATAGCTGTCCCCTCAATAGTAATCAGTATTTTTACCGTTGGTCTTTTTGTTGTCCAACGACTGTATTTTCCCAATTATGAACAATCAACTTTTAATACTTTTCTTTATGTAGTGCTTTCAAACTTTATGGTTTGGATGACTTTGAAAGAAAGACACAACAATTCTCATCCGGACTATAGTGGCTATCTGCTGTTTTATTTACTCTTAGTCGGCGCAGTATATTTACTTTTTAGGCAAGCAAATATTTTTGCTTGGAATATTGTAATTCTTGGTTTACTAATGACATATCGATTGGCATATAGATTACGATTTGGAGGCTTTCCGATAATTTCATTTGTTGTAAATGCCATCGCTATGTATCTTCTACTGAACCAACAATCAATTACTTGGTTGCTTTATCTTTATTTTGGTTTACAGATTTTTGAAGTATATGTCGAAAAACAACTCCAGTTAGTTTTCAAAGACTTTACCAAACGATTTGGACCGTGGATTTTCATTGGTTATGTAATTTATGTGATTATAGTTCTTGTGAAAGCATATAAAATGTAAATTACTGGAATTCTTTTTGAAAAAAAGATATATCACGGGAAACTGCCGAGTTCCAGTTTTCTACTGGTCGCAGATTGTGATCGGCGCCAGGATAAACAAAGTACTGATACTCAATTGGTTGGAGTAAAGCAGAACTCGTTGAAAGTTTTTCGTCAAAATCAGCTGACTGTGTGGCTTGTTCAAGATTTAACAGTCGATCAGCACGTCGATCGTTTTCAAGGTCTAGCTTGATTGTAAATTCGTCACTCCAGGTTTTCAGCGCCGCCTCATCATTGGTTCCGTGATGAATTTGCAGTGGTCCACTGAGTAAATCCAAATGTTGAGTTAAACTAAAATCAGCGGCATTGTAAATTTTTTCAAACATGGAAATCCAAGCACGCTGGCTTTTGCCTTCATCTGCCACCTCGTCTCCGTAAAATAAAATTGAATAGGGGAAGGGCGCCGTGACCGGCGCCCACAGCGTTGTTGGAATGGGTTCGCCCATGATCTCAAGCGCACTGAGGGCAATTTGGCCACCATTACTATGTGCCCATATTCCAATATTTTGGGTTGTTGGTAAATGCATTATGTCACCAGCAACTCCCTCTGTTTGCAAGGATCTGATTAGTTCAACCACCGCAATTGGCTTGATGAATCTGGCTTCCCATTCATCTGAGGATTCAGCGTCGCTACCACCGTAACCAAAAAAATCTGGAGCAAAGGTGATAAAACCTTGCTTGGCAAACTGTCTGGCAGCGGGGGAGGTGCCAATTCCTGAGACATAATTTTCTGGCGGCACATACCCTCTTAGCATCACTATGGTGCGCAAATCACTTTGATCTTCAGGTAAGGGAAGTGGCACAGTCAGAAGTCCACTCATTGCTTTACCCATTGTGGTGTATGTGAAAAGATATTCAGAATATCCATCATGATCTACGACTTTTTCAGCCACTCTGATTTTGCTGGTTTGAAAAGGATATTGTTTCAACTCAGCGATAGCATATTTTTGCAAGGGTTTGGGTACTGGGGTGGGATCCGCCAAGAGAATATTGGGAAACTCAACCTTTGAGCCAGTTGTAAACCAACCAGTGGAGCCAAGAATATAACCAAGCGCTACCAATGCGCTACCAATAACAAAAACCGATAACCACCATTTCATTTAGTTGCATTATAGATGAAAATAGTTAGTTGGCTATTTATCACAAATGTGTCATACTCTTTCATACGATGCTCATTATCATCCTTTTAATTGTAATAATTTTGGTTTGCCTCTTTCTTTTACTTGACCTACTCCTCAACATCATCACCGTTGTATTTTTCCGAGGTCCGTTTTTCACTCGTTCAAGCAATCAGCGCTTGAAGGCTCTTAAAGACCTACTTCATTTAAACCCAAGTGATAAAGTTATTGATCTTGGCTCAGGCAGGGGTCAGGTCGTCATCGCTCTAGCCAAGTGCGGTGCAAGGGCGACGGGCATCGAGGTCAATCCTTGGTTGGTGATTTTATCCAAACTGGAACTTAGACGACAAGGTTTGCGCGGGCAAGTAAAGATCATTCATGGCAACTTATGGACTCACGATCTTTCCACCTATTCAGTGGTAGTGGTGTATGGCATTGGATACATGATGAAACATCTGAAATTGAAATTGGAAAGAGAGCTGAAACCCGGCACCAAAGTAGCATCGGTTTATTTCCCGATACCTGGTTGGAAAACAGTGGCAACGCAAGACGACGTGAGGTTATACGTCGTGCCAGAAAAAGGTTAAAAAGCCAGGCGGTTTTTTTCTGGATCAATTCCCATTAAGACAAAGCGGTTGACCGACAAACTGCGGTAGACTCTGTCGAGCACGTCACCATCTGGCAAGTTATCTGTGAATTCTAAAATATGATCGTGCAAATGGACGTCATAACCTGAGGCTTGAAAGTGAAGTGTGGCTCGGTGAGCAAGTGACCGACCAACAGCCAAAGAATGGGGGTGTCTGGAACCAGTTTTGAAGAGAAAGTGGGCGTTGTGTTGATCCGACATGCCTAAATTATAGATTGATGAGCTGTGAGACTCAATCTTCAGCAAGTGCGTACCAGTTTTTTTGTTATACTACACCAGCCAGCAATGGCCCCATCGTCTAACGGTTAGGACATCGGGTTCTCATCCCGGCAATTGGGGTTCGATTCCCCATGGGGTCACCCATAAGGACTAAGGAGGTATCAGTACCTCCTTTTTTCTTGATAAATGGGACTAATTTAGGTGTTCCAAAGACCAGTTCATCATAGGTGGGAGGCTGCTCAAAAAGTAGGCTAAAATACTCAGCTCTTTTAAGGGGTTTAGGCCTATGTAGCAGTAATTCTTCCAGGTGTTCCAAATAAAATCCTATTAACTCCATAACCTCCTCCATATTTACGTCCGACTTACTAACTGGATTCTCTTTTGCAGCTTCTAATTTTTGAATTTCATTTTCGATATCAATGAGATCTTTTTCCATATATTTAATAGCCACTTCGGAACTGAGAAATCTTATTTTTTCTGCCACCAATTGTGCCTGAGACCTCAAATCATCGATCTTTGTATCAATGTGGGTATTATCCTCGTTAATCGTCTCTTGTTGTGCATTCCAAAGCTCAATGACTTCCTTTTTAAGGTTGTCTATATGCTGTGGAGACACTTCTAAATCCTTCACAAATCCCTCAATGGTTTCCATGAATTCTTTACTTGGTACTCTAAAATAATGACCTCGTGCATGGCAATGATAGGCAGGGTAATACTTGCCACTTTTACCTCTAGAGGCACTTCCATATAGGGGTTGGTTGCATTTTGGGCAGTGTACATGCTTTTTGTATGGAAAGTCTGGATTCAGCACCTGCTTGTTTCTTAAGTGATCAGGAGCAACTTCCTTTTCAATTGAAATCCTTCCATTCTTTTGAACAATCACAACTTTGCCTCTGTTCGCCTTATTGAATTCTTTAATAGAAACTAATCCCTGATATTTTCCTTTAATAGGCTGGTCTTTAGTCCATTTTTCAAAATTAACACCTGCATAAATTGGACTGCGAATATAATTCCAGAACTGTTTAATAGTCAGAGGATTACCACCGCGCTTACCAATAACTTTTGTTCTATCTTTCGGATCTCTTTTATTATATATTCTTGATTTGAACCCCAACTCATTCATTTTTACAATGATTTCTGGATCAGATAGTATTCCCTCCAGACGATACTCGTACATTTTTCGTATCCAAAATGCTTCATCTTCATTTGGAACAAGAATTACTCTTTTGCCATGCTCTGTATCTATTTTTTCATTTTTAAATCCAAATGGTGCACGCCTGACTCTGTAGCCCATACGAACATAGCGTATTTCTGCACCAATCATACGAGTCATAATGTCTCGCATTTCATCTTTAGCTCGTTCGGCTTCTAATATTTCAGCTTTTTTGGTAGGACTGTAGACACTCCAATCGAACTTTAGATCTAAATGTTCAAGAGTATTAACTTCATGACTACTGATAATGCCATAAATATCAATTAGATTAACATTATTTGCCACAAGTTGACGCTTGAGATGATCATATAAATAGGATCCTCCACGAGTGAATCGATCAATAGATTTGATAATGAAAAGTTGAATGTCATTTTCTGAGTTAGTGCAATAATCAATAGCTTCTTGAACAGGTTGTTCCTCTTTGGAAGCTGACTCCATGAAAATAAAGAATTTTTTGATTTTGATGCCACGAGCAAGAGCAAACCTCTCAATTTGTTGTTTTTGATCTTCGGGTGAATCACCTTGCAAACCCTGCTTCACTGAAGAGATGCGAATAGCAGCAACAGCGTTTTGGTTTACAAGTTGAGCTGTCATCTTATGACCTCCACCTGTGGTGATCTCAACTTTGAATTTTTTACTTCTATGTCGTGTTTAATTTGTTTAACAAGAATTTTTGCTAACTTCCTAGTAAACTCACTTTCTTGAGATAAATATTGACTTTTATTCCGTTTTTCTTGACTATCAGAGTTTCTCATACTACACCTTTTTAGTTATCAATATAGTGATAGTTTATCTATTTTAACCCTCGCTGTCAACACTAATTTATTGCCAAAATCCAGAGGTTAGAGTATACTTCGTCACAACGTTGTCTGCCCAAAGAAACAAAGGGCATGGCTATTGATTTAAGCAAACTTCAGTTATATTTTTCTGACACCTTAACTCCACAATTCGACTGGTCTATTCTTTATTTTTCCCTCAGTATAATAGCTACATTTCTAGCCTTTCTTGTTGTTGCCTATCTGGTTACAAAACTCTTACTTGTGTACAAGCTTCACAAAGCAAAGCATGTCTTTTTAGAGATAAAGCCATTAAAAAAGACTGAACTTAATCCATACTCAACAGAACAACTCTTCAATTTGTTCCACAGCATCACCAGTCAAAAGACTCTCCTTGAGAGACTATTCGGAGTTAGTAAGAGCATTAGCTTGGAAATCGTATCAACTAAAACAGATGGTATTAAATATGTGATAAGAACTCCTCAGCAACTGGCAAGTCTCATTAAAAATAGCCTGCTGTCCTACCTACCTGGAATTGAAATCAGTACTACTTTTGAATATCTAAATACCAATCAATTTTCATTTACATCACAGCTTAAGCTGTCAAATCACTTCGCCTTTCCACTTAAAGCACATGATAACTTAGAAACTAATGATCCAATTGCCTACTTAACTGGTGCCATGACTAAACTTAAGGAGGGCGAGCTCCTGGCATATCAGGTAGTGATTAATCCTGTTTCAAAGTCAAAATTACCAGAAATTAAACGTTTGCAGAGGCTTATTAAAAGCAAACAAGACTTAACTGCAGAAATTGCTCATGCACACTCATCAGCCAGGATTTATATTGCCATTACCTATTTGCTTCAAATTCTACTATTACCGTTAGGAATACTTATTTTCCTTGCTACAGATGGTAAAGATGGTCCATTACTGCCAATAGCAAGAATGTTGAGGGGTAAAGAAACTACAAATGCCTATCAAAGTGAAATTGAGACATTGGTCAAAAAGAAAATTGATCAGCCGTTATACAAAGTATCAATTAGGGTGCTCGCTCAATCACACTCTGAAAAAATGGCCAGGAAAAGATCTAGTGGTTTCATATCTACACTCCGATCTATTAGTGGCACACAATACCAGCGTCTTGCGCAAAGTCTCAGACTACCCATTAAACAAGTAAATACTTTCAAGTCTTTTCTGTTCAAACGAAGGATGTTATTGCCTTACAATAATTCAATTTTGTCCTCTTCAGAGCTTGGAGATTTATATCACTTCCCATTTACCAAGACTACTAAAACAGAGGATATGCAGAAACAATTTAGTAAAGAATTGCCCGCACCGCTGTCACTCAAAAAAGGAAACAAACTAGATGTAGTATTTGCACAAAATACTTATGGCAATTCTAGAACTCTGATTGGTCTAACTGAAGATGAGCGCAGAAGACATATGTATATCCTGGGAGCAACTGGAACAGGAAAATCTACCATGTTACTGAGTATGATTAATTCAGATATCCAAAACGGCAAAGGTTTAGCAGTCGTCGATCCTCATGGTGATTTAATTGAACAAATACTCCATGTAATCCCAGAGGAGCGAATCAAAGATGTGGTTTACTTTAACCCTGATGATATTGAATACCCAATGGGAATTAACCTGCTAGAACTCTCTGAGGGTCTGAGTGAGGAGGATGCTATAAGAGAAAAAGAATATATTGCCGAAAGCATTATTTCCTTATTCCACAAGATCTATACTGAAAAATATTCTGGGCCAAGAATGGAGTATATTCTCAGGAATACTATTCATACTGCCTTTACTGTTCCAGGTGCAACACTGTTTACGGTTTACAAGCTACTGATTAACTCCAAGTTTAGAAAATCCGTAGTTAAAAATCTTACTGATGAAAACTTAAAAGACTTTTGGAAATTTGAGTTTGCAAAAGCTGGTGATTATCAAAAAGTCAAAATGATATCGCCAATTACAAACAAGATTGGTCGTTTCTTGTTTTCACCCACTGCAAAACGAATTCTTGAGCAAGAAAAATCTACCATTAACTTTGAGCAAATCATGAATGAAGGAAAGATCTTGCTTTGCAACTTATCTAAAGGAAAACTTGGTGAAGATAACTCCAAAGTGTTTGGAGTGGTAGTCATGGCCAAACTGCAATTGGCCTCTTTAAGACGTGCAAGAATGAATGCTGAAGATAGAAGAGATTTTTATATGTATGTAGATGAATTCCAAAATTTTGCTACTTCAGCTTTTGCTCAGATATTGTCCGAGGCACGTAAATATAGACTTGGTGCAATACTTGCTCATCAGACAACTTCACAGTTGGAAGATAAATCATTAGTGAATGTGACTCTAGCAAATACCGGTACTGTCATTTGTTTTAGAACTGCCAATCCAGAAGATGAATCTGCCATACTACCTCAGTTTAGGCCATATGTTGAACAAGGTGAGATAGCTGGGTTGCCTTCATACAGATTTTTCATGAGACTAGGTGCTTTGAATCCAGAGGAGCCGTTTTCTGGAATTACTATGCCAGTAGACATTCAGGATAATAAACAGAGAGTCGCTGAAGTAATTCAAAATTCTAGAGAAAACTTTGCTATGAAATATGAGCAACCTAAAACAAAGCCTATCACTAGCAATTACAAAAAAACTGATAAAACAAAACCTGTGAAACAAACTTTCTCAACGTTGCCCTAGGCTAATTGATACTTCAAATCATCAAACTTTTCTTTATATACCTCATCAAACATCAATTTAACAAAATTCACGGCTTCTTTCGGATAATCTTGGAAGTATATTTCATAGGTCTCAAAGTCTGATGATTGTTTGTGCTCATAGTATGGAATACGTTTTGGCTTTTTCATTCCAGGTTTTACAGCATGAATATCTAGTTCATTTAGCACTCCAAGCATTTGATATCGATATTTTTTTAAGCCATTCTTTTTTAGAATAGGAAAATCTACCATGAGCTTGCCATCGCCTAACCAAAATTGGATAAACCTATTTTCATTCTCTCCATTAAAGATGACATAATTGCAGCTCCTACATTCATTGAGCAAATATTCTAAAAATTCTTCTGTTGTATCTGATTCCTGTCGGGCTATTTGAAGCTTATCTAGTTTATGCTGAACATAATCATCATGATTAAACCACCGCACCTTGATTGTTAGACCCTCAAAAATAACTTCAAGATGTTTTCTGTTGAAGTAATCTTTGCGAGTAAAAAAATGTAAGACTTTGTAATATATCGTTGCACCATGAATGATGAGGTCTACAATAAATTGTATTGCTTTAATTCCAAGCTTTTCTATATCAGTTTTTTTCTTCATCATTTTCATTAACCTCAGTACTATATATATCTCTAAACACTTGCTATATTTTCAATAAATTACTGCCCTAGCCCGCTAGGGCAAGATTTTGATACTTTTCCAGATGTGACTAGTAAAATACCTTACCTCTATACCCTTATATAATAAGGGGAGGGAATGATACAATACACTTACAACAAAATATAACCTGCCCATAGACTAACCAACTATGGATACCATCACACCCAAACAACTAGAAATTCTCACTCTCATATATCGCTTCCGTTTCCTCAATAGAACTCAACTACAAACACTCCTCAATCACAAAGACACAAAAAGAATAAACATCTGGCTTAAAGATCTCACTGATAAAAATATCCTCGGTAGAATCTACTCAACTAAGTTAAAAGAAAATACCAAACCGGCAATATATCATCTGGCTACGAAGTCTAGAAAAATACTTTTAAACCAAGATGACACAAACGAAAAAATTCTCAATCGAGCGTATCGAGACAAAAACGCTTCTCAAAAACTCATTAATCACAGCTTGTTCCTAGCCGATGTCTTTTTATTACTCAAAAATGACTCCCTAAGTAATAATCAAGAGCTTCATTTTTTTACCAAGACTGAATTAGCAGATCACACATACCTGCCATACAATCGCCCCGATGCTTACATTGCCCTAAAAGACAAAAAACAAAGCAAACGTTACTTTTTAGAAATAATTGACGAAGGCACGCCTCGCTTCATGCTTCGCAAAAAAATCTCTCAATACATTGAATACTTTGATGAAGGAATTTGGAAAAATAGAACACTACACGATAACCCATCATTACTATTCATCTGCCCTAATCAAAGCATAAAAGAATTCCTATACAAACATATAGCTCAAGTGTTGGAGGAGGAGACTTCAGACTTACAATTTTTCCTAAGTCTGAAGTCGGAGATACAAATAGAGGGCATCACACCCTCTACTTGGCAACTCGTCACTGAGTAACTAGTTTTGTTCTGACAAAACCTCGTGACCCTTCTCCATGATCTTATTAACTAAAACCGACACAATCCCTTGCAAATCGCTTCTTGTGTATTCATCTTGATTATCGATCAACTCTAAAATCTCATTCTCAAATTCGTTTGTAATTCTTGGATCTAGCATTATTTGCCTCCTTCTAAATCTATTATAACTTGCAATACTTTCTCAACTGTTCCCAGAGCCTTTGTGATGGCCAGTAACGGCTCGTCTGAGTAGCCACTGATATAGTTCCAGGCATTGCCCGTGGTGTCCTCAAATCCGTATAAATCCATCAATACTGCAGCGGTAAACTCTGCTACTGTTTCCTGCGTTTGCTGCTGACCTGGCTTGAGCTCACCATCAATTTTTGCATGTATCGCGTGTGATAGCTCGTGAAAAAATATTCTAGTGTCGTGACTGCCGAGTCTGATCTTACTGCCATCAATCTGACAATCTCCAAGCTTATCAATTGACACTGGCACATACTCAACACGTACCCCCAACTTTTGAGCTACTTCATACAGTGGCGGATACTTCACGGGAATATATGCAGCCAGCTGGCAAGATCCCTCAGTCGTTGAAGCTGCAAAAACTGGAACGGTTGAGAATCCTATACAAGAATATTTTTCTTCAAGTTCTTCTGAGTCCTCCTTTCTTTTTCTAACCATCACGGGTCGCAAGATATATACAGCTCGCTCTCCCTTTTTGACTAATCTACCAACCTGCTCCCATTGTCTAAACCCACGACAATCAAGCTCCCCTGACTGAGCATAGGCAAGTACTTTATTTGACAAGCTCCATTTATTGGCTGGTGCTTCTTCACTCAGTCGCAGGCGTGCAACTCTGGTAATTGGTGATAAGTCTCCACTCTTGAACTGTTGCAATACTTTGCGCATGCTTTCCTCAGCTCTCTTTGAAAAAGTCATTTCTTCCTTTCTCCTGCCTTCCCGTATTTATAATTTTTGTAATTGGAAGCAGGTCTGCCTGCTTCCATTACATGGAATCTAAATAGCGGGGTGAGTTTTGCAAGGGTCCCGACTGAAAGTCGAGACTTGCGAAGCCCTTGCAAAATGAGGGGCAAGGCCCCTTTCTATCTCTTGTCATTTGCCTTTAAAAGTTGGGACATTAGATATATAATTACAATTATTGTGGAACTTGAAATAGAAAATTGATCAGATTGGATTGAAATATGAATACAATATTTAAAAATTGCACACCTAGAAAATCAGTATTTGAAGCATTTGATAATGATGATGTTTTAGACCTTTCAAATTTGCTTAAGAAATCCATAGATCCTCATAATTTCTTTCAGACCAACTTTGTTACAGAAGGAATGCAAGTTTTACTTGAAACTGCCTCCGAAAGATTTAACGGAAAAAGCAATCGTGGAATTATCAAGTTAACTCAAGCTATGGGTGGTGGTAAGACACATAGCATGATTGCATTAGGATTATTAGCAGAACACCCCGATGCAAGACAATACGTCAGTGATCTTGATTTTGGATCAGAACCAATTCGGGTGATCGGTTTTTCTGGAAGGGAAAGTGATACTAAATTAGGTATCTGGGGCGAATTGGCTCAACAGCTAGGTAAAAAAGAATTATTCGAAGATTATTACTCACCAATGAGTGCTCCAGGTCAATCTGCCTGGACACGATTACTACAAGATCAACCGACTTTGATATTGCTTGATGAGTTGCCACCTTACCTAGCAAACGCCCAAGCAAAAACTATTGGCGACAGCAACTTAGCTGTTGTAACCTCTACAGCACTTGCAAATTTGTTTAACGCAATTAATTCCAAAGAACTATCTAATGTACTACTTGTGGTCTCTGACCTATCAGCATCGTGGGAAAGTGGAAGTGAAATTTTACAGCAAACCTTTAGGGATCTGGGGAATGAATTAAGTCGTTTTTCCATTGATCTTGAACCAGTTTCAAGCACCAAAGATGAAGTGTTTGATATTTTAAAGTCTCGTTTATTTGAAAAACTACCAGAGCAATCTGAAATTGACACAATTGCGCAAGAATTTAAAAAATCTCTTGAAATAGCTAAAAAACTGCAATTAACAAATGACTCGCCTGAAAGATTATTTTCCAAACTTCAGACATCCTATCCATTCCATCCAAGTGTAAAAGAATTATACGAAAGATTTAAAGAAAACTCAGGTTTTCAACAAACCAGAGGCATCATCAGGCTCATGCGAGCAATAATTGCTGATCTTTGGGAAAATCACTCAATCGAAGACAAATATATTATCAATGCTTTTGATTTAGATTTAAACAAAAGTGATGTTCGAAATTTAATACTTCAAATTAATCAAAATCTGACTAGCGCAATTAGCCACGATATTGCTAATGATGGCAAATCAATATCAGAGATATTAGATAAAGAACAGCAATCAAACCTTCACCAAAACACATCCAAACTATTGCTTATGTCCTCTTTAGCTAATGTTGACGGCGGAATCGTTGGTCTTACGGTTTCGGAACTAGCTTCATATCTAGCTGAGCCTAATCAGAAAATTGATGATATCAGAAAAGTTATTGAAAATGTTACCACAAGTTCATGGTACTTACATGTTGATAAAGATGGAAAACTGTTCTTTAAAAATATTAGAAATTTGATTGCAGAGATCAACAGTTTAGTTGATTCATATAATTACGATATTGCTCGAAAAGAGCTTAGAAATTTCTTGGCAGATAAGTTCGAACCGAAAATTAAAGATTGTTTCCAAAATGTAATGGTTTTTCCAGCAATTGATGAAATCACACTAGATGCTGACACTGTAAAATTGATACTTTTTGAACCACATGGAGGCGGTAGTGTTCATCCTGAGCTAGAGTCATTCTGGAACGACACACAATACAAGAATAGAGTACTCTTCCTTTCTGGTGAACGAAGTACCATGGATAAGCTATTGCACACTGCCAAACAACATAAAGCTGTTGAACAAGTAATTGCTCGCATGAAAGAAGAAAGGGTTTCTGAAGATAGCCCACAATTCCAAATGGCTCAGGAAAAGCAGCATAAAGAAACAATTAGCCTACTTCAAGCAGCTCGAGAAACATTTGTGAGTTTGTATTTCCCACAACAAATCAGAGGAAACAACCAACTAAGTAAAGCTGACTTTACCATGGAATTTCAAAACAATGATTTCAATGGTGAAATGCAAATTCGAAATACCCTATCTCAAAAGCGCAAGTTCGAAGAAAAATATGAGGAAAACCTATTAAAAGAAAAGTGTGAAGATCGTTTATTCACTCAACGTCAAATGAGATGGATTGATGTAAAACAACGAGCTGCAACAAACCCAGCTTGGCAATGGTACCACCCCAATGCTTTAGATAGTCTAAAAGATAAACTAATTTCTCAAGATATTTGGCGAGAAGTGACAGGCTATATTGATAAAGAGCCAGTTCGAGATGAAAGCACTACAGTAAATGTTCAAGAGAAATCAAGAGAAAAAGATGGTTCTGTATATTTAAGAATTATTCCACAATATGGTAATGCTGTGCATTATGAATACGGCAGTGATCCAACCACAGGCTCTCAAGAGGTTAAAGATTTAGAAAACTTTAAAACTGATCAGATTGATGTACGTTTCCTATGTATTGATTCATCTGGTGAACATAAAACCGGTGAAGTTGTTACTTGGAAAAATAAAATTGATATTCGTTATAAAACCTATGACCAGGACAATGAAAAATATGTTCAACTAGAAGCATTTCCACAAGCTGAGATTAAATTCACAACAGATGGTTCTGATCCAAGAGAACATGGAGGAAAATACGATTCACCTTTCCCTGTACCTCAGGGTACTAAGTATGTGCAGGCTGTAGCTCATCGAGAAGGTGTCTGGTCAAATGAACTGAGGTTTGAAGTCAAAGATGAAAAAGTTGAAATCGATAATTCAAGACGAATTACTCATAAATCAGAGATGAGAACTAGCGATACTGCTAGTACTTATGAGGAACTTGAAAAACTTATTAAATACGATCCAGTCCTTAAATCAATTCATATTGACTTCACTGTGAAAGGTGAACGTAAGAATTCTTGGTTAACATTACAGGAGCAAGGTATAAACATGACTCCAACAAAAGCACTAGAGTTAATAAAGGCTGTTAGAGAATCCCTTGATTTTGTAGATAACGTGGAAGTCACGATGCAAGTACATGATGGTAAAACTTTTAAAACTGGCGAAGATTTTAAAAGTTGGATCGCTGATGAAAAAATAGATTTAACATCAATAAGGCCGGATGAGATTGAACAATAAGTATGAAAAAAATGAAGACATTGGGGTTCGGCTTTAATCCAGCTGAATCGAAGCATCACTTTCTATGGGAAAGACAGTCTGACAAAAACCGAATCGTCATATTTGAAAGATTTGAATGGCAAGATTCAGGAAACCAGGTAATTGATCATAGATTTGATAAACTCAAAGTGATACTCGATATTGAAAAATGGCATAGCATTTCTTCACAAATTTCTGATCATTTTAATGATCGATTACAACAAGAGTCAAAAACTAAAGGCAATTGGCGAAAGAATCAAATCCCTTTCCAAGTTCTACTTGGAAAAGAACTCATACTTCTACTCTGGGCTATTGAAGATTTAGATCCCGGCCAGATATATATGGCTCTAAAAAACTGGTTAGGATTAAGACCAGAAGAACGGTGGTGGCTTTTTACTATGACGAATGCTGCAACTGGAGGAGTTGATGACAGAAGAGGTTGGAGAAAAGCCATTAAATATGCTTTAGCAGAGAACCCTATTCATGAAGTAAAACAGCAAACAAGATTATTGGATTTATTACAATGAAGAATACTACCAGTTTTATAGAAACACAATTTCCTGTCTCAAAGATTTCTAAGGAAAGTTATAAGGAAAGAAAAGCTGTTCAAGGACAAACTCTTACTGGACTTGGTAAATGGTGGGGGCGTAAGCCACTTATTTTAGTACGAGCAACTATTCTTGGTTTGCTCATGCCAAGCACTGATGATCCAAAAAGAGATCAAGAAATATTTCTTAAAATCCTCACAATGGATGAGAGTGGATTTGAACTCAGGAAATACAAACAACCCTCCCCCTATGATGTATATGAGCAGCTCACAGATGAAGAACAAAAAAAATATTTTAGTAAAAACAATGGTAAAGTTTCTTTCAAAGATTCACTTTCTCGTGATCAGCAGATCGACATTAAAGATATGGTATTTAGAAGAATGAGTTATGATGACAGGCTTAAGTATTCTAAACGTCCAGAAGAAGTTGAATTAACAAACAAAGATTCATGGAGCGAAATTAATAAGCATTTAGGTACTAAGGCTAATAATTTACAAGAGCTAGTTCAACAGCTTAGTCAAAAGCGGTTTGGTCACACAGCAAAGATTGGTGACTGCTTTGCAGGAGGAGGTAGTGTTCCTTTCGAAGCTGCAAGAATGGGTTGTGATGCTTTTGGTTCTGATCTCAATCCGATAGCCGGATTATTAACTTGGGCATCTCTTAATATTGCAGGAGCAAACGATGAAACAATTGATAAATTAAGATCCTTTCAAGAAAAAATATATATTCAAGTAGACAAACAAATAATTGATTGGGGCATTGAGCATAATGAGGAAGGACATCGAGCTAATGCATATCTATATTGTGTAGAAACAATATGTCCAGAATGCAATTGGATGATACCACTCTCTCCATCATGGAGAATTGGCATAGGATCAAAAACTATAGCCAAACTAATTGAGAATACCACCACAAAATGTTTCGATTTCCAAATTGAAACAAATGTGAGTAAAGATGAGCTTAAAAAGTCAGACTCTTCAGGAAGTATTAGAGGCAATAATTTATTATGTCCTCATTGTCTTAAAGAAACACCAATTGCAGTTATCAGAGGAGATAAAAGAGGTAGCGAAAACGGCTCTGAATTTGGGTTGAGACTTTGGGAAAAGGATGAGTTTCACCCCAGAAAAGATGATGTATTTCAGGAACGTCTTTATTGCATTCGCTATGAGGATAAATCTGGTAAAAGGTACTACACTGCGCCATCAGAAAAGGATTTAGAAAGAGAACAAAAAGTAGTTAATATTCTCACTGAAAATTTTAGTGAATGGCAAGAAAAAGGTTACATTCCTTCGGATAGAATCAAATCAGGATATAACACTGATCAGGTAATAAGAGAGAGAGGTTGGCAATATTGGCATCAATTGTTTAATCCTAGACAAATTCTTATTAATGCTTTGTTCATAAAACATTTATTGACAACTGATGACGAGATAAATGTTGTTTCTGGCATATTGGGGATTAATAGAATTGCAGATTGGAACAGTAAACTTTGTAGATGGGGTGTTGGTCAGGCCAGGGAGTCAGCTGCACAGACTTTTTATAATCAAGCATTTAATACTTTCTATAATTATCCCACCCGAGCTCTCGGATTACTCAAAAATACATGGAAACTATCTATTACAAACAAGGAGATACACAATAAAAAAGATGTAGAGATCTCTGATGCAAGGGCAGTTGATGTTACGACTGATTTTTGGATTACTGATCCACCCTATGCAGATGCAATTAATTATCATGAACTTTCAGAGTTTTTTCTGTCCTGGGATAAGGCTCCAATCAAGCAAGTTTTCCCTAAATGGTATGTAGATAGCAAAAGAGCGTTGGCTGTACAAGGAACTGGTGAGAATTTCAGAACGAGTATGGTAGAGGTATATACAAATCTTGCTCAACATATGAATCCTAGTGGTAGGCAGGTTGTGATGTTTACCCATCAGGATCCAGCAGTGTGGGCTGAGCTCGCTACCATCTTGTGGGCAGCAGGTCTTCAGGTGACTTCTGCATGGAACATTGCAACCGAAACCAGTGCTTTGGGGATTAAATCAGGTAATTACGTTCAAGGCACTGTAATTATGGTGCTAAAAAAACAAAATTCTGACACTGTTGGATATTTAGACGAAGTAGCTCCACTCATTGAAGAAGAAGTCAAAACCCAAATAGAAACAATGCGTGATCTAGATGATAAGGATGATCCAAACTTTAGTGATGCCGACTACTTACTTGCTGCTTACGCCGCATCTCTTAAGGTTCTAACTTCCTATAAAGAATTTAAAGAAATTAATCTCCAGCATGAATTAAATCGGTCTAAGGATACGAAAGAAAAGTCAGAGATTCAAAAAATTATCGAAGAAGCTGTCAGAACTGCGTATGATCAGCTCATACCTAGAGATTTCGACACCTTTGCCTGGAAAAGCTTACAACCAATTGAGAGATTCTATATCAGAGGTTTAGAGTTAGAAAAAGAAGGCATTCAAAAAATGTCGGCTTACCAAGAACTCGCCAGAGGCTTTGGAGTTGCCAACTATACCGAGCTAATGGCTTCAACTACTGCAAATCAGGCTAGACTTAAAACACCTGCTGAATTTGGTGATCGAATGCTTGGAGACACTAATGAATTTGGTAAAACTCTTATTCGTCAGGTACTTAAATCTTTAGAAGTAGCTGTAAAGGATGAACAACCATCTGCAGGAAAGCAGTGGCTTAAAACTGAAGTTAAGGACTATTGGCCACATAGATCTCAAATATTGACTCTTCTGAAATACCTCACTACTCTGGAAAGTTATGAGTCTCTTACACACTGGAGTGAAGCTGCAGAACAAGCCCCATTTGTGAGATCGCTAGTAGAACAAGACGGAGTATAAGGAATAAACATGATCAATAGATTTTCATCAAGAAGACAAAGATTAGATAAAGACTTCCTTTCGCCAACGCTTCAAGGTGCAAAATCGTATGATCGTATTGCGGGTTATTTCAGCTCCTCAATTATAGAAGTTGCTGGTGAAGCTCTGGAAACCGTATCTGGCCCTATTCGAATCATCTGCAATTCTGATCTTCAACCAGAAGACGTAATCTCTCTAAAAATGAGGGAAATGCAACTCAGAAGGGAATGGACTCAGACGAATCCAGAAGAACAATATTCTAAAATTCCCAAAAGACTGGAGAAATTACACGGTCTTATACAGTCAAACAAAATAGAGGTAAAAGTATTACCTAATGAAGTTTTTGGGCTCATTCATGGAAAAGCTGGCATTATAACAAAAGGTGATGGTTCAAAAATTGCCTTTATGGGTAGTATGAATGAATCAGATGGAGGCTGGAAAAGAAACTACGAAATACTCTGGTCAGATGATTCTCCAGAATCTATAGATTGGGTAAAAGAAGAATTTGAGGCGCTTTGGAATCACCCCCAGGCAAAACATTTAACAGAATTTATTGTTGAAGATTTGCAAAGAATTTCCAAGAGGACAGTCATTTACGAACTTGAGGAATTTAGAAAAAAAGAGGTAGCTCACCCAGCATCTGTATTATTTGAGCTACCAATTTATAGACAATACGCGGGGTTATGGGAACATCAAAAGTACTTTGTTGATAAAGTTTTTAATGATCATGTTCACGGACATGGTGCGCGTCTGGTTTTGGCAGATATGGTTGGCTTGGGAAAAACACTACAACTTGCAGCCTCAGCTGCACTAATGGCTTTGTATGGTGATAAACCTATCTTGGTCATTGCTCCAAAGACTCTAGTATGGCAATGGCAAGAAGAACTCATGGAACTTCTAAACTTACCAACAGCAGTTTGGACAGGAAAAGATTGGGTAGATGAACAAGGAGTGGTGTATCGTTCAGCAAACCCTAAAGATATCACTAGGTGCCCTAGAAGAATTGGAATAATCTCACAAGGTCTTGTGACCGCACAATCAGAAGCAGTTAATTATCTAAAGAATATAAAATTTGAATGCATCATTGTTGACGAATGTCATAGAGCTCGCAGAAAAAATTTACATCCAAATCGTACCAATGAAAATCCAGACCCAAATAATTTATACAAGTATTTACTTGAAATTGCCCCAAATGCAAAAAGCATGTTGTTGGCAACTGCCACACCAGTTCAATTATATCCAATTGAGGCCTGGGATTTGCTCAATATTCTCTCTCAAGGTAATACCTACGTTTTGGGTAATGAATTCAGTAAATGGCGTACCAATCCTGAAACAGCACTCAATTTAGCAACTGGAAATGCAAATAACATGAGCGAACATGGGCTCTGGGATTGGTTTAGAAATCCGTACCCTGCTGGAGAAGATGACACAAATCTTCAAATGCTTAGACAACGTATTTCTCAATCATTTAATGATGAATACAACTGTGTTCTTGACGGTGGATTTATGGATAATGAAGCAAATGAAATTACAAGAGGAATGATCAGACAACAATTAAACACCTCTTTTTTTCAAACACATAACCCATTCATACAAAGAATTGTTAGAAGAACCCGAGAGTTCTTGGAGTCAAAGATTAATCCTCAAACAAACGAGCCATATCTACCCAAAATCAAAGCAAAGCTGTATGGAGATGGTGAAAATGAGTCGCTAACACTCTCTCCTCATCTTGAGGACGCATACCATGAGGCTGAAGCATTTTCTCAAGCACTCAAGCAAAGAGTTCCTAGTGGTGGATTTATAAAAACACTATTACTAAGACGTGTTGGCAGTAGTATCCAGGCAGGTAAAATAACTGCAACCAAAATGCTCAAGACATGGGGAGTACCTAATTTAGAAGAGCTCGACTTGGAAGAGGATGAAACTATTTCAGAAAATGATCAGGAGTATTCGGAGCTCAAACAACTAACGGATACTGAGAGATCACACTTATCAAGATTTGTCACACTTCTAGAAAACCATGTGGACGAAGATCCAAAATATGAGTTACTAAGATCAATACTACTCGATAAGAATTGGCTTGATAAAGGTGCGATCGTATTTTCACAGTACTATGACACCATTGAATGGATTGCTCAAAACTTAACCCAAGATCCAGAATTTAGTACAGAAACCATTGGTTTGTACGCAGGAGGAACTAGGTCTGGAGTATATGAAAACGGTATATTCAAGAGAAAAGATAAAGAAGAATTGAAAGCCGCTGTAAAAAGAAGAGAGATTAGACTTCTTCTTGGCACAGATGCCGCAAGTGAGGGTTTGAATCTCCAGACTCTTGGAACCCTTATAAATATTGACTTACCGTGGAACCCAACTAGACTTGAACAACGAAAAGGACGTATTCAAAGAATTGGGCAATTATTTGATGAAGTATTGGTTTACAACATGAGATATAAAGGTTCTGTTGAAGATAAAGTTCACCAAATGCTTTCAGAGAGACTGCAAAATATTCACACTCTGTTTGGTCAAGTTCCTGATGTATTAAAAGACGTTTGGATTAACATTGCGCTTGAGGAAAAAGAACGAGCAAAACAACTAATTGATGAAGTACCCGAGACTCATCCATTTAGAGTTAAATACGAGGAAAAAATGCCAGTTGTTAACTGGGAAAACCAGTACTCTGCAATTGATCGACATATTTATCTTGATACTGTTAAGAAAGGCTGGAGGTGAAAGAATTACACATTGAAGAGCTTCGTAAAAAATTAGGTTCCCAAAAAGCATTCCCTATTTTCAAAAAAAGTCTAACTAAAAATGACATGGAAAGTATCTTTTCAGCAAAAGATCTAAAAAGCCTCTCAATTGGTAAGAATTTCACACTCGGTTTTGGAATATTTACCCTTATTTCTGCAGTTTTAAGTGTAAATCTTGTTGGCATGTTTGTTGGTTTTATTTTTATACTGATAGCACTTTTCATGAAAAACCCATACCAAAAATTTCTGCTAGAAAAAATAAAGAAGGATAATGAAACCCTACTTGCTGCATATGAAAATGGACTAGTGACTTTTTATGTATATGGCCAAGGAAATATTAATTACTCTGAAACGAAAATAGTAGGAGAATGAAAAAATCGATTTCGATTGTAATCATAGTTTCCTTAGTTGCTATAGTAATTTATTTAGCTCCAAGTTTTACCTATAACCAACTTGAATATGAATTTAGGATGAATTTTTCAATGGCTATGCAACATGAAGATGCGGCGGATGAATTGATCGCGATTCGTCAACTTGGAAAAAATGATTCCACCACTGATGAAGATTTTGAACGTCTAGCAACTGAAATAGAAAAAAATCTTGAAGAAGCCATTACTTATTCAGATAAAGCGATAGAAATACAAGAGAATCAAGAAATTATTCCCTTACTACCTACTAAATATAAGAAGTATCATGAAGAGAAAAAAGATCTCATCTCTGTTCACAGACAACTAGCCAATGATTTTTTAATCATTAAAAGAAATGAACATCTTTTAACCGATACAGTACAACGACTATTTGCTACACAAGCATTCTTTAGAAACTATGATTTTGAAAATCAGGATTTAAATGAATCAATTGAGTACTTAGATTACAATACCCTCAGAGTTGAATTACAGGCAAAAAGGCTTTATGAAGCCAACTCGATCTCCTCAGAAGTTTATGATTACCTAATCAAACAGAATGAGCCAAGTATTCATATATTGGAGCAATTTAGGGTTGTTATCGAAAATCAAAGTTGGGATAAATTTGATCCCTCAAAAATTGTGAATACTTCTACTCTCACTGACGAAGAAGTTGCTCAACTATTTTCTAAGTCTCATGAGTCAAAAAGGACACATTCACTTGAAGAACTCAGAACAAAGAGAAGTGATCATTACAATAATATGGAAAAAGCGGGTATGTTCTATATTGATAATCATCTGGGCTATGACTACCTTTCAAAGTTTATTTCTTACTTCTCAGGCAAATATCCATTAAACAAGGAATATATAAATTCCCCTACAATAGTCGTGCCAAGTGAATCAGGTAATCCCGACTTAATCTCACTTAATGTGTATGTCAAAGCAAAATAATGACCCTCCAGATAACTATCCAAAAAGCATTACTGAAGCATATGAGCTTGTAAAACAGGTTCTTCTCTCAGAAGATGACCAGCTAATCAATAAAATGTGGAAGTTTCTTAATGAGGCAAAAGGTGACTGGGTATGGGTTAGAGCAAAGCTGCTTGTTGATTGTTACGAAACAGCTGATGCCCTAGGTAGAGAAGAATTTTGCTTACTCGCACTTGATGAGCATATTAAAAAAGGTACAACACTTCCGCTAGCAGAACTATTTGTGGACCCTGAAACTGAGATTGAATACTTAGAATATCTGATGGCAAATGGAACAATCTATAGAATACCCATCGTTACATCTGAAATGGACAAGCACACTTTTCAAAAAGCTTTAGAAAAGAAATTCCTAGGTGATTTTATAGAAACTCATTCTTCAGATGAGGTGACGTATACTCCACTAGATACACAAGAGAAAATTGAAGCATACAACAAGGGCGAATACAACGAAAAATTTGTGTATGGAAAAAGAAGAAAAAAGAAATAATAATCGAATTGCTCTGAGAAACTCTCAAGCAATTAAGTATTAAAGATTAGCAATTTATATATGCAACCGGATTCTGCTTACTTTTAAAGTAATCAGACACATCTTTATCTATATATTTAGACCTGATTTCATCAGGGGCAATATTTCCCACAAATTCCCAACGATCAGTATTAATAGTTAAATCAGAAATGTCCTCTGGCTTTTTTGTTGTAATTGTAGAATTCTGAGGCAACCAACTCACAATTGTATATACTTCCTTTACCTCACCCTGGAAAACCGCAAAAGCGTACTCTGCTTTTTCTCTTCTTTCACTAAGTCTCCATGAATGTCTAGTAATATCGTAAAGTTCCAATCTACCAATCGTTGGCTTATACGTCTGATTAAGTTTAAAAGCTATGATGTTGTGTTCAATTTTCATATAACCCTCGTTTATTTTTTCAAGCTAACTTCTTGCAATAAAATATTGCTATCTAACCCTGGTCCGAGTGGGTTAGAATTTTCTTTATAAATTTCTTTAAACCTTCCATGCTCCTTCTTCTTCACAGCAATTTTACCGACTTTGGCCACAGTTGCCTTATTGTTTTGTAAGTACACTACTACAAGCTCAACTTTGTCCTGAGGAATAAAATCAGAGGGTGGGTTGCTCAAAGAAACTCCAAAAGCCGATATTGTCTGAAAAAATAATTCATTGATATCTTGAGTATCAACATCATATCTTTGTTTTAGTTCCTCTATAAAGAACTGCATGAATAATTTAGCTGCAAGCTCACCTTCAATTGGTCTAAAAACTGAAACTAGCTTATCCCCCTTATTCAAAACATCAGTTACTTGATTGATTGAATCTGTTGGTAAAATTTCAATTTTGAATTCTCTTGTAATGTAGAAGTCGCTATATATCATTTCTTTTCAATCAATTTATCAGCTCGAGCTCTTCCAATTGATATACAATAATTAAAATAATTTTGCATCATTTGTTGTTCAACAACATGATCTAACGGAGTATTTTCAAACATATCAACATTATCTTTGATAACTCTATCCCTGAAAGAAGAAAAATCTGCATATCTATCAGACCTTTGTAGCATAAATGAACCAATTGTGAGATCTTCACCAATTCTCAACATGCAAATAATTTCAGCTTTAGTAATTTGATCTTCAGGAATTTTAGAAGCAAATTCATAAACACTATGATATGACTCTGATGCTAATTGGTAGTCATCATCTGCGGTTAATCCTTCAAAATCTATACAAAATGATTGTTTTCTGTCTTTATAGCTTGTGTAGTGAGCAGGCATTGCTCTCTCACAAGAATAAAGTACTTCTACAATTTTTTCGACTGAATCTTTTTCTGAATTCTGCATTCTTAACTACCTTCTAAACCTCAAGTTAATATAGTCTTCCAACTCACGACCATTTAGCTCAGTTGTGCTATTTCCTGTTCGAGCAAAAAACTTTTCTTGACCTTGGTCTTTAACGTAGACTGGCTTTAAAGCTGGCTTACAAGATACTACAAAAATCTGCTTGCCCTGATATTCTTCAAACTGTTGATGAATATACAGAGCATTCTCTGAACCCATACGGTCTCTTATCAAGTTGACTGCATGTAGATAAAATTTATCATTATTTTCAAATGCATCAGACTCAAGTCCCAAAGCTTCACCATTATCATTTACACCAACTACCAATACGCCACCATTTGAGTTTAGAAATGCCGCAATTGTTTTAAGGAAGGCCATTTCAATTTTTGGATCTTTGTTGTTGGTATATAGGTTGACTCGTAATGTTGATTTGAACTCAATATTCTCCGATTCACCACCTTGAATGAGTTGTTCCGCTGAAGTTATTTCGTCATCACTTTCCGAACCAATGCTCGATAATTTGTTGTAGCCAGCTTGAATAACATCCGCAATTTTTTGCCTTCTGACTTCTAAGAATTCTTCATATGGCATGTTCTGCCAATCATCTGGTAATGCATGCCAATAGTACATTTCTCTGAGTTCATCATGATCAAATCTTTGTTTCATGATCTCCATATATTCCTGAGGCGAAGTATCTGAAATTTTAATGTTATCGCTCCATTCAACGAGTGCGAAGTTCGCAATCTGGTTTCTCACACGCTGATCTTCAATTCCAAGACTTACTAAATAGTTTTTGGGGAATAAATGATGCTTTTCGAGCGATGATTTATTTGATTTGAGACCTGCATGTAATAAGTCGGATACTTTCAGTTGAGAGAACAAACCTTTTGCATCTAGAACATTGAGAGCAGCATAATAGGCAAACAATGATGGACTTCTTGAAGAACTCGTTGCCAAATCACTAGGTAAATTAATCTGCCAGAAGTCACTTGTAAATTGTGTAGAAATAGTTTTATCTAATAGTGCTACAAATTCTTCAGCAGTAGAAATATCTCTGAAGTTTGCTAGATCAGCCTCCATCTGTGACTCAGCAGAACTACTATAGCGAGCAGTTAAAGAGGTCATATAAAACCAACGTGCAATTATTTCTCGTAATTCAAACAGGGCTACTTGAAAGTCATACTTACCAATCAAATAGAAGGTATACGCATACAAGACATTAACTTGTGAACTAATGTAATCAGTTCTTACGTATCCAGCACGTTGCACCGCTTTTAAAAACTCATGCCAATTGGTGAGATTCAAGACCTTAACTTGAGCTTGTTGCATTTTTGAAAACTGATCATCCCTTCGTTCTTCAGAAAACTCACCTGTTTCAAGATCTTTTCCACGCAAGATGCTATACACATACTGCATTCTGGCTCTTCTAAATCCAAAACCAACACTCACTCTCAACATTTGCTCTGGGTCTGGGGTAATCACATAATTAAAGGCAGATGCTTCGCTTGTATTTGGCTGGCGAGCACTAGCACAAAAGTTCTCTAAATCCTTGCGACCTTGCTCCCAAAAAACGGACATAAGTGTCAAAATAAAATCAGTGGTATTCAGTTTCTTACCTTGACTATTGATACGAACAAATACATCAGCCACCTGCTCTTCATCAATCGATGCAGATAACTCCAACACTGAAAATGGATAATGCTCGAGGTTCTTGAGCCTACTAATTGATTCCTGAATCTTGTTGATCTCGACTGCTGTTAAGTCTCTTGTTTGTTGTAACTTCTCAATGAATTTTTGAGTAAAAGAGAAGATGTTAATATCAGGACTCCACAATTCTGAAATGCTTTGGATATATTCTGGACTTCTTTTGGTAGCAGCATCTGGAATTTCAAACTTTTCTTCCAACGGCTTAAATGAGACAACAATGTTTTCTGTTTCATAATTTTCACGAATCACTTTTCTGCTTTTCATGACTGCAAAAAGTGATGTAAGTCTTTGTTGTCCATCTACAATGAGTAATTGTGCAGCCTTTTGTTTATTTTGATCACCAATAGTCTTAGTATTTTCCTGATATCCGTTTGCCCAAAAGAGGAAATAACCCACAGGATATCCTCGATACATTGAATCAAATAAATCCCTAACTTTCGTATCTTTCCATACAAAAGGACGTTGAATATCTGGGAGCCCTATGATGCCAAGATCAATTTGTTGAATAAGTGTTGATAGGTTATAGTTAACCTCTTTAAATAAAGTAGCCATGTCTTAATTTTACCTTACATTTCATTATTATTGATTGGTAACAATCTTACGTAGTTCCTCCAAAATCCTCACCATCCCAAACGTATCTAACTCACAATACTTGCGTAAGTTGTACATCACCTCAGTACGATTATGCCCATTCTTACCTTTCAAAACCGTGTCAGTCCAAAGCCTGCGGGCAAGTAATCCATTGTCTACTTCAAGATCTTTGTAGCTCAACTCAGGAGCTAATACGGGCAGTACTTTTTTAACCGATGCACTGCCAAAGAAATCTTTATCAAAAAACCACATCTTGGCGAAAGGAGTCATTAAATCTTCAATGCGACTATTCAAGTCTGCCAGAAAATCTGCATATTCTGGATATAACTCAGCCATTCTGTCATTACATCCTTTTTCATAACTCATATTCCATGTAAGCACGGTTCCGGTGTCTCCAATATCCTGCCTAAGTTGAGCTAATAATCCGGGCATGGGATCACTGGCTTCGTTATGGAGGTACTCTTTATGCTGAACTTCTGCACCAGGACTTTCAATCACGTGTAGTGAGTATTGGAAGGGATAATCTTTGTATGGACTGAATCTATCAAACTGTGGAACCAAAGTTGCTAGAGTTTCGTAATCAAAAAAGTAGAGTGGATATTGAAAGGTATTTAGAAATGCCTTGATTTTCTCGGTATCAATAATGCGCTCATTCGTCTTGGTAGTTCTAATTTGTACTTTTTGCTTATCACGTAAAGCTTGATCTTCATTCATCTCGTGAATAGATGTAATACCAAGATCTTCTAGTTGACCTAATTGCTCGGGGCTTGGGTAGGCAAGGTTATACATGGAGTAAGTGTCAATTTCACCAGTTATACCTTTAAAAATTTCCATCCATTCTTCTAGCCAAGGTGACGATTTTCCGTTAATACCCAATTGATTCACAAACCTAGGAGAAATATCTGGCATGGTTCTATTTGCCAAAACTTCAAAAGCCATATCAACTTGTAGTAAAGTTGTGCTCATTAAGGCACGAACTTTCTCTGAAATATCTGTTTTACCCACAAATTCAGCAGGAACTACCTCTCCATTTCGAACATATTCCTTATTTGCATGCATAACTGCAATATTGCGAATCTTTAAGCCTGCTTTCTCTAGTACCAAGAGTTGGAAAGCTAAGTCGTACTCATGCTCTGGTTTTGCCTTGGTACTGGCTTTGATTTCGATTAGATCGAAACTACCATCGGGGTGCTTGAATAATACATCTGTAATACAAGTCAGGTTGCCTACTTCAAATCTGCCTTGAAAAATAACTTCTGCACCATTTTGAAGGGCTTGAGTGGTGCGAGCAGGCAAACTCAGGTATTCGATGTAGTTATTGAAGCCAAGCTTTACTCCGCCTGGGAATAAACTTTCAGCATACTGCTCGAAATCATGTCCTGCATCAAACATGGCTTGGGTGTTTTCATCTACAGGAGGTAGTTTGGTTTTGTCATACTTCTTGAGCCAGAGCCAAGCAGGGTGGCGGAGAAAAAGCATGTAGTCGGATTTAGATAACGTCATTATAAATTATACCTCTTAGCTCTCATTTCGAAAGCTTTTTTTCCACCCTCCATGATTGTGCAAATCTTAGCTTTAATTGTTTCATTTTCAATTGATCCAAACTCATCTACCTGTATATCACTAGTTGTTGAATTCATCACTATGACAAGCTCACTGTCACCGTTCACAGGTATGTTTGCGTTATGGGTCACAACAATAATTTGTCTGTGTTCTTTAGATTTTTTTAGCTGTTCCACAATTAGTTCATAAATTAGACTATTATCTAAGTCGTCTTCTGGTTGATCTAAGATCAAAGGGTTTGTTCTATAACTGAGTATCAATGTTAATATAGCTGCAGTTTTTTGACCAGCTGACCCAGATGCAATGGGAATATATTGATTTCCACCTGCTTTATATTCAACCACTATTTCATCTTCGGGAATTAGCAATTCAAGCTTATCCCAGCTTTCAGCATCAATTTGCTTTATTTTATTTACAAAATACCCTGATAGATCACCTTCATAATTATCCTGCATCATGCTCTTAAAATCATCAATAAGACTATTCACATACTCTAAGATTGTTCGTTGTCTTGGATCTCTGGGTAGATTATTGCCAATAAATTCAAAATCATCCTCATATCTATCGGTTGCAGATATGATATGTCTAAGTCGAGACTCTAAATCATGCCTATCTTGGTATGTTTTTACCTTTACTCTCACAGAACCATCAGACTCATCTAGTAATCCATCAATGTATTCTTGCCTTGCTTTCGATAATTTTTCTCTTGTATCAAAATACTTATTTCTTAGCGTGTCAGCTTTTTGTTTAGCCCTAGCAAGTTTCGATTCTACCTTTTCAAGTCTTTTTAATTGTCCTTCAGTCTTTTCAATATCATCCAATAGTTCTTTTGATTTTTCAGGATCTATTCCTTGATCTTGAAGTCCCTCTACCGCATTGGTGAATTCCTCTTTAAGTTTTGAATATTCTTTTGACCAGATGGTTTTACTAATTGCATCATCGGTTTCTTTTTCCAGCTTATCTAACTTTTTTGGTATTTCTACTAGCTGATTAATGAGAGCTTGAAATGCTTTCTTTTTTTCATTCAGAATAGAATTTAGATCCTTGCTACGCTCAACATCTGTTGGTAAATCCTCTCCTGAAATTTCATCAAAGTTTTCAATCAATTCGCTGACTAGAGTTGATCTTTCTATAATTTCAGTCTGAAAATTGGATATATTTTGTTGATCCTCTTGATAGTCTTTTTGTTTTTTTGAAAGCTCACCTAGACCACTTTTACTTAACGCCTTCAACCTTGTTGCCAAATCCTCTTGTTTAACTTTAAGCTCACTTTTTTTGCCTAATTCTGCCAGATGTCTTCTGATATCGGCCTTTGTTGAGTAGTAGTCTTGTCGTAGTAACTCTAATTCAGTTTCAATGTTGCCCACATTGGGAGAGTTGTCATCCAATAAAACTCTGAGAGCATTGGGTTTATTAGCAATTTCAAATATCTGCTTTTGGGAGAATATCTCTACATCAAATAAATCACTAATTATTTCATCAGTTGCTATAAATTCGTCTCCAGATAACTTATAGAGCGAATTCTTTACTGGTGCATCATGTTTGTACAAGACTTTGTATTTTTCACCGAGCCTATTTATGTAAAGCTCAATCGCTGTTGAATTATTCAGCACACCATGTCTTCTATCCGCTTCTTTGAAAAAATTATTAAAGTCATCAAGAAGCTGCTTTAAATTCACCAGCTCGCCTTGTTTATTTAAAACACCAATTATAAACCTAATTAGACTTGATTTACCGCTTCCTCTTCCACCAATAATTGATGTCATTTGTGGACTGAAATCTATTGTTAGTGGTTCTGTATCGCTCGTTATTTTTGTGTTTTTTATGATAATTTTTTCGATCCACAAATCAGGTGTACTAGATGGGTCTTGTACAAGAAAGTCATTTCGAACTCTCAAATCAGGCAAAATCAAAGCTTGTCTTAAGCTTTCAAGTGATGGAGCCTTTTCCATTTTTAGCCAAGTATATCTCTCTCCTATACCCCAAAGCCCATGCTTGGAATCTCCTTGTTGGTGAGGGTTATCTGATAATGTCAGGATAGATTTGCCTGAATCAATCGCTTTCGATACACAACTTCTAGATTTTTTTAGGTCATTCAAAGAGAGGCCATTCTCTGCTAATCCATAATATGATAATTGTGATTGTAGAACTGTATTTTTATCTAGTGCCTGATAGTCCTCATCGCTTATGGTAAATTCGCGGTGTACAACTTGAACGGCATCTACCAACTCACTAGTAAATAAGGTTTCTAAGGTGGCGTTTGCAGTATTCTTTAAACCATTAAATTCATCGACGTGTGCTGGAATTACTATTGCACCCACAGACTTTGCTTCATTCAATACTTCAGAGACACTTAAAGTTGAGTGAGCATCTTGTTCGCTGAATTTATCTCGTGTTATTCCACATTTAATTACAAAATCCTCAATCACTTGAGTGGTGGCATTAATATCAAAAATAACAAGTAAGTGCACTTTTGCTTCGCTACAGGTTAACTCAACACCCGGAAATATAGTTAAACTTGTTCCTTCTGAAGTGTCTTTAATCTTGTCAATCCATTCACCAGTATTATGGTCTGTGACAGCAACGCACGTTAATCCTTTATCTATGCACGCCTGCACCCATTGCTCTGGAGTCACAGTTTCTCTTTCTGTAAAACATTGGCTAGCTGGTGTATGCACATGCAGGTCGCACTTATGCCACCTTGTGCCTGGATAACTCATTTCTTTCCTTATCTATCTCATTTGTTATATTATTATTGTAACTATGCCTACAACTCTACGAAGTTGTAATTTATTTCTTAATATAAACTCATGATGATGCATCTTGTGGTTCAAATTAATCAATTTTTCACTACAACAAACACTTTTCTTAACTGGAATTTGTTTGCTACATTATAGTACAGTTGAAATAATTACGGGACATCAAAAACAATTTCCTCTCTTGATATACACCAGACTACTGATATAATTTGATTCAATTTATTACTAAAAGTAATTGTTATAACAAGAGCTGCCCAACTAGTGAGGTAGCTTTTTTTGTAACACCTGCCCTGGATACTTTTTAAACGAAAGGGTCGTTGTTATGAGAAAATTTGTATTTCTTCAAAGCTTATTTCTTACCTCTTTAGTTGTTGCAACTCCAGCGTTTGCACAGACTGCCGAAGTTGGACAAATCCAATCATTCATTCAAAGCGTGATTCAAGTCATGGTCACACTCTCTGGCTTTATTGCAGCAGGTTTTATTGTCTGGGGTGGAGTTGGCTACATCACTAGCTCTGGAAACCCAGAGTCACTCGAAAAGTCTAAAAAAACAATTTTATATTCAGCTATTGGCCTCACCCTCGTGCTTGGAGCATTTGTTCTTTCAAACATGGTCAGCCAGCTAGCAACCACTGCCTTTGGTGCAGGACAGTAAGCGAAGGGATATGTATTGATGCGAAGGGTACTCACTACCATTGGAATTATTGCGACCTCATTCTTTTTGTTTAGTGCTCCCGTCTTTGCGCAAACTACCGACCCTGGCATCCTTGAATACACCAACAACACTTTACAAATCATCACCCTTATTTCGACCGCAGCCGCGGTCTTTTTTTTAGTTAAGGCAGGATATCTCTACATCACTTCAGCTGGTAAACCTGAAGCTCTGGAATCTGCAAAGAACACCATCAGAAACGCCATTATCGGCTTAACCTTGGTATTAGCAGCTAATGTAGTAACATCAGTTTTCCAGCATGCTTTAAACTCTCAGACAACATCAGGAATCGGCACACCAGTTAATATTGTCAGTGTCGAAACCGTTGAACCAAGTGAGGGCTTAACCCAAGTACTCATTGATGCAATTGGTGGCTTTATCCAAAACATTGTTGAAAGCTCTACTGAGCCAATTGTGAATGGGGTACTTGGCTACCTCACCACCACGCCAACGCTTTTAGACAATGAAGTGGTTCGTAATTTCTGGTTGGTAACTGTAGGAATTGTAGATGCGTTATTTATTCTAGTGGTAGCTCTCATGGGTCTGCACGTTATGAGTGCCAGTACTTTTGGTTTTGAAGAAGTTGAGATCAAACAGTTGTTGCCCAGATTAGGCCTGAGTTTTTTAGCAGCAAACATCTCTCTCTTCTTGGCCGATTATGCCATTATCACTTGCAACGCTCTGGTTAAAGCCATCTTGGATTCCACAGGAGGACTAAATCATGCCTGGATTGAGGCAGCTTTTAATCCGACTGCAGTTATTTCTGGAACCACACCACTCATCATTTTGATTTTCATGGTCATGTTTTTGATTGTCTCCATCGTGCTGTTACTCATGTATATTAGCCGACTTATCATTATTTCACTGGGGGCAGTGCTTTCACCGTTTATATTCTTACTCTCAGCTCTACCAAAGTTCTCTGACCTTGCCTCAATTGCAATTAAGACTTATCTAGTCAGCGTGTTTATCGTGTTTGTGCATGTAGTCATTATTCAGCTTGCTAGCTCATTTTTGACTCTACCTGAGCACAGTGAAAACTCGCTCATTTCAATTGCCGTTGCCATTGGCTTGTTTATCACTTTACTCAAAACTCCAAACCTAATGATGCAGATGGTGATGTACACCGCCAACTCTGGCTCAATGAAAAAACTAGGAAACCAAATTATTAATGTGATGACGACTGATAATGCCTCTGCAGCAAGTAGAACTCAGGCGCAGAATGCAGCAGCTCAAATTTCAAAGAAAGTTGTAAAAATATGAGAAGCCAAGTTATACCAGCTCAAATAACCACTGTAGAAGACAAAATTGCAGGTGATTTTAGTTTGACCCAAATCATGTTACTTCTGTTGCCTGTCTTAATTGCTTCATTTATTTATGCTTTCCTTCCACCCAGCATGAGTTTTGTGCTCTATAAACTGGTCTTGGCAAGCATTATTGCCATTGCTAGTATCACTCTGGCAATTAGAGTGAAAGGCAGGATTATTGCAAGCTGGCTTCTGGTCTTGATGAGATACAACCTCAGACCCAAATACTACGTGTATAACAAAAACTCTGTTACTCATCGAGAGATTATTCAACCAGAAGTTGAGATTGTCGCTGTTGAAGAAAATGAAACAGTCAATGCAGTTCTAAAAAACTATCAAAATCTTGATATCAAAGATATTCTCACACTTCGACACATTCTTGATACCACTGACTACAATCTAACCTATCGCTCCGGCAAGAAAGGAGGACTCAATGTGGCCTTTGAAAAAGTCTCTTAATAAAGCAAGTTCTCGTAATCAAATAGCTATCAAAGAAGTGCGTGATGGCATTTTGGTTCTGCCAAATAACGAGCATCGCCTGGTGATTGAAACCTCTTCTGTAAACTTTGAGCTTAAAAGCGAGGCTGAACAAGATGTGTTGATCGACAGCTTTCAAACATTTTTAAATTCCTTACCATCTCAACTGCAAATACTCATCCGTATCCGAGAAGTTGATATAGATCAGTATGTGGATTCAATTGAGTTACTGAAACAAAGTGAAGATGAAAATAAGTATTTAGAACAGATTGACGATTACACACAATTTATTCGCCAGCTTGTATCAGGTAACAAAATCCTCTCTCGAAAATTTTACATTGTCTTGCCCTACAAACCAGATACCAGAGGTGATGTGTTCGAATTAGCACAAGCACAATTAACCCTTACTCAAGATATGGTGATCAAAGCGTTAGAGAAACTTGGCATGAAAGCAAGAAAGCTTGATAGTTTAGAAGTTCTGCATTTGTTTTACAGCTTCTACAACAAAAACCAACTCAAAACCCAAGAGTTAACCAGTACTACTATGAAAGCAATCCTGCAACACAATTATGTTTAACACCGTTCAAACCCACTACCACAACTTGCAAAAATGGAAACGAAAAAAGGTTCGCAGGTTCAAAACTCAGCAAGAAAAGAAACGCCGTGAGAGATTGTCATTGCAGTTTAGTTTTGGTGAACAAGATCAAGTTGATTTGATTTCATATTCAGGATTGATGGAAGAGTCCACATATCTACAAATTGGCGACACGTATGTGCGAACCTTGTTTATTTCTGGCTACCCCTATGTTGCAAATGTTGGTTGGCTCAATATGCTCATTAACTTCAATCAAGATCTCGATATTTCATACCACATCGAACAAGTCGATCCCTTGATGGCTCTGCCCAAGTTAAATCGAAAAATTACAGAGCTGGAATCTACCAAAAGAACAATGCTTAAAGCTGGTAAAGTAATTGGTTCTGAGATTACTGATCCGCTTGAATCTGCCATGGAGCTCAAAGACAAAATCCAGAGAGGACAAGAAAAACTCTTTCAGATATCTATTTACATGACTTTGAGTGCAAGTGGCTTGGAAGAACTCAACAAAACCACACAGGTGCTAGAGACAATCATGTCCTCCAGGCTTTTTTACATTAAAAACGCCACTTTCCAGCAACTTGAGGGCTTGCAGTCAACCCTTCCTAGAGGTGAAAACCAACTTGCACAAAAAAGAAACTTGGATAGCTCAAGTGCTGCTTTGACTTTTCCGTTTGTATCTTCTGAGTTAGTGCAAGAATCAGGAATTTTATATGGCATCAATAAATCAAATAATTCATTGGTTATTGTTGATCGGTTTTCTTTGAACAACGCCAACTCCATAATCTTTGCTCAATCTGGAAGTGGTAAGAGCTATACTGCAAAAGTTGAAATCCTCAGGCAACTCATGCAACAAACAAAAGTGATTGTGATTGACCCTGAGCGTGAGTACAAACAACTAGCTAAATCCATTGGTGGCACATATATCCGTTTGTCTGCAACTTCTAAAGAGAAAATTAACCCTTTTGATTTTTCTCTTAAATCTGTGACTGGAGAAAATGGACTTGCTGAACACATTCAAGACTTAACTGAAATTATTTCTTTGATGGCAGGATCACTCACAGATGAAGAGCGCGCTGTTGTAGATAAGGCATTGATTGAAACCTACAAGCAGTTTGGCATTAGCATGCGCAAGCAAAAATATGAAACTGATCAAAAGTTTCCACTACTTAGAGATTTTTATAAAACACTTAAAAAAATGAAGCAAAAGGAATTATGTCACAGGCTAGACAAGTTTGTGTCTGGCTCACTTTCAAGTGTATTTGATTCTCAGACGAACGTTGATCTATCTAACCGCTTGGTTGTTTTTGATATCAAAGATCTAGATGAGTCACTCAGACAAATCATGATCTTAACTACCGCTAACTTTGTACATGCACAGGTGAAAAGAGATCCACAAAAACGAATACTAGTAATCGATGAGGCATGGCTGTTACTGCAGCACGAAGAAAGCGCCCGGTTCTTGGCAGGATTGGTGCGCCGAGCCCGCAAGCACTACTTAGGTGTGACTTTAATTTCCCAACAAGCTAATGACTTCCTGAATCAAGAATATGGTAGAGCAATTGCCTCTCAATCTTCACTGAGGATCCTAATGAAGCAAGACACAACTTCAATCAAAAAAGTGGTTCAGGAATTCAACTTGAGCGAGTATGAACAACAATTTTTACTAACCTGCGATAGAGGTGAGGCATTGATAATTGCCGACCAAAACCATGTAGCGGTCAAAATAGTTGCCTCAGAAAAAGAGCACCCAATGTTAACCACTGATCCGAAAGATTTATATTTATAGATGCATGCCATACTTACCGCTCACACCATCTGGTCATTTAAAAGAGAGCTGCAGCTTGTAGCTTTTTCCTTCCTAGTTTTGCTGTCATTGCCATTGATTGCAGTTATCATCTTGATGCACACAGGCATCAACATTGTTTCTGATGCATTGATTAGTGTGGAGGTCGGAACTCAGACAATTCAGATTAAGAATCCCGCAGATGGAACTGTTGTAAAGGAAGTTTCGAAAAAAGTGGCTTGGCCCGTACAAGGAAAGACGACCCTTGAATTTGCGGGATCAAGCAAATATCAAAAATTCCATGCTGGAATTGATATTGCCAATCCAGAAGGCAAAATAGGTGACAAGATTTCACCATTTATGGATGGAACCGTGACATATGCAGGAGAAATATTCTGGGGTTATGGCAAACATGTGATTATTGATCACGGAGACAACATTACTTCTGTGTATGCTCACCTCAACAGGATTGCTGTTTATGAGGGACAAGAAGTAAAAGTTACTGATTCAATTGGTGAAATGGGTAGCACTGGCTGGTCTACAGGGCCACATTTGCATTTTGAGATTAGGGTGTATGGGGTGCCAGTGAATCCAAAAAAAATATTACAAGGTACAAACTAGCACTATATTGATATAATCAGGACCAGTATGAACGAAAATTTATTAATCAAATATATTGAATCAGGTGAAAATCAGCCTGGTTACGACCTCGGGTTGCTTGGAGAATCTTTCAGTGGATTCAATGATGTTTTCAAAGAATTGTTTGAAATTTCTCAAATTCAAGGAGAATTAGTACTTAGAACAACAAGAATTTCCGAAGGGTCAATAGATGTAGTCAACCTTGTTCATGTTCTATTTGAGCACTCTCCATTCAAGGACCCCAAAGACTTGATGGAATTTTTGCAGGTAGCAGACGCAACACTTCACCAACATGCGAGTAACTTTTTTAATGCATTTGGAAACGGACATAAGTCGGTCAATGACTATTTTCGGGAAAATCAATTTGACAATTCTGTAGTTACTGGACTAGTGGTTTTATATTTTCCGAAAATGCTGAAATGGGCTGGCAAACAGAAGCAAAGATTGACTACTGCTGATGATAGCGGCAATGAAATATCAGAGAGACAAGCAAAAAAATTAAAACAAATGGTTTCAAACGGTCGTTACAAAAAAGCACTTAAACCTTTAAGCGAAAATAGTATTTCCTCAGTTAAAGTTATGGCTTTGAGTAAAAGTGAGTCTCAAGTTGTTATAGATGATCGAGAACTTGAAAATTATCTACCTGAAGATGAGAAAATTCTTCCAGAGTTTGAAAATGGAATGATTATAAACCTTACTGGCCAAATACTCGCACTTCAAAGCACCCGAGGTGAAAAACTAAAATTTGAAGCAGTCGAGATTGATCCCCGATATAAGCTACTAACTGCTCATCCTCCTGATGGAAAACAAACGGAAGATTTTATGCAATTCTATAAAAAGCAAGTTAATATTACAGCCGAAGTCTATAGAAAAACTCTTTATAAAAGACCTGAGATTATTATTTCCAATATTGAACTAACTCAAGGTGAACTATTCCCAGAAGAGTAGAAACACTTGTATAATGAGCATATGCCACCAAAAACAAAAATAGGTAATAACCTCAAAAAACTACGAAAAGAAAAGCAACTAACACAGGTTGAATTAGCTAAAAAAGCAAGCATCAGCTCTAATTACTATGCACGGATAGAACGAGATGAAGAAAATCCCTCTCTTGAGGTACTCAAAGACATTGCAAAAGCCTTGAAAGTAAAATCTTCCGAGATTCTAGATTTCTAACTGCCTGACTCCAGCTTTTTCACTTCCTTTTTTGGGGCTTTGGTGAGTTGTTGAACCTCAACAATCCTGTGAGCTGCAACATGAGCCATCACATGATGTTCCTCCAGGTATTGAATCGCATCATCACGCGTTGCCTCTGGATTTTCATTTAGCTTGAGATGATTCAAAGCTGATTCAATATCTTTTTCATTTATCTGGTAACCAATATTTTTCTTTGTCATATTCTCCTGTATTGTAACGCATACCTGCTAATCTATAAATCTACCAAGTTTAAGAAAGTCAAACATCTCTTGTGCGTGGCTTTCACCCTGAATTCTCCTCATAACTTCGCGACTATTAGTCTGGGAGAGAATATTAAGACTGCCTTCCCAAAGCACTTTCCTATCCAAGATAGCTAATTTCCTGTGATGATGATTTGAAGTTGCGAGTACATTGACTCCAAGTATTTCAAATTCTCGAATTATTTCGCTGGAGTACGTGGCGAGCGGTTCTTTAAGAATGCTCGGATCTTTTGTAATCACATAGACTTTTACGTCTCTGTTAACTAGCCTTATAAAGAAGGGAAGTAGTATATCCATTCTGGTTTTCGATATAAATGGGCTTTCAATAATAACTTCTTGTTCACATTTTTCTAAATCAGAAAGAAAAGAAGAATAAAACGATTTCTCATCAAAGAGATGAGAAATAAACTCTCCCTGATTATCACTAAAGCTACTCATCAGAACCTCCTTCCGCTTCAATTATACTCACAGTTCCATTAAAATAGGTGAACCCAAGCTCTTTTAGCCTGGCATAAGTGTATAAGATATATCTGAAAAGGTGTTCCAACTGAGGGCGCGTGGGCTCACATTAGCAAATAGCAAACAGCTCGTTAATCAGTGTGTTTGACGAGTCGCGAGATTGAGTCCCCAGCTGACTCATAAACTTTATAAAGATTGACAAACTTTATAAAGTTATCTATAATAGAGCGCATGACTATTACGAAGCAACTACAACAAATTCAAAAATGTAGTGGTAAAACTCAAGAGGAGCTAGCTCGTGATCTAGGTGTGTCTTTCCCTACGTTGAACAGTTGGATTAATGGTAAGAGTCAACCTAGAACAGAAGCAACACAGAGAATTAATTCTCTCTATCTTGAAACCTTTGGTGATACGAACATAGAAAGACATGATCTTGATGAAAAAATTGGAAAACTCAAACAGCTCCAGCACCAATTCCCCAAGCCGTTCTCGTTACTTATGTCGAGAAACGATCTTTATGACAACCTCTTGCTTTCTTTAACCTATCATACCAACAGTATTGAGGGTAGTACATTTACTGAACCAGATGTAAAAGCAGTGCTCTTCGATGACGTGACAATACCCAACAAAAGCGTTCGTGAACACCAAGAAGCCAAGAATCATCAAGGTGCATTAGGATTTGTGATGAGGTGGATCAGGGACAGCAATACCACTATTGATGTAGAACTAGTAAAACATATCCATCAAATCCTCATGAATGGTATTCTGCATACTGCTGGTACGTATCGAAATCACAGTGTTCGAATTGCTGGCGTACACGTTCCAACCTCTAATCACTTGAGCATAGAAACAAATATGGTTGAATGTATTGCTTCCTTCAATCGATTTGAGAAATATCCACAGAATCAAGTCGAGCATATAGCACAAACTCATGCTCGATTCGAACAAATCCATCCTTTTTCTGATGGTAATGGCAGAGTCGGCCGTTTATTGATGCTGATTCTGGCGCTTAGATATCAACTGGCTCCAGTTTTGATCAAAAAAGAAAAAAAGCAAGCGTATTACACATACTTAGAAGCAGCTCAAATGCAAAGCAACCTTGCGCCACTTTCATCATTTATTATTGATGCGCTTTTTGAAGGATATAAGTTACTATCTAACTCAACATAGTTTATAGTCTATGTGGATTAACAAAACCCTAGCTCGACGAGCTTGTAGCATACTTCAAGTAAACTCAGGAAAAAGTTTTCCAAATTTGGGACAGCGGGCTCACCAAACGAGCCTGACTTAATCAGCATACAGTTCAACAATTGCCCCAATGATTTCATCATCCGCAGTCACAGGTACAATTATTTCTGCTTCAGAGTAAAGATCAAATAAGTAACGAGATGTTGTAAAAATCTCATTCATTCTAAAATTATTAGGCTTATATTTTTGCCTACCTTCTAATATTTGATACACTCTTTGTTCACCAGGAGAACTCACTACAGTACGTGTAAAATCACCAGATTTAAACAACTTACATATTGCGCTTTCTTCCTGGACTGTTGCATGACTTCCTGAATAACTTGGACATTTTTGAATGAAATAGTATGTGTACCTTTTGGGAATATTCAGAGTATTTATTTCATTTTGAAACATATTCTTGCAGTATTTATAGTCGTAGCGCAATGTGCATTCTCTAATTTTAGGAAAAGTAGTAGTGAAGATATGAGTATATTGAGATGAATATTTTGCTTTTTCTTCTATTAATTCAGTGTTTCTATTTATTACATCCACATTTCCCAGTGAGTAATTCAAGCCATACTGTATAAAGAAAAATGCCAAAATACCTAACACGAGTATCTTGAGGACAAACAATCTATTGAGTTTAACAACATGGGTCACTCCCATCACAAACGATGTGCCTGTAGAAAGTAGAGAAATCAGTACTTGAAACGAGAAGAAACCATAGATCTCTATAAGTAACTGAAAAAGAAGAAAAGGGAATGCTATAAATGCAATGAAAAAACATAAGCCAATAATTTGCGCTTTTTTATTCTTTCGATCAACATTACCACCTCTCAAAACACTAAATTTAATTCTTTTGAAAACTATTCCACTCACTCCAGCACCAGCGAGCCAACTGAAACTACTGACAAGTACTATTGAAAGAGCGAATTCAAATATATTCATTTTTGATTATAATCAAATTAAAAGTGTAAACTACACTTGGCCTTACAGTCAATCTCCCTCACAATATGCCTTATCTGCCCAACTCTAATTTGCACTCAATTAGTGACATTGACTGGTCTTGATTGACCGGTCTAGCATTTACACCTTCACCACAGAACTAGCCAAGTCAGGTTTTGTACTTTCTGATGGTAGATCGGTTTTCTGATGGGCTGGAAAGGGGATATGAAAACAATGTTGGGCAAATTGTGGCGGATGGTCGACACCACCCTTTACTTTCGATCAGACTGGCAATGCGGTGCAAACTGAGGCAGATGCGACTAAGGGGCGAGAGGCTGGTACTAAGTGGTGTGGAGGAACCATCAATGGCATTAGGTCTATGCCGGGTTACCTACGTCGCCTTGGTATCACCACCATCTGGCTGAGTCCGGTTCTTTAACAAACTGCCTTTGACCCCTCCATGTATCACGGCTACGCTACCCATAACTTCCTAGACATTGACCAGCACTTTGGCACGAAAGAGGACTTTCAAGATCTAGTCAAAGAAGCTCGCCAACTCCATCTTTACGTGATTCCAGACATTGTGGTCAATCACGCTGCTCAGGTGTTTCTCTATGATACATCGGAAAACTCGGAATCTCAGCTTGAGTTCAATCCCGCTGGTAGTTATCCAGTCAAAAGCTGGACTGATCGGTCGGGACAACCAGTCGCTGTCGACTGTAATCGATTTTCTGCCGATGACGCAATTTGGCCAGTTGAATTAAAGTCTTTCGACAACTTCAATCGTCGAAGTTGCATTGGCAATTGGGAAGACGAGGATCAACACCTGCATGGGAATTTTAAGTTACTTAAAGACTTTAAACTGGTCGATAGTGGTCGTCCCTCTCTCGCCCTTCAAAGCTGTTTCTAACGCGACAAACAACCTTCTACATCCCAATGAGGATGAAAAATTTATGTTAGATTCAACCCCATCGAGCTTTTGACCAAGCTTAATAAGATCGTTGTCAGAAAGTTCCGCAAAATTAGTTCTAACCACTAATTCATCCAACCGCTACTGCTCAGGCTCCAATAAAACAGTCTGAAATACTTTATTATTCATCGTCACCTGGACTGAACCCCAAATCTTACACACTCTAATAGACACAGTCTGATACACTTC
>CAZFRD010000011.1:0-44578 GCA_964521215.1 uncultured Pseudomonadales bacterium
GATTGAGTTAGCCCAATCTCTCCTGAAAGAAGCTAAATATGTGTGGAGAATTAATCCACAGATGGTGCTCTTTGATGCCTTTTATCCAGCAGAGGTTATTCTCGATCAATTAACCAACTACCACTGGGACTTCGTGTGTCGGATCAAGAAGAATCGTAATATTAGCGGGTGTAGAGTAGAAGATGATCTTCCTCATTCTGGAGATACTCTCACTGGACCAGTTACCAACAGATGTTTCATACAAGTAGTCAAGGACGACAAACGGTTCTTGGCAACGAACAACCTGCAGTTATCACCAAGTGAGATCATGCAGTGGTATGGCAAAAGATGGGCAATCGAGGACTGTTTTCGCTTTCTCAAGAATCAGTTGCACCTAGAGGGATGTCAGGCAAGAACAAAAACAGCTCAGCACATGCACGTACTGACCAGTATTGTTTCTTACTTGATCCTCCAGAGGGAGAAGCAACTTGATCCAGAGAAAACACTCTATCGATTAAAAGAAGAGTGGACTTTCAATCGAAGACTAGGCCGAAACAGGATGCGACACTATGAAAAATTACTCAGTTTTGCGTAACTCCTGTTCAGAGCACAAGAGTGTCGATTGCGTTTCTATTTATTCCAGTTATTTTATTTGACAAGTTTCATCAACTATCTCTTATTTGGTTTTGTTTTGTTGGACTTTGGGGACTACTAAATTTGCTAGATGTTTTAATTTTGGTAAATCATAAGTGCAAAATAGTTAAATATTATCGAACTAAGAATGTCTTTCCTATGAGCCAGGATTCTAGTAACTTTTTTTATATTTTTACCGACAAAAAAATATACAGAGAATTTCCATATCAAAACATTGAAAAACTAGTGAGTCTAATAAAAAATAACGAGTTTGTTTCCATTAAAGTGGGACTACTATCAGGAAAAATTGTAATGATCATGAGTAATACTAAATTTTCAAGTTTGAATAACAAAGTTGACCCACCAATCAAAGTAATAAAAAAATATGATGATTATCAAAAACTGCAACAAAAATTCATCAGTCAAACAAATTTGTTAAGTCATATTTTTCGTTCACTAACTTTGGGTTAACTTTAATCACTATTTTCCTCTCTCGATTGTAAGTCACACGCTTGAATGATAAGCTGTACAGGATATGAATTTTGGAAGGCGCCAGTCGCTAGTTTTTTTGGTGGGTATATTCTCTTTTGTCGTACTGTTCTTCAGCTTTCTCATAGCATTGCCCACACCCTCCTATGCCCAAAACCCCACATATGGTTGGACCAAAACCTTTGGCTATCTTGACCCCGGTTATTCATATGGAGAAACGGCCGCTCATGACAGCGAGGGCAATATCTATGTTACTGGCAAATTCAGAGGTTCAAACTTAGACTTTGACCCTGGAGCGAGTACAGCGCCCGTTTCTGAATATTCGCAAGATAGCTCAGTTTACCTAACTAAATTTGATGCAGACGAAACTTATGAATGGACCAAAGTGATGGGCGGAGTTTATCAATCAGGAGTTACTACCTGGGCTTGGGTGGACAGTATGGCCATAGATCATTTAGACAATATATATCTTCTTGGTACTTTTAGAGGCACTGCCGACTTCGATCCTTCAGGCGCCACCGACAATAAAACTGCAACTTGCACGGGTTACCTTGGTAGTCTTTTTGTCACTAAATTAAATTCAGACGGAAGCTATGGCTGGACAAAATTGATTCAAGGTAGTGGCAATTGCGGACTCAACCCAAATTCAATAGCCATAGATACTAACAACAATGTTTATATCGCTGGCACTTACTTTTCTCCCGTGGCGGTTGACTTCAACTTTGATGCTGGAAGTGACACGAAATCTACTGGAGGTACAGCCGAAAACCAAACATTTTTGACAAAAATAAACTCGGATGGAACTTATGGTTGGACAAATTCAATTGGGGGAACAACAACTGATACGGTGCTACTGTATTCTGTTGCCAGTAATGCTGATAACTACATCTATTTTACTGGCGCCTTTAAGGGTAACAATATTGATTTCGATGTGAGTGGAGATACCGATTTAAAATCCACAGGAGCTCAAAATGTTGGACATTTGTATATTAGTAAGATTGATGCCTCAAATAATTACCAGTGGACTAAAACTATTGGTGCTATCGGGACACCTACTTATGGAAACCCCGATGCAATCACCATCGATATTCAGGATAACATCTATTTTGTGGGTCAATTTAATGCAAATAATTTGGATTTTGATCCTGGAACCGATGAAGACCCGCACTCTACCAATGGCCTCAATGGAGTATTCGTCACAAAAATTAACTCGGATGAAACATACGCTTGGACTAAAACTTTTGGTCTTAATTACGGTGATTTATACCATGCATCGGTCGACGAAAGAGGCAATATATACTACGCTGGTTCGTACTACTGGCCTACTGACTTTGACCCAAGCGAGGAAGTGGATGAAAAAACTCTCACATCCGCCTGGGAAGAAAGCTATTTTCTCTCCGCCCTAAATACCAACGGAGACTATCTTTGGACCAAAGTACCGGCAAATGGTTCTCAAACGGATGGTAGATATGCTCTTGTCAATGATGACAAGTTGTATTTAATTGGATACTACTATCAATATGATGATGCGGTAGATTTTGATCCAGATGGTGCTCATGATTATTTTTCAATCGAAAGCACTGGATCATTTTTTTCCAAATATCTTCTTGATACCACACTTCCCCAGCTAACCAATCTATCTCCCGCTCCTGACTCAACGATCACCGACTCTACCCCAATTGTTACTTTTGAAACTAATGAGGCCAGCAACTGTAAAGTGTCTTTGACAGATGAAAGTTATAGTCAAATGATTGATCCCTGCGCGGTTTCTTTGGGAGTGAACCATTCGTGTCAAGTTCCAGACCTAGAAACAGATGGAGAAAAAGTAATTTATTTGGCCTGCAGTGATGAAAATGGAAACTTACACAATTCTTCAACAAACATTGAGGTTAGTTATACTTTATCCACCACCACGCCCACCCCCAGTCCAACCCTTATTCCCGAGTTAGACACAACTCAACCCCTTCGTGAATTTAGTTTGACTGATCCCAATACCAATCGGGTATTTGCCAAATCATTTATCCAAACATCATTAAACTCACTCAATCTAGTAGGCGACTTGCACTATCCCAGTTTTTGTTTCACTCGAGGGCATGATGAAGACTCGGGTCTCTCACATTACACCATTGTTGTTGATGGTCAAGATTACCTCTCACGTATCCCCGCTACTCAGCCTCCAATTGGGGATAATGGAGACACAAAAAAAGACGGTGAGAGCGTAATAAAAGAGAACGACTGGTGGAACTTGAACTACCACCTTTACAATGATGTGTCAAAACAGCAGGAAATCTGTGCGTATGGCAAAAACGATATCCATTTTCTGCCAACGGGGGTACATTCTTGGTTGGTCAAGGCAGTGGATAATAAGGGTAATACCATTAGTACCGATACTCATCGTTTCCTGGTGATGACCAATCAGGGCGTGCAGTACAAAACTAATCAGTCTGTCTGGTTTCCCCTCACGCTTTCTCAAGTCGGCAACAAAACCAATCTTCAGGATTACACTAGCTATAACCCAACTCTTTTCTCTTCTCTGACCAAGCCCATTATTTTTACTGATACAACACCAACGCTCTACGGCATTGCTATTGTCGGCACTCAGGTGAAAGCGTATATCAACCAAGACCTTGTAGATCTCGCCGGTATTACCCAAAGAAAACAAATTTTCCTGGGAGAAACCACCACCAATGCCAACTCAGAGTGGGGGATCAACGTTGAAACTCCACTGGCTTTGGGTGACTATTATTTGACTATTCAATCAGCCGACAACCAAGGAAATTTTGCTATTCTCAAAGATATTCCAATCAAACTAGGTGTCAATCAACCAGTGGAAAATACTGTTTTGGGCGCCACCTCAGAAATTTTGGAAGAATTTAGCCAATATGAAACAGAAACGACCACCAAAAGTATTAAGGCAACTCCAACTCAAACAGCTCAAAACGCCACCCCAATCTCTCAACCAATTTGTATCTTCAATTGGTGTTGGTAAAATTTCCTCGCAAACCAGCGATCATTGCTTTTGTCATTATCGGCTAAGCAAATCCATGTTGCCAACCCCAATCTTTTCTCGCTACCGAGTCGTCAATGGTTTTTGGCCATGAGTCCGCTGAATATACATAGTCAAAAACAAAATAATATTAACAACGCTAATTAACAACGCTAATTACCCCTTGCCAAGCTGTTAGTTTTTTTTCATACTAGTGGATAAGAATGCTAAATTCTCAGAAACTGCTCTATATTCTTCCTGATGTGGCTTATGTAGCTGAGTTGCTTCCTGGCAAAAAGCCCCATTCCTTTACCATTCAAGCTTTCAGACAAATAAATGGCGAATACCTCAACGAAAATGAGTTTATCGCCGAGAATGTTATCAAGTTGCTCACCAAACTTGAAGATGAGGAATACCACCTAGTTTTACCCGACCATCTATTTACCAATACCATTGTTACGGTTAAAGAAACCGAAGATAAAAAAATCGAAGCGTATATCAACCAGAATTTGCTTCCACAATTAGAAATTAACCGCACTTCACATCAAATTCTCATCAGTAAACTGACCTCGCTCAAAGGAGAGTCGAAGGTGCAGTTATCGGCTCTTGAACAATCACTACTGGCTCCACTGCGAGTTGGCTCTGGTAATTCCAAAAAGAAAATTACCGCTATCTCACCACTCAGTTGGACCCTAAAATCAGTCGTTTCGTTAGAGCCCTCTGTTACTATCATTCAAATGGGCGCTAACTTGTTTAGCGCCCTTCACTACATTGGCGTCGATCAAGCCTTTGAGACCTTAGTTGGTGATGTTGAAGCTATTGCCGAAACAGTCAAGACTTTAAAAGGCAGTGAACCAAATATCCAAACAGTTTATTTAGTGACCAACGCAGTGGTTGAAGAAAAATTAAAAGAGCTGCTCAGCAACACCATTCCCTTACAGCAACTCAACATACTCAAAGAAGACGACGCCAAGATTCCTTCGCACGTCAAATATTGTATAGAAGCTGGGCAAAAAACCCTTTCAATAAGTGATTACCCTGTACCCAAGTTTGCTTTGGGTAAATCAACCGCAAAAGAACAAGATTCCGTGGCACAAAAACCACTTGCGTTGGAGCCAGCTGATGAACTAGCAGAATTACCAGAACCAAATTTGCCCTCGATTCCCGCTACCGTAGAAAGTGAAAAGGAAAATTCGCCTATGCCAGATACCAAACCAGCGCCAGTCACCGAGACAAACCCCGAAGCACCTGCTGAAATTAAGACGGGGGAGGAGACAGTTACAGAAACTACAAGTAATGAAGCTGCCAATATTGTTATAGATAAAGCTACTCCGACCGATTCTGATGCTTCCACTCAAAGCGCAAGTGATGTAGACTTATCACAGTTTTCTGTTCACTCGGGGGAACCAACAGTTGCTTCCGCAGTCGAAGAAAAAAAACCTGAAGTTACTGCTGGTATAAAACCAATTAAAAATCAATCAGGAGTAGGATCTATGATCAAAATGATCGCAATCACCTTAGTAGTTTTCATCGCCACCGTAGCGGTGGGTGTGGGCATTGGCTTTGGCCTACTCACCTTATCCAAATCAAAAACTCCGGTTACACCTACGCCTACAGAAGTGGTTGAAACTTCACCCACAGCCACTCCGTCCCCAACTCCGATTGCTTCTCCCTCAGCCCAAATTAATCCAGAAGACGCCAGCTTATTAGTGGTCAATGCTACAACTAAGGCTGGATATGCCAGTACAATCAAAGACATGCTTACCACCGCCAAATTTGGTTCCGTTAGCGCTGGCAATGCCAAAGGCGATTATGAAACTGCGGAAAATAATCTAGTACTCATGGCTGAGGAAAACCCAGTACTCTTGCAACAACTAGAAAAAGCGACTAACTTGGGCCTAGCATTTGCTGAAGGTTATGCCACAGAAGATGCCAAAGGCACTTACGACGCAGTAATAGTGTTGACTAAATAAATAGCATAGGTATAATCAGCTAGCGTTTCAGCTTCTCGATCAAAATAGCGGATGGAGGAGTGAGGGCGTTTTTTTGTTTTAGTAAAAAGAAATTATCATTATGACTGGCATTCATGTTTCAATTAGCGCTGAGACCATTTTCCACCTTGGTCCAATTCCCATTACCAACTCAATTTTTGCCAGCTTAATTATCTCAGCGCTCTTGATTATTTTTGCTCTCATCACTCGCATAAGTTTAAAAAAAACCGACAAACCAACCGGTCTGCAGAATGTGGCCGAATGGATCGTCGAGACACTATATAATTTAGTCTACTCCGTCACGGGTGATGTGAAAAAAAGCAAACTTTTTTTTGCGCCAGTCATTACATTTTTTCTTTTTATCCTACTCAATAATTGGTTTGGTTTGTTGCCAGGCTTTGGCACGATTGGTTTCAACCACCAAGCGGAATCAAGCGAGGAGGTGACTCAAGAACAAACCGGAGCAATTCCAATTGACGAAACAATTGCACCACAAGTTGAAGCCACCGACCATCAGGTTTCCAATGCACCCATTGAAAATGCTGAGGAGCATTCTGTTTTTGTTCCTTACTTGAGAGCTGGGACTGCCGATCTCAACACCACCATTGCCTTAGCCCTAATTTCCTTCACCATGATCCAAATTTTTGGCGTGAAATTTTCTCAACTTGGCTACTTCAAGAAATTCTTCAACTTCTCTAGTCCCATCAACTTCTTCGTGGGAATTCTTGAGTTAATCTCAGAAATTGGCAAAATAATTTCCTTTGCCTTCCGTTTATTTGGTAATGTTTTTGCCGGTGAAGTACTTCTAGTCGTCATTTCAGCTCTGGTGCCAATCCTCATTCCTATGCCATTTTACGGACTGGAAATTTTCGTTGGCTTAGTCCAAGCCTTAGTCTTTGCGATGTTGTCGTTAGTATTTTTTAATATTGCTACCCAGCATCATTGATAAAAAAATTAGTTATCGTAGTAAAAAAATATAATAGTATATAGAGGAGGAAATAATGACAAAAGAATTTGCAATCGCTTTTGTAATGGGCGTTGGTGCAATTGGTCCCGCAATTGGTATTGGACTAATTGGCATGAGTGGCTTGAGCGCTATTGGTCGAAACCCAGAGGCTGCCAGTAAAATTCAAACCAACATGATCTTAGCCATTGCTTTTGCCGAAGCTGTCGCAATTTATGCTCTCGTGGTTGCGTTGATTTTGAAGTTCGTCTAATCAACCATCGCAATTAACTTGAGTCAACTAGTAGCTAGAAGATAAGGAGTTGTATGGATATTCTGATACCTCAGATCATCTTTCAGGTGATTAATTTTTTAGTGGTGCTTGGGTTACTAACCTATTTACTTTATAAACCAATTCTCGAAATTTTTAAGGATCGAGCTGATCGAATTGAAAAGGGTCAAAAAGCCGCTCAAGAGGCCATTGAACAACAAGAAAAAATTGTTCAATACGAAGAAAAAAAACATCGTGAGTTGGAAAAAAAGATCGCCGCCAAATTGGAGAAGGCTTCACAGGAAGCAGAGGAACACAAAACCAGATTGATGGAAAAAGCAAAAGTTGAAGTCGAAGATTATACTGATAAGCAACACAAAAAAACCGAGCAAGAAAAGGCCCAGGTGCTAGCCAAAATGCAAGAAGGGCTGGCTGATGCAGTAGTTTTGGCAACGGAAAAAATCTTAGCGAAAAAACTCACTAAACAGGACAAAGATACACTAGTGACTCAACAACTAGCAGAAGCACTCCGAGGAATGTAATTAATGAAACCAACTAACACCGTCGTCATTACCACCGCTCAAAAACTCACCGACAAACAACGGTCGATCTTGAAAGAGTTGATAACTCAAAAAATTGGCTCAACATTCGCCATAGATGAAGTCATCGATACGGCAGTGATAGGGGGCATCCGCATTCAATTGGGCAGTCAAGAGTTTGACGCCACAATTTCTGGCACCCTAGAAAAAGTAGAATCTCTGCTGGAAATAATTGAAGTCACAACTGCCGATGCTCTTTCACCCAACCAACGCAAAATACTCGCGAGTTCGCTCCAAAAAAAACTGGGCCGTCCAGCTGAAATTATTGAAATCGTTGACCCAAGTATGATTGCGGGGTTGCGGTTGCGGGTTGGATCAAAAGAATTCGATGGCACGATTAAAAAAAGACTAGAAAAATTACAAGCCAAACTTAAAAGTGAATTATGAAGAAAGTGAACAGTATGCCAACCAAACAAGACTCCTTTGCCACCAACCTCAAAACTCTTATTCAACAAGCCAATCTCACCGCCGAACCAGAATCTGTTGGTACGATTGTGAAATACGGCGATGGGGTAGTCGAAGTTAAGGGCTTGAACAAAGCTCAACTCGGTGAACTGATTGATCTAGGTAAAAATGAATTTGGTTTAACTTTAAATTTGAAAAAAGATGTGGTTGGTATTGTGACGCTCGGTGATGCCCGCCACATTTCTAGCGGTCAAACCGTGCGCCGCACCGGCCGAATCCTCTCAATTGGAGTCAGTGACTCAATTATTGGCAGGATTGTCGATCCACTTGGCCAGCCACTTGACGGCAAACCTGCTCTAAAACCTGAGCAGTTTATGCCTCTAGAAAAAGTCGCCCCTGGAGTCATGTGGCGACAAAAAGTCACCGAATCTGTGCAGACCGGTATCAAAGCCATCGATGCCATGATCCCCATTGGTCGTGGCCAACGTGAACTAATTATCGGTGACCGTTCGACAGGCAAAACTGCCATCGCCCTCGGTACGATTCTCAACCAGGCTGGCCAAAATATGATTTGCGTTTATGTCAGTATTGGTCAAAAACGCGCCTCTCTCGCTCAAATTTCACAAACTTTGACTGCGGCTGGAGCAATGGACTACACCATCATTGTGGCCGCCACGGCTTCTGACACAGCTGCCAAACAGTACTTAGCTCCCTACGCCGGTCAAGCAATTGCTGAGTTCTTTTTGGGCAAAGGCAAAGACGTGCTAATTGTCTTCGACGACCTAAGTAAACATGCGCAGGCCTATCGCGAAGTGTCTTTGTTGCTCAGAAGACCTTCCGGAAGAGAAGCCTATCCTGGTGATGTTTTTTACCTTCACTCCCGCTTGCTCGAAAGAGCTTGTCGTATCAATAAAGAGCATGGCGGTGGTTCGGTAACTGCTCTACCAATCATCGAAACACAAGCCAATGACGTCTCGGCCTACATTCCCACCAACGTGATCTCCATCACTGATGGCCAAATTTACCTCGAAACTGATTTATTCAATGCTGGTATGAAACCTGCAATCAATGTTGGACTATCGGTTTCACGCGTGGGATCTGACGCCCAGAAGAAAGCCATGAAACAGGTGGCAGGTACGATGAAACTCGACCTAGCTCAGTTTCGTGAGCTTGAAGCCTTCGCTCAATTCAGCAGTGACCTCGATGAAAAAACTAAAGCTCAGCTCGACCGAGGAATGAGAGTTAACTCGATTCTCAAACAAGGTTGGGACGTACCGCTCAAAATGGCTGAGCAGGTCTGTGTGATTTTTGCCGCTGTTAACGGTTACCTAGATATCATCGCCCTAGAAAACATTCAAAAGTGGGAAGTGGCGTTCTTGGAGTATCTCCACTCAGCTCAAGAAAAGTTTCTCGATACTATTACCAAAGACGCCATTATTTCTGATGAGTCAAAGGCTAAGTTGCAACAGATCTGCAAAACATTTAGTGATCTACACCCAGAACTACATATTCCAACAACAAAAAATAAAGAAGGCAATGGCTAACTCAAGACAAGTCAAACAACGAATCAACACCGCTAAAAACATCTCCAAAATCACTAAAGCGATGGAGATGGTCTCGGCGAGCAAGATGAAGCGAGCTCAAGAAAGAGCTTTGTCTGCTCGGCTCTACGCCCGAACTATGGCCGACTCCTTACGACTCTTGGCTCAAGCCACAGACAAAGCCTCACATCAACTACTGCAAGAAAATTCAGTGGGCAAACCGCTGGGCGTGGTCATCTCCACCGATCGAGGACTCTGTGGAAGTTTAAACCAAAACTTGTTTAAAAATCTAATTCAATGGAAAAACCACCACCCACATGGAGTGGTCGTCGCGGTGGGTAAAAAAGCCATCTCATTTTGCCAATATTATGGAGTAGAAATTTATGCGCAGTTTGCTGATATGCCAGATAAGATTACTACTGCCGACATTGCGCCCCTCAGCTCGCTCATCGTTAGCGGATTTTTGGCTAGCACTTTCATTTCTGTTGACTTGTTTTTCATGGATTTCATTAACACTCTCTCTCAGCAACCAAGAACCGATCAGTTATTACCGCTACGATCTCTGAGTAATTCTGAAGAGTCATTGATGGATAGCAGTATTCATTCTGAATATTTATTCGAACCAAATCCTCAAACAATCCTCAATGAGTTATTACCCTTCTACATTGAAAACACTATTTACCAAGCATTTTTAGAAGCGAAAGCCAGTGAACATTCGGCCAGAATGGTGACTATGAAAAACGCCAGTGAAAATGCGATCGAATTAGTATCAGATTTACGACTTATTTATAACAAGGAGCGCCAGGCAGCCATTACCACAGAATTGCTGGACATTACCACTGCCACCGCTTCATTACAACAGTAAAGGAAAGTATGTCAAACACCAATCTTGGAACTATTACTCAAATTATCGGACCGGTCGTCGACGTAGAGTTCGTCGAAAAATTACCAGCATTACTGAATGCGCTGCATTTGGAACTGGCTGATAAATCAATCATGACTCTAGAGGTAGAACAACAATTAAGTCCCACAGAAGTTCGCTGTATCGCTCTTGGTCCCACCGATGGCTTGGAGCGTGGTTTGGCCGTCTCCGATACCGGAGCACCAATTACGGTGCCGGTTGGCCAAGTCACCCTGGGCAGAATGTTCAATGTGGTGGGAGACATTATTGATGAAGGCAAGCCAATTGAAGTCAAGCAAACTGCTCCCATTCATAAATCAGCACCTTTATTGGTAGATCAAGAAACCAAACCAGAAATGTTGGAAACTGGCATCAAAGTCATCGATCTAATTTGCCCGTTTGCCAAGGGAGGCAAAATTGGAGCCTTTGGTGGAGCAGGTGTGGGCAAAACTGTAATTATTCAGGAACTGATTAGAAATATTGCCGAAGAACATGAGGGCCACTCAGTTTTTGCTGGAGTGGGGGAGAGAACGAGAGAGGGAAACGACCTTTACCACGAAATGAAGGATTCGGGTGTTTTAAAGAACACCGTCATGTGTTTTGGCCAGATGAATGAACCGCCTGGTAGTCGTTTGCGAGTGGCTCTCACCGCACTGACCATGGCTGAATATTTTCGAGATGTCAAAAAAGAAGATGTGCTTTTCTTTATGGATAATATTTTCCGTTTTAGTCAAGCTGGCGCAGAAGTTTCTGCGCTTTTGGGTAGAATTCCTTCGGCTGTGGGATACCAACCCAACCTCGCCACCGAAATGGGAGCCCTGCAAGAAAGAATTACTTCTACCAAAGATGGCTCCATCACTGCTTTTCAGGCTATTTACGTGCCGGCTGACGACTATACCGATCCCGCCCCCGCCACCACTTTTGCCCATATTGACTCCACCATTTCCTTGGACCGCCGGTTATCTGAGCAAGCTATCTATCCCGCAGTCGACCCGCTCACTTCTTCGTCCAAAATTCTTGAACCGGCGGTAGTTGGCGAAGAGCATTACCAAGTAGCCAGAGGAGTTCAGAAGGTCTTGCAAAAATATAAGGAATTGCAAGATATTATCGCTATCTTGGGAATTGATGAATTGAGTGAAGAAGACAAACTGGCAGTCTCCCGAGCCCGCCGCATTCAGAAATTCCTATCCCAACCCTTCTTTGTGGCCGAACAATTCACCAACATTCCCGGCAGATATGTGCCAATTGCCGAAACTATTAGGGGCTTCAAGGAAATTCTTGAAGGCAAGCACGACAATCTGCCTGAACAGGCATTTTACCTAGTGGGTGGCATTGACGACGTGATTGAAAAAGCTAAAACGATTTAATTATGTCTTCAAAATTAAAATTACGAGTCGTTTCGCAAGAAGCAGAATTGCTGGATGCATTAGTTGATTCGGTCACAGTGCCAGGCACCGAAGGCGAACTCACCATTTTGCCCTATCACATCCCTTTATTTACCAAAATTGATGTGGGTGAGTTGATCTATCGATCTGGCGATCAAGTGGCGAGCATTGTCGTCTCCAACGGCTTTTTGAATGTGGCGCCGGATAATAATGTTGTGGTACTGGTTGATAGTGCCCTTCACGCTCGTGATATTAGCCTGCAAAAAGCCGAGCAAGCCATGAAACAAGCTCACGAAACAATGCGTCTGAGCCAAGATAAAAGAGAGTTGCTCCTGGCAGAAGCATCACTCAGATTAGCCCTGCTTGAGATAAAAGTAGCCAGAAAAACCAAACAGTAATCAGGATTTTTGGGACCGCGCTTGCACTTTGAGCAGACTTTTGTATACTAGAGCACTTATGTCACAAAATAACCAGCCAACCAATCTCACCGAGTTGACTTCAGAAGGTTTAGCTGAACTCAAGGAAGAGCTCAAACAACTAGAAGAAGTGAAACTGCCGGAAGCGATTGAACGTGTCGCCACCGCACGTGAGCATGGCGATCTGTCTGAAAACTCCGAATACCATAGTGCCAGAGATGACAAAGAACTTGTCGAAACCAGAATTGATCAAATTAAATCAATTTTAGACAATGCCGTGGTTGTCAAAGCTACCAAATCTCACCAACACGTGGGCATTGGTTCTACTGTCACCCTGACCAAAAAAGGCGGTCATAAAAAAATCGTTTACGTCTTGGTGGGAGAATACGAAGCGGATCCAGTCAACGGTAAAATATCGGTTGCCTCGCCTCTGGGCAAAGCCTTACTCAAAAAGAAAGTTGGCGATAGCGTTGTAGTCAAAGCTCCTGCAGGTAAAACTGAATACACGATTGTTGAGTTCAAGTAATCATAGTCAATTAGAGCAATTTCCCCCGCAGAGTAGCTACTTGGCGGGGGTTTTGGTAAGATGGCACTTATGGCAATACAACAATCACCTCACTGGCTCGATCAGGTTACTACTTCAATCATTGATTGGCGAAAAGAAACCAACCAACAGCAGTTGCATGTTGACGACATGAAAACTCCCTCTGGCAGGATTCACACCGGCTCGCTACGAGGAGTGGTGTTACATGACTTGGTCGCTAAAGCCTTACTCGCCCAAAATGAAAAGGTAGTCAGCACCTATGTGTTCAACGACATGGATGCGATGGATGGTTTACCAGCTTATTTGGATCAAACAGTTTACGAGCCACACATGGGGAAACCCCTTTATCGAATTCCAGCTCCACAGCTTGAAAAGAGCGGTCTAACACTCGATTTAATTTCAGATCAAGAAAGACAGGAATTAGAAAAAGCTACCAACTTCGCTGAACTTTATGCCCAAGATTTTTTGCATGCGTTTCGCAGACTTGGCTGTACTCAAGAAATTGTCTGGAGTCATCAGTTGTATGAGTCTGGTCAAATGGATGAAATTATTCGCCAAGCACTCGATGGAGTGGATCAACTAAGAAAAATTTATCAAGATGTGGCAGATTATCAATTGCCGGAAAAATGGTATCCTTTTCAAGTTATTTGCCCTCAATGTGGTAAAGTTGGCACTACTTTAGTCACCGAATGGGACGGATCCGAAGTCACTTTCACTTGTTTGCCAGATAAAGTAACGTGGGCCAAAGGCTGCGGCTATCAGGGCAAAGTCGCTCCCTTTGGTGGGACTGGTAAGTTGCTATGGAAAGTCGATTGGCCAGCGCACTGGAAAGCGCTCGGTATTAATGTTGAGGGGGCGGGCAAAGATCACACGTCCGCTGGCGGATCCAGAGACATGGCGGATGCTCAATGTCCTTCAGTTTTCCAGATACCAGTTCCTTTTGATATTCCATATGAATGGATCTTGGTCAGGGGTACTAAAATGAGCTCGAGTAAGGGCGTGGGCACTTCTGCCCGAGAGTTTACTCAGCTTTTTCCCCCAGAAATCGGTCGGTTCCTCTTTGCCGCCAATCATTATAATCAAGTAATCGACTTTGACCCTTACAGCATGGCTATTCCCGATCTGTTTGATGAATATGATCAGGCAGCCAGAATATTTTGGCAACTAGAAGACGGTGATGTCCGACAGGCACGAGCTTTTGAATTATCTCAGCTTAGAGCCGCTCCAGAACCATATTTTTTACCACGCTTTCGTGATCTTGCTAATTGGATGCAACATCCTGATTTAGTGATCGAAGAAAAATTTGCTGAAGTAAAAGGATCGCCATTGTCAGATATAGAAAAACAAGAATTGAATAATAGAGTGGTATATGCCAATAATTGGATTACACAGTATGCTCCAAGCGAGTATCAACTGACGCCAAAATCGGAGATACCCGCTGAAGTTGAAAAGCTGACTTTAGAACAAAAAGCGTTCTTGGGATCAGTTTACCAACTCCTGGAACAAAAACAAACTTGGCAACCCGAAGATCTGCAACAAACCTTGTACGAAACTGCCAAAGCGACACTTGGAGCAAAATTAGGTTTCCAGGCAATATACCTGGCTTTTTTGGGCAAAACAGCTGGACCCAGAGCCGCTTGGATGTTACTTAATACCGACCGGTCTTTGGTCTTGGACCGACTCAAGCAACTGGCCAACAAGTAAACTATGACCGATCAACAAAAAACACTCCCGCCACTAGAACAGAGTCTTGCCTTACTCAAGCAGTACATTCAGAATGAGGCCTTACAGCGTCATTGTTTAATGGTCGCTCAAGCAATGGAAGCCTATGGAAAAGTTTTAAACCAAGATACAGAACTTTGGTATCAAACTGGCTTGTTGCATGATCTGGATTGGGAACAATTTCCCAATGAACATCCCAATCGGTCGATTAATGAATTGTTACTCAACTACCCAGCTGAAATGTTGCAAGCCATCGCCGCTCATGCTCCAAGTCGGACTGGCAAACACCCAGAGTCGCTGTTGGATAAGTATTTGTTTGCCTGTGACGAATTATCGGGCTTTCTCCATGCCTATTCTTTGATGCGACCAGAGGGATTTACTGGCATGAAAACTTCGTCTGTGCTCAAAAAGCTAAAAGACAAATCCTTTGCCGCCAATGTCAATCGAGAAGATATTCAACTCGGGTTTCAATTAATTGGCAAAGAACCCAGCGAGCATGTTGAGTTTTTGATTGGGGTTTTTAGCTGAGCTTTTGGTAAATTTTTTAGTACATAGTTGATCTATTTAGTACTTATATGATATGATCATAACCGGCACCGTTCCAAAACGGTCACCTTTTTGTTAAAAAAAGCTTGGTATATCAATTCCTGGTTTTTTGGTAATTGCAAGTGATGTTTTGCCGTTTAATTTCCGAAATTTTCCTCTACAGTCAGTCCATTGGTTTGTCCTTTTTCTCAGGAAGTATCCATTGAGCCACAGATCAGCATGTTTGAATGACTCAAAACCCTTGAGTGGTCTTACTCTTGCTTCTAAGTGAGAATTGAATGACTCGATTAGATTTACCAAATTTTTACATACCTCTTGCCCTGGCAATTGAGATTATGAGTTCGCTAGAAACAGAATAACTTCTTAAATTTTCTAAACTGCTCTCTGAGATTCGGATAAGTTTTTAATTTAATTGTATTGATTGGTGTATACTATCTTTAATTAATAAAAGCATTTGAGGTGGTTAGCAGCCACCGAGGCTGACCAAAGAAATCTGGTCCGGGTAAGCCCGTGATAGCAGGAATAAGTGATTAGAGGTGGCACCTTCCGCCACGGCGGAACCTCTTGGAGTGGTCATTCTGTTTGTAATTGACCATAGCCAAGAGGGTATTTTTGTAGTTACATACTAAGTACAAGGAGCAAAATGTTAGACATCGCCTATATCAGAAAAAACGCAGAGTTAGTGAAGCAAGCTTGTGTTAACAAACAGCTCAACCCAGCTGTCGTTGACGAATTACTGACCGTCGACGAACAGCGTCGAACACTACAACGAAAAGTCGATGATCTCCGCCGAGAGAGCAATGAGCATGCCAGAAAGCTGAAACAAAACGTGGCCAATGGATCAATACCTACCGATGCCGATAAAGAGCTGGGCAAACAATTTAAAAATCAACTCAAAGAGATCGAACCCCAGCTAAAGGAGGTCCAAGACAAGTACCAAACTCTGCTTTATCAAATTCCCAACGTGCCCGCCGATGATGTCCCAATTGGTTCAGACGAATCTGGCAACCAAATGATTCGACAAATTGGCAAACCAAAAACCTTCGACTTTGATATCAAATCACATGAAGAAATAATGACAAATCTTGGTTGGTTAGATACTGATAGAGCAGTCAAGATTGGTGGCTTTCGTTCCTACTTCTTAAAAGGTGCTGGACTCAGACTCGAACAAGCCCTACTCAGAGTAGCACTAGATAGATTAGTTGCCGCCGGTTTTGAGCCCATGTCGGTGCCAGTCCTAGTCAACGAAGACGCCATGTGGGGCACAGGCTACTTTCCCTGGGGCCAGGAAGATCATTACAAAACTCAAGATAACCAATTTTTAACTGGCACCGCTGAAGTGGCACTCACAGCGTACCATCAGGGAGAAACGCTAACAGAAAAAGACTTGCCTCTAAAAATCTGTGGCATTTCCCCATGTTTTCGCCGAGAAGTTGGATCCTACGGCAAAGATACCTCTGGCATTATTCGAGTGCACCAATTTAACAAAGTTGAGCAGGTGGTCTACACCGTGGCAGACGAAGAGATAACCCGAGAGTGGCATGAAAAAATGGTCGGGCTGGCCGAGCAGTTGCTCCAAGACTTAGAACTACCTTATCAAGTGCTACTGATGTGTACGGGAGATATGGGCGCTGGCCAGCGCAAAAAATATGATTTAGAAACTTGGTTTCCCAGTCAGCAAAAATACCGAGAAACTCACTCAGCGAGTTATTTTAATGACTTTCAATCACGTCGACTCAACATTAGATACCAAGCCAAAGATGGTTCATCCAAATTCGTTTATACATTAAATAATACTATGGCGGCTTCGCCCAGATTGCTGGCTGCAATTGTGGAAAATTACCAGCAAGCCGATGGCAGTGTCAAAACACCCAAAATTCTCGAAAATCGATTGTAATGTCGATCGACAAACACTAAGTTCTCTGGCATAATCACTGTTCTATGTTTAAGTTTCTCACCGCATTTTTTGATGAAAATAAGAAAGCTATCAGCCGCTATACCGCTCAAGTGGAACAAATAAATCGGCTTGAAGATCAAGTTCAAAAACTCTCAGACAAAGCTCTGGCGCAACAAACAAAAAAATTTCTGGAGCAAATAACGCAAGAGCGAAAAGCAGGTAAAACTGATCAAGTCATTCTCAACCAACTATTGCCAGAGGTCTATGCCACGGTGCGTGAAGTTTCACGCCGAGTAATCGGCTTGCGTCACTACGATGTCCAACTAATTGCCGGCATTGCGTTACACGAAGGCACCATCACTGAACAAAAAACTGGAGAGGGCAAAACCCTGACGGTCACACTACCACTGTATCTTAATGCTTTGCTGGGCAAGGGCGCTCATCTCGTCACGGTTAATGATTATTTAGCAGAAACCGGGGCGGGCTGGATGGGACCCATTTATCACTTTCTTGGTTTGACGACTTCTGTCATTACCCACGAAAAAGCGAGTATTTATGACCCAGATTTTACTGGAGAAGATCGGGGAGATGAGCGCCTCGAACATTTCAAGCCGATTACTCGCACTCAAGCTTATGCCGCCGATATCACCTATGGCACCAATAACGAATTTGGTTTTGATTACTTACGTGACAACATGGTGCAGTCTCTCAGCCAAATGGTCCAACGACCGGAAAATACTCATTTCTATGCCATTGTGGACGAGGCTGATTCAATTTTAATTGATGAAGCTCGCACGCCACTCATCATTTCCGCTCCAGACTCCGAACCAACTAAGAAATACTATGACTATGCTCGCATGGTCACCTCATTAACCCAAGGTGCAGATTACACCGTCGATGAAAAAGCACGCTCGGTTACTTTGACTGACCTTGGTGTCAAAAGACTGGAACAAAAAATTAATGTCAAAAATCTCTATGAAGAAAACTTCGATACCATTCATCATATTGAATCAGCGTTAAAAGCGAACACCATTTTTCAAAGAGATAAAGATTATATCGTGCGTGATAACCAAGTCATTATCGTGGATGAACATACTGGACGTCTGATGTATGGTCGTCGCTATTCCGATGGTTTACATCAGGCCATTGAGGCGAAAGAAAATGTTCCCATTCAACAAGAGTCACGAACCCTCGCCACCATCTCCATTCAAAACTACTTCAGACTTTATAGCAAACTTTCTGGTATGACTGGTACTGCCACCACTGAGGCAGAGGAGTTTAGAAAGATTTATGCTATCGATGTCATTGCTGTGCCGACTAACGACACAGTGATTAGAGTGGACAAAACCGATGTGGTTTACAAAACCGCGGGGGCAAAATATACCGCCATTGCCAATGAAATTGAGGCCATTCATCAGGAAGGCAGACCAATTTTAGTTGGAACCAGATCGATCAACCACAACCAAATTGTGGCAGATTTCCTGGCAAGAAAAAAAATTCCCCATCAAGTATTAAATGCTAAAAATCACGAAAAAGAAGCTTTTATTATTGCCGATGCCGGTAAAAAAGGCGCCATTACTGTTGCGACTAATATTGCCGGGCGAGGAGTTGATATTGTTTTGGGCGGAGCCAAACCAGAATTAAAAGACTATCGTAAAAAAACTGAATCAAAAGTTAAAGCTACCGCCGATCAACTCAAGTTAGCCAAAACTCTCAAACTGCCACCTTCGATTGATCCAACCCAATATAAACTCAAAGAATATCAACAGGCTATGGAAAAATGGCAAGCAGATCATGATGAAGTCGTCAGGTCGGGCGGACTATTTATTTTGGGTACAGAACGTCACGAATCACGCCGGATTGACAACCAACTACGGGGCAGAGCAGGACGACAGGGTGACCCAGGGACCTCGCAGTTCTTTATTGCTCTAGATGATGAAATCATGCGCATTTTTGGTGGCGAGCAAATTTCAAAAATTATGGATGTGCTAAAAATAGATGAAGGCCAGCCAATTGAACATGGCATGATTAGTAAATCGATTGAGTCAGCCCAAGTGAAAGTCGAGGGCTTCTTTTTTGACCAACGCAAACGTCTAGTGGAGTTTGATGATGTCATGAACAAACAACGGGAAATTACTTACATTCGCCGACGGCGATTGTTGGAAGAGGGTTCGGTGATCGAAAAAGGCGAAGCGATTTCGTCAGAGCAAGCCAAGGCAGTAGCGGGACTGCGTGAGCAAATTCAAGGTTATGTGAATGAGGAAATTCGAACACTGGTTAGTTTGAATGCCCCCAAGGAATTTACTGCAGAGGAATTTGCCACCATTGTGAAAGAGTTTTGTCGCTTAGTTCCCTTTGATCAAGCTTCACAATTACGGTTAGAGAAAGAAATTTCTAAGATCAGCGAACCAGATGCAATTACCGAAAAATTACAAACAATCTCGCAACAGCTTTACGATCAACGAGAGAAGGACTTGGGAGAAATGACCATGCGTCAACTTGAGCTTTATGTCACTCTCAGCACGCTGGATGAAAAATGGATGGACCACATTGATGCTATCGATAACCTGAGAGAAGGTATTTGGTTGCGAGGAGATAAACAAACTGTGCTTTCGGAATACAAAAAAGAGGCATTTGGGATGTTCCAACAGATGTTGGGCGCTGTCGACTCGACGATCGCTAATCGAATTTTCCGTCTCCAGCCTGTTAGTAGAGATCAATTCCGAGCGAATCAACAAAGACAGTTGATGGAACAAAAGGATGATATTAACGAGGAATTGAGTAAAGAAGTCTCCGATGCCACTCTACCCAATGCGACACCCACGCAAATTAGGGGAGACGCGCAGGATTTGGCAGCGGCATTACGTTCCGCCAAAGCAGTGGCAAAACCACAACCTGGATCTAAACAAATGAAAATTGGCCGTAACGACCACTGTCCCTGTGGATCAGGACTAAAATACAAAAAGTGTGGTCTAATTGGTGCCCCAGAACATCGAGGCTAATAACAAACTTGAGATTACTCATTCTTGCGTTTTCTCGACGAACTATGATCGTCGTGTATAATTTTGCCAATATATACAAATGTGATATACTAACGTACAGTATTGATAAAGAATAACTATGTCACAAGAAAAACTGTCAACACTTAAAACCATCGATCGTCATGATCAAAAGATAGTGAGTGAATTAGAATTCGCTCCATTGTATAAAAAACAAGGTGAGGTTCGTGCACGAATAGCATTGGGTGGTGAAGAAATAGTTACCACTTTAGCCGATGGTTCAGTAGAAACAAAAAATTGGGCTAATAAAGGTGATGCAATAATCACCAATCCAGGCGGTGAAGAATACATTCTTAATGGCGAAAAATTTGCTAAAAGATATGAACCAAAAAACGGTGAGTCTGGAATTTATGTCGCCAAAGGTTATTGTCGAGCCATTTCCAACCCATTTGGTTGTCCAGTTACTATGTTGGCTTCTTGGGGAGAAATGCAAAACGGTCAAGCTAACTGCATGATTGCCGATACGTATGATCCGGAGACGGAAAAACTTGGTGGAGAACCCTATATTATCGGTCTAACAGAATTTAATACGACATACAAATTGGCTGAGTAGGTCACTCTCGCAATTTCTGTCTGCACTGATCCTACTGCTCCAACTCAACAATTAGGTTATAATGAGTGATATGTATGTCATATCTGGATCATCCAACCCCCAACTAGCCGTCGAAATTGCCCAATTGATGGGTCTTGAATTAGTTACTGTTGAAATTGGCGTTTTTCCCAACGGGGAAAAACGCATTAATATCCAAAAAGACGTGCATGGCCAAAACATTGTCCTAGTGCAGTCTTTTTCTGCTCCCACTGATGAATATATTATGGAATTTTTACTTTTAGCTGACGCTCTTGAACGAATGGGAGCTCGCCATATCAACGCCGTGATTCCTTGGATGGGCTATTCATTACAAGACAAAGTCTTCAGAAATGGCGAGCCACTCTCTGCCAAAGTCGTCGCTGACCTAGTCTCGCAAAGCTATATTAAAAGAGTCCTGTTGCTTGATCTGCACAACATGAGTATTCCAGGTTTCTACTCCGTTCCCACCAGGCAACTTTCCGCCCTAGAACTATTTGCCGACCATATTGAAAAAACGTTTGAACACGATAAGCTTGTGATAGCGAGTCCTGATTTTGGTGGTTTAAAAAGAGCAAGAGAATTTGCCAAAAAACTCGATGTTGATTTGGTCAATATCGACAAACAGCGTGACCTCCGCACCGGGCAAGTCACCGCCACCAGCGTACACGGCAATGTCAAAGATAAAATTGTAATTCTCTTCGATGACTCTGTGGTGAGTGGCGGTACGGTGATTGAAACTGCCAAATTACTCAAAGAGCAAGGTGCCAACAGCGTGCATTTTTTGGCAACCCATGGTTTATTTGTCAACGACAGTCAAAACAATATTCAACAATCAACTGTAGACAGTGTCTTAGTTACCAATTCGATTCAGCATACTTCATTGGTACCAAAAATTACCGAGCTTTCGGTCGCTTCGCTTTTCGCAGAATCACTCAAGCATTGGTTGTAGGATAAATATGCGTTACTCTCAACTCTTTGGAAAATCGAATAAATCACCAGTCAAAGATTCAAAATTTGTCAGTCACCAACTATTAGTTAAAGGTGGTTTTATTGCCGAAAGTAGTGCTGGACGCTATTTCTTTTTGCCACTTGGTTGGCGAGTCCATGACAAAATCAAGGCAGTAATAAAAAAACATCTGGATCTGGCTGGCGCTCAAGAAATGATCTCACCAACTCTTCACCCGCTTGAATTGTGGGAAGAAACCAATCGTACGAATACGGTTGGTTTTGAATTAATGACGGTCAAAGATCGTCGAGGTGCTGCCTTTGCTCTTGGAGGAACCGCTGAGGAGATGTTCGTCGATGTGGTGCGAAAATTCCAAATTTCATATAAAGATTTACCATTCACCCTCTATCAATTTTCTAATAAATTTCGAGATGAAATGCGGGCCAGAGGTGGCTTGCTCAGAGTAAGAGAATTTATTATGAAGGATGCTTACTCTTTTGATACTAATTCAGAAACGTTCAAACAAACCTATGACTTGTATCGCAATACCTACTCGGCTATTTTTACAGAACTAGGACTAAATACTCACATAGTTGAGGCCGACAACGGCTACATTGGTGGCGAATTTTGTCATGAGTTTCAAGTTGAACATCCGGAAGGGGAGGGGACATTTTTTGTCTCACCAGATGAGTCATATTGCGCACATGAAGATGTAGCCAGTTTTGTGAAAGAACCAAAAAACACAGATGAAGCTTTACAACCATATTCAGAAGTGACTGCCGAACGAGGCCCCACGATGGCTGATGGGGCTAATTTTCACCAACTACCACTGTGGCAACAACTGAAAAATGTATTAATGGCTAATGAGAAAAATCAACTAATTTTAGCTGTGATTCGAGGCGATCTTGACGTTAACGAAATCAAATTGGCTAAGGCGACTGGTTCAATCACGCTTCGTTCTGCCACTGAAGAGGAAGTTCGTCAGTTAGGATCGGAACCAGGATTTATTTCGCCAGTGGGGTTGAATGAAAAAGTAATGATTGTTGGCGATACATCTCTTCGCACTTTCCGTAATGCCTATGGTGGCGCCAACAAAAAAAATCTTGACGCCTTAAACATCAATTTAGATCGTGACTACTCGCTAGATATTGAGTCGGATATCGCCATGGCAAAATCAGATTTAATTGCACCTAACGGGTCCGGTCCGCTCAAAATGCATCGAGGTATAGAAGTGGGCAACATTTTTCAGCTTGGCACCCACTACACCACCAAAATGAGTCATGCCAACTACACCGATCAAGACGGCACAGAAAAACCGTACTATATGGGTTGCTACGGCATTGGCCTGGGGCGCACTTTGGCCGCCATTGTAGAAGCTCACCATGACGAAAAAGGCATTATTTGGCCAGTTAGTATTGCCCCATATCGCTATCACTTGATTTCTTTACCGGGAGGAGAAGCAACTGCTCAAAAAATTTACGACTCTTTGAGACATAAAGGAGAAGAGGTGCTTTGGGATGATCGCGCTGTTTCTGCGGGAGAAAAATTTGCTGATGCCGATTTACTTGGCTGTCCCTACCGTCTTATTTGCTCAGCTAAGACTGGTGAGCAGCTTGAGTTCAAAAAACGTAACGAAAATAGTTCAACTCTCATCAACCTTGATGATGTCGTGGTCAATAGCTCAAAGTAGACTTAATTGATGCATTAAATACAAGAATTATTTAGGCTTATAGCAGATTTCTTTATATTGAGTAAACAGAATTATAGCCTGCTTTATACGCTCTTTTTCTCACTAGTTTTACGTTCAACCTTTCGTATACTACACAGCACAATCCCGGTGAGGGTGCCCGCGGCGATGTTTCCGGCTTAGTACTTCAAACTACTATAATTAGGAACATTGCGGCGGGTTTTTGTATCACTACTAGTTAAATGGAATTAATGTGGTACATTTTGTTTATGACTGAAGTTCCAAGACTTATAGACAGCATTCGAACAGCTGTACGTGGATCAAGTCTTGCTGATCAGTTAAAAATAGAGCGCTGGCAAAGGTTCCGATCTGAAGAAACAACAGCTGAGTGGATTGCACTACTCGGACTCACGGCCATAGTCTTGACTCATCAAGAATATTTTACAGATTTTATCGCACAATGGGTTAAAGAATTAGATTCTGAGGCGATGCTAACATTGCTCAAAGCGAGCAGCATTCATGATTTGGGAGAAATAAGTATTGGGGATGTTCCAGAACCTCACAAAAATCTACAAGATGAAAAAAGTGAAGCATCTGCCACAATTAAACTCATTGATCAACTAGAGAATTTAGATGTAGATCAAAGAACAGAACTAAAGCGAGCTTACGAACAAGTTGTGGTCGGAGAAAATGTTGCACTGCATTTAATCTTTAAGGCATTTGAGCGTTTGGAATATCTTGATACCGCAGTTCATGTTTTTATGGCTCTTAATAGTGGTTTGCGTATGGACAAGGGAGAATACATGATTGCGAGAGTGCTTGCGTTCGATTTACCAAAAATCATGATCATGATAGAACAATTTCCAAACTCGATAGGAATGTATCTCCGATTTAACCGAGAAACCATTCATTCAATGTTTGATTATTGTCGATCATCAGTTGATACTGAATTTCAAGAAAAATTTGAGGACTCCCAAAGACAGTGGCAAACTTACTGCGGATTAATTGATTCGTCCAGCTAGTCGAGGGCTGGTAGTGTATACTCTTGAGTATGGAAACAAAAAAACTGCTCGTAACTCACCATGCTCCAGATTTAGACGCAGTTGGTGCTGTCTGGATGTTCAAACGTTTCTCGCCCGAACTATTCGCTGATGCAAAAGTAACTTTTGTCAATCCAGGAGAAACTCTCAGTCGTTCCGCTTCAGAAATTCTCGGTTTTGATCTAACTGACGTCACTCATCTAGACACTGGTTTGGGAGAATTTGATCACCACCAACCAGACAGAGCCCTACAACCAGTGTGTGCCACTTCGCTGGTCTATGATAACTTGAGCCAATCATTCCCCCACCTACAGAACGATGCAGCTCTGCGCACCTTAGTTGAATATATCAATGATGTTGACCACTTTGGAGAAATTCACTGGCCAGACGCAGCCCATTGGCGATATAGCTTGATGATACATGAATTACTCCATGGACTAGAATTTCAAAACCCCTACGACGATGAGGCTTTGCTCCAATTCGGCCTCCAATGTTTGGACGCCGCTTATTCATCGCTGAAGCAAAACCTGAAAGCTTATGAGGTAATTGCGCAGAGTGGCGCTGAGTTTCAACTCAGCGCCGGTATTGGTCTCGCACTCGAGACCAGTAATGACGACACCATCAAAGTCGCTCAAAAACAAGGTTATCTCATTGTGGTGCGCAAAGATCCCAAGTTAGGTAATATTAGAATCAAAGCCAGGCCAGACAGCTCAATTGATCTAAAAAAAATGTATGAACTGCTAGAGACAAAAGATACTCAGGGCACCTGGTATTACCACAATAGTGGCAAAATGTTACTCAATGGCTCTCACAAACACCGCAACCAGGTAGCTACCAGGCTGACTTTGGAAGAAGTGGTGAGAATGTTGAAAGATTGTTATGGCAAATGATAATGTCGCAATTCAATAATTTAATGATATAATCCCTCTTCTATGCCAATAGTCATTACCGCCACGCAAAAAGATAATACCCATGATCTGATCAAACAATTCAAAAGGGCAACTGCTCTGGCAGATATTGTCCAAGTTGCTAAAGACAAGCGATACTTTCAAAAACCAGCCAAATTACGTGCCGATAAGCGAATCCAGGTGAAGAGACTGCAGAAGCGCCTTCGTTCACTCAAGCGCACCAAAAATATTCCTTCGGCGGTTATTGCTCGTCTTTCAGAATATTTGCAAAGCTAAAAACTAGATTTATCGGCTTTTCAATTTAGCCTTTACCGTGAAGTCCCATTGATCCCCATCGCTCGTGTCAAAACTAGTGGAATTGGTCAATTGGTAATAATTGAGCAAATGACTATTTAACGTGTCTTCGATTTCGTGGAGTTTTTCTCGCAATTCACCCACTTCGTTCTTGAGATTAATCGATTCGGGGGAAGATTGAAGAACGGCCTTCCTTTGCTTGACGGCATCGACTTGGGTTTTTGCCTCTGTTTCTGCTGCAGTCAGATCTTGGTCGTTCTCTAAAATATTTTGCAAACTCTCCCGTTTTTCCCTCAGCTCGTCTCGCACTGTTTTGAGTTGGGTCGCGTTTCTTTCAATCAAATTCTGTAAATATTGTAAAGTTTCCGCCAATTTGTCTGACTGAGCTACCTCAGATAGATCGTCAGTTGGAGTGGCTTGATCATCTTGATTGGACAAGTGTTGTTGGGCCAGTTGTTGACCAGTGAGTGTTTGATCTGATGTTGGCATAGTAACCTTTCTTGGTGCATACAATAAAAATACATTTTGTGATCACTGAATATCCACGTATAATGAAATTTATTCAGCAAAACCAGCTGAAGCTTACTATAGCTTACGCAATTCGACAAGTCAGAAAGGTAACATGCACAAAGCCACAAAAATAGTCGCCACCATTGGTCCCGCCACTGAATCCGAAGAAACTATTGTTGAATTGATCAATGCAGGCATGAACGTGGCCCGCTTCAACACCAAGCACGGCACGCCAGAATGGCATTCGGAAAGAATTCGCCGAGTAAGAGAGATTGCTCAAAGAATGAAGGTGTCGATTGGGATTTTGCTTGATTTACAAGGTCCCGAAATTAGAATTACCATACCTGGAGGTCAAGCTTTTGATGTGCAGAATGGTGATGAGGTTACCCTAGTCGCCGATGGTAGTGGCGATGACCCTCGCCAACCCCAGATTCCGCCCAATGTGATTGAGACGCTAGCGGTAGGGAATCACGCATTAATCGACGATGGGTTAGGCGAATTTGAAATTGTTGAAAAAAACAATGGTCAGCTCAAGCTCAGGGCCCTCGGTTCGTTTCCTGTTTCCAACCGAAAAACGCTCAACACTCCGGGTGTAGTCATCGATCAACCCTCGTTGATCGATCAAGATTTTGTCCACTTGGATGCCGCCAATGATGAATTGATTGATTTTATTGGTTTATCATTCGTGAGAAACCGCCGTGATATTGAAATCTTACGAGAAGAAATGGCAAAGAGAAATTTGCATGCAGATGTGATAGCAAAAATTGAAAACCAGTCGGCGCTGGATAACTTAGAAGAGATTATTCAGGCCTCAGACGTAGTAATGGTGGCAAGGGGAGATTTAGCCGTTGAAGTACCATTTAAAGAACTCACTTACTGGCAAAAGCACATCATCAACCGCTGTCGCCAACATGCGACACCTGTAATTACTGCAACGCAAATGTTGAAGTCGATGGTGGAAAATCCCAGACCAACTCGAGCAGAAGTCTCTGATGTCGCCCATGCGATCTATGATGGGACTGATGCGGTTATGCTATCCGAGGAGACTACTTTGGGGAAATTCCCAGTGGAAGCCGTAGCGACGCAAGCAGTGATTGCCGAATTTAACGAACCCTTCACTGCCTTACAAAGTTTAACAACAGAATATAGTAACTCTGGTGCATTACTGACTCATGCGGCGATAAACTTTTTAATTGATTCTAATGCATCGGCCGACAATCAAAAGGTTGATAAGATCGTCTGTTTGACGGAGACTGGAGCGACTGCTCGCTATGTGGCTCGGTTTCGACCCCAAGTCCCAATCCATGCATTGACTGGCAATGTTTCTACATATCAAAAATTAAGTATCGTTTATGGCGTCCAAGCAACGGTAATAGATTTGCCCCAAAACGACCAGCTGGAAAGTTCGACGGCTTTAATTTCCGCTATGAAAGAAAATAAAATCGCTCAAGGTGGAGAAAATATCTTACTTATCCATGGCACTTTCTGGAAAAAACCGGGCTTAACAAATACCTTATCATTTATTACAATACCATGAAGGAGGGTATATGGGTAAAAAAGTAGGATTATTTTCTTTTGTAGCCGGCATCGCCGCCGGAGCAGCTGCGTTGTTTCTATCTGATGATAAGAACCGAGAGAAAGCTGAGGCAGAATTGAGCAAAGCAACCTCGACTGTCAAACAGCTCAAGAAGGATTTTGATAAAAATCCCGAGGCGACTGTCAAAGCTGTGGCCAAAACTGTTCAAAGTAAGGCCAAAAAAATTGTGCGCAAGGCTAAACGCAAAACTGCAAAAAAGTGATTTGGGCGTTTTTCTTCTCTTCTGAGCATCGCTGGGGTAGAATATAGTTCTTGCGCCTATAGCTCAGTGGATAGAGCAACTGCCTTCTAAGCAGTAGGTCGCTGGTTCGAATCCAGCTGGGCGCACAAATGGCACCGTTCCAAAACGGTCACCTTTGGCACCGTTCCAAAACGGTCACCTGCGATATTCATTCGTTAACCTCAAACAATAATACAAATGTTTTTGCTATTTCGAGTGGCTCTCCAAAGGAGATTATTTTTGAGATCACACTTAATATATTCAACAATAGTTTACACTATAGCATGGCTCCAGAGAGGGTTGTGCTTTACACTAAACCATCAAATACGTGGAGTTATTTATTTGTTGCCAACATGTACAAATAACGTAAGGTCTACCGTGTATCCTTTCCAAGTTGTGGGCCTGCTGGGCAAGAAGCATGGTCTACGAAACCTAGCTTGGGGGTTCAACTCCCCTCAGGTCCACAACCAATGGTCTAATAAATCGATATTTATTATTGGTTGACAAACTAAGATGCTGTGGTTAAATACAGATATTCGTAGACCGTGCTTTTGCTCAGTGAGCAAGGCAAAAACCTTACTTTATGTAGGGTTTTTTGTTTTCAAGCTGACAGAGATCAAGAATTAAAGTAAAATACGCAACATGGTGGCTGTAGCTCAGCTGGTTAGAGCGCCGCTCTGTGAAAGCGGAGGCCGGGGGTTCAAGTCTCCTCAGCCACCCAATATACCTCGATACACTATTTTCTATAGTAACTCTAACCCCACATGCTACAATTTGGTTATGAAATCAAGGTTGCAAACAAAATACGACAAGTATCGAAAAACAAAGTCTAGCAAAAAAGCCAGAGTGTCTTTTTTGCGCAGTTTTTTGCCAGAAATGATCTTTCGTACCACAAAATTAGAGGGAGAATCCATCACTCGCCAAGCGGTTAACGCTATTTTTAAATGAAAAGATCTTCAAACAAACAAAAAGGAGAAACATCATATAAACAATCCTCCTTTGGCATTATCCCTCGCACTAAATTATTACCACTAGAGCTAGAAGGAACAAAAAAAGGACTAGAATTCGTTGCTGTCAACTACAACCATAGACTTACTCCTCAACTAATCCTCAAAGTCCATAAGATTGCTTTTGCTTGGATTTTTCCTGACTGGGCAGGCAAGTTTCGTACGATTCGTGTCCAATATTCAGATAAAGAAGCTCCTTTGCCCCACCTTGTACCAATCCTCACAACCAACCTTTGTGCTGATCTCGAAGAAAGACTCAAACACCTAGATGGAAATAGCGTTGACGACATCATTGAGCTTCTCGCTTGGTTTCAACATCAATTTGTTTGGATACATCCTTTTCAAGACTATAATGGCAGATTGGCACGTATGTTAACCACATTTATTCTTTTACAATTTGGCTTACCTCCGATTGAAATCAGAGCCAACAATAAACAAGATCGAGATAACTATCTGCAAGCCATGTATTCAGCAGACGATGGTAATTACAAAAAACTTGAATACTTAATTAAACAAGCACTTGATGAGTCGCTCAGTAAAGCTATAGAGAACGAATAAGGTTCTAACACTCTCCCGTACGCCACCCCAATTTACAAAACAATAATACTACGCAAGTCTGAGCTTTGCCCTTGTTTGTTCTACCGTAAGCCTACGGTTTGTATCAAAATCAAACTGGATAATATTGCCCTCTCGATCAATTTCATATACCAAACATCCTCTGTTAGCTAGAAAAACTGCTTCTGCCCAAACGCCTGCTCCAATCGTGCCATCGGGGAAAGGGAGAAAAACACCAATCGTAGCATATGGCAAAACTTCATCAAAATAGTACCTCATCCCATACCCATGCGTTTATTGATGCCTCTTATACCCCTCCTGATGAACTGATCATGATTGATATTATATCCTGCATGTATGCTTATGATATACTTGTAATATGGTGTTATGTATAAATGTAATATTCTATATAGAAAGGTGTAAAAATGAGTGAAGAGATTTTCGGCAAAGAAGATTTACAAAAAGTTAGACAGGTCGAAACCGATCCTAAAAATGTTGTTCAGGTGAAAATACCTTGGGATGATGGAGGCGACCCCGAGGGGGGAAGTCCAGGATTCTATGATTTCTGGGGGCCAATTATGGATGCTACAAATAAAAGAATACAGAAATTAATTAATGATGGACAGACGGTTCAATTAGTTGATCGTAATGGCAATATTATAGGACTTACTGTACCTAAGCAACCTTGAGCAACAATACGGATCAAAACTTATTAATAAATAATCAGTCTCAGCAGTTCGTGATATGCTAATCCAATGAACTGGACGCTTTTTGCGCTTCTATCGGGCAGCTTTTATACCATTCAAAGCCTACTAACCCGCTATTTGTTGAGAGGTGACCGGGATGCTTGGGCATTTTCTTTCTACTTCAGTTTTGTCGGCGCTCTGACCTCGCTACCATTTTTACTTTTCGATCCTTCTTTTAGCTATAAAATTTCTGCTTGGTTAATTCTTGGTTTGGTCGGCTTACTGATTGTGCTACAAAACTACCTAGCTTTTAAATCAACGAACTATTTAGAAGCATCTGTTCAGGGCTCTATTAACAAATTCCGTCTCTTGTGGGTCTTGTTAATCGGAGTCGCATTTTTAGGAGAATCATTGTCACTGATAAAAGTAGTGGGCACAGCTCTTACCATCTTTGCTGGACTAATTATTTACTTCAAAAGGACAAAAGTTGAGTCACAAAATGGATTTGCTTTTGCTCTATCTGCCACTTTTGTTTATGCCATCGTGATTGGGTTATACAAGATACTTTTCCAGGAATTTAACTCGGCCACATTAACCTTTTTTATCTTTGCCATTCCCGCTATTTGTAATCTCTTAATCATGCCAAATGCAATTAAAAGAATTACGATGATGGCAAAAAAACAGGGAAGGGAAGTGTTTGTCGCAACGTTTTTTGGTGGTCTGGCTAATTTAGCTATGAACCATGCGTTATCAATTGGTGAGGCAAGTAAAGTTTTGGTGATAATCGAAGCTTTCCTCCTAATCGTCTTAGTTGGAGAGCATTTCTTATTAAAAGAAAAAGAAGATATGCTAAAGAAGGTTATCTCAGTGGTTTTGGCAACAATTGGAGCAATTTTAATCAGACTGGCTAACTAAATTAGGCTCCTATCGAAACAGATTTTTGCATTGGTTATGCTTCGGTAATGATCAATAAAATTAGCAGAGTTTGATTGGAATTTGCATATTATCAAGAATGCTATAATTACTCTTACATATGAGTGGAAACCTCTCAAAAGAAAAGCTCCCTTTCACGGCTAGAAGATTTTTTGAGGCTTCAAGAAAGGCGCTAATGGGCATGGGTGCGTTTTCGATTCTTTTACCAGTATTAAGCGAATTTCCCAAAGTGTTTACAAATGACCCAATTTCATTCCCTAATCTGGAAGCTAGTGGGGTGATCGGATCGGCATTAATTTTGTGTGGGCTTATTCAATATGCAATGCTTGGAATAACTAAACCTCGAACTGTACAACGAACGAAATTGAGGTGAAAAGATCAATTAGTTTTCTCCAACCAGATGCCAATACTTGCGTCCCAACTTCATTTGTTTATCTAGTGCATAAACTGAAACATGAAGATTTTCTTGTATTTTACTAAAACAATCCACACGTGCTAATAAAAATATAATTTATACAAAGTAAATTAGAGTGAGTTAGAAAGTACTTCTATAAAGCGGTCGGTAATCATAGTGATCGACCGCAGACTCAAGATAACCCCTCTCAATTAACTCTTTCAATAGTACATAGCTGAAAATTGCTCCACCTTTTTTGTTCAAATGATCGGCATTGCTAAACAGAGAATTATTTGTCGTGATACTGGATAAATTCGAGTAATCTAAATATTCAACTCCATGCAAATTTGTTTGTTTTAGATTCTCATATAAATACTTTTCCATGTAATCATCTAATAATCCGTCCTGTAATACCGCACTAATTGGGATAGTAACTAATATTGGTCTCCAGTCATTTTTTAAACAATAAAGTATTAATTCTTCTAAGTCTTTACGATTTTCAGCAAAATACTTGGGGTCAAATTCTTCGGTGTGGTACCATTTTTTAAAAAGAAAATTCATATTATCTATATAAGATTCAGAATTTACATATGTAGGATTTTTCAGTTCATTTTCAATTGCTTCTACGTTAAAAACAACATCTTCTTGAGCAATATTTAGTACTAATTTTGGCGCCTCAACAACTGGTTGTTTATCTTTGATATCAGTGGTTGAATCCAGTTCTTTTTCTGGTTCTTTCCATCTTTCTTCTTCGGAAATTCTTTCGTTGACCTTATTTGAATACCACTGGCGGAACAAATACCCAGATCGTACAAAAGGAAAAAATTCTTGTTGAAGATAATCGCCAACCTTCAAGTCAGGAATTAAAAAAGGGCTCACTGCACCAAAATAATTATATTGCAATCCGTCAGATGAGTCTGCAATTTTGTGAGAAAAAGAAATTGGAGAAACCGATATAATTACTAGTGCATTATCTGCAATTTCATTCCGATGTTGCTTAAGCAAAACTAAGTCATAACTAAATCTTTGGGCAACTCCAGCTAAATCAATACTCTTTAGGTTATATTTTTCAAAAGTTAAGCTATCTTCTGCGTGGGAGTTGCCCACTTTGACCAATTGGTATTTATCCTGAATACTTTTATTTATCAAAAGGTGCGAAGGCAAGTTATATTCGCTATGCGTGACAGTTCTATAAATAAAGTCGACAACTAAACAACATAAACACACAAAAAATAATAATATCAAAACTTTCTGTGCTAGAATTTTTTTATCAGAATTGAACATAAATAAATTCATATGCTTTAGTATTTCTTAATAAAATAATGCTCGCTACCAATGCCACATAGATTGCCCAACGCATGATTGGATGAAGACGCTTTACAAAGTGAGTAAGTGATGATTTGTAAGCAATTAATTCTGATAATCCAAAAACAAGGGCGCAAAAAAGCACTATGAGCATTTCCACCACATTGGTATTGAACAACTGGCTGAGAGTTGCCCACCAATAAGCTGGTGAAATAAAGTATTTAATTCCAACCAAGGAATATCTATAAATATACCAAGCGTCAGCAATACTCGCCGCTCTGAATAACACCCAAAGTGAGGTAATAACGGCGAATGAATAAACGATTGATAAAGTTTCATTAACGTGAATTTTTTTATGAAATAGAATACTCATCACTCTTTCTAGCGAAATAAATATTCCGTGGATAAAACCCCACAAAATAAAATTCCAGGCTGCGCCATGCCAAAGACCACAAAGGACAAAAACAATAATGGTATTGATGTATGTTCTTAATTCCCCCTTCCGATTGCCACCGAGAGGGATATAGAGATAATCCTTAAACCATGATGAAAGAGAAACATGCCAACGTCTCCAAAAATCTCGCACAGAAGTGGAAAAATATGGTGTTTTAAAATTTTCAAGCAGTGAGTATCCCAACATCCTAGCAACTCCTCTTGCCATATCCGTATATCCAGAAAAGTCAGCTAGTATTTGTAAAGAAAAAAGAAATATAGTGATGATCAAACTCAGACCTTTGTACTCAGCTAAATTTTCAAAAACATTGGTAACGACTAGACCAATATTGTCAGCAATCACCAACTTTTTGAACAGACCCCAACCAAATAGTTTTAAACCACTCACAACTCGCTGATAAGAAAAATTGTGTCGTTCGGTAAACTGTGGAATTAAATGCCAACCTCTTTCGATGGGACCTGCGGTGATGTTGGGAAAAAATGAAAGAAAAAGTGCCAATTTGCCAATACTTTTTTCCGCTTTTCCTTTACCTCGGTAAACATCAGCCAAATATCCAATCGATTGAAAAGTAAAAAAAGAAATGCCAAGTGGTAATAGTAAACTAAACTGAGGTAGGGTAACTGACAAACCTATTTTTTCAAATAAAAAATTGGTGGTTAAACCAAATAAATTGTAGTATTTAAACACAAACAACTGTCCAACAAGTATTAATAGAGCGATGGACAACCATGTTTTTCTACGCCGTGGGAATTGCTCCATTTTTTGCGCAAACAGAAATGTTACTAGTGTGGTAAACAAAAGGAATAAACCATAGACAGGTTTCCAGGAGAAGTAAAAAAAGTAACTGGCAGCAAGTAACAATAACCACTGATATTTCTGGGGAATTTGCCAATAGACAAAAAAGACAATGAAAAAGAAAAGAGCAAAAAAGAGCGAAGTTAAAATCATACCCACCAATTATAACCACAAATCCTAGCTTTGAATATCTAGTGGTATACTCAACATATTATGAAAAAATTTCTTTTCCCAATTCTCTTTGGTATTACAGTGAGCGGTTGCTCGATTTTACCGCAAAAAACTACTCAAGTGGAGGTGCCACCTATAGAACAGCAAACTATGAAAGAGTATCAAAAATTGGCAGAAGCAATGGCTTCGGGCCAATCAGTTGAGTGTGTGATGACCAATAATCAAGAAAAAACTAGTTTTACCTACCAAGTCAAAGGTAAAATGATCCGCACATTTGGTCAGCTGACTCCCGACTCAACCACTTCCGCCAATATGATTTCTGATGGAACTTACCTCTACATGTGGTCGGATGATGATCAAGCTGGAACTAAATATCGAATCCCGACAGAGGCGGAAACGGAGGAAATGATGGAGCAATCTAACGACGTTTTACCAGACTTAAGTGACCAAACCAAGCAACAAGAATTTATCGACATGGGTTATTCAATTCAGTGTGATCAAGTAAATCTAAGTGAAGAAACTTTTGTGCCTCCTGCCACGGTTTTATTTCAAGACCTGAGTCAAATGATGGAGTCCGCTAACCAACTTCAAGCAAAAATGGCTTCTGAAGCGGGGGAGTCTGCACCAGAAATGACTCAGGAACAAATTGAAGCAATGATGAAGTCATTTGGCCAATAACCAAAAGACTTCAATTGGTAACTACCAATTGAAGTCTTTCTTGACACAGCATTTTCCTGGAAATAAAAAGTTACTTAACTTCTAATTTAAATTCTTTTTGTACTAATCCACCTCGTTCATCAATTACATCAACCAACACTCTACCAGAGAATGTCGTTGTTGGTTTTCCAGATATAACACAAGTGAGAAAACTTCTGTCCAACATCTCGCTCTGTTTGCAAGCACCCAATGATAATCCACTGGGTAAGTTGTAAATATTCATGCTCATTGTATCTCCATCGCGGTCAGTCGCAGCTAGGTTTGCGATGTAATTTTTTCCAACCTCACCAATTGGCAGATTACGAGTGGTTATGACTGGCGCATGGTTACTAACACCAAGATTTGGTGATGTAGGAGGAGTGGGTGGGGTAACTAGCTTGGACACCATGGGTTGAACCTTCAACTCGTTCTTTGCACTCAAAGAGAGTGGCAAAGTGAAAAGAATAACAACTCCGAATGTCGCTAACATCACGGCTCTGATACTATTAGTTAGAAGTTTTTGTTTTAATATCATTACGATCTTTCTTTATACGTATCTATTATGCATCATTATATATCAAAAACGAAAATTGTCAATAGTTATAGGATTATATTAAAATTCTTAATATTCACTAGTTTTGTTACAATCCCCACGCTTGTCGTTCCTGATTCTGCATTGCCGGCCGAGTTACTTAAGATCCAACTATTTCAAATAACAACCAAGCTGATCATATTAATGACGATACCTTTACTGATTTTTGATATAAACTCTCTCAAAAAAGCCATTAGCATTCTGCGTACCCCTCTATTCTCATTTATGGGTATTCTGCTTGGCATAATCACATTCAGTGCTTATATTGGAGTTAATCCAATAAAAAGCCTGATAGGCAATTATTGGCGAAACGATGGCCTGATTACCCTGGGACACCTGGTGCTCTTTGGTTTTGCAGTTGGATTGCTGTGGAAGAATAATCTCAAAAACAAAATAATGCTTTCGATTTCAATTGGTGCAATTGTGAATTGTTTTGTCGCCCTTGGTCAAGCACTTGCTTTTACCATACTGGCTTGGACCGACCTAAATGATTGGGGAAGTGCGTTTGGTGCTACTTTTAATCAACCAGTTTTCCTTGCTGGTTACCTCGCCACATCACTACCTTTAGTTGGATATTACTTTTTAAAAAAATCGAGGTTATTAACAATCGCGATTTGTACCGTGATAATTGGCACAATCGTAGTCACACAAACCTGGGGAGCACTATTAGCTGGATGCATTGGATTATTATTTGTGGTTATTCAAAATCAAAAAAATAAAAAAGCCATTATCACACTTATTCTTTTCGTACTTTTATTCGCAGTTGTAGTTGGAACACTTCATACAATGAAGAGCGCGCGTCTTGAAGCCGATAATAGAGTGCGCATTGGCGTCAGCCTGCTCCAAGCTGGTGCCAGTCGTCCTTTTCTTGGCTGGGGATGGGCTAACACTGATCACGCATTCGCCAGCACAAATTGGCCATTCCACCGCGAAGAGGACATTTACCTTGATAAGGCTCATTCTCATATTCTAGAATTTTTTGTAACCAGTGGGATAATCGGCACGTTGCTCTATGTTTTCCTACTGGTCAAAATGTTGCAACTTTTGCACCAAACTAGTCAGAAGAGCTTGGTCGAAGACCAACAGTTCTCCTGGGCCATTCTTTCATGCCTAATTTCCTATCTTATTTTCTCTCAAACAAATATCACATCTATTGCTACAGAGATGATTTTCTGGTGGATATTTGGACTTGCTTCTGTTCTTAATCTTCAAATGAGATTTTTTAAAACTGAGTAAATGGTCTGTGATAGTATTAAGACTGTGACAAAAACTACTGCCCAGTGGAGCCAGCGACTAAAAAAAATTCATCTAATCTTCATACTTAAGTCGGTGTCTCTTGTGCTGTTGGTTGGAATTTTCGGATGGTTAGTGCTTCAAAACAGATCGATTGCTGATTTTTCAGATACTCAAAGTAGTTTGCTCGCATTTACCCAAACCGAACTACAAAACGTTGAGTTCCGACTTGCCAGTGCTTCTGCCACTATCGATAACTTGCTTTCCGAGGATCAGCGCCAGCGCAACGATCGACTGGAGGCCACTATCGCTGCGATTCAAAAAACATATACCGAATCTACTAAGCTCTATGAAGAAATTCTTGACCTCAGAGGTGATAAAGCTGATACGCAAAAAATTGAGGAAAAGTTGGCAGTTTCAATTGCTCAATTAGCTAATCAAAACTATTCTTCTGCCAGTGCCACTCTCAAAACCGTGGCAAATGAAATTAAAGCCTTACAACAAAAATTGGCAGAGGCAGCAGTCGCTCCTGCACCACAAGCGGCGATCTCAAATACTGCTCCAAGTAATGGCTATAGTCGCCAAAAAGTGGAAACCGACATTGGTGGTTTTGTTGTGAGCTTGATCGCTGCAGACTTAAGTTCGACAAAAGTAATTGTTGATACCGCCAGTGGCGGAGATTGTGGTAATGACTGTCCAGTCTTGTCTTTGTCCGATTATGTGAGTCGTAATGGAGGATATGCTGGGGTCAATGGTTCATATTTTTGCCCAGCGACTTACCCCAGCTGTGCCGGAAAAACAAACACTTTTGATTTACTCGTTATGAATAAAGATAAGGTGTATTTCAACTCAGGCAATAATGTATATAGCAATAACCCCGCGGTAATTTTTGGTGGTAGCTATATTCGTTTTGTGGGCGCTGCTTCAGAGTGGGGTAGGGACACTGGTATTGATAGTATGCTTTCCAACTATCCACTTTTAGTTAGTGGCAATCAGGTCCGCTTTAACGGAGATGGAGATCCCAAAAAAGGCTCCAAAGGAAACCGAAGTTTCGTGGCTAATAAAGGTAACACAGTTTATATTGGCGTGGTTCATGGAGCCACCGTCGCTGAGTCGGCCCATGCACTGCAGACTTTAGGAATGGATAATGCACTTAACCTAGATAGTGGTGGCTCCACAGCCCTCTGGAGTGGCGGTTATAAAGTCGGTCCCGGCAGAAATATCCCCAACGCTATTGTGTTTGTGAGGAAGTAGTGTAATTAATGTCATAACTTATGCTTCTGCCCCGACCATCATTCTGCTTCAACAAACCCTTATGTAACAAATCTTGAATTTCTCGAACAGCTGTCCGTCTACTAATTTTCGTAAAAGCCATGTATTTCCGAGTTGTTAAACCACCTTTGAACTTATTTTTGCCAGCATCAAGCATTTTATTGATGACTTTTTTTTGCCTTACACCAATAGTAATATCTTTGTTTTTTCTCCAAAACTCTGTTTTAGCAAAAATATCTTGCAAGAGAATCTCCGAATTGTCTAATGCTGAAGAAACACAACTCGTAAACCATAACAACCAATTAGTAATGTTGTCATCACCTTTTTGAGTTTTTTCTAAAATGTTGTAATATTCTTTTCTTTTCTTAATAATTTCATTTGAAAGACTGTAGTAACGACTCGGCAACTCATCATCTTGTGCTAAGGCCATATCGGTCAATGCTCGGGTGATTCTGCCATTCCCATCATCAAATGGGTGAATTGTGACAAAATAGAAATGTGCAATGCCCGCACGGATGATTCCATCTAAACCATCTTTTGTTTCATGCCACCAGGTAAAAAATAAATTCATTTCTTTCGAAATTCTCTCCGCACTTGGAGCTTGGTAGTGAAGTTTTTCTCTTCCAATAGGACCTGAAACTACCCGCATGGGACCTGGTCGATATTTTCCTACCTCAATTTTTGATAAACCAGAGTGACCGGTTGGAAATAAAGCAGCATGCCAAGAGAAGAGCCTATTTTCAGTTAAAGGTTCCTCATGATTCACAGTCGCATCAAGCAATACTTCTACCAAACCATCAATATGTTTTTCCGTCCTTGGCAGTCCGGCATAATCAAGTCCTAGCCGTCTATGGATTGAAGATCGAACAGACTCCGGATTGTATTTTTCTCCTTCAATTCGCGCTGTTTTTAAGGTTTCTTCTTCTAATACAATGGCCTCAGCTTTTTTTAAGTCGTCTTTAAATAAATCAGTAACTTTTTGAATAAGTTGTCCCTGTTTTAGCCTTATAGAACTGATTAACGGCAGTAATTCTTTTTCGTTCCAAGAAAAATTCCTCCAGTTAGGTAGTTCCCAAATATATTTATGCATATTGATTAAACCTACAATACTAATTCATTTGGCACAATTAGGAAAGCTATTTGTGTCATTTTCTGGCACAATTATGCACTATAATCGTGCCAAGTGCAAGCTAGAATGTATTGTGATTGTGTTTGTGAGGAAGTAATTTTAAGTTTTTTGCAAAACTAAAAGTCTAGCTCTACTCATTACGGTATTAAAATTCTTTCCAACTGGTAAGTTATTTTCATGAAACGGGGTAAGGTTAATCACAACTATAGCTCCAGACAGGCAAACACTTGCTAATAAAGTTAATAGTTTTTTCCAATAAACACCACCAATGAAGTATTCACAACCTATAACAGTTATGAACCCAAATTTTCTTGCTGAATTTTCAAGAAATGCGAATATGTCGGATTGAATATACTCTCCAGTAAAGTTTTTTAAAATCGGGGGAGCTTTATCGACTAGTATTACTTCGAGCAAATTTAGTCTTTTCGCAAACTCAATTTCTGCGACCCCCCATCCAGCCCCAAGTCCTAAAAAAGGCCCAGATACTTCATGCTCAAGAATTCTTGAAATTTCCAATAATTCGAAAAGAGTAGCTCCCACATCTTCACCATTTAGGTCTTGATCACCATCCCAGTAAATATGAAATCGATCTAAGCTATTCATGGTCGTTCATTAATAGAACTTTTTCAAAATTTGAGCGGGAAACGGGACTTGAACCCGCGACCTCCTCCTTGGCAAGGAGGCGCTCTAGCCAACTGAGCTATTCCCGCACGCGTTGCTTTCGCCAATCTTCAAGCAACTCAACGATTCTACCGCGAGATGCGCTTCTTGTGAAGTCGGAAGCAGGGCGGTTATACTAACGCTATGAATTACTCATCTTCTTCTGAGGTTAACCGACAGCTAGGAAAAGCAGCCGATGGTGGTATCAAACTATTTTTTAAATGGTTGGGCATTGGTATTAAAGGTCTGGCTCAATTTGTAGTAGAAGCGTTTCACTCCATCATTGGAAAATGATTGCTTCTTGGGGAAAAATAGGGTAGGATACGCAACGTTAATAATTAAATGCCCAGGTGGTGAAATGGTATACACGTACGCTTGAGGTGCGTATGCCGAAAGGTGTGGAGGTTCAAGTCCTCTCCTGGGCACTAGAAGAGATAGGTTCAATGTAAACACGTGATCTTGCCTGGAATGGTTGGGTTAAGATTGTATTTTTCCTCTCCATCTCGTCCTCCACTTATTTATTTTCCCACATTTAGCCTTGCAATCGGTTCAAGTCTCGTCTTCCTGTTGCGCAGCTATCTTTAAACCATATTGCATTTTTAGTGGTTTTCATATTATGTATTGACATAATATAGTTTATGCCATAAACTATTTATTACATAAACAATATGAAAATCCAAATTAAGCTAATAGCTCAATTTCTAAGTAAAGCAGTCAAGGTAAGACGACTTATAGAGCAAGCGGGATCATTTGAGGATAGTGCCGCAACACTTTTGCAAGTCGAAGCCTTAAAATATATTCAATCAAATTCAGATAGTACTGTGGGGTCATTGGCTCGTGAACTGGCCATGTCATTATCCTCAACAACACAACTAACTAACCGTTTAGTAGATAAAGAGTGGATTGTCAGAGAAACTAACCAAAATGATCGTCGTGTCATTGGACTAAGGCTAACTAAATTGGGCATAGAACAAATACGAGTATGTATGGATCGCATGTTTTCCTCTCACTTTAAAATACTTGCCAGTGTCCCAGAGAGTGATCTTAAAGAAATGATTCGAATCTTCGAAAACATTGCGAATTCTCAAAAAGGAGTCAAATAGTATGAAAATAAACAAAATCTATTTTGTCGTTTCTATCCTTATCGTCTTGGCTCTAGTCTTAAAATTTACTGTTTTACAAAAACCAGATACTAGGTTGTTGTATACCGTTCAGAATAGTGCTTTCCTAGAAACGGTTGAGGTCAGCGGAATATTTAACGAAACTGCTACTGATACACAAAAAGCAGCAAGTTATGCAACTTATCAAAACGCAGTGAGTAACCTTGTTACCGCCAAACAAAACAAGCAAGTAGCGGATGCCGCTATGTGGAGTAAGAGACAGCTGGTTTTAAACGCTGAAAATGGGATCAACTATAAAAATGATAATTCGATTAATCCGACAACCAAAGAAGACTACACTGAATTAGAGAAAATAAGCATTGACTCTACTCTCACACAAGCAGAAAAAGATTTTAGAGCTGCAGAGATAAAGTATAAAGAGGCTGATGTAGCGATTGGGGCAGCTGCTGCACAAGTAAAAGCAGCCAAAATTGATTATGAAGATACTCTTACAAATGAACCCTTGTTGGTCGTTAATGTTAATGAAGTCTATTTACCAAAAATAAGCATTGGACAAAAAACAACTATCGTTTTTGATGCTATGAAAGATGATCATTTAACTGGAAAGGTTGAAAAAATCGAATCGGTAGGAACAGTCACAGCAGGCGGAGTAACATTTGAGATAAAAATCTCAATTAACGACCTTCCTTCAGGTATTAAGCCTAATATGACTGCTGTAGCAACAATCGATCTAATTAATAAGAGAAATACACTGACTGTACCCCGCAGCGCTCTTATAGATAAAGACGGCAAGACCTACGTACAATTAGCAGATGCAAAAAATAACAACCTGACAGAAGTACAGCTAGGTGAAAAGGGTTATTCAAAGATTGAAATTGTATCAGGACTAAATGCTGGAGCCATTATCTTGGCCAGACCAGAAATACAAAGTCTATGAAAATAGCTCAGTGGCTTACGAAATTTAGGAACGATTATACCGTTGGATCTTTTCTAGCGATACGAGAACTGAAACGAAGCAATCCATGGTCAACTGGGCTGGTTATCTTTGTTATGTCGCTGACGTTTATGAATATGGTGTTGATGGGTGGAGTGCTTATTGGTTTAGCTGAGGGAATGATGAATTCTTTTCAAAAGTACTACTCCTCCGACGTACTAGTTAAACCTGCTGTCCAAAATTATGCTATTACAGAATCGAGTATTTTACAAAATGTCATAGAAACTTTACCTACATTCAGAGCATCATCCAGTCGTTATACAGCTTCAGCAGTTCTTGAAAATCAAGATAAAATTAAAGTGAAAGAGACTGATATTGGTGAGAGGGTTAATGGCACATTAGTGGGAATACACTCAAAGGATGAAAACAATGTCACTGGAATCTCATCTAAAATAATTGAAGGGGCATACCTCGACGAATATTCAACTGATACAGTTGTTGTCGGCAAAAGTTTACTGGCTCAGTACTCAAAGGGTTCGTCAACCGAACCTCGACTCAAAGATATTAAGATTGGATCGAGATTATTACTCATTGTTGGTGAATCCAAGATGGAAGTAATAGTCCAAGGTATTGTAGATAGTGGTAATACCACCGTTGACGGTCGAATTTTCATTTCTGAAGCGACCATGAGAGCTTTGACCCACAATCAAAATCTAAATGCCAGTGAAATTGCTGTCTCCCTACTACCAAATACATCAGAACAGGATGCAAAAAACTATATTCTGGCTAATTTTCCTTATTCGACAAATATCATCGTTGAAACTGGCGAGGAAGCACTACCAAAGGCTATTCAGGATATGAAGAAAACCTTTTCCATGCTTGGTAATATGGTCGGTGCAATCTCTTTGATTGTGGGTGCTATTACTATTTTTATTGTTATTTTTGTCAATGCCATTACCAGAAGAAAGTATATTGGAATTATGAAAGGGATTGGCATCTCTGCTTCCGCTATTGAAATTTCCTACATCATTCAATCGCTTTTTTACGCCCTGTCTGGTATTGCTATTGCGAGTTTACTTGTGATGGGTTTTCTCAAGCCATGGTTTGCTATCCATCCCCTTAAATTCCCCGTTACAGAAGGACAGCTCTCTGTAACCTTATCTGGTCTGATGATTCGCGGTTTAATTCTAATGGTTACTGCTTTCATTTCCGGGTATATTCCAGCCAGAATGGTAACTAAACAAAACACCCTAGACGCTATTTTAGGTAGATAACACTATGATTAAAATTAAAGATATAACAAAAATATTTCGCATTGGCGACACGGAGCTTATTGCCTTAAAAGGCATTACTTTTGATATACCAGCAGGTCAGTTTTTAGCAATTACTGGACTCTCTGGCTCAGGTAAAAGCACCTTTCTGTATCAATTGAGCTTATTAGATACACCCAATAGAGGTACGATTTCTATTGAAAACATAAATGTTTCTGAATTTTCTAGTGACGAGCGGATTACATATCGTCTTAATAATCTTGGCTATATTTTTCAGGATTACGCAATCTTGCCCACCCTTACTGCTAGAGAAAATGTGATGATGCCGCTTCTCATGCGAGGAATACCAGAAAATCTGGCCTCTAAAAAAGCTGAAGTAGCTCTCACTAAAGTTGACCTTCAGGATAAATTTGATAATCTACCTAGCCAGTTATCCGGTGGTCAACAACAAAGGGTAAGTATTGCCAGAGCCATAGTACATGAACCAAAAATTCTATTTGCTGATGAACCAACTGCCAATCTCGATACAGTGTCATCAGATATTGTTTTAAAAATATTCCTGGATCTTCATAAACAAGGACAAACTATTATTATGGTTACCCATGAGCCTGAGTATGCTAAATTAGCGCAGAGAAATATTGAGTTACGCGATGGATCAATTATTAGTGACGTACTTCAAAAGCATGATAAATAGCTAAAAAAGGTGGACGAAATAATGAGACATATTTACTCTACATATATTTTTCGTACCCAATAAAGTTAAATAAATCTACGGCGAAGCCGCCGTCCTCAAGACGACGCATAAATTCTCTGCTCTTTGCCTGAGAAAGGATATTAAGGCTTCCTTCCCAGAGAATATTGCGGTCAATAATCGCTAGTTTTCGGTGGTGATTGCCTGTGCAAAGCAACACTTGGATGCCAACGGCTTCAAATTCCTGTATTTCGACCTCTGACTGGTCATCGTAGCCACCTGTGTGCTCTCGTGGGTCACGAGTCACTATGTAAATTTTGACACCGCGCCCAACCAATCGTCGAAATACTGGCCAAAAAGTCTTCATTCTAGCGATGGTGATGAATGGACTTTCGATAATTACCTCTTTCTGACTATTCTCTAAGTCTCTCAGAAATTTGGAGAAGAAGGTTTTTTCGTCGTGTAAAGAGGTTTTAGTCAAGTGAATCCTCCTCCGACTTCGATTGATACACTTCCATTAACCTGGTAAAATGCACTAGGTAATGACACCGTTCCAAAACGGTCACCTTTTCGTTAAAAAAAGCTTGGTAAATCAACAC
>CAZFRD010000012.1:0-38266 GCA_964521215.1 uncultured Pseudomonadales bacterium
AACTGTAAGACAGGGATTTTCACTGAATGCACAAAATGTATTATGTGTTCTACGTTCAAATCAATAATGGTTATTGACTTCTAGAATTAACAGTCACTATACTGAATAACATGAGAACGAAAAGACAGCGGTATTCGATTGTAAGCTTGTTGCTAATTGTTTTTTTTGTCTTGTTTAATCCTCTGCTCGTCAATCAAGCTCAGGCAGTAGCAGTTGAAGCTGGTGCCACCTATATGCGCTGTGACAGGATGAAAACTGGGGTAAGCCCTGGTTCTTGTCTAATTGTGTTTACCACCTCCTCAACCGCGGCCACCGAAACATCTATCAAGCTGACGCTTGACTCCGAGTGGGTATCCGCCACCAACTTTTCTACTAACGCCGCTCATTACACGACCTCTATTGTTGGTATTCCTGCCACTTCCACTGGACCAACTATTACCGGTGCTGTAGCAGATAATGTAACTGGCAATACCATTCGCTTTCCACTCACGTCTCCGCTTGCCAACAGTACCGAATATGCTTTTTTTATCACCAATGGTGGCACTGGATTAATTAGCAATCCTGCATCATCTACCACAATTGTTCACACGATTTTTACTAGAACGGGGGGTGATGCCGACACAGCAGATACTAAAGTTGTGGCTGTACCCATCATTGATAACGATCAAATTGTCATTACTGCAACTGTGGCTCCAACGTTTACTTTTGTGTTTAACAATAATGCGCAGAACTTAACGCTAGCAGTTGGTTCGGTCGCATACATAGCAGGTACCACTATTACTGTCACCACTAATGCCGCTAGTGGCTGGAGCGCTTGGGCTCTCAGTGCCAACCAGTCCTTGGATTCGGCTGCATCTGGCGACACTATCGTTACCACGGGAACGGTCAATGATTCGCCGGACACTATTACTGCTGGTGTGGAAGGCTATGTCTTAGATGTCGACAAAACGACTGATGGTACAGGCGGAGGCACCGTCACTATTGATCCTGAGTACAATGGTACTACCACTGCTATGGGAGGCACCCTCAGTGCTACCTATGAGGTCATCGCCACGGCCGATGGCGCCGCTAGTAGTGACGTACTCACCCTGATTCCCAGAGTCACAATTTCAGGTTTGACTGAAGCAGCTACCGACTACACTGACACACTGACAGTTGTCGGAGCAGGAATATTCTAGTACACTGCTTAGTGTGCAAAAGACATCAATACAGATCACTTCACTTATCTTATTTTTAGGCTTATTTTTTAGCCTTCATCAAGCTATCTTCGCTCAAACCGCTTCTGAATCCACACTTCAATCCAATCCCAGTGGTACTCCCACCGTCACTCCAGTGCCTCCACCCACTAATCCCATCAACCTTACTTTGTCTCCCATTTCCCTTCAGCTGGAAGTAGATCCTGGTAAGTCTAAATCTGGTGAGATTAAAATTCGCAATAACAGCACTGAACCAGAAGCGCTCAAAGTATCGTTTGCGACTTTTTCCTTCAACGAAGCCACACAACAAATTAATCTCAACAGCCAAAATAATGAAACCTTCCTGCAATGGATATCGGTAGATCAGCCAGAATTTGTGGTGCAACCAGCTGAATGGTCAACTATCAATGTGACTTTTGCTCCACCACCAGAAGCCTCGTTGGGATATTACTTTGCAGTTATCTTGAATCGTGCTAGCGAACCAGCGGAAGGTGGTACCACAAAAATCTCCGGCGCGCCTGCCGTACTCGTTCTCACCAACGTCGTTTCGCCTTTGGCTCAACGAGAATTACAACTAGATTCATTCAAAGTTCCCAAAGTTTGGGTAGAGTTTCTCCCTCAGCAATTTTTACTTAACATTAGAAACAGTGGCAACGTTCACTTGCCACCGACTGGCAATATATTCATTGATAGTGGTAATAAGAAAGATATTGCCGTACTTTCAATTAATCCCAATAATAGTTTAATTCTACCCAACTCTAGTCGAGAATACACTGTTACCTGGAATGATGGCTTCCCCAAATGGATTGATGAAACAGAAAAAGATCAACCAGTTTTGGATGAAAATGGTCAACCCAAACAAAAACTAGAATGGAACTTTGCTGAAGCCGATCGTTTTCGCATTGGCAAGTATACTGCGCACCTCTTGTTAGTGTATGATAATGGTGAACGTGACGTACCAATTGAGTCATTTGTTTCATTTTGGGTCATACCATGGAGAATCAGTATTGCCGTCATCATCGTCTCGATCTTTTTCCTGCTGGGTATTCGCTCCACCCTAGCCGGTGTTTTTCGATCATTCAAACGCAAAAAATAATCCTATTTCAATTGATTGGGTTAATTTACCTATTTTTTTCACTCAACAATCCAGCGATTGTTTCTGCACAAATCATCCCTGCTACAAGTTCTGGCATGATCATTGCCCCCACTTTTCAAGAAGTAACATTAAATCCAGATCAAATCAGTCAAACTGCGCAAATTGAAGTTTTCAATCAGACAAGTCAACAACAGACATTTGAAGTCTATGCCATACCAGTCAATCAAATTGACAGTCAGGGAAACTTTACTTTGTCCGATAAACCGCTCTCCAACGCAGAGCAATCAGAGTCTGCTTTCATCACTTTTCCCAACTCAGAATTGCAGATCCCTCCAAACCAAGTGGGCACCATACCATTTTCCGTCACTAACTCCCAAAGTTTGTCACCCGGTGGTAACTACGTGGTAGTGATTGTTAGAGCCAAACCCAATCCAACGGCTACTCTCTCAAACCAAAGTGTCTTGCCAGCGGTTTCTTCTTTTGTTCTAATCAGAAAATTGGGGGGCGAACAATACAACCTCTCACTTTCAGAAATATCTGCCGACCATCAGTTGTGGTGGCAACTGCCAAAATCACTTCAGTTAATTTTCGAGAACCAAGGCAATATTCATACCACCCCGTATGGTTTAATCAAAATCACCGATCTCTTTGGCAGGGTGATAGTAGAAGGCACAATTAACGAGAGCTCACAATTTGTTTTCCCCAGAACAAAAAAAGAAATTGCTGTTCACCTCAGACAGATCCGACCCAGCTGGCCATTTATGCTTTACAAAATTGAGATCGATGGTCAAGCTAATCCTGGGGCTATCACTTATGCTCAGCAATCATTTAGTGTCTTTGTTTCGCTAGCAACCATTGTGGTGATCGTTGGTGTTGCGGTTATCCTTGTGGTTAGTTACACCAAAATAGCAAAATTTAAAAAACCAAAAAATGCTCAAGGTCTTTAACTATCCAAAGCAAATATTTAGACATAAATTAATGTTGATTTTAGTCTTTGTAATAGTCGGGGTCGTGCTAGTGGGACTACTTGTCTCTTTGCCCGTTGGTCGTTCGGGCAAAATATCAAAGGACACACTCTCGGATCGAGCTCAAGAATTCATCCAGTCAGAACAGCAAAATAGCAATAGCATCTGGAAAAATAAAACTGTGACCACTTCGGAGACTCCACCAGCCAGCAAAATTACCACGGTTGAAACAGCATGTTTCTCAATCACTTTGCCGGTACCAATCCGGTCGGTAGAAAAAAACAACGTTGAAGACTGTTTGGTCACTCTGCGAATAATTTCGCCCCCAAGTCGATTAACTATTAGTCTCACTCCGCTGAGTGTTCCACTTAAGGAACATTCTGCCATTGTGATGAGAGATGCCAATCATGAAACCTACACGCCAATTGAATTTACTTCCGATTTGTATGCCCAATCTAAAGTCTACTCAGATCCACAAGGCCTTGGTTTTTTCGCTGAGATAAATCATCAGTTACTCTCCGTGGTATTTAGTGAAACCGCTGACCAAGAAAAAATCATTCGGCAAACATTGCTAGAAGTATTAACTGCGATTCAGATTGAAAAGCAAGAGTCGTAAAGTATAGAATTAAATTGTTTATGTCGCTAACCCACACCATCTCGCAAGTCATCAAAAAAACCCTCACCAGTGGCATGTTCTTCTTGTTTGTCTTACCAGCCAGCAATACCTACGAATTACATGATTTTGGCTTGGGCGCTGGCGGAGTTGGGGTAGCTGATTCTGGCACTTACTCTCTGAGCGCCATTGCCGGTGAAGTTTCTGGAGCCCAAGGCATTGGTTCGGCTTACAACTTGGGACCAGGTTTACAGTTCACCAGGCAAAGTAATGTGCCGGCCGCTCCCACCTTTACCAACCCCAGTAACTATTACAACAAATTGCAATATATTATCGATACTGGGGGCAACCCTTCCGATACGCTGTTTGCTATCGCCATTAGCACTGACGACTTTGTTACGACGAATTATATTCAAGCTGATGGCACGATTGGAGCCAGCGCCGTCTATCAAACCTATGCCGATTGGGGCGGTGGCTCTGGCGAATATGTGATTGGCTTAACCAGCAGTACAACATATAAAATTAAGGTGAAAGCGGTGCAGACAAAATATACTGAAACCGAATATAGTGTCGCCGCTTCAGCGGCGACGGTGGCTCCCAGTTTATCTTTTGATATTGATATTTCTGCCACCAATAGTGAAACTGGTCCACCGTATGCGGTGGCATTTGGCCCTTTGGCGGTGGGTAGCGTCACCACCGCCACCGATAAAGTCTGGCTTGATCTATCCACCAACGCAGTGGGCGGTGGCTTTGTCTATGTTTATACTCAAGGCACTGGTTTGACAAGTGTGGAGGCAGTGCACACAATCACCTCTGCCACCGCCAATCTAGCAGTGGCCACTGATGGTTATGGCACCCGCGTGGATAGCGTCACACAAACGAGCGGCGGCCCGCTGGCCGCCGTCAGTCCCTACGATGGCACGCTCGAAAACGTGGGCATCCTCAATACCACTTCTCGCAACTTGCTCAGTTCTAGCTCTCAACCCATCGTCAACGGCAGAGCTTCATTTTTGATGAAAGCTAAAGCTTCCACCCTTACACCTTCGGCCAGTGACTACACTGATGTATTAACCGTTGTGGCTAGCGCAACCTTTTGAGCTGTGCTAGAGTCAAATTATGCTAGTGAAGTTCAGACGCATTAAACTCGCATATTTAAAGTTTCTCTCACACGTTCCTCCCGTCTTTAAAACCAAACCACTCTGGGTATATATTGCGTTAGCTGTGCTAGCAATCACTATCTGTAGCGCTGGCTATTTTTACATTCAATACCGTCAGTTAAACCAATCGCAAGCCGATGACGCTAAGGAGCTTGCCCAGGTAGTAAAACAAGTGGGTCAATTGATGGATTTGCCAGAAGAAGAGACTCCCGTACTAGCGACAGTCACCGACAAGGAAAAGGTCAAAACCCAAACATTTTTTGCTCGCTCAGAAAATGGCGATAAAGTCTTAATCTATACTAAATTTGGTCGTGCCATTTTATACCGTCCTTCCGCAAATAAAATCGTCGACGTCACTCTCATCAACGCCACAGAAACCACATCGCCTCCAACCAACACTTTTGCCAATCCCATTGTTAGCCCAACGACGGTAGTTACCACCAAAGTGATATTGCTCAACGGCACCACAACCACTGGTCTAGCTGGTACCTCAGAGCGAAAATTGCTTCCTGCAGTGGCAAATTTAGAAATTATTAAAAAAGCCAACGCCAATCAACAGAATTATACGAGTACACAAGTTATTCCCATTACTGCCAACGCCACCCAAAAAGCAACTGAGATTGCCTCTTTTTATAAGGTGTCTGTTTTGCCCCAACTGCCTGAGGGCGAAACTACAAGCGATGCTGATGTCGTCGTGATACTTGGAAAAGATGCCCAGTAAAAGTATGTCAATTTGACCTGAATATTTTTTACTTTATTTTCCTCAAGAAGTTTCGTGTTTTTTTCTCCTATCACGCCAACCCTCTACTTGATACGATGATGACATGCGGTTTTTGCGTTTGTTATTGTTGTGTGTGGGACTTGGTTTTGGATTATTTTATTTAGTACAGCTTCAACCAGCTTCAGCCGCTACCGGGACTTTCAAACAGATTAATTTTCAGGGTAAAGTTGTCAATAAAACCACTGGCACCAACATTGCGGATAATTCTTACACCTTCGTTTTTACCATCTACGACGCAGCTTCGGGTGGCTCAACACTTTGGACAGAAACAAAATCTGTGACTGTCACCAATGGAATTTTTCAGACTCTACTTGGAAGTGATACTGCCCTACCTGCATCTATCGATTTTAATACCGACAATATTTATCTAGGAATTAATTTTAACAGCGATGGTGAAATGTCACCAAGAGTCAGGTTTGCCGCTGTACCCCAAGCTTTTAATGCTCAAAAAGTAGCTGGTTTGACCGTCACAGATACTACGGGCACTTTAACCATTCCCAGCGGAGCAACAATCGCTTTTGCAGGTGCTTATACCACTACGTTTACTTCAACCAATACTACGTCGATTACTTTACCCACTTCGGGAACTTTAGCTACTTTGGCAGGATCGGAGGAATTGACCAATAAAACGATTGGCTCGACAGGTCTAGTTTTTTCTGGTGCGAGCACGGATATTGATGCCGCATCTGGTCAAGGGCTGACATTTCAAGGACGAGCAGCATCTTCTTTCGATACTACTTCTGGCAACTTAAGTTTTCAAATTGCTGGAACAGGGACAACAGCGGTAGTCCAAATCGGTGCCGGAGGAGGTGGTGGCACCACTCCCGATTACTTAGCGCTAGATGTGAAATCAGATACTGGCGACCCAGCTAATGGAGCTGAGGGCTACATGTACTACAATACTGCGGATAATAAATTCCGTTGTTACCAAAACTCTGGTTGGACAGACTGCATTGGTGTTGGGGGTTCTAGTAACTGGACAGATGGTGCCGGCATCATCTACCCCAACAACGCAACCCTAGATCTTTTTATTGGTGGCCTAGCCACATCTTCGGCTAAGTTTGCTTTCATCAACGTCAATTCGGGTATTCCCACTGCTTCTATATCTGGCAATTTGGCTTTGGCAGCTCCCACTGGGGCTGATCCCGCTACCAAACTCAATGTTTACAACGGCGGGTCTTATGGTATTCAAACCAGCGTGGGTGGTGATGCTGGGTTAACTGAAAGATTAACCGTACTCAACAACGGCAACGTGGGGATTGGCACGACAAATCCTGAATACAAATTAAACGTGCTTTCAAATAACTTTGGTCTCAAAAATCGCGTTATTTATACCTCTAATCCATTCGCTTCTGTGTTTGGCCTCTACAATAGTGTAGATCTTGAGGAGACGACCACTAATGCATACGGCATATATAGCTTAATCAGTGGTGATACCGGTACAGCTACAAATTCATATGCTTTATATGCAAGATCACTAATTGGTACAACTAACTACGGCTTATATGTCGATGATGGCCTAAACAGTGGAACATCATCCTATGGTATCTACCAAAGTGGAACAAATGATTATAATTATTTTGGTGGCAATGTGGGGATTGGCTCCACCGCACCTTCTCAGAAATTAGATGTGAATGGAGCGATTAGACTTGGAGCCGCTGATGCTGATAATGTCTTGAACACCACTGTTGGTAGTAGTGCTCCTAGTGGTTATCTTTACTGGGGGGACCGCACCCTTTGTGATAGTACTGGTAACTGTGGAGGTGGATCTAGTAACTGGACACTTGGTTCTGGCTTTATTCATCCCAATAATCCAACGGTTGATTTATTTATTGGTGGCTATGCTACAGCTTCGGCTAAGTTTGCATTTATCAACGTCAATTCGGGTATTCCCACAGCATCAATATCTGGAAACCTAGCTTTGGCCACACCCACTGGGGCTGATCCCGCTACCAAACTCAATGTTTACAACGGTGGTTCATATGGTATTCAAACTTCTGTCGGTGGGGATGTCGGTTTAACTGAACGGTTTACCATTTTGAACAATGGCAACGTGGGGATTGGGACAACTTCCCCAGTGGGACATTTACACATTGGTGCTGGTGGTCTAGAAACTACGACTGAACCAAAGATTATTGTTTCCGAGCTGATTGATAACAGCCTGGCCAGTAACCCCCATTCTTTTGTGGATGTATCAAGAGTTGATAGGAATGGAAACATAGCGTTGGCATCATTTGATGCCAGTGCAACCTTTATCGGTACTTATGACTACCTTCACTACGCAGCTCATAAAGCTAGACTGTTTTATCAAAGTAGCGGCACAATGGAACGTTATTATGGCTTTTATTCTGACTTAAACATGACTGATTCTACCGGCGAAGTAACTAACGCATATCGTTATTACGGGCAAGACGCTACTGATACCAGTGGTAATGCAACTATAGTGAATAATTATGGAGTATATATTGAGCCCCTGACTAAAGGATCAACTGAAAATTTTGCTATCTACACTGGTGGAACAACAAAAAACTATTTTGGTGGCAATGTTGGCATTGGGACGACAGCACCAAGTGAGAAGTTAAATATTGTCGGCAATGAGTTAATTTCTGCAGGATCATTAGTAGATCAGCACTCAGCATTAAAGATCACAGCAACGCTTCCTGGAGGAACTGTTGCTGGTTACAATTCTGTCGTAAATGTTCAAGCAACAAGTCAAGATAGTACCAACAACGCATATCCATTTAATATGGATTTACTTGCAGGAGCTACTGATGCTCGGGTATACGCTGCGGGTAGATTTGGCAATGCCGTCGCAGGAACCGGTGCCGGTACCACCCTGTGGTCTGGAGCGGCAAATTCTGGACTCATAGCTGCAGCATCTGGAAATACAGCAGGTTTCAACTTTGGAGGTAGATTTACCGCATTAAACGGCACTCAAAGTGTTGGTATTGAAGGAAGTTCTATTACTACTAAAAATTCTGGTACAAATATTGGAGTCATTGGTTATGGTTTAAATGGAGGAACAAGTCCGATACAAATCGGTGGCTATTTTGGACTTCATTCTGCCCCTCCCACTTTTACTTCAGCTGCTTTAATTGCGGATAATGGTGCTACGTCCTCTCCAATTTTTTTAGGAAGAGATAATGGATCCAGCGTGTTTGTAATCAACGACGGGGGCAATATTGGCATCGGCTCGACTGCTCCGTCGCAAGTCTTAGACGTGGTTGGCGGTATTCGCCTTGGTGCAGCTGATGCAGAAAATGTCTTGCATACCACAGTCGCTGGTGGAGCTCCTAGTGGTAACTTGTATTGGGGAGACCGCACCCTTTGTGACAGTACTGGTAACTGTGGTGGCGGATCTAGCAATTGGACACTTGGCGCTGGCTTTATTCACCCCAACAATCCTTCAGTTGATCTCTTCATCGGTGGTACGGCTTCTGCTTCGGCTAAGTTTGCTTTCTTAAATGTTAATAGTGGAACACCGACTGCTTCCATAGCTGGCAACTTGGCACTGGCCGCTCCCTCTGGCGCTGATCCTGCGACTAAACTTAATGTCTATAACGGTGGTAGTTTTGGCATCAAAACTTCTGTCGGTGGCGACGTCGGTTTAACCGAAAGATTAACCGTACTCAACAACGGCAACGTGGGGATCGGGTCAACGGCACCAGCAACCTCGCTTGATGTGACTGGAGATATTGGTCTTCGCAGTGGCAAGCTTCTAAGACTATATACCTCTGGTGACTCCAACTATAACGTCATTTACAGTACTGCAGCCAACTTATATATAAATAGTGGCAATGGCGAAGTGATCACGCAAGCAATTTCTAATATCGACTTCCAGACCTGGACTGGTGGTACTTATAACTCAAAAATGATTGTGACAAACGGTGGCAATGTCGGTATTGGGACCACTGCGCCCAGTGCCAAACTCAGCGTAGGAGGTGCTTCCTCGGTGATTAGTAATACATCTGGTAACCTGACTATCACTCCCGCTGCCAACCTGATTATTAGCTCTGGCTCCGTCGGTATTGGCACAACTAATCCAAGTGAGGTGCTGCATGTGGTTGGCAATGCCCGCTTTACCGCCGTTGGCTCAGCTACTCAGGCTAACGACCTGCGCCTCACCTCAGATGGCACTCTCACCACCAACACCTCGGACGTGACGATGAAGGTAAATGTCACCAACTTAGAAACAAACACCTTAGATAAAATCATGCAACTCAACCCCGTTTCGTTTAACTGGGTAGATAATACCGAAGGCAGTAAAGATATCGGTTTTATTGCCCAAGAAATCAATGAGATTTTCCCAGAAATTACCTTCATCAATCCGACTGATGGCAAGATGGGGGTAAATTATTCTCGTTTGCCCGCCATTCTTACCAAAGCCATACAAGAACAACAGGGAGAAATAATTCAACAGCAAGACGTACTTGCCACCCTCACTGCGTCTTTGGATAAATTATCTTTGGAAGTGAAACAACTGGATCTTACCAGTATTCAAGACGCCATCGCATCGCTTTCCAATACAAATATTCAAGTGGAACTAATTACCGCTCGTTTAAATACGCTCGAAAATCTCTTCCTCAATGCTTCGGATTCAGGTAATCTGAATACCGGGATCCTACACTGGCTAGACAGAAATATGGTAGCGTCAAGCTCTAGCATCGCTTTCCGTAATAAATTGTTTATCCAAAGTTCAGATAGCGCCGAACTTGCCAACACTAGCCTACTCACTATCGAAACGAGTGCTACTGAAGGAGCCAGTATTCAAACTACTCACGTGCCACTCAAATTGCAAAAAGACTCTCAGAGTAATTTGGAAATTATGGGCGGTAAATTCATAATTGATACTTCTGGTAATTTAACTGTGGCAGAAAGTATAACTGCCAAAGAATTACGGACCCAAAAATTACAAATCTTAGGCGATACCAATACTGCGGAAGGTGCGGTACTCGCTTCCTCCACCGGCAAAGTCGAAATAGAAGCAGGCAAAACTTCTGTCACTGTCAAAACCGCTGCCCTCACAGAAAATTCTTTAATCTTTGTCTCGGCGGAAAATATTCCCACTGCCGTGGCGGCAAAGAAAACTGATGGTGAAACGATAGAAATTTTTATCAGTTCTCCACTTGCAGAAATTCTCAAAGTAAGTTGGTGGATCATCAATTAAATGAGTAATACATGATCACAAAAAAAATTAAGAAGCTCCATCTTTCCCTAATTATGTTGCTTATTTTTGGCGTGGTTGCTTGTTTAGCGATACTCGGCTTTCGAGCCATGACTACAAACAAATTTCAAAATGGAGTGCTAGCTCTCAATACCAATAAATCTGTGTATTCACTCAACGAAAAAGTGGAGATTGGCCTGGCTTCACTTGACTCACGAGGTGACACGCTCTGCCATAGCAATTTAGAGTTGAACATCAAAGATCCGACTGGCAAAAAAACCACGCTCTCGACGACTAACGCTCAAATAATAAATTCGAGTACTTGCAGTGAAGACAATAATGTGACTAATGATCCCGATTACCAAGCGCATTTTGTTGCTACAACTGAAGGATCTTATCAACTTGAATTAAAAAATTTGGATACTGGAAAAAAGATATCTGCAAAAATTTCGGTTGAGAACAATGTGGAATATAGTCTTGCTCGTTCTGGAGCAACAAGAATTAATCCATTTAAGTCCGAACGATACCCCATGATCCTTACGCTGACAGCAAAAACCGACTTTTCTGGTAAAGTTGTAGAACAAATTCCCGCAGAGTTTAACGTTATTTGGCAAGGACAAAGCCAGTTCGAACAAGTTGGTGAGACTAAAACTATCACTTGGGAGGTCGATCTAAAAGCGGGTGAATCAAAAGAATTGATTTATGAATACCAGGCTCCTCAAATTAGTCCAGAATTTTATACACTTGGCGAAGCCAAAATTATTAAAGATGGAGTTGAGGTCTTCAAAGAAACGAGAGTGTGGCAAATTGCATCAGATTTTGCTTGCACTTCCAATTTGAGTGGCGGAACCGGTAACTGGGGTACCGCCGGTACCTGGAACAACTGTAACAGCACAACTCCGCAAACATCTGATAGTGTCACCATCACCGCGGGAGATACTGTCACATTAAATGCCAGTCCATCGATTACTTTTATCACCATAAATGGAACGTTATCTCCCGACGCGAGTAACCGCACACTCACTCTGACCAATACAACAACGTCCACTACCACACTCGCTTACGGGGCGTCAGGAAGTGTTAGTACAACCAACGCATCAACAATTGTGATCAATGGCAATGCCTCTTGGACTACCACACCGATTATGAGTGGAAACGCCACTGCCTATCACCTTACCTTTAGTCCTGCATTGGGAGGAAATAGAACTTATACCATCGGCTCTAACATTACACTTGCAGGAAACTTTACCTCCAATCCTTCCTCTTCGGTTGATAGAACTCTAACCATTAATATGGAGACGGGTATCGGCACAACCCAAATTGCTGGCACTCTAACTCTATCTGGAACCGGTTGTACCTCTAGTGATGCTTCGGCTGCGCACACCACATTAGCAGGCCAACATACAGGTAACTTTTATGCAGGATACATCAATGCTCAAGCCAATGGGGAAATCTGTATTCTGGATTTTGCAGGCTCATCAGCCAGCGTTTGGTTAACAGGAACTTCTGGAACTCTGTTTACAAACCCCAATGCAAGTTCATTTATTGAGGGAACGACTTCTTTTGTTATAAGTCCAAGTATGGGATCGCCAACTATTTTCTCAGCCGACGAAACTCTATACTTGTTTAGTGCTTCTGCCGGTGCCAGTTCTTCACCAGTCTATCCTGGTTCTAATATTACAGTTTTAAGCGGCCTTGCTGTTAATAGTGGTAAAACTTATGAAGTAAATTCTACCTATACCACCTCCGTAGCGGGAATCACCACAGTTTATGGCAACTTCACAATTTCCAGCTCAGGCAATCAAACCTTTTCTGGTACTACAACTATCACTAGTGGAGGTACACTCACTAGATCCAGCGCTTCCGGCACCAACCTGTTTGTGGGCAAAGTGACGGTGGCCAACGGCGGTACGTGGACAACTAGTAATAATCCAGCTTTCACTCTCAGAGGTGGACTAGAAAATAACGGTACTTTTACTTCGGGCACAGGTACATACACTTTCAACACAAACGGGCAAACGATTAGTGGTTCCGCCGCTACCACTTTTGGCGGAGTAGTAGCCATTTCTGGTGCAATTACTATTCAAAATAGCAATACCAACACTGTCACCATAACCGGCAATCTAACTGGCGACAATGCTTCATCTACATGGCAAAATAATGCCAACGCTACCACCAATTTCAAAGCCACGGTGCTATCTACTGGTGTGCTAACCGCAACGGCCAATCCCAACACCGTCATTTATAGTGGCTCCTCAGCCCAAACATTAAAATCGATGACCTACCATCATCTGCAAATTGCACACACTGGGACAGTAACCAATACTCTTCCCGCAGGCACGCTCACAGTTGCAGGTAATTTAACTATCGGGAATGGCACAAATGCCACCACTGCACTTGCAACTACAAATGACCCAAATATAACAGTTGCTGGTAATGTTATAGTCGACACAGGCTCCACATTTACAAATTCAGACTCCGGGTCTGCAACTTTAAATATTGACGGCAATTTAACTATTACTGGCACATTCACCGCTCCCGTGGGTACGGGTGACACCTCTTTCACTCTAGCTGGAAACTTCACCAAGACGGGTACTTTCAATAATAATAGTGGTCAAATCACTTTGGACACCACTGGCACCTCAGAATTAAGTTATGCATCTAATACCACTTTTTACCAATTTTCTGTTTTGAGCGGTTCGGCAGGTAAAAACGTCAAGTTTGACAACGCCGAAACTACTATTATCACTAATGATGTAACTATTCAGGGTACAAACTGTACCACAGGCAGGATATTCTTGGACTCCATTGTTAATGATGATCCTTGGTTGCTCAATATTAACACTGGAGCTACTCAAAACATCGACTATGTTGATCTGGAAGATGCCGATGCGACTGGTTCACAAGTTACCCCCATTGCTGATAATGCAACCGAAACTGGCAGTAACACTAGTTGGACAGTGAATGCTGGAGCTTGCGCTGCTGGAATCAGTCTATCTGGCACCATCTATCAAACTGACGAAGCCACTGCCTACCAATGCTTAACTAGCGGTAACTTGACTGTGTATATTCGCGTCAATGGCTCCGGTAGTTACTCAGCCACCTGTGATGCCAACACTGGTGCTTGGTCGGTGGCTGGCGTTTCAGTTAATTCTGGAGACACAGTTTATATATACACCTCAGGTGGTTCGGCCAGAGCAAACACCGTGTTGGTTTCCGATGCTTCGACTAAAAATGATGTGCACCTGATGCAAGACAGAGTTACCTTACGTGATGATGTGAATGCTAGCATTACCAATGCAGAAATCCTGGCGGGCAATACGGGCGATGGAGATGACCTAATTACGACAACTGGGACGGATGTGGTAATTGCTTCAACCTACGAGACACATATATATACTAGTGACGCCTTTGCTCCAGGGAATAATGTCTCAACTGGTAAATTGCACCTGTTGGGAAGTTATTCTGGGGCAGGAGAAACTCTAACAATCACAGGCTCTGGCACCAGCACTGCCAGACCACTCTACATCAACGGAGGGACTTTTACTGCGCCCACTACCACCAATTTTCAAGGCACTGGTGCAACTGACATCGAGGCAACGACTTTTACAGATTTAAATTTGATACCAACCATCTCCGGCAATATTGACTATACCTTTTTGGGTGCAGAAACCATTAACGGCAACTTGACGATCAACCCGAGTGGAACCAATACGTTGACGGTTAAGTTGGGGGGAACAACTACGATTGACGCTACTAAGTTAACCGATATCAAAGCTAGTGGTTCAGCGAATTCGATATTAGACACTATCACCAACTACGCTCTTTCTTCCGGTTCTTTATCGATTGCCGCAGGTGGCACACTAGATGCCAACAACTCAAGCATTACGTTGACTGCTACTTCTGGCACTATTTTCACCAGAACTGGCACTTTTGATGTCTCTGGCGGCACTTCAACGGTCACATATAGCCAGACAACAGGCAATACCACTCTCACCTCCGGCAGTGTCGTTTTTGATAACCTAACAATTAATATGAGTGGTTTTACTGGAACGCTGGGTAATACGACTACCGCCAATGATACATTGACGGTCACTGCTGGCACTCTCGCCGCCAGTGAAGCAAATCACGCTATAACCTTAAAAGACGTTAGCATTGGCTCCTCTGGCATTTTTTACGGCAGAGGCGCTACGATAGGAGTAACTGGTAACTGGGCCAATAGTGGCAGCTACACTTATGGTACTAGCACCGTCAATTTTAATGGTGCAGGCGCTCAACAAATTTCTGGTAATACGACTTTCTACGGGCTCACCATAACTGGGACGAGTGCCCGCACTATTACGTTCGTGCACGATAGCATTACGGGTATTGCCGATAACGGCAGTCTCACGTTGACTGGTGATACTGGCCAGTTACTCACCTTACAATCCGATACAGCTACTGCTTGGTACTTACGCGTTAGCCCCACAAACACCACGGTGAGCGTGAGTCACGTGAGTGTTTCACAAAGTAATGCTGGCGGTTACAAACAGATTGATGCCAGCGATGGAACAAATACCAATGGTGGTAATAATATTAACTGGAACTTTTCATCATCAACTGAAATCAGAACTAACTTCGAGGGAATTAATCTGCAGGGAATAAATGTCAATACTCTTTAGTGATTTGTGTTTGTTCATGATATAAATGCACCAGCCACATACCCAAATTGACGCTGGTTAAGATCATGAATGGTAGAACGGCCATCAAACCAAAGTGGAAAATAAAAACTACCTCCATCAACAGAGCGAGAAATAACAACATTTCAAAAAAACCTTCCAGGGCGACTTTAAACAATCCGCCAATGATGTGAAACAGTTTTATCTTTTCTCCAGAATGATTGAGCGTGACAATATATTGAGTGAAGCCTGTTAGTTCTGTCTCCTCAACCAGCTGTTCAAAAGGAATAAATCCTTTGGCGGTAACAAGTAAAAGCATTGTTGGCTCACTTAACCGCAGGATAAATCTACCTCGAACATCAGAAGTAAATTGAGTAATTACTTGTCGGTTGTGACTTACCACAGTAATTAAAGCACGACTGACCGCCCGATGTTTCTGATCAACAACCACCCCTTGTAGCGACCAGAGTAGATGTGGGTTTTTCAAACTCCAAAACCGGTGCGATATCACTTTTGGTAAATGACGAACCGACACATTTAGACGAGATGCAAAACTAAGATAAGCTAATCCAATCAAGCCGCTCAACGCCAGTAATGACAAAGTATCGAATAACACTTTTGAGGTACGAATTTCTTTAAAAGACTCGGCCAAATTAGTAAGCTTGAATGTAATCGCTTCGTAATAGTATTTAATCATTTCAATAATGTTCCAGCCAGATGAGCTTAGTTCTATAGTGGGATAGAGTGATCGATTAACGCCCCCAATGGTAAAGTCTTTCGTGACTGAGTGATAACCATAAGCAGTAGTTTCTGCCCGATAATCCCCTGCTGGCAACACAACTGAAAACTGACCCGCACTCAATGAATAGAGTGGATTAGTTACCAAAAAAGTTGGAGCAGGTAAAAGAATATATCTTTTTGAATTTGGATCAAATCTGTAAAGAAGTAAAGAGGCATGCTCAATTGGTTGTTGTGTTTCTGCCGATCTCACTGCTAGTGGCGCACTCACAATTAACGAGAATAAGGACATTTGTTTGAGATTGCCAAAGCTATCTTCAACTTGCAAGATGACAAATTGTTCGTCGGATGGCATACCAGCGAGTAACTTACCATTGAAGGTTCGCGGTTTTGTTTCGGTTAAGGTAACCAGTAAACTCTGGATTGCCCCAACAGAAAATTCATCTTGACGTCTAATTAGTAGTTTTGCCTGGGTAATGGGAAGATCATCGGCGAAGGTCAGACTCACTTCGTAGTCAGTTTGTTGTGGGATTACTAAGGGAAACCGATCTAGTTGGTCGGACTGATTGAAGAGCACAATCCCCCCAGAGGTGACAACAGTGATAAATTGTGCAGCATTCAATTCGAAGTTTGTTTGAGCCGTAGTTGCTTGATAGATGTTGGATTTGATGACTTTGCCTACTTCATCAACTGTCTGGACCTGGAAATAATAGGTTGTTGCGGGTAGCAGTCTAGATATCTCAAGACTGTGGAGAAATTTAGCAGTTGGAGAAATAATTTGTAATGACAAATCGTTGGGGTTGGTACCGTAATACAACTCAGTTGGTTTGGCCTGAGAAAGCAAAATTTCTAGCGTAAGAGAGTCATGACTGATTTGGGTAGTGGTGATGGAGCGAAAAGTCACCATAGATACTGATGGGCTTGGGGTTGGCTGACTGTCACCCTGAGCCTGTCGAAGGGGGGCAGTCGGCGCCGGCGTACTGGTTGGCTGACTGTCATCCTGAGCTGGTCGAGGGGTGACAGTTGGAGTGGGAGTGGCTGTTGGTGTTGGCGTGACATTGGTATATTGATACTGATGAGTGATGGTGGAATCTGGAGTGGAAACTGGTGCGATGATTCGGGCAGAGACGGGTACATTGACCAGCGTTGTGCCTGTATCAATGGCAGCAGCTTGTAGTTGAAAAGTGACTGTTTGATTTTGTGTGGATGCGGGAAAGCTGGGCATACTCCAAGTGATGGTGCGATTGAGCGTATCGATAATTGGATCAGTGGCGCCATAGGCTTGAGTGGCACTTCCATCAACATAAGTAAAAACTGGGACTGTGGGAGTGCCACCACCTTCCAATGTGCCCAATGACCATGCAAATTGTAATGTGAGTGGCGTGGGATCAACGTAGTCTGAACCATAGGTAATGGTGTACGAAAGGATATTGTTGGGTGAAACAATGCCGGTATGAGTTGTGCTCACAATCGCCGAAAAATCTTGGGCAATAGCGCCAACTCTGGCAGTTAACACGATTTGATCGTTAGCGATGACTGGTACACCGATGTCTTGATCGCTGGAAGGTGTGCCAGCTACGAGAGTGGCAAGGTTCCAAACATAGTTTATTCCAGAGCCACTGGCGGGATTGCTGGCAATCCCGCCAGTCAAGTAGAATCCATAAGTTATCCCGACGGTAAGGTCATCGGCGGGAAAAGTAATAGTTTGGCCAACCACACTTTGCGCTGTGGCAATACCAGGTAAAGCTATAGTGCCTGAGGGTAATCCAGTCGTGGAAGTAGTATAGTCAGTCGCCACAGCGCTGATGTTCCAGGCTTGTCCCACCGTTAGCTTTATGCCATCCTCGACGACATTTTCAGTTGTTCGGAACTGCACGAGAATCTGACCTGGGTTAGTGTTGGCCTTTTGGCGTGAGAGTCTAATGCTTGCCTGACTCAAATCGGCCGCTTGCGCCCGACTTGGTTGCAACAAAGTAACAAATGTCCCAAAAGTAAACATGCCCAACAAAAAAACAACTAACACAATGGGCATGCGCTTCAACGAAAACATAATAGTACTATCACTATGACATGAAATTCTGCTCTCAACAAGAGAATTGTGCTAACTTACCATTGTGCTAACTTACCATTGTGCTAACTTACCATTGTGCTAACTTACAAGGCTCGGTTACAAAAAGATCATCTGCCGTGTTTATTCTTAAGCCTCAAACAGTAATTACTATAGTTTTCACTTTTATCGAGTGGCTCTCCAAAATCGATTAATTTTGAGATTACACCCCACATTTACAACAATGGTTTACACTAAAGCATGGCTCCAGAAGGGGTTATGGTTTACACTAAACCATCAAATAAAAATTAGTAGACACAGAAAAGGTGATCGTATTTGAACAGCATCAAACTACAACATTACGACGCTTTTTCTTTACTGCTCGCTGGAGGCACTCGCTACGTCTCCAGCGTTATCCAGCATACGAAGTACATAATCCTGATATCGAGGTAATTTAGACAATAATTTAAAAAGATCCCGTGCCATTATAAATTGTTCTGGTTGTAAAAAGAACCTTTCATATACTATTTCTCCTTGAGAGCCACTTGGTTTACGCCGATAGACGGTTATTATTATGTATTTTTTTGATTGCTCGGTTCCCCTAACTATCTTAACTCTTTTATCAATGGGAAACTGAATAAATTTACCTATATCATTGGGAAAACCTAGGGGTGACAATGACATATTTAACTGTTTCATAAGGTAGACCATTTTTTTAGAAAAGTTGTCTGACGTCATAACTTGATCTGAACCCACTACACTTCCAGTTTTCGAGATACCATTTGCAAGAGATAAATGATTAATTCTTTTTATTAATAATTGAGTCAGCCTAATTAAATTATGACAATGCGCTAAAAGTTGGTTTGGCTTTGATGTGTATTTCCACCTTGTGATTTGTCTTTCTAAATCTATAAATTGACTCTCAATGTTATGCAACATATTTAAATATAACTCTACATCGATTGGGGCTCTAGAGTTAGTGACTAATTGACTATTTTCCTTTTCAAACAATTGAATTTGAGTTTTAAGGTCGTTCATCTCCTGCGCCACAGACCCTGACGCAGGCAAGTCTGCAACTTCAGAGATTTGGCATAGCTGTTCTTCCAACTTATCAATTACTGATAAATCCACAAAATTTCTATTAAAACCACGTGCCTCAGATCGATTATTTTTACGTATTTCAAGCCTGATCTGCTTTATCCAAATCCTCATTTGATCACGCAGTGCACTCTGACGTACTCTCTGTTTCGCTGATAAAGGAATATCTGATTGTTGCATTGAAATGTCTAGTAACTCAATGTGATGAGAGAGTATCTTTATGAGTGGCTCAAAGTCGCGATAGAGCGACTCTTTACCGGACCTATTAATTTGGGCGTCAATACGACTCAAAATAGTAGCGGTTGTTTCGATTGCTAATTCATCCTTTTTTTCATGTGGCTTATTAACTTTACCATTTCTTAACTGTTTTTTTCCTGGATCAATTGGGTAAGTACGTCGCTCAAACCTATTCTCTGGTCCCCGTGACATTTCATTGCTTTCTTTGTAAGAATGTACGACTAAACAAAGCCGATTGTCTCAGACTTAACTAGCTAGTAAAGTAGCAAAATGGGACAAATGGGATAGAAAAGTGCTGAATTGGACTACATCACGAAGGTTAGCGCCTTGCCCATTTTGCCCGCTCGACCAGTGCGACCGATGCGGTGCACGTAGTCATCGTAAGATTGGGGTTCGTCGTAGTTGATCACGTGAGTGACGTCGTCGATATCGATACCGCGCGCGGCCACATCAGTCGCCAACAGGGCTTGCACGTGTCCGCGCTTGAAAGCATCTAGCGATCTTTGCCGCGCGTTCTGATTTTTATTACCATGGATCGAAGTCACTCGGACTCCAAGTTTAGACAGCGTCATTTCCAACTTGTTGATGCCATGCTTAGTTCGACCAAAAACAAGCACTTTCTTGAATTCAGTCTGCAAAAGTAGATCGTGCAAAATGGTAATTTTATTTTGACCAGGCAAGAGTTTAATTACATCCTGCTCAATGTGATCATTAAATTCTTGCTTACTCACCTGAATTGTCACTGGGTTTGTTAACAACTTTCTGGCAATCGCATCGGTGTCGGCGTTCATCGTAGCGCTAAAAAAAGCAGCGTGACGCACTGGGGGCAACTGAGCAATCAAAAATTGAATTGCTTGTCTGAAACCAATATCGAGCATCCGATCAACTTCATCGAGCACTATATTAGTAAATAAAGCGGTTTTAAAAGCTTTTCGATCAATTAAATCTTTAATTCTCCCAGGAGTCCCGATCACAAAATGGGGATTTTTCTTGAGTTGTCGCATTTGGGTGTCGATGTTTGTACCACCAATGCAAACACAGACGCCAATCGGCAAGCGATTGGCGAACGCTCTGAATTCATCGGTGATCTGAAGCGCCAACTCGCGAGTTGGCGCCAAAATCAGCACTCCTTGATTTGGATCTAATATCACTTTATGTAGCAACGGTAGTAAAAAAGCGGCTGTTTTGCCGGTACCAGTGTTTGCAATGCCAATCACATCTTTGCCTTGCATTAGTTCGGGAATCGCCTGATCTTGGATTGGCGTTGGTAAGGTATAGCCGTGCCGTTGAATATTGGCCAGTAACTGACCATCCAAGCCAAAGTCACTAAAAGTGTTAATTGCTTGGTAAGGCTCTTCTAGCTCAGGTTTTTGAGCGGCCTTCACATAACGAGATGGCGCAATATATGCACCCATATTTCTACGAGGTTGAACTGGTCCGCGTCGGCGTGATCCGCCAAATGAACCATATGAACGGGGTCGGCCCCCATACATTTGAGACATAGTCTTCCTTTTATATTTCAGCGGAGAGAATCACATTATTCACCATCAGGAGAATTTCAAACCGAGACAGAACAGTATAGTCTAAAAGCCCTATAAGTCAAGGACTCGTTAAAAATTGTTGATGACTGGGTAATACAGATAACCCAGGTATGCTCCAATAAATGGCAAAGCAATTAACAGCGTGGCAGCTAAAAGCTTGGACAAAGGTGTTACTGTGGTGAGGGGGTTGGCTTTAGCAACCGTTTTTTTGGACATGAAATAAATATAGCACAAATTAATTAATCGCGAAACAAGCCTTCACAGCCCCTACTTGAGCAGTATATACTTTTGTTTACAGTTGAAAAACCTATTTAATTTACTAGTAAGCATCGTCCTCGTTTGTTTGATCCTAGCCGTAGTGATGATTTGGAACTCTTTGCATGATTTACAGACAACTCCGCCACAGTCTGATTTGACCACAACCGATTCAGTCATCTCTCCAACAAAACAAGATGAAGACGACGAGTTACTTCAAGCTTCAATTTCAGCGCTTCAGCTCAAAGTTGCTCAGGCTGAGCTTGAGTTGGCTGACATCAAATTGAAATTGGCTTCCAGCTCGAGTACCAAACAAACAACGCCAACAGTTGCTTTTAGTAAAGAAACGCTGTACTTGGGTTCGGCAAGCACTCAAAGTCGAGACTGGACTGTCACCAGTTTAGAAATCGGTATTAACTCTGCCCACTACCCCGACAATGTCAGCGTTAAGCTAGAAACAGCTATGTCAATTATCGGTGGTGAAGCTTGGGTTAGGTTAAAAAATAAATCAACTGGCGCCGTGATCCCTCTATCTGAAATTTCGCATAATACTAGCGTCACTACTTGGAAATTATCACCCAGCTTCAAGCTTCATCCAGGCGGTCACACCTATGTTTTAGAAGCTCGCTCCACCAGTGGCGAAGTTGCCAACATTTCTGGGGCTAGGTTGATAGTTGAGTGAACCAACTACATTGACACTACCTTTCCTTGCCGCCTCTTCGAACCTCAGTGATTTTTGCACCAATTCTTCTTTCAGTTTTGGCTTGCTTATGTTCGATCTGTTTTTTATGTAAACCTTTTGGATTGGCGGATGCAGTTTCTTTACCAGGCAGTGCTGGATTCTTGGCCATTTCTTGCCACGCTCTACCCCCCCCCATTTTTTTCAACTGCATCGAGCTCAAGATCTTCATATTTTGGATCCATCGGCATCATCGCTCCCTTCTTCTAAATAGGCCGAGCCAAGTTCTTGGCTCATCGTCAGGTTTGAGTTCAACTCCAGATCTATTTTGCAAATCAGATCTTCCTGGGTTTCTTACCTCTCCATCCGGACCCGGCCCTATGGCATAACCACATCCACCTCGATTGGGGCAATGGTATTCCATTGTTTCATACATTCCATGATTATCATTGAAGCCAACTTCGACCATATTTCCACCACACTTGGGACATATCGCCGCATTTTGTTTTATTTTTGATCCCATTAGATCCTCAGCGAGCCTCGAAATGCCCGACTACTGTAATACGATGATGCGCCGTTGTGGTACACGAATACTTGGCCGTAACGACGATCGGCAAAAATGGCTCCACCCAGAGCTCTAATATCCGCCGGTGTTTTCAGCCAGCTTGATGTTTTTGTATCGAAGTTCCCCAATTCCTGCAATTTCCTGTATTGCTCTTCCGTCAACAGCTCGATGCCCATCGCGTCTGCCAAAGCTACGGCACTATTTTTTGGTTGGTGTTCTTTTCTTGACTGCTGGCCTTCGAGATCATAACAAAGACTTCTCCGTCCTAGAGGGCTTTCTGCCGAACAATCGTAAAAAATATACCCACCTGTTTTTTGGTCATAACCAACAACATCTGGTTCGCCACCAGTTGCTTCCATTTCGTGGAGCGTCCTTAATTTTCCATCACTCAGCTCTAGTTTTTTCTGAACATCAGACCAATTTAAATCTTGGTGACGAATGATGTTTTGTTCAAATCGTGCCTTTAAAATACCAAACAACTGAGTGTATTGAGCCGGCGATTTTATCATGAGGGTAATTATATCAAGGTAAGCTAAGAGCCAAATCTAAAGAATCTTTTTAGAAAACTGAGAATTCTTTGGAGTAAATTCTCCTGTTCCTTTGATCTGGTTTCTAGTTCTTCCATTCTTCTTTCTAATCGGAGAATTTGTTCTCCCTCATAATCATTATCTTCGGGATTGGAATAGAGTGTTGGGTTGGGAATAACCTCTGAGCCAGAAAACGTAGGAGTTGGGATGAAAGGTGTGGCAGTCGGTATCGCGGTTGGAGTAGCACTTCCGGTTTGTACCCCACCAGTCACAGTAACATCAATGTAGGTCACTTCAACCAGGGTTTCACCGATCCATGCTTCAATTTCTATCTTGGTCGAACCGGGTTTGAGACCATACAGATCGGCGTGCAAATTGGGACAAGGAGCAAACAGGTTGTACGGACACCCACTAGCAAAACCAGAATCTGATATAGACACAATACTGGGGTTATGTGACTTCCAGATGTAGGTTACTCCTTGCTGATCCAAAATCAATCGTTCATCTCTCCTTAGCAACACGTTGACGCCATATCCTGTACCCACTCCGAATGATACTGCGCTCTCGCTTGGCTCTAGTGTATAGGCTTCGTCGCTCACTTCCACTCTTATTGACGTGGATGCAATTTGCTTGCCGTTGAGCCATGCTGAGACTGGTAGAGTTACACCACCTGGTCTTATTCCCCTCAAGCCCGCATGCAAGTTGGGACAAGGTGCTGTAATATCATAGGGACAGCCCTGAGTAAAACCACTACTTCCAACACTAAGATAGATTGAAGAATCAGGCCACTGATAACTAACGCCGGCTTGATTCATCACTAAGTTGCCATTTTCTTTCAATAAGACATTGACTCCGTAACCTTCGTAGGGCAACTGGACAGGAACGGTGATTGATGACTCTGACGGTTCAAGTGTGTATTGCTGAGCTCTAACAGGATTAGCAAAAAGCCCACTAACAACTACAAAACCTAGTACCACAAGTAATTCTTTCATAGATTTAAGTATAACAGATTGGCACTTGGTAGGCAGAGCGTAAGAGGGGTGAAGACGGCCAACTACTTTTACTAGAAATCCAGTGTGGTTTATGAAATAAATATGACTCTGTTGTAGTTTGGAGGTACAACATTATTTGATAGCAGTTCTTTTGAGATTTTCTTGAATTCTAAACTCAACGATTTTCACAATTAAATCGAGTGGTAATGGCTCACTCAGCGGAAATCTGATTGTGCCCTCTGAAGTTTCATATTGTTGTAGCTCATTTGTAAACTTTTTTATCGCAGAAGGTTGAGGATAAAATCCAATATGATTTTTGAACCCTGCGTATAAAACCAAAATACCATTTAATTTGAAAGCAGGAACTCCGTAACTCAATACTTCTTGTGCTTGAGGAGCGGTTTTCCGAATCACCAAACGAAGGGTATTGAGTATTTTTCTTGTATTTTTGGGAAGTGATTTTAGGTATTCATCCACTGAATTAAATTTCTGAGCCATAGCGAAAGTATAGCATCTAGGATAGTTGTATAACGAAGTATACCGCCATATCATAATCTTAAAACTGCTCCTTCTGTGGGACATTATCCAATAATTTAAAAATCAGATACGGAACAAGCTTTATTAATGAATCAGAAAGCAAAAATCAAACAGTTTTCGCAGTTCAGCACTCATAAGTTGAGTGCTACTTCAGTAATAGAAAGGTTTCGTAGTTATCGGAATTGACAGTTTCAATACTTGCGTTGTCATAGGTTCGAATAAACTCTTTGACAGTACTCTTGCTCGCCGTTGCATCTTTGGACCATTTGAACTCAAATCCGTAGAGCTTACCTCCAGTTTCTTCCACCAGGTCAATTTCCTTTTGGTCATAGGTGCGCCAAAAGTAGCTGTTAGTTGAGCGATTGTGGTAGTGATTAGTTTTCATTCGTTCACTAACTAAGTAGTTTTCCCAGAGTTGGCCAATATCATTTCGCAAATTGAGTGCATTAAAATTCTGAATCAGAGCATTGCGTACCCCGTTATCATAGAAATAATAACGATGGTTCTTCACCACTTCTTTTCGTAAGTTGCGAGAAAACCCGCTAACTCTAAAAATCACAAACACCTTCTCCAGTAAATCTAAGTATCGTTCAACTGTTTCCCGATTTAAGGCTAAGTTACTGGCTAATTCGGCTATCGACACCTCTTTGCCTATTTGGAAGGCAATCAACCGCAGCAAATCCACAATTTTGTCCGCCCGCTTAACTTCGTCTAGTTCCAAAACATCTTTATAAAGATATGAACCTACTAATTCACCCAACAGTCTTTCTCTTTCTTGAATGGATCCAGTAATCACGCTGGTAGGATACCCACCCCAGATGATCCACCGCTCAAGTTGCTTCTTGGCTTCAAACAAGCCAAATTCTCTCGTCAGTTCCTCAAAGTTGATTGGGTAGAGATTCAGGGTTGATTTTCGGCCCGTCAAGGGTTCGTTGATTTTGTTTGCCAAATCAAATGAAGCAGACCCTGTAGCAATGATGGTCAATTGAGGATAGGTATCGACTAGGATTTTTAGGTTAAGACCAATTTCTCGAACCCGTTGTGCCTCGTCTACTACTAATAAATCATATCCATGGGCAAGTGCGCCCAACTTCTTTGCGTCTTGGCTCTCCAGAGCTTCCCGATTAGCCAACTCGTCGGCATTGAGAAATAAATACTTACCTTTATATGAATCCAAATACTCTTTGACCAGAGTTGTTTTACCGACTCTTCTTGGTCCATAAACCACCGCCACCCGGCCTGGACTTACCGTTTCCTCTAGCTGTGATAGTAGTAACCGTTGTATTTTCATAAATAGATAATATCACACCAGCTGTATTTATACAAATACGTACGATTGTGTAAATCCCTGCTTCCTCATGTTTTCTTGAAAAATATCGTAATATTCTTTTGGAACTCTTCTGTAGTGCCAATCACCTTTCTGTGAAAAAAGTTATACTCATTTCATACCAATTAATAGTATTCTTAATGTCAGCCGCAAATATTTATGACCATCATGGAAAAGATATCAACCAAGGATTAAACACCCCTGGTCTAGTAACAAAAACTTCCAAGTACGAAAAGCAGTTGCAAAAAATTTTGAGCAATAATAAGTTACTTCTCCGGACTATGTTTAAGGTAATGAATCTGTTTGTTACTATAAGAGTTCGTTCAAGAAGAAATCATTAGGTTAAATATCAACATGCTTAGCTACCCCAACAAAGCTGTGTTCAAATAAGTTTCACAACACGAACTAATTTAATCAATAAAGAAAATTTGTGGAGATTTGTCATAGGACATATTTGCTCGCTTAGTGGGCAAGCTTCTGCCAATCAGGCTGGCAAGAATTGTTAGTTAGCTTGGACGAGTTAAACCAGCTTCTTTTAGAGCATCATCAATCTCCTTCCGGCTTTTATGTTTTGATTCTTCTATTTCCAACTCAAGTATCTTCTTTTCTTTTTCCAACTCTTGTTTAGAAATCTTTGCTCCTTTTGACCTAACAAATAGGAATTGGAGTCTTGCTCCAAGAGGCATGTCCTTTTTAATCTCTAGCCTTACTCTAGCCATTAAGTTTGTATTTTCTTCAAGCAACTTCGTTAGAGACAAATTCGTTACCGTTAATAGGTGGGCAAGATTATTACAACTAAGGACGTAGTCTACCGATGTTATGAGCTTTTGAGTCAAAGCGCTCTCTAACTTTTCGTATCCTCTATTTGACGTGTCTAGATCATCATTTATTTTCCGAACTAGATAGTTAAAGGAAAACAATATATCGATAAGGTCTGAGTCATACAAATTTTCATAATGACTTTTATCAATCGGGATACTTCTTAATTTATTAAAATAAACATGACCTGCCTTAATAGCCTTGATAAACTTAGGAATAATATAAAGGTCGTCATTTATTATTCCCCCTATCTCGTTGAGCTGCGTTTCTAAATTTACCAGCGAATTGTAATGCTTAACTTGTCTCTGATATACCTTTGAAAAAAAGTCTGCTATGCGGGTAAACAAATATGCGAAAAATGCTCCAGCAAAAGCACTAAAGGCTTGAATTACTATTTGATTTGATAATGATGTTTCCATTTTAGTTAGGTATTTAGAATATGAACAACAATCTTTGGAATTAATGAGGGGGTCAAAAATGGCCCTCGGTAATATCTAAGTTTCCTCAATAAATCCATCATGCAAAAGTTAGTATAGCATGATCTGGATCATGTAATCGATCTTGTGTAAACCACACCTTTTCCTGAAAGTATCAGGACTGAAACACTTGCCGAGAACTAACTTATATCGCAACACGCTAAATCCAGTTCGAGTCCCAATCGGATCAATTTAAATTCTCCCAGAGTGGATAAAATGCTCGAACGATGGAAAGTTCTCCAACACATTGACTAACTAACTTATCTTGAATGCCCCGAATGGACGAACAAAGAAATCAATCGTTTTTTAAGATTCCAAAATAAGTGAATCTCCTGTGAATAAAAATTTCTTTTGTCCGCTTATTTCTCCTGCTTCACTCATCATTTCAAAAATCAGATAAAATTTACCCTCAACAGCCTCTGTGTATATTGTATTGACAAGATTCTTCATTCTGTGCTCATTTTCAAACCAATCATTAAATTGGGTATAGGCTGGCTGATCAGACGAAAACATATAAGACAAAGTCGCATTTTTAGTTACTCCAGTTTGGATGTTTAGCATGGTTAATCCTTGGCAAGAGGTGCCACAATTACGTAAGAAAATAATATGGTTATTCCCAAGCCAATGTAAATCACTCCTCACATCCCAAGAGGGGTGAGCTGTATGAAAAACCTCTTTGAAACTTTTATTAGTTAAGTCAAAGATCATCAGTGAAAGTTCGCTCTCTTTTACTTCTTCAGTTTCGTTTGGATCATAAGAAAAAGCAACTTGCCTCTGGGAAGGTGAGACTTTTAGTGATTTAAGCTGTTTATCATCAAAGTAAACTTGTTTTTGAGAGTCTTTTTTTGATACAAATACAGCACGGTTTTCTTCTGAAATGTGTTTGTAGTCCTCCAAAGTTAGTTTATTGATGTCAATCTGATTTGTGGGATTAGCAACTACAGGCGAAAAAGTCGCTTGAGTCTTTTTTACTTGTCGAGCTAATTGTAAATAAAAAACTGATCCAATTAGAACTGCGAGACAAACTAGTAAATACCTTAATGTCATAATTTTAAAAAGAAAATACTAACTTCCTTTTCATACTGGTTAATATAGCTGATGGTTAGAGTAGGTTTTTGATCCTTCGCCCAACCAGGAGTGTTGATACTGTCGTCATAATAATGATTCGCTCCTTGAGTGGGGTCAGCAATTTCACCTTTAATGATTTTCTTTGCTATATCGTAGGTATGCTCCCAAGCCCTTTTGTCTATTTCGTTATTTTTGTGAAGCGGATCTTCAACAAACGGGCGATTATCATCACTAATATTAAAAGAGCTAAAATGAGAGGGAGTAGTAATAACTTCCCAATAAGTATCTGACCACCCCGAACTCTCAACTCTGTTTTTTATCACCCAACCAATGGCTATTCTTGCTTGATCCGGCACTAATGTACTTCTTGCCTCTCCAAATAAAACCCGAGCCAAAATCATCTGATCTGAGTCACCAGAAAAATCTCCAGTCCACTTGGGGTTTTCAACAGTTGGAGTATTTGTAGGTTCGGGCTGTGCTGGCTCTGAATTCAAGTCACCCAAATCAAAGATAATTTTGTGTAAAGTCGGAGTATTGTCTGCCCAGAATTCAATATAGTGAATTCCTTTGGATAAGTCTTTTGTGACAATTTTTTGTTCTTTTTTAGGACCATTCAAAAGTTGATCTGGCCTAGCATGCCATAACCAATTTTTCCAGAACAGAGAAGTGGAGTTTTTCTCGATTGCATTATCAATGATTAATTTGACGTCGTCACCATCGAAATAGTGCCAATTAACAGTAAATTCGGCCTCAATTGATCTGAGTGGTAGATTGACCAAGGCAAAAGTAAACCATGGCCGTTTATCACCTTCTTCAGCTTGCTGTTCAAGATTAAATTCGATTTGAGTTGGATCTTTAATTTGCCAATAACTAAACTCCTCAACTTTTGCCAGCCCTTCGGGAATGAAATTAATAACATGTTCTCCTTCATCCAACTGCAACAGAAAAATATTTGTCTGTGGTCGCCCCTTTAGTTTTGCTCCGTTCCAAGCTGGAGGAATATCGAATTTCTGGATATTTTTTTCTGGGGGAATGTCTCTAAAAAGCTGATTATCGATTTCGACTCTCAGATCATTCTTACCCTTACAACGAGCAGTTATTCTGATGGCATAAAGTCCTGACTCACTGAGTGTAAACTTTTCTTGGGTTCTAGAGGTTATTGTTTGAGGGAAGTCTTCGGGCATAAGGTCATTCTATAGCGAGAAACTTGGCCAAACAACTGCGGTTTAGCTATATTTAACCCAACAGCCATTCATACAAAGGCACAGCGTGAATTTGTACACCCTCCCTTTCAAACTCGGCTTTCTCGCTTTCGGTAATGATGACTAGTTTTCTAGCCTTACTCTGCTCGTTGGCAGCACTCACCAATGCCCTCAATTCTCTTTCTTGTGTTTCAGGCGGATCAAAATGCTGTGCTACTTGAATGAGTGATCCTTCTTTGGGCAGGAAAAAATCAACTTCGTAGTCTTCAGTAGTTTTATAGTAATACACATCGTGGTACTTTCTTCGCAGTTGCACGAAAACCATATTTTCCATTAATTTTCCCTTATTTTCGGAAAACGAAAAGCCAACTGATTGAATCAACCCTGTATCAATGCCATACGTTTTTTTGGCTGCAATTTGCTGTTCTTTAACTGAGTAAGCATACTTATTGACCACAAAAAATAGCCAACTATTTTCTAAATAATCAACATAATTAATGACAGTATTTACACTACCTAGCTTAAGAAGGTCTTTCAGTTTGTTGTAAGACACTGGGCTAGCAGTATTGCTAACCAAGTAAAAAGCCAGCTCTTTTAAACTCATGACATTGTCTAGTTTGTACCTGGTAGCAATATCACGATACAGAACATCATCGTACAACGCCTTATGAACTTCCAGCTCCGGATATTTAAGTGCGTCTGGAATACCACCAAAAGTAATGTATTCATCAGCCAATTTGCGTAAGTTACCTTTTTTTCTAGTCGTTAAGACATTTAAATCAGGAGTTTTAACCTTTCTAAAAGCTAAATATTCTCTAAAAGAAAATGGAAAGAGCTCGATTCGAATAGAACGGCCAGTTAGTCGTGTACCCAACTCTTGGCTCAATAGTGACGCATTTGAGCCAGTAACAATAAACTTATATCCTTGATCGTGAAGGCGACGCACGAACCTTTCCCACTCAGGGACATTTTGAATTTCGTCGAATAAAAATGTTTTCTTCTCGCCAAACAGGCTAATCAAAGTTTCGTGGAGTACATCAAAATCACTAACTTGGAAATTCAGTAAACGTTCATCCTCGAAATTGACAAAGTAGAAGTCGTCTTTGAGATACTTCTTGGCTACTTGAGCAAGTAAAGTTGATTTGCCAACTCGCCTGAGGCCAGTAATAACTGTAACTTGTGGAGCAGAAATTACCTCTTTTAGATCTATTAGGATCTCCCTTTCTACCCCCAAATCACGGATTATAAAAGCCTCGTGCTGTTCCTTCAAGGCTGAAGCTAAGAGATTTTTGGTGATTTTTGTCTGGATTTGATCATTCATACTTCATCTACTATAATATAAAAAGTTTTCACTGTCAATGAAAACTTTTTGGGGATAGTTTTCAGCGGGGAGGAAATTACGATTCCTCATTTGGCAAAAGTAGAACAAATATATGTCAGAAATAAATGAAGAAAAAATAAAGCTTTACCGATCAATTTTCAACACACGTGATGACGTGTTTGCCAGATATTGGGAGGATTTTGAAAGTAAAAAGTCGGGTTATGCTCCAATATATCGATTAAATCAAAGTCCGCAAGCATTGACAGATACCGTCATTAGCAATCACCTAATGGGAAATCAGATAATTGGCGTCTATCCATTATTTCCAGACAATACTACTGCTTTTCTCGCTATTGATTTTGATGGGTCAGATTGGTTTGAGCTAGCCAGCCAAGTAAGTAAAATTGCTCAAACCTACGAACTAAATTCATACCTTGAGCGTTCTAAATCTGGAAATGGTGGCCATTTATGGTTTTTCTTTACAGAGCAGATATCGGCTTATACTGCTCGGCAAATAGGCAAACTGTTGTTATCAAAAGCAAGTATTAAAACCAGAGCTACTTTTGATCGCATGTTTCCCTGTCAAGATGAACATACTGGTAAGGGCTATGGCAACTTAATCTGCTTGCCACTGCAAGGAAAGTTAGTTACTGAGAATAAAACCGTTTTTATTGATTCAAATGGCCAAGATTTTTCAAATCAGTGGACATTTCTATCGGAAATTCAAAAAATTTCACTGGTTCAGATTAATAATTTCCTTGAACCAAGCTTATTTTTCCCGCAAACATCATCAACATCCGAAAAAGTGGCTCCTAAAGAGCAACTTCAAAGCACTGAAGAAAACTTAGATGTAGAAATTGTCGTGCCTACCACACAGGGCAAGGAAGTTAAACTAACACTCGGTGCTGGAATATCTATTCCAAATATTTGGCTTCCAGACAAACTACATCGATTTCTCAAAAAAGAACTTAACTTCCCCAACCCTGAGTTTTACGCTAAAGAGCGTTTTGGCTACTCAACTTGGCAAACCTCTCGCTTTATCAAAACCATTGATGTTAACCCAGATGAGATTACTATTCCCGCGGGATATTTGAATCAAACCCTTCAATTTATCAACGAGAATCAACTGCATGCAGAGATCATCGATAACCGTACGACAACTAAAACCACTTCATTCAAAAGTAAACTCAAATTGAGAAAAGACCAACAGAAAGAACTCATAAGGCTTCTGAAACACGAACGAATTATCTTTCAGGCTCAACCAGGTTTTGGAAAAACCATGGTAGCTTTGGCTCTTATGCAAAAACGCCGTCAAAAAACCCTAGTAATTGTTCATACCGATGCTTTGCTTCGTCAATGGGTGAAAAGAATCGATGACCACTTTGAAATGGGAAAAGGTGATGTTGGAACAATTGGAAACAGTAAATGGCAAGTTGGCAAAAAAGTCACCATCGCTTCTTATATGACTTTAGCTCGTAGAAATATTGATGAAATTAAAGATGAATTTGGTTTGATGATTATTGATGAATGTCACCATGTGCCTGCAAATACTTTTAGTACTGTGGTGAAACAATTTTCTGCCAAGTATGTTCTCGGACTTACAGCCACGGCCTATCGAAAAGATAAGCTTGAAAAGCTCATGCACTTGTATATTAGTGATCAAGCCATTATTGTAGATACATCAACCGAAACATTCAAAGATAATCTAAACAGCCAAGTTGAAACTCAGCTAATCACCAGAAAAACAGTTTTCACCGCCAATGGGAAAATGGAAGATTTTCAAGAAGCCTGTCGGCTCGTTATTGCTGATGAAAATAGAAATAATCAAATTACTGATGATGTTGTCCAAGTATTATCTTCAGGAGCAAAATGTCTTGTCTTAACCGAACGACTTGAGCATTGTGAAACTCTCTTGGCTTTAGTCAGGCAAAAAATCAAGGGTATCCACGCCGCAGTTGCTACCGGCAGGATGACCAAAAAACAGCGGGAAAAAATTACTAAACGTCTACACCAAGAACGCTTCCAGCTTCTGATTGCCACAGGCAAACTGATAGGGGAAGGTTTTGATTGGCCAGAAGTTTCCCATCTCTTTTTGGCATTTCCATTTTCTTGGAAAGGAAAGCTTGTCCAGTATGTAGGCAGGATTCAGCGATCTAGTGAAGGTAAAACTGTTGCTATAATCTATGATTACTTCGATGATCAAGTACCAATGTTGAAATTGATGTACTTCAAGCGTTTACGCACATATCGCAGCTTGGGCCTAACCAAGATAAGTAGCCCATCTAAAAAGAGGGAAAATAATGAAAACCAACTCAGTCTTTTCTAACCAGATTTATGGCTTTGCACTTAGTGGAGGTACGGGTCGCATACTGTATCGGCTGAAACAAATTGATTGCTGCTACTTGGTTTACCCCAATAATGTTGAGCACTATCTGGAAATTCTACTTCACGATCAGCCATCATATGTTTTGGGCTTGGGAACATACTCAGGAGTAGATCAAGACCAAATTCGTATCGAGACAATTTGTACTAATCAGTTTCGCAATGATTATGTTGATGGTAAAGACAAACAAAAAGTTAAAATCAATCCATTTCTGTCTGATAATTTCGAAATGAAGTTGGCAGAAGCTATGGGTAACTCCCATTGCAACTTAGTAAGCTGGAAAATAATGCAGTTGATAAATCAATGTGAGTTGAACGCTCAGTACACCTTCCTCCACCTACCTAAAAACATGAGGCCCTGGGTTGCAACCGATATAATTGACCAGAAATTGTCTGAGTTCAAACAAGCACCAGGGTGACTATTTCAGGCGATGTCACTAACTGTAACTTTATGGTGATTTCTGTTGATCTCTTCGAGAAATGGTATGAATTCGGACGAATTGATTGGGTGGGTGAGCTGGAGTATCCAGAGTGGACAGTTTCTTATTTTACAATCTCTTCCAAAGTCCAGAATTGCTTTCCACCCATTTCAATCAACTAATTGATCAGGTTACTTGTAGTATCAGCAATTCCCTCAACTTTACTTACATGGAGTATTTTGAAGGCTCCATACCATTCTTTATCATCCCCTCGAATATTTTATTAAGGATACTCCTCCACTGCATGTCTCTGAAATAGAAGGTGGGTAAATAATGACCAAACATAAACATAATCGCTCTAAAGGGTTGATGTTTTATATAGATGAGATTATTTTTCATTTATATTCGTAGTTTGAACTGTCCGGTTTTTCCGGATAGTTTATTTACATCAACAAAAAGTACTCCAAAGGTACTTTAACTACATTACCCTCAATAGCTAGTTCAGAGTTGCACACAACTAAACCATACTTACCACCGATCTTCTGTAGAGTAGCCTCTGCTTGACCAGTGGGCTTCTTGCCATATCCAACTTCCAGCGCGATTTTTCGCTCCGGCAAACTCAGAATAAAATCAGCTCCTCCGGCCGCACTGTCATAAAAAATTGGAGAAGACAACTTCTGAGCAAATTCACGATACAAAACTAGAGCAACAACATCCTCCATATACTTGCCCTTATAACTAAGAAATGCATTTTCGCCTTCAACAATGGTCAATAGAGCATGGCGAACTGCAGGAGTCATAAAGTGATACTTAGAAGGCTTCCTTACTTTTTTGTACGTCGATCCATAAGGATAGACACGAATCAACACTTCAGCTTTTTCTAGGCTTTCCAGCACATTAACAAGCGTCACCAAGGAGATACCATTCAAACCTTTAACTAAACTCGTAACGCTTACTTCACAGCTACCAGCAATCATCAGAAGGATGTTCTTGATTGCTGTCAGGGTAGTACTATCGAATTTGCCCAGCTCAGGCAGATCTCGTTCTACCACCCTGTCAATTTGTTGATTAGTAAGGGTATAGACTCGTTGCTCATCTTTGATGGTCAGGGCGTAGGGCATCGTTGAGTACCGCAGATAGCGATCAATTTCCAAAGTTTCGATCCCTAACCAATACTTTTTAACCTGAGACTGAAACTTTAAGAGTTGGGCATAACATTCAACAGCACTATTGCTATACATCAATGTCTGCTTAAGAGCTTCTTTTAAACCTTTAACCGGGAATTTAACCTGGACAGTTTTATCTTTAAAAGAATCGTATCTAGTTTTAAGAAGCATGTACTCGGTAAAGTTCATAGGATAAAGCTTTTCAAACACCACCCTTCTGGCAAGATCTGTTGTTGACTGAAGGGAAAGTGCGGAAGATCCAGTACATACGACAAACACCCTCTTCGAGCGGTCATAAAGAGTCTTGAGTACTGCAGTCCATTTTTTATCAAAGTGGATTTCGTCAATAAAAAGAAAAACGTCATGATCTAGCTTTTCGATAGCTACGCCCGTAATTTTCTGATACTCTTCTAAAACGGTATATAGATCCGATCCTAGCTCGTTTACTACCTGATCTGCCGAAACATACAGCATATCTTTGGCGAACCGAGGAAAATATGTCAGATATAGCTGAGCTAATAACGTTGTTTTCCCCACGCCTCTTAGGCCTGGGATACTAACTATCCGCACTTCTTTTTCACCAGCGATAAAGTCATTTATCAGCTTTTGCACCCGAATATACATATTTCGAGTAAGGTATTTATTACCTTGTTCGTCCTGTGTGTAAGTACGAAGCAACGCTGGGGCTCTATTTAACTGGTTTTGGAGGTAACGATTAACCTGGATATTGTTCATAGTTTTTCTTCACTAACTGACCATCATAGTAACACCATTTACTGTTATAGTCAACTATAATAGAGATGCTTGAAGGGGTGCTTTCCAGGCTAAACACACACAAATCTCTGTTTGAATTATTCGATTTTTTCGAGTAACTGATTTGGTAATCATCAATTATCAGCAACCAGCAGGTTCCATTTTGTAAGTAATTAACTCGTAAATCACGAGCCCCGTTCCCGCATGGCCAAGTTTACAAAGCATTTGCTGCCTGGTTGGGCCCACTGGCACCAGTCTCGCACCTGCATTCAATAAAAGAAGCTTTTTTGCCTCTGCGTCCCATCTGGCTCCCCCTAGTTGACTTATTCAGGAACCGAAAAATAGAGTTTGGGTTTACCTTACAGCACATCCAAGCGGTATTTGAGACATTTGATTTTCAACCTGCTTAAGCACAAAGTGCGAAAAATTGTGAGGATTATTATTTCTTTTTGTGTTTGGGCATTTTGCCAGTCTTTACTCCAGTAGCCAGTGCTTCAGAATCGTAAAATGGCAATTTACCGTTTTCATCTGTTGCTTTTAGGTAATCAACCATCAATTCTTGACCCTCTTTGGAGCGAGCAACATCAAGAAAACCAATATGTTCTTCCCGTAGTCCACGCTCTAAGGTATCCGAACCACCAAAGTATATAGCTCTTTTGATATGCTGAACTGACCGTTTTACTCGTCCGCCGAAATAAGCAGCAAGCTTAAGTGCTTCCGGCACAACATCTTTTTTAGGTACAACTTCGTCAACCGCACCATATTCAAGTGCTTCCTGTGCAGTAAATGGCTTGCCCTCAAGTATGGCTTTCAGTGAGCGGTGTGTGCCGACTAAACGTGTGAGGCGCTGTGTGCCGCCACCTCCTGGTAATATGCCAAGCAATACTTCAGGCTGACCGATAAAGGATTTATCGTCAATGACCCGAAAATCACACGCCCACGCAAATTCTGCACCTAGCCCAAGTGTAGAGCCGTTAAGGGCGGCAACATAAATGACTCCGCTGCGGTTCATCTTCAAGAATGTTTCGTGCATACGGTCAACTTGGACACCACCCCATAGTGGTGATTTGCGTGAGATGGGGTCTAATGCGGTAGCGCCACTCATTATGTGAGATACGTCTATGATTGCAGCCGCTCCTCTACGCCTCACATTGGGCACTTCTAGTCCGCCCTCCTGCAGCCAACGAACATCAGCGTGGCTTACAAATCGGTCCGCATGTTTACCAGTGAATACAACGGCATGGATGTCATCATCACTTTCTGCCCTATCTACAATCTCATCCAATAGCTTTGAGAACTTCAAACCGAATAGCTGATGCTTGCCGCCATCTACATAAACCAGCAGTGTTCCGCCGTGTTTTTCTTCAGTAAAATTAGCTTCTTCCACAGTCCAATTGTACCCCAAAAAGACAGGAAATCTCCAGCTTCTGTTATTCTTGGCTCCCCGAACAGGTCACTACACGAACTGATTTCCTCAAGAGGGAAAAAGTGAGGAGATTTGTTATGGGATTATATTGATTTCGTCTTGACCAACTTCATAGTTGGTTTATTACCTTGCTCCCAATTTATCCTTACTTTAATTGTTTGAGTTTGTCCGCTATCTTGATAGATTCGTAGGATTAGAACCGAAGATCCAGGGTTTAAATTAGAGTAATTTTGAACTTCAGCTCCTGCTTTAAGACACAATTTGAGCCACTCTAACTCTTTTTTCGTTAAATAATGACATACATCTAGGTATACCGATTGCATAGGATGAATACTCCTAGTAACTGTAACCCCCATTGCACGAGCATGAGTCCAACCTAATGGAACTGGTAAAAAATTCTTCCTTAGTCGACCGTTGTCATGGATCGATTCAACATCAACTTCAACATCTGTCGCTCTGTAAATACCTTTATTTTTAATTAACAAACGGTAAACTGTTTCATCCCCATGCGTGCCTTGCACATTGACCGTTGCCCTCTCTACCACAAGCCTCGATTTTTTGATATATTTCTTTCGAAATGACTCACCAAATACAGCGATTGTTAACGCCACAATCGAAGGAATATTGGTCAGTATTTGTTGAATAAATGAACGAATTAATTCTTCATAGTATAGAATGATTGTGTTGATATTCATTTCGACTTAAATCATTTATTTCGTAGTAAATAAGGATCTTCGATTCAAGCTAGCGTTTTTCGACCCATGATGAAACACCCTATGACAGGTCGGGCAAACACACATAATGTTGCTTGGCATATCAGTTCCAGTACCTGCTAATTCATCAACATGATGAGCTTCGGCATATGGTAATCCATTACGCTTTTCGAATGGTTCTGCACCACACCACTCACAGATATATTTCACACGCTCCTTTACCCATCGAGCTATCTTTGCGTTTCTGACGTAACTTCTCGTAACAACCACTCGCTGTTTCTTAGGTAATCCCTGTACGATCTCCCTAAGTTTTGCATCAGCCTCTTCTGGAGTATTGATTGTGGCTAC
>CAZFRD010000013.1:0-33231 GCA_964521215.1 uncultured Pseudomonadales bacterium
TTGCTTGTCGTAAGTGCACAATACCCCGCATGCTCTGCATCGGGGTTGCTTATTAACTAAAAGACGGAAAATATTTGAGTCTTCCCCATGGTTTCCACTAGGTATTGATCATCGGTTAATAGTACAGAGGGATATTTTGATTGATAAAGCAGTTTGTAAACTTTTTCATAGCCTGCTTGAAAAACTGGGTTGCCCCAATGTGGCAAAACTAAATAATTGATTAAATTCGCACCATCAGTTGATTCGAGCTTGGGAGCCTGCTCTGGATCATCAATAAATCGAATTAGATCTATATCTGGACACACAAGAATTGATCCAGCGCTAGAACCTACGTAGGTTTTTTTGTTCTCGGGATCTGAAATCAGTTGTAAAAAACCTGACTGAATGGCTTGATAGAGTAAGTAAAAAGTATTACCCCCAGCCATAAACAACACATCGAATGGTGCTAGGTCTTTTTCTAACTGATTTTGAATTTTTCCAGTTAAGGTGTAATCGGTCACTGTAAACCCAACATCGACCAGTGACCGTCGATCATCAGCCAACCACTGTTTATCTCCCCGCTCCACTTCTGAGGCCGTATTGATAAATACCAAAGAAAGCAGGTTGGGTGACTTATCAAGATGAGCAATCCACGAATTAACGACTAAATTGGAGCTTGAGGTCAGAATTAACTGTCGCATGTAACTCTTGTATTTTAACAGAAACTTTCGTAGGCTGAGTGTATGTCGTTACAAACTTCAGTGCGAAAATTAGTACTCAGCTTTGGTTATGCGGGCAAAGGATTGCCCGCAGCTTTTGAGGGTCGCAACATGCGCCTACATGGTATTGCGGCGCTCTCGGTAATTGCGCTGGGACTTTGGTGTGGCATTACTCGCCTTGAATGGTTGGTTATTTTAATTTTTATTGCAGCTGTCTGGTCGCTAGAAATGATCAACACAGCAATAGAGGAGTTAGCCAATGTGCTTCGTGATACCAATCATCTAAGTTACGAGGCAACCAAAAAAGCACGTGATCTGGCGGCGGGCGCCGTATTAGTCACGGCAATTATTGCTGCAATCAGCGCGGGGATTATTTTCTGGCCATATTTATTCCCAAAGATAGTGTTTTGAGATTGCCTTTTGAAACAGTTATGACGAACCCATGATAACTGAAATCGTTTCAAAACGGCCAACTTTTTCAAGTGCCTTGGTTTAGTCTGTTTAGTTAATTCTGTAAAGCCTTAAAAAGGCTACTAAACCGTAATCCACAAAATCGAATCACGTTTGATACTTCAATACAAACCATTTACTAAGTTTTATTTGGTGGTTTAGTGTAAAGCATAACCCTCTCTGGAGCCATGCTTTACACTAAACAATAATTGTAATTGCATGGTGTGGTACTAAGAATTAGTGGTAGTGTACCCAAAGCTGATTTACCCAGTGTTTCAAACAAAAAAACGACCGTTTGGATTTGTATTGCTATAAAATTGGGTACTTACTATTCAACCGCATTGGAGGCATCAAGAATATTATGAATTGATGTGATGCGTATACTACAGATTTTTTATCTTATTGAGCCGGAGCTAGAGTGGCGGCGGCGGACGCCGCCGCACTGCCTGATGCCAGATAGGTAGTCGCTGGTTTATTCAACAGATTAAGTAGAGCACTTTTAATCAAGTAAACCTCATCCCGTTCTGCCATCTTTGCATAAAATGAGTTGAGTGTTGAGCCTGGTTTTCCCACTTCGATAGCGTAATCGGTATTACCACTAGTAATCGTTATGAGCTGAGCAGAATTGGAACCGATTCCTAGTTGAGCGTAACTGGCCTGATTTTTGGCCGCTAGCGAGTCTATGCGCAAATCGACCAGAGCCTCCAGCAACATTTGTACCGCCGCTTGATCGGCTGGAGCAGCATTGACCTGCCAAGAAGCATCAACCTTAGAAAAATTTGTTAATTCATTATCGGGACTGATAATTGATACCGCTGAAATAGCTTCGGCTGAGAGTTCAAGTAGCTTGGTCGATTGTTTAGATAAACCTGGTAAATTAAATTCCTTCACAATTTGCGGTAAAACTATCACCAGCAAAAGACCAAGTGAGATGAATGATAACCAGCGAATCAAAGTCGTAGTTTTCATAAACGAAAGGTGGTTGAAACTTCGTATTTTTTACGACGCAAACGTCGCCTGCGCCAAAAGATAAACATACCAAAAATAATCGGAGCACCGATGGCGGTCGCATAGGCGAGCGCTGAAATCAGGAGGGGCTGACTGGTTGATGAAAAGGTGAAGGCTCGATCAATCGCAACTTTGCTCTGTAAAGAATTGAGCATCGTATCGCCAGTCAGCCATGACAAAAAGGCCAAACCAACCGAACCATTGCCTGGAGAAGCTTGGACCAACTCATTAATCAGCAAGTCACCAGATCCAACCACGACAACTCTGCCAGACTGATTATTTTCTGCTGGAGCTATGGCAATGGCTAAAGTTTGCTGACCAAGGTTGGTCTGCTCAAACTGCTGACTGGGAGCCAATGATTTTGGATTAACAAATAAACCAGCATTTTGACTAGTCACAATCAATGGTAACAATTGCCAACCTTTTTCCTTCAGCGTCTCTGCTTGTGTTGAAATAGAACTTCCCCACGTAACAATCACCGACTGAGAGTTATTAAAGACCGGACTTGATTCGGCAGTATGTGCTCTAAGCCAGAGTGGATAGGGTAATAAGTACTGCATATTCCCCTGTGCTACTCTAATTGTTTCATTTGAGCTCAGGTCATAAACAAAGTTGGGTTCAATCTTCACTTGAAATGATTCAAGCAAGCTATTTAAATTATGACCAACCGGCACCACTGTTTGAGTCTGGGGATCGGCACCCACTCCAGAACCCAACACCAAAAGAGACCCTCCCTGAGCCACAAACTGCCGAATGCTTTCTATCACCGCTGGCTCGTAGCTACTGTTTGGCGCAACTACAACCAGCACTTTGGTTTTGGGATCAATTTGCTCGGCTACTTTCCCCTCGTCAACAGTTAAATTCAGATCAGTGATTGTAAACTGACGAGATAGTAGTTGAGACCAAGCTTCTAACTCACCCAACTGGTTTTTTTCACCATGGCCACCCACAAAAGCCACTGTAGGTTTGTCTTGTCGTGTCAGTTGGTAAATTAAACTAGTCAATTGGTACTCCAAATTTTCCGTGCTTTGAATGAACGGTAGTGTTTGGTGTTGATCGGCGTAGGCAACGACCAAACCAAAGTAACCACTTTTAACATTGAATTCTTCTTGACTAATCATGTTGAACTGGACTTCTTGAACTCCCAATTCGGTCGCTTCTTGCTTGATTGACGAATCTAAACTGGGATCTTTCTGAATCACTTGAACCTGAGCACCACCCAACCGTTGATAATCCGCCAGTAAGTCTTTGGTATCTCGTAACACTGGTTGAAGTTGAGCAGGCATCGAGTTGGAAGCGTAGAGTGTCAAAGTAACAACGTCTGGAACCTGCTCGACCACTGCTTTAGTTGAACTGGTCAAACTGTAAAGTCGGGATTGAGTGACATCCAATCTGCCGGGGATTTTTTGTCCAACAATATTACTTAAAACTGCAACGATGAGTAAAAGGATGACAACTTGTTGGCTGAGTGCATAGCCAGTTTTGCGAGCACCATATTTTTGTCGTTGTAAGTAAAGCACTGCAAAAGCCAAACAAACCGTGGTGATGGAGACAAAAAACCAAACATCTCGTACATCAATTACGCCACGATAGATTGAATTCAGATGGTTGAAAAAAGTTAAGTTACTCATCAAATTGCTTAATTGCAGTGGCAGTCGGCTGGTAACCAGTTCAAAGCCCAGTAATAGCCAAACAAAACTAGTGACAACGCTGGATAGCAAAGTCGCAACTTGGTCTCTGAGTAATGCAGAAAATACCATAGTTAATGAGATCAATAAGCCAGAAAACAACCAAGTGGCTAACAGTTGAGCCAAGTATGCACCCCAATCCAGCCGACCAAACAAGCTGAGACTGATCGCGAGTGGCAAAGTGGTCAAAGTTAAAACAATGGGTAAAGTAAGCAAACTGATGAATTTGCCTAAGATCAACTCTACTTCTCGGATTGGGTGGGTTAACAATAACTCTAAAGTTTGTTCGGTTTTTTCTTTGGCCAAACTTCCCATAGCTAAAGCTGGCAAAAAGACGATGGCAAACCAAGGGAAAAGATCAAATAATGGCCTGAGTGACACCTGGCCAATCAAGAAGAATTGACGAAAAAATAGAAAAAACCAAATGCCAGCCACAATCATAAACATCAAATAAGTGGCTGGATTTACTCGCTGACGTAACCACTCGTGCTGGATGACAGCTCGCAGACGATTCATGATTTTGCCTCCGTCACAACTTTAAATAAATGTTCCAAATCGCTCCCCACGGCCCCAAGTGACCAGATGATGAAGTGATGTCTCCGCTGAAATTCGGCTAGTGTGAGTTGAACTGGCTGTTTCGTTTTTGCTTTAACTTCCACAATTAGTTTTTTACCCATGGTTTTATGACTCAATACTTCGATTTGGGGCAAACCTTTCTGCAACTGTTTATAATCAAGACCCTCAATTTCGACTCTTATCACTCCTGCGACTCCTTTAAGTAACGTTTTTTCTGTACCATCAGCAACAATTGTTCCTTGATTAATAATCACAATCCGATCACAAATTGCACTCACTTCTTGCATCACGTGAGTACTAATGATCACCGTTTTGTTCTGAGCTAGTTTTCTCAGTAATAAACGAATATCGGCACGCTGATTGGGGTCTAGGCCTTCAGTTGGCTCATCCAAAATTAAAACATCGGGTTCATGCAGTAAAGCCAAAGCGATACCCACTCGTTGTTTATAGCCCTTACTTAATTCCCTGATTGGTTGTTGATATACTCCCTCTAAACCAACGGCGGGAATAATAAAATCGAGCGACTTGGCTAAAGCGACGGCATCTATTTTCTTCAGTCTCGCACTGCTGGCCAGCATTTCGGATACTAGTAATTCCGAATAAAGAGGGTTATTTTCTGGTAAATAACCAATTCTCTGTCTAACTTGCTGAGGGTGCTCGGCCACAGCTACACCATCTAGCGTAATTGAGCCAGCATCGGGGTTGAGATAGCCCACAATTAAACGCATGGTGGTGGTTTTCCCTGCCCCGTTTGGACCAAGCAAACCCAACACTTGGCCGGTTTTTATCTCGAGAGACAACTGGTTGACTGCTAGGGTGGTACCGAATCTTTTGGTTACACCATCGAGCACTAACATGATGATGCACTTTTTACCAAATATTTTTCAATCTAGCAAGCAGGAATATTTCAGAATATTTTTAAAAACAATTCTTTACACATTGAATGCTTATCTTGCTGTTACGAATTGGTTGTTACAATTAGTAATCTATGAAATCGGTAGTTATTTTTTGTCTTCTTTTCCTTTGTGGATCTTTCATAAGTTTGGCGCTTTTTACTTTTCAATCGTTTAAGCAACACACCAATCAAATTCAATCAGACATTGCCGTGCTCCAAGAACAGGTGGCTGACAATTTTATTAGCAGTTCTAATGACCTGAAAAATGTAACCGAGCTCCCTGAGCTGAATCAGGTAATACTTGCCAACACTCAAGCAACTCGTCAACTTCTGACTACGAAATTAGCTTCAATAATTGCTAATAACTCTGCCTATACTCAACTTCGGTATATCAATAGCAACGGACAAGAGATTGTAAGAGTGAACCAGACAAGTAGTGGAATTGTTGTTGTCCCCCAAAATGAATTGCAAAATAAAGCCGATCGTTACTACTTCTCCGATACGATGAAGTTGGACCGAGGAGAATACTATATCTCTCCTCTTGATTTGAATGTTGAAGACAAAGAAGTGGTTAAACCTTATGAACCAACGCTACGACTTGCGACACCGGTGTTTGATTCAACAAATAGAAAAGCTGGAATAGTCATTCTGAATTTCAATGTCCAGAAAGTTTTAACGGCTATTGAAGCTCAAGACGAAAACAACCCTAGCTATAAACTATACTTTACCAACTCCGATGGAGATTGGTTTCGAGGCCCTACTAAAGAGGACGATTGGGCATTTATGTTTCCAAATGGTGAGAGTCGTCGAGTGAGGTACCAATTTCCTCTGCTCTGGGCAGAAATACTCAGGGCAGATTCTGGCTCATATCTTGGATCGGAAGGATATTTCTATTTCTCAAAGATTAAACCCATTAGTTTGGTTCAACAGAATAAATCGATTAGTGAATCATTTTCTTATTTTTCTCGCTACCTGCAGGTGAGAGATTATTACATGGTGATGATCGTACACCTGCCAAGAGAATTATATGCAGAGTTAATGTTCAACAAAGTCATTGGTCTCAACCTCTTCTATATCTTATCGGCTGGTGGATTGCTGGGATTGATCGGCAGCATGTTCAAAAAAAGAGTGGCTAAGTTGGTGAGATAATGCTCACCATGAGCGCGAAGAAAATATTGGTGCTGATTGGATTTGGGCTAGGTTTATTGGTAAGTAGCGGGGTGATCTGGTGGTTAAGTTTCTTCCAAAATTCTTTTGCCACAACTAAACTTGGACAAACGCCCACACCAACCGCTTTGCCCTCACCTACACCAAGTCCAACTCCAGATCCTTTGCGACCAAGAACGTTTTTACTCTTGGGTTACATGGGAGGTAATCACGAGGGTAGTTTGTTGACAGATACCATGCTGTTGGCTCAAGTAAATTTTAAAGTAAAAAAACTGACTTTAATCTCGATTCCCAGGGATCTTTGGGTAACTATTCCACTCCAAACAGCCATCTCTGCCACATCCGCAGGAAAAATCAATCAATTGTATGCACTAGGCACAGATAAGCGCCGCAACCTTGATCTACCGGAAAAATATCGCGGCGTTAATGGTGGACTATTACTAGCTCAAGATATAACCAGCAGTATTGTTCAACAACCAATCGACTACGTGCTAGCAATTAATCAGGCGGGATTGGTTGCGGCTTTAACCCAACTTGGGCCAATTCCGGTCAAAGTACCATATAGTTTTGTCGATGATTTCTTTCCCATCGCTGGTGAAGAAAATAATCCTTGTGAAAAATCGCCAACAGATATCGCCTCACTCTCTGCAACTCTGCGTGGTTTTGAGTTGGAAAAACAGTTTACTTGCCGATATGAAAAGTTGGAGTTTGTGGCTGGAATGCAAAATTTAGATGCTTCAACCGCGGCCAAGTTTGTGCGCTCCAGACATTCCGACTTGGGCGGTAATGATTTTGGTCGATCGCAACGCCAACAAGCGCTGATTGGAGGTATCAAAACTCTCTTAAGCCAACCTGCTAACTGGCTCAAGCTACCGACTTTCATCGGTCGAGTTTTCAATAATTTAGAATCTACTCTTGAGTTGAAAGACGGACTCGAATTACTATCGCTTGCTTCTCTACCAGAAACTTGGCAAATAACTAGTTACCAGTTAAATGAAAGCAACGCTTTATGGGAAACTCGAAGTCCAGATGGTCAATACATTTTGGTTGATCGCGCTGCCTCCGGCAGCGCGCAACTCAACTCCCAGTCTTGGCCCTCCGTGAGTGAAACAGTTAAAGGCTGGCTAACGCAAGTCCCCGCGGAAGTAACCTTCCGCGGGGACTCATTGGATGATCAGGCACCTTGACTTATTTTTCCCACCCATCTACCCGTAGTACGCACCGATTATTCAATTTCTTTCAACCAAATTTGCATTTTATCTACCACAAATATTTCGTCTTGCCACTCGCCTAGAATAATCACCGTATCGCCGATCATCGGCACATATCCCAACGGCCTTAACTGAGAGGTTTCATCCAAGCTAATTAAACTAATTTGATTATTTGAGTGCAATATTTGGTAGGTATTTCGATTTTTCTTGACTAATCTCCCGGTTATTACCTGTTTTTGTTTCATGGTTGAAGTTTGAACATCAATCGTTTCCAAATCACTACTTAATAATCTGTGCCAAACATTGACTCGATGAAGGATTAAACTACTCACAAAAATAACTGTGAAAATACCTAAGCCCACCACTCGTTTTCTATGATGAAACCCGTATTCTGAGTGTTGGATCAACCACCAGCCAATTAAAGTGAGTAAAAAACTCGCACCGACTGCCACCCAAGGTAAGCGACTCATAAAAATTAACCAGCCCTGAGTACCAAACTGGATTAATTGAGAAAAACCCATCACGATCGATTGATACCAAACTAAACTAAACAGCAGGCTGGCCAAAAGCGTAAACGAACCAATGCCAAAAATCACCGTTGCTGTGCCAATATAGAAAACCCAACCGGGCTTCATCATAATGTGATCATCATGAATTTGTCGCATCACGTCATCACTAAAATCAAGTTTACTTTGACTAGTTTTGCTTGTCATGTGGCTTTTTCTTTGGTTCATACTCTTTTAAAGCTTTGGCTAATACTACTTTGGATCGTCGTAGCCAGGTTGCGACTGTACCTTCTGGCACTTTCATTACTTCACTAATTTCTGCATACTTTTTACCTTCCAAGTAATAAAGGATCACGACAGTGCGATACTGGAGCGGTAGTTGGTCAATCACCTCATCTATTTTTTCGCGTAGCAGAGTTTCGTCTAAGGTCACTTCAACATTCGATTTGCTGACCAACGTCTGTACCAACTCCGGCAGTAAATCAAACGAGGTAAATCTGCGTTGACTGCGAAAGTGATCCATCGCTTGGTTATGTGTAATACGGTATAACCAACTAGAAAATTTCTTTTTGGTGTTAAAACTACGCAAATTGGTGAATGCCTTGATCAATGCATCTTGAACAATATCTTGGGCAATGTCAACATCGTGCACCAGCGTTACCGCGTAACGGAACAAGGGCGCTTGATAACGCCGCACTACTTCCACGTATAACTCCTGGTTAGACTGGCGAACCCTGGTAACTAATTCTTCATCCGAAAGTTTTTTTACTTGCTCTGTCCGCATGTTTTTGCTATGTTATACTGAAAGAGTTGAAATGCTACTCACAAAGCCCAATAAATTCATTTTCACCATGTTAATTCTTTATATCGGATCTATGTCCCTGCTGATGCTCCTTTACGTTTTCTGGTAGCCGTTGTTTTTTCAGTAATTAATCTAAGAAGTCTTGCAGTTTTTTGCGTCGACTAGGATGTTTGAGTTTGCGCAAAGCCTTAGCTTCAATTTGGCGAATTCGTTCCCGAGTAACGCCAAATTGGCGCCCGACTTCTTCGAGCGTCATCATTTTGTTGCCAGACAAACCAAACCGCATCTTCAGTACCTTCGCTTCCCGATCTGATAAAGCTTCAAGCACTTCATCCACATTCTCGCGGAGCATTTGTAAACTGGTGGCCTCGTAGGGTGAAACTTGTGCATCGTCTGAAATAAAATCTCCCAAAACACTCTCATCGTCACCAGAGCCAACCGGCGCTTCCAACGAAGTAGTATTCTGTGAAATTTTCAAAATCTCTCTCACTCGTTCTGGCTCAAGTTCCATTTGTTTGCCAATTTCCTCTGGCGTAGGCTCGCGTCCCAAATCCTGCATCAAACGCCTGCTAGTGCGCATTAGTTTATTGATAGTTTCCACCATATGAACGGGAATCCGAATTGTCCTCGCTTGGTCAGCAATTGAACGAGTGATGGCTTGTCTGATCCACCAGGTAGCATAAGTAGAAAATTTAAAACCCTTGGTCCAGTCAAATTTTTCGACTGCTCTGATTAAGCCTTTGTTGCCCTCTTGGATTAAATCGAGGAACGTCATGCCCCTACCAATGTACTTTTTAGCGATAGAAACGACCAAACGCAGGTTAGCATCAATTAGTTTCTGCTTGGCAATTGGATCGGCATTATCTACTCGCTGAGCCAAACGAATTTCTTCTTCTCTATTGAGCAGGGGGATTCGACCAATTTCTTTGAGATACATCCGCACTGGGTCAGACACACCGGAGGAACCAAGAGCAGAAAGTTGTTCCAGTTCGCGGGTTAGAGCATCAGTATCTTCCACATCACCAGGTTCGGCCACTGATTCAAAAATATCTATATTTTCTTGAATCGCCATGTCGTAAAGATCATCCAACGTCTCAATGTAAAGCTCTGGTTCAACAAAAACATCCAAGATATCATCCTGAGTAATAAAGCCGTTTTGACGTGCTTTTTTGAGTAATACTTCGATATCAGCTTGAAGAGCTTTGGGTAGAGTAACCATAAATATTTGAAGGTAAGTTATACAGTAACTAACAAAAATAGCAAACCAGATCGCCCACTACAACCGAGTGGGCTATTCTCATCCCGTTTGTCCGCCACATTATACAACACCACGAAGCATTAAGGTATCGACGACCAATTTGACAGCTGAGGCGTAAGCAGACATTCGAGCAGAGAGTTGCATCTGAGTATGTTTTTGCCACATTTCATCAAACGCCCGATCCATAATTGGCTGAAGTTGGCTCAATACTTGCTCTTTTTTCCAATGCACACCTTGTAAATTTTGCACCCATTCAAAATACGATGTCGTAACACCACCAGCGTTAGCTAATACATCGGGAATGACAGTGATATTATTCTTTTCCAAAATCTCATCAGCTTCTGGTGTGACTGGGCCATTGGCCATTTCGATTATATATTTTGCCTGAACCTGCTGAGCGTTTTCTTGAGTAATTACGGATTCGAGAGCAGCGGGCACCAAGACATCAACCGGTAGCGCCAGTAGTTCTTGGTTGGAAATTTTTTTGCCGTGATCAACACCGCAACCATCGTCGGTGCAAAAACACTCGCTCATCGCTCCTTTTGTTTGTTTACATTCCAAAGTTTTGGCGGGATTGAGACCTGATTCAATGTAAACACCACCTTGAGAATCAGAAATTGCCACCACTCGGTAACCCAATAGGTCGGCGTGATGGGCAAACCAGTAGCCTACGTTCCCAATTCCTTGGATAGCGATCGTAATATCTTTTTTGCGTTGCCAACCTAACTTTTCGGCTAATTTTTCTAACACATAAACGCCTCCAAGGCCAGTGGCTTCTTCTCTGCCTTCCGAACCACCATACTCCAGTGGTTTGCCGGTGAAAGTAGCTTGGGGGTTGATGTTGAGTGGCTGCTTTTGGGCATAGGCTTGTGCCCAGGCGTCAACCATCCAAGTCATAATTTGGCCATTGGTATTGACGTCTGGAGCTGGCACATCCTGCCAAGGTCCAATGTTGTCGACTAGCCAAGTGGCATAGGCACGGCTGAGGCGCTCGAGCTCGGCGAGCGAGAGCGCTTTTGGGTCAACCACAATGCCACCCTTTGCTCCCCCATAAGGAATACCGGCAATGGCACATTTCCACGTCATCCAGGTTGAAAGTGCCAGCACTTCTGCTTTCGTCACGCCGGGATGAAAACGAATGCCACCTTTATAGGGACCACGGGCATTGTCATGCTGAGACCGGTAGGCAGTAAATGACTGCTCTTGCCCGTTATCCATTTGAATTTTTAACTGAGTTTCAAAAAAGTGATCGGGTCGCTTAAGTTTCTCGATCGCTTTTTGAAAGCGATTGCGATCGGCATATTGCGGTTCAAGCAATTGAGCCACCTTTTCTAATTGCGTCACCGCTTGTTGATGGGGATTACTGACCATATGCCTCACTTTCTAACCATCGCTCTGCATCTAAGGCTGCCTGGCAGCCTTGGCCTGCGGCGGTAATGGCTTGTTTATACCGAATATCCACCACGTCGCCGGCGGCAAAAACGCCAGGTACTGAAGTCATGGTGGGAAAGGCAACTAAACCGTCTGCAGTCAGGGCTTGCTGAGCAAAAGTGACTCCCTGCTGACTCAGACTTTGCCTCGTCAGAATATAACCATGAGCATCCAACTCCAAGCTCTGCTGAAAGAGTTGTGAACTTGGTCGGTGGCCGATAGCCACAAAAACACCATCGGTAGCTATTTCACGACTAGTAACACTTTTCGTTTGGGGATCAGTAGTCTGAACTATTACCCCCGTCACTTTATCCTCTCCCACAATTTTTGTGATGTTTGAATTCCATAAAACTTGCACTTTCTTGTGGTTGAGTACTCGCTCTTGCATCACTTTGCTGGCACGGAAGTTGTCACGTCGGTGAATCACGGTCACCGACTTAGCAAACTTAGTCAAGGCCAAGGTATCTTCCATGGCAGCATCACCGCCACCCACGACAATGGTCTCTTTATCACGAAAAAATGCCGCATCGCACACGGCGCAAGTGCTCACACCCTTACCCAAAAATTCTTGCTCTCCAGCTATCCCCAACATAATTGAGGAAGCGCCAGTCGCTATAATGACGGCTTCGGCGGTGGTAGGTGGTGTTTGAGACTTGATTTTTTGCATTAACGATTCAAATTCGGCTGGCGAATCAAATTGGTGTGTTTCTGGATCAAAATTGTCTGGCAGATTGGTCCAAATTTTGAACGGTCTCACAGAAAAATCCACAGCAGTCACGTATTTATCAATCACTGTCGTACCAAAACGCTCAGCTTGCTGACGCATATCTGCCATTAAGGTTGGACCAGATTTTCCAGTAGGAAATCCGGGGAAATTTTCAATATCTGTGGTCCACATTAATTGGCCACCAGCTTTGTAGCCGGCGTAGAGAAGAGGCGCGAGCTGCGCTCGCGCCGCATAAATAGCCGCCGTATAGCCCGCAGGACCAGACCCAATGATCACTACTTTATGTTCTGCCATATTCCCCACCTTTCAGCCGTATAAATTATTCACCCATTGCGGCATCAAGCAAGGCCACAAACCCCTGCTTGCCAGCAAAACCTGATTGACGTTTAACTTCTTTACCATTTTTAAACACAATTACGGTTGGAATGCTCATCACGCCAAATTTACCTGCCAAGTCATTATTGGCGTCCACATCTACCTTGGCAATGATCGCCTTCCCCTCATACTCTCCCACCATTTCCTCAATAATTGGCGCTGCCATTTTGCAAGGTCCACACCAATCAGCATAAAAATCAACTAGCACTGGCTTATCACCAGCTTCGGTGAGCGTGGTATCAAAACTAGATGAATCCAAATGAAGCGCACCGGTGTTTGTATCGGACATAAAACTCCTGTTATTTAATACTATTTACTACTTACTACGATCGAAAAACTTCTTTTAACACTGTATCTAAATCAGTAAAACGTTTCTCTCGTGAGCAACGAGTTGCCTCCCCAGAAAGTAAGTCTCTAGCCACTCGTCCCAAAGCATTGCGGGCGGCTGCTACTTGTTGCACAATTTCGATGCAATCTCGCCCATCTTGATACATCTTAGCAATGCCTTCGACTTGTCCTCTAATTCGGTTTAAGTGGGCACTGACTTTGTCTGGATTTTGCTTCGGAAGACATTTTTTCACTCACTTGAATATACCCCTAGGGGGTATACCTTGTCAAGCAGTAATTTGTTCAACTTCATAGCCCAAATCTTTGATGGTTTGCATCATTTCCTTTGGTGAAATCTTCTTTGCATCAAACTTAACGGTCGTGATGCTCTTAGCATAACTAGTTGATGCACTCAAAACTCCAGCCTGCTCTTCCAGCTCACTATCAATATTCAACGAACAACTGGAACAATGCATGCCACTGATCTGGAATTTAGCTATTGTACTAGGCACCTCGTTTTTGCGTTTTAAACCAAACATATCGCTCTCCTAGATTACCCTGAGTGTGCCTGTGTACATGCCCATCGAACAAGCAAAAGTGAAGTTGCCTTTCTGAGTGGGAGTGAAAGTAAAAGTTTGACTATCGGTGGATTTTAAAAAGGTGGAAATGCCAAATTCTTTGAGCACAAAAGAGAGAGCGCAGGAGTAGGCATCCTTACTTTCTAGAGTCAATTCCACGGGAATATTCTGTTTCACAGTAATATCCTTCGGCGAATAACCATTGTTAAAAATCCCAATTTTAATTTTTTGAAGACCCGAATTTTTATCGGCTAAAACTGTTGTGTCAGAATTAAGTCCAGGAATCATCGATGCAATGCCACCAGTTAGATGCTGAAACGAAAGTGGAGAATCCAAGACGATTGCTACTCCATTCAGACTATATAATGCTAGGGCGATTAATGAGTAGGCTGCTACTTTGTTGAAAATATTCCTCCAACCATTGGAGATCTGATTCAAAATAAAGCCAATTAGACTAAACAACGGCATCGTGCCCAAGACAAAAGCAAACATAATCAACGCGCCTTGGATGGGACTGCCGGTATTGATTGCCAACACCTCCATCGCCTGAGTCACTCCGCAGGGAATAAAAACCGTCAATACACCCAAAATTCCTGGTGCAAATAAGGCTTTGCTTTTACTGGTGTTTTTGATCAATCTACCCACAAAGCGAGGTGGCTGAAAACTCAAGAAACGAAAAATCGGATGCACTTGCAGTAAGTTCATGGCTGTTCCCAACATAAAGAGCGCAGTAAATACTTGGAATATCAGTCGAGTAGTGAGATTCAGCGTCAACACCGAACCAAGTAAGCCGAGTAAGAAGCCCAGCACCGTATAGGCAGATAATTTCGTGATTAAAAACATTCCCAGAGAAAGCAAATCGTCATGTTTGATTTTAGGATCAACTTTCTGATTGGCAATCATGCTGGTGAGTAAGCCCCCTTGGACAGCAACACAAGATAAACCCCCCGTGGTCAAACCAGTCAAAAAGATTAATCCAAGATTCATTGCTCCTTTATATTATGCTAGACGGACCCAACGCAAGCGCAAAGCATTCATCACGACGCTGACGCTGGAAAAAGCCATTGCTGCCCCAGCCAGCATGGGGTTCAGTAGCCAACCATTGACTGGGTAGAGTACGCCCATGGCGACTGGAATTAAGACGACATTGTAGGCAAATGCCCAAAATAAGTTCTGCTTGATTGTCTTCATCGTGGCTTTGGACAGGGCAAACACTTTGGGTAATTTGACAATTGAACCCCCAAGTAAAGTAGCGCCCGCAGACTCAATGGCTACGTCTGTGCCGGTGCCCATGGCAATGCCTACGTCTGCAGCTACTAGGGCGGGCGCATCATTAATCCCATCTCCCACCATCGCCACTCGATACCCCTCCTCTTGCAGTTGACTGATTTTGAATAATTTATCCTGAGGCAAAAGGTTGGCATCGACTCGGTCAATGCCGAGTTGATTGGCAATATTGTTGGCGGTATTGGCGTTATCGCCTGTTAACATGGCGACTTTAATTCCTAATTGATGTAGCCGATCGATAGTTTGTTTTGCCTCAGACTTAAGCGTATCTGCAACCCCAATATAAGCGAGCACTTGTGTTTTTGTCAGCAAAATCATCAGCGTTTTTCCGCTGGTTGTAATTTGATTTGTCTCTGTGGCCGAAACCGAAATGCCCAACTCGGTGGCTAGTCCAACATTGCCCACAAAATATTGAATGTTGTCTATTTTTCCCCGCACACCCCGACCTTCCAGCGCTGAAAAATTTTCCACTCGGCTAGCAGTCAGATTTTCGGTTTTTGCTCTTTCGACGATCGCATGAGCGAGCGGATGTTCCGAATGTTTTTCAAGTGAATATAATAGTTGTAAGACTTTTTTTTCAGACAGATTACCCACAGGCACAATGTCGGTGACTGACGGCTTACCCTGAGTTAAAGTACCGGTTTTATCCATCACTACATAATTGATACTTTGCAACTTCTGGAGCGACTCGGCATTTTTAATCAAAATGCCGTTCTGCGCCGCAAGACCAACGCCAACTATTACCGCTGTTGGCGTCGCTAAACCTAAAGCACAGGGGCAAGCAATGACTAGCGTCCCCACAAAGCTCAGAATACCCAGACTAAGAGCTTGGGAGAAAGGTAAAAACATTGAGCCGATCAAAATCCAAACCAGTAATGCTGTTAGGGCTAATGCTAATACTACCGGTACGAATATGGCGGAGACTCTGTCGGCCAATTTTTCTATCGGCGCCTTGGAACCCTGAGCTTGTTCCACCATTTTAATGATTTGAGAAAGCATGGTTCTTTCGCCAACCTGGCTTGCTTTCACCTGGAGCGAACCCTGTTTATTGATGGTGGCTCCAATCACTTTGTCCCCAATATTTTTATCGACTGGCATGGATTCGCCAGTGATCATCGACTCATCGATTGAACTTGATCCCTCGATAATGACACCATCAACAGCAATTTTTTGGCCTGGCTTGACAATCATAATATCTCCAACCACCACTTGGTCGATCGGTACTACAATTTCTTTCCCCGCCCTAATAATTACTGCACTTTTTGCTTGTAACCCCAATAATTGTTTGATAGCTTCGCCCGTTTTTAATTTTGAACGAGCTTCGAGGTATTTACCGATGGTGATGAAACCGATCACCACAATCACCACATCGTAGTAGTTCTGACTAACGTTAAAATATGGAGCTAAGACTTTTTCAAATGCCGACAGGCTAAAACTAAACAAAAATGCCGTCAAGGTCCCGATACCGATTAGAGTATCCATATTAGCGACACGAAATCGAATAAATCGGAAAATTGCCTGCAGGTATGGCAAGCCAATTACAAATAAGGTGTAAGTAGCGAAAAGTGGTAGTAAGTGGTGAACGAAAACTTTGATGATGTCAGGCATTGGATTAAAAAGTTGAAGTGAATCGCCCCCAATCTCCCAACTCATGACAAAAATACTTACTAACATAAAGGGAATGACCGTTTTGATTTTATTTTTTAAATGTTCTAAATCTTGAATTTTTTGAGCTGAATGATCAAAGTGCGAATGTTCTGAAGGATTCACTTTATTTTCACTTGGTTCCAGTGAGTATCCATACTGCTCTAGCCTTGAATTAATCTTTTCTATTTTAATTTTGCTTGGATCAAAAACTAGTTGAGCGGTTTCGGTACCATAGTTGACTGTGCTGGACTCCACGCCATCAATTTTGTCGACTGTGCGTTTAATAATATTGGCACACGACGCACAGTGCATGCCGGATATATTGAATTTTTGAGTGGATTTAGTGGGCATATCTCCTTGGATTTTTGAGAAATTTTTTGTGGCAACCACTGGCGCAAAAATAAATAGTTTCTTCATTATAGAGAGTAGAAAAACCTGCGGTTTTAGGTGAAAGTTTCATACCACAGACTGGATCGGTCACAATTGGAAGTAACTCTTTTATACTGGGCACTAATTCGGGTTCGAGAATTTGGCTGGATTGCTGTTGAAGTAACCATTCGCGAATATTGTCGCTGGCCTCAATAATTTTTGGATTGGCCAGCGAATAGTAAATAGCTTTTCCCTGACGCTCGGCGGTCACAATGCCCGCCTCGCGCATCACCATTAGATGCTGGCTAACATTGGCTTGCGGTAAATCCAACATTGAGTAAATCTCCGTCACAGTTAGGCGTTGATCTCGCAGTAAATGAATGATTTCCAATCGTTTAGGCTGAGCCAATACCTTGAGGAGTTTAGCTTGCAGTCTAAATAGTTCGCTATACATATTCGTTATTATGAATATGTTTTTGACTTTGTCAATCACACTTTTTAATAGTGAGACTATAATATCCACTTTGATGCCAACATATACAGAGAAATATCCACTACTAAATCGACTGAATCGAAGCAAAGAAATTTTCACCGCTGGAGTAATTTTTTGTATCATTAACTTAGATACACTCCCTCAAGGTCTAATCGATTATTTAAATTTATCTGATATTGAAAAATCCCAATTTAACTCAGTCATACTTGAAGAATTAATTAACCAAGTCGAGATTTGGATCGTGGAAGAACAAAAACTCAAACCTAACGAGACGAAAAATCTGGAGAGCAAGCTGATAACTCCGCTTCAAGAAACACGTCAATGGAAAGAGTCATTGTTACAAACTGTTGCCAGGGGAGTATTGCAAGAATTTCCATTTAATTTAGATTGTCGAAGACGTGTTTCTCAATTTTTATACGATCCACATTCATCATATGCTGGAAATGAAATCTTACCCTATCCCAACAAACTAAAAACCCTAAGTTACCGCGCTGATTATTTTTTAATCGGTCACTCAGGATCGGTCACTCTGAAGGGCAAAATTGATATTGATGTTAAAACAGTTGGTTGGCAAAAAATCGGTGATTACTTGAGTGAATCCAATCAAAAACGCAGACTTGGCGGCGCTGAGGCAGTAACCAGAACTAAAACCCGATTAATTGGTTTTCTTCAGACTTATGTAAATGCTGATCCAAAGTACTTCCATACTGTAGAAGATCTGAAAACCATTGCTGCCAACCGCAGTGGGGTTGATTTTAAGAAACAATCTCCTCCAACCGTTGTTGCGGCAACCGAGTCTTCCCCCGCATCTTGAAAAAGGCAAATACTCCAGCTATACCTGGCAACAAACCAATCACCGCCAAAGTGCGCTCAATGCCCACAACTTCCGCCAACAATCCAGCCACCAATGGGCCAATAATATAACCTAAGCTTGAGGCAGAACGCACTAAACCAATCATTTCACTACTAAATCGATGAAGCCTTGCTACATAATCTTCAAAAATTGCCTCTGATTCTGTCAGAATCATTCCGGCAAAACATCCCGCCAATGCCATCACCCCAACATGCCAAAGCGGCGAATGCAGACTCCAATGACCAATAAATAAAGTTAGAGATAGTGGAATGGCGATCATAAACGCTGAGCGCTTTTTACCAAAGCGCCGAGCAAGTTTACCCGCAAATAGTGGTGCCAGTAAGGTTGGAATTATGTAAGAGGGAACAAAAAATGCACCGAGCGGTGAAACTTGACGCAGTTCCTCTGCAAGAAAAATTCCCACACTCCAGATAGTGGCGTCAACCATAACTAAACAGAAGAAAAAAAGGTAAACTGGCCAAATTTTCCCAAGAAACGTTGACCAAACACGAAAAGTAACAAATGAAAAGACCTTTTCTGGATCATGCGTATTTTTAATAATCCGTTTTTTATTTCTGATAAATATAAGTAGGCTGATTATCAAAGAAATACCAAAAAACACACTTGAAAGTCTGAATGGATCTATTTGTAACACAAACAACAGACTGACGAGTAAAGGTGAGGTAACGAGGGCAATCGATCTCAAAGCTTCGGTAATACCCCATCCAGACGCATGCTGAGATGGTTCTATTTCACTATGCAAAAAATGATATAAACCAAATTCATAGAGTTCGTAATAAACACCCCACAAGACCATAATAGAGATTGCTGCCAACCAGCTGGATGACAAGAGACCGATTAGTTGGGTTACTAAAGCAATCATAAATGTCAGAGCAAAAAAGAATCGATAATTACGCTTGGCAAACAGAGTTGGGAAAATGAGATCACACAAAAAGCCAATCAACGAAGAACTACTTAATACAATACCTACCAAAGCCACATCGCGAAACACCGATTCCAACCAAATCGGCACTTGGTAAGAAAATACTCCATCGCCTAATGCGAATAATAAGATTGTTACCACAAAAAAGAAAAAATTTGTTTCTCTCTGCCGTAATTGCTGGTGAAAATTTAAGAGTTTGCCCAATACCATATATCATTCAACTTCAGAATAGTAACTTTATTTTTATTATAGAGGGAGAACTAGCTGAAACCAAGAGTTAGTGGGCGTGGGGGATGGATAGGATACTCAACATCATTAGCCCCACGCCCAAAAACAAAGAAAGCATCATTTTGTCTTTTGATAGGTGTTTGCCCGCGTGTGGCAAAAAGTCACTGGCGCCCAGATAAAGAAATATTCCCGCAGATATAGCAAGTAATATACCAAGGATATTCTCTGATGGTTTAACCAAGTAAACCGCTACCGCACCCACCAATGAGGTGCAGGCAGAAAATAAATTGGTCATAATAATATTGCGTATTGACCACTTAGCCTTGAGTAAAATACCAAAGTCGCCAATTTCATGAGGCACCTCGTGTAGAAATGTTGAGATAGCAGTAATCAATCCTAGTCCGGGAGCAATGACGTAAGCGGCGGCGATGGCGACACCGTCGATAAAATTATGGATAGTGTCGCCCAACATCACAAACCAAGCCGATCGATGAGCAATCTGATGATGACCGTCTTCGTCGTGGTGATGCAGACTAAAAAACAAATTTTCAAATAGATAAACAACCAAAAATGTGACTAACGTAATCAGAAATGCCGAATGATCGATCAGCTCTACCGACTCAGGCAAAACGCCTAGTAAAGCAACAGTCAGTAGCACTCCTCCCGCAAATGGGACCGAATACATCGCCAAAGCCTCCGACCAACGTGGCACTGATAAGAAAATCAAGCCACCAATTAAAGCAAAAACACTGCCAAAAAGTACCAAGGCAACAAGGGTGAGTAAATCGAACATAGAAGAAGAATTATAGGCGTTTAAGGCGGATCAATCAACACTACTTATGCGGTACAAACAATCTGTAGTAGCGCAGTCAATTAGTTGAATATCCTTGCGTTCTACTAATTGAGATTTGATGATTACTGGATCCCGAGCTTGCTCTTCACCAAATACAAAGCCTTCGTCATACATTTTTTGGTACTGACCATATTCCACCAAAATGAGCTGAACTCCGTTTTTTTTGAGCACCGAAATTGACTCATTGTCGGGAAACGAACGGTAATGAAGATGAATTTCTTCCGCGCGAGACGGAGGCAAAAACCCCGATGCCCCATTGTAATAGACTTTATTTGAATCCGGCTGATACAACAAACGCACCGTCTCGCGCTCTTCGTAAGGAGCCATACTCCACACATACATTGGCATTATGACCATCACAGATTCCGGTTGCTCTGCTGCCAAACGGTAGCTGGCCGGCGTTTCAACTTCAACAGCATAAACGGGCAAAAACCTTCTCGCTGAAATCACACTCAACAGCGCAAGTATTGCCAACAAACTTAATTTAATAGCAGGTTTGATCCGACTGGTTTGAAAAATAACTACAGTCCACAACACCATGCCCAGACTCGCTACCACACTCCACCGCGTCACCGATCGAAACGCGTTAATACCTGGCACCAGATAATAAATTACTGCGTAGGGCAATAGCACGGGTATGCCAAATAACTTGAGGGTCTGATCATTAATTTTGACTACTGGACCCAACATCAAAAATAAACCAGCTAGTGCAACGCTCACCCAAGGCAAACACTGATGTAGTAACGATTTACTTTTCCGACTGGTGGCAAAAAATATACCATTTAAAAATAGTACGCTCAGCACATCCCAAGAAAATAAACGATTAATTGAAAATGAAAAATGAGCCGTGTCTCTAATGGTGCGAGCCGAGCGAAACAACGTGGCTTGTTGCCAATAGGGCAAGTAAAACCAAATACTGATCGCAGCTAAAACAAATCCGAGGAAGATCAACCGCCGATCTACCGAGAGTTTTCTCCATAATTTTTTTTGGCTGAACAAGTACAAGCCCACTACTGTCAGAAAAAAATAAGCGGTCATCGGAGAATTAAACAGTTGAAATTGGTAGGTCACAGCTAAACCAAATAAATACCTCCAACGGGGAAACCGAGTGTAAAGAATGAGATAAGTCACGCCAAGTGGAATACCAAAAATCAGATAGGTGTGCAAGTGGACGACGTACAAAAAACGCAGGGGCAAAAATGTACCAGTGATAGCCATCAACATAGCCACTAATCGTCCACCACCCAGCACCCTGATCAACCAATACAGCGCAATTAGATATCCCACCGTTCCCAGGATAAATTGCAGATTAGGTTGTTCCAAAATAGTAACGCTAGGCCAGAGCCATTCAACAACTACTGCGATTAATCCAGAGCTCAAAAAAGGATCAGAGTAAGTAAGCGTGTTTTCAAAAGGATAAAAAAATGGAGGTTGAAACAATTGACTAGTGCCCCGAATCGAAGCCGCCGCATGATGAATTAACCAACCAATCAAAGGACCATCGATGGGTGATGTTGCCACCGAATCTAACTTTGTTAGCATCGGCCAAAAAACAAAACAGGTGACCAAAATAAAAATAATCAGGACTTTATTCATACCGCAATGCGTTGAGAGCACTAATTTTAGTTGCTCTTTTGGCGGGATAAATGCCGGTAAAGATACCCACAATCAAAGAAAGTAGGATAACAAAAACGAAATACAAAAATGGTAAGTAGGCAATATCAATCACGCCTCCGCCTTTTGAAATTGAATAAGCGGTAAGGAGTAATCCCACCAATTTGGCCGAACCAAAACCTAAAATAATACCTAAAATTCCGCCAAAAAAGCCCATCACCATGGACTCTGTGAGAAAGAGTTCCTGCACTTCGTAAGATTGCATACCCATTGTTTTCATCAGACCCACTTCTCTGGTTCTTTCAAGTAGGGATACTGTCAAAGTATTAAACATGCCCAAAGCTGCAATCGACAAAGCAATCAATCCCAACGCCGTCAAGACAATTCTCACCACACCAAATAATTGATCAATTTGTTTGACAGTATCAGCCACCGAACGAGTAGCCAAGCCTAAAGACTCAATCTGTTTACGAACAGTAGCAAGATTTTTTTGGTTATCAGCGATCACTTTTAATTGAGAATAAGAACTAATACCCAAACCGCGCAGGTCAATAAAGGGAACATAGAACAGAGGTACTTTATCCTCTGGAATCACACCCACGATTTCGTAGTCAGCTGGGATGGATTCCATTCGTCTGTCGGTAGAGTCAAGTAAGTCGTTGACCACGACGAAAGACGTGCTGAACGCCTTACCAATGGCTTCTTCTTCCTTCATTCCCATCAAGTCCAACATCGCGGTATTAACCACCGCTTGTTTTTTGGCGCTGTTGGCTAATCCGACAGACTCAATTTTGCCACCTTCAGTAGCTACAGATTCTGAGGAAATCTCGACCCAGGCTCCATCCTCACTCACAATATCGGCAAGATTTGCCGCTGATGTGGCGGAGTCAAGTGCATCATCGACTGTACCCAAGATGAGTGAGTCTAGTTGTGTCTCGGTCAGATCCTGAGATATTCCCAACACTTGCGATTCCACTGATACAGCTTTTTGATTGGAAAAATCAATGTTGATCGGCGCAAAGTACACATCCTCGGCTAACAGCTGAGTGCCAGATTGATCTTTTAATACTCGATAAGTTCCATCAACACAGTTTAAATCCGTAAGGTCACACTCGGTTTTCTCCCAGAGCCAAACATCGGCTCTGATCCAAGCCCCCTGCTTCTTCCCTTCCCACTCTCGTTGACGGGTGGCATCGCCAGCGGCCTCAGTATACCAATCGCCCCACTCCAGCATACCCTGTTGTTCAGCGATGCCTCGCTTGGTATAACCCAACACTGGAGCAGACTTATTAGCTTTGGACCTAACTTTTAACCACACGCCCTCAGGAATACTAAAGTTAACAGCAAATTCTGTTGCCTCTTCATCACTAAACTCGGTGGTGACATCACGGCTGACACCCGCGACTCTGCCCCGGTTGGCGGTGGTCGCCACTTCATTTGAATCATAGATTCTACCTCTGGTCGGTTGGATGGCCGAATTTTTCAAAAAATCATTCGTAACTCCATATACCGCTACGTCACTAATAGAATTATTGAATGTGACGCGCGCCACTGTCGCAATCACGGGCAAAGCAGTTTCGACACCATTGATCTGACTAACCTTAGCGATTGTTTCGTCATTGATCACTTCTTTATGGCCTGGCTGAAGCGAAGCATCTGCTTGGCGTAACTCATCCAATCGAGCCACTTTTGAAACAACTAGTTGTTGGAGACCAAAACCAATTGAGACTAAAAACACAATTGAGCCGATGCCAATGGCCATGCCACCCACAGTAATAAATGCTCGTGATTTCTTGAACATCATATTCCGCATGGCAAGATCCATCAAGTTGATACGACTGATGGTTTTGGCGTTGCGACTAGTTAAAGCAGAAACTTGGTTATAAGCTTTATCAATATTACGACTGACAATCCGGCAGAGAACGAAAGAGTTGGCGCGATGACATAAATATTTCTCTGAAAACCGGTGCAATAGGTACACGGTTAAAATTAAATTAAACAAAGCGATGTGCGATATCCAGCTACCCAAGCCCTTAATTTTCTTTGGCAATCCTTTAACAGCAACCACATCCTTAGTTACCCGTTGGTTAAAGGTTAATTTTGGTCTGCTGGTAGGTTCAATTTGGTTTGCCACTTTTCTTTACTTTGATATTCTTGGTGAGTGCCAATATATCTTTACCCCGAACAATGTTAGCTACTGCACCATCAAACAACTGGACAGCTACGGTAGCGTAACGTAAGTAGTCAATGTCGTGAGTAACCATAATAATGGTTTTCTTTTCGTCTGTATTCATCGTTTTAAATAACTCCATCACTGACTGACCAGACTGGTAATCCAAATTGCCCGTTGGCTCATCAGCGATGAGAATTTCTGGGTTATTTGCTAGCGCTCGAGCCAAAGCTACCCGTTGTTGCTGTCCTCCAGAAAGTTCAGTCGGCATGTGATAAGCCCAAGTTGCCAAACCGACTTTTTCCAGCAACTTGAGTGATTGTTCAATCGCTTCGGTTTTTGCTAATCCCAACATCGTGAGGGGAAAGGAAACATTTTCCACCACATTTAAAGATTTGATCCAATTAGATTGCTGATACACCATGCCGATATGATTTTTGCGAAACTCAGCTCGCTGATCGTGACTTTGATCCTTGTAGATGCTTTGACCAAGTAGATGAACTTCTCCGGATGTTGGTGGCTCCAAGCCCAACATAATGTGCAACAAAGTTGACTTACCTGATCCAGATGGTCCAATCAGCACAAAAAAGTCACCCTGGTTGATATCAATGCTGGTTTCTTTGATGACTGGCACAAGTTGATCACCAACTTCGAAACTCTTGGTAACTTTGTTAATTTGAATGACTGGCAGTGGCATATTAATTTTCTTGTTTTCTAATTACCTTAAGAAACTAAAGACTTGTCCCAGATTGGAGATCACTAGTCCCAAGGCATCATCCGTCGCTCGAGCAGTAATCATAACTGTGTCAGCAGAACGCGTGTCATTACCCACCACATCCTTGGAAATGGCTCGCAGATGGTAAACTTTGGACGGAGTTAGTCCCGATATCACCACATAATGATTAATCGTCAGACTACTATCCTCTTGGCTCTGCTGAGAATAGGTGGCACCCGTACCTTCGCCAAATTCTACTTGGCTGGTCGCGGGTTCGTCCGTAGTCCAAGAGACGATTAGTTGAGCTGTGTCCAGCTCGTTGCTACTATCGACAGACTGGATGGTGCTTTCGACGCGCAAATCGGAGATTTGCGCGGGCCGGGTATCGATTGCCGTAGTAAATCGTTGCACTTCAGACACCGCTTCGTTGCCCGCCCTATCTCTGCCTTTGACTACTAGGGTATAAGGTGTATTCGCCAATAAACCCCTAATCAGAATTCGGTGGGCTCCATTGGTAAGATTGACGTTAACTTCATCTTGAGCCTGAGCTGGGGCGTCTGTTGGGTAGTAAGTCACGATACTTGAGGTGGCTGTGTTAGTCAACCAAGTCACCAAGACAGTAGATTTAGCGGTATTTTTGACCTGCTGAATTCTGACGGTACTAATTTTTGGCCGAGGCATCGTTGTAAAGTCTAAAATCGTGCCCTCGTATTCGTTGTCCTCTGCATCAAAGGCATTAATTTTGTAGTAATATTTGGTACCATCAAGCAATTCATCAATCGTGGCGGTGTAAGTAGTTTCACTGGTAGAAGTGGCAATTTCCTTCACCCCACCAAAGGCAGTAGTAATACCATAAAATATCTTGACTGAGCTGGCTCCTGTGGAAGTAAACTTCACAATGGCAGAATCTAAGCCAAGTGTGGGTACGCTCACGTCTTTGACAGAAGGAGCAGGCTGCGTGGTGAAGTTCTTTTCCGCTGAAACACCAGTATTACCATCTTCATCCGTCCATTTCGCTTTATAGTAGTATGTTGTGCCAGGACTTAAATTTGAAAGATTGATTGTGTGGTCTGTGGTTTGGACTGAACTGGAAGGTTCAGAAGTGAAGTAAGAACCAGGAGTCGTGCCATATTGAACCTTTGAGTCTGAAGATCGGTCGGTGGACCAACTGATGGTTGCCTGTTTTGTGGTGATTGCAGAAGAAGTCGGTCCAGCAGATAATCCCGGAGGCTCAGTGTACTTTCCATCTGGTAATAAGCTGACTGTGTTGGAAAAATCTCCGCAATCGCCAACATAATTGCAGGCTTTGACTTTGTAGTAATAAGTAATTTGCTCTAACCCTAAGTCTGGAAGTGCCCCAACACCCTTATTGCTCTTAATGTCACTTGCAATAAGTTCGTATGTTATGTCATCAGTTGATCGATAAATCGCATATTTAACAATTTCATTCGGAACTGTAGTTACGGGATCTGACCACCTTAGAGATAATCCCCACTCAGATGATAATTTATCGGAACTATCGGATATCGCGACATTAACTGGAATACCTGGTACCGCCGCATTGACTTCAAAGACTATCTCAGCGACAGCCCCATAGTTAATACTGCCGCCAGAGCTTTCAGGATTCTTTGCTACTAGATAAAATGAGTTGAGCCCAGGCTTGACACCTCGTTTGGCTTCTGGAAGCGAGGTGACACCTTCACCAGTATATTTACAACCAACTGCATCCGGTTTTTCGACAATCGTATAACAATAATTGAGTTCGCTCGCGTCACCCAAGTGGGTAGCTGGTGGATCCCAAGTAAAACTATAGGCATCTTCATCTGTAGAGGATTGAGTGGCACGTAAATTAAGCGGGGCAGATGCACCTTGACCACCAGAATAATATGTCGTTTGTAAATCAGTTGAGGATACATTACCAGCATTATCTATCGTACGTAAGTAAAAAATATTGTCTTCAGTTTTGTACGCCGCATCAAGAGGCAAAGTGACTATCTGCGCACTACTGGTGGCAGACCACTCACTCAAAGTACCAGAATCTGTACCTGTTTTATACTGATAGCCGGCTATACCTGAGGCAGTATCAATACCATCTGGCCATTCAAAAACATATTCATCTGTAGGTTCTGGGTAACCAGCTGGTGACTTATTAATAGTTACTGGGTTGGTGGGCGCCGTGTTGTCAAATTTATAGGTGAGCGGCGCCCAAATATCCGATTGAATATTTTGCGCATTATCTTTGGTTTTCAATCTTAAATAATAGGTGGTGCCACTGACTAAATTGGAAGGGGTAAACACCGCTGGCACTTGAAAATCGCCAGTCTGTACCGGCTCGGCACTGGCAGAAGCATTGAAGTAAACATAATACCCCGCCACTCCACTGCCACCACCATCATCTGCTCCAGACCAGCTAAATTCTGGTGTGGCTTGCTTGTGCCACACAGCTGGATCCGTATCCAAAAGACTGCCCCCAGTCTGAGTCAGAGCAACTAGAGTAGTGGGATTGCTTGGTGCATCGGTATCAGTTATCACTCCTAATTCCACCTCGCTTACAGATAGTTGTTCCTCACCATCACCATCCACAATTGCCTGCCACAACAGGCCTTGTTCTGTGACTGGGAAAGTGGTCATCGCCGCATTAAGCTCTGTGGCCAAACTTGACTGAACCAAACTTGAGGAAGTCGTCCAGTTACCTCCAGATAAATACTTCCAAGTCGTCCCTCCATCACTCGATAAGCGAAAGGTAACTGAACCACCCGTTCCAGCATTAAACGTACTAGTAAAAGCATCAAATTCTTTGATGCCAGATGTAAATACTGGAGTGGCGGGACGGACCGTTTGTGCGGAGGTGGAATATGGAGTGGTAAGTAATTCGCTGCGGCTTACAGAACTAATCCTAACTTCATCCAGCATCCCCTCAAAAACTCCGCGTGGTTTTCCAAACTCTCTTCCCGCGTGTGTTGCTCCAACAATCACTGGAGAGGTTGAGTCTTTCATTGATACAGTGGTTGTAAGTGAACCTATGGAAGAGCCGTCTCTATACAAGCTCATTGTCGTGCCATCATATTTTGCCGCCACATGATGCCATGCGTTATCTTGTGTAGTGGTGGAAGATTTTAAAACTCGATTGTTGCCAGTGTACCAAATAGTAGCATCAGCGCTCGCAGTGTTACCAGAACCCATATATAACTTGCCTTCGTAAACTGAAATGGCATTCATTTCTTCATATAAATTTGCAGCCCACCCCACACCATCACCTGCCACATTAGTCCACGTAGTACCGTTGTAGCGCCAAACTTCGCCGTCTCCAGTCCCATTACCTAAACCAGCATAAAGTTGGCCATTGTATACACCGATTGTGCGCACACGCTCGTATGATCCAGCATCCCAAGACCCTCGAATGTTAGCTCCACCCCCTATCTGGATCCAATTGATCCCATTATATTCCCATACTTCTGCCTCACCGGTTCCTGTACCAAGCGTGGCAATTAATGAATCTCTATAGGCAACCATGGCATCGACATTATTAAAACCGTCTAATGAACTGGTAGACCAACTACCATTGACTCCACTCCCACCAACTTTGGTCCAGCTGGGTGTTGCCAGTGGATCTGCACAACCGGTACATTCCCATACTGCCGCATCATTATTCGTGTTACCTATGCCAGCATATAATTTCCCCTTATACGGTTGAAGTGAGAGCACTTGCTCAATATTCATCGCACCAGTCCAGCTGTTGTACACTGTTCCGTTTCCACCATCATCTCCACCAACTTTGAGCCAGTTGGTACCATCGTACCGCCATACCTCACCATCGTCAGCTGAATTTCCCAACCCAACAAACAAGTAATTGCCCAAAACGGCTTGAGAAAGTACCTCTTCAAAATTTGCACCCCAACCCGTACCATCACCACCTACCTGACTCCAAGTAGATCCATCGAGTTTGTATAAATCTGCCTCATTTGCCGTAATGCCTAAACCAACGTATAAATCTCCCTCATACGATTGCATTGAGGAAACTTTTTCATAAACATATGGGGCCCAACTGTTATTCAGACCATCTCCCCCAACAATACTCCAATTATCGTCTTGCATCTTCCAGACATAGGCATTTCCAGCATACTGATATCCCATACCAGCGTACAAGGCGTCCCCCGAAACTTGCAACACCTCGATTGAATTAATACCCCTTTTACTCCAACTTTCATTTTTAAAATCCCCTCCAAACCAAGTCCAGGTGGGAGTAGGCAAAGCATTTGGGTCGAATACCCAAACCTGTCCAGAGTAGGCAGCGTTTACTGAATGAATGCCTGCATACAACAAATTATTGGCGTAGACTAATTTATTGACTGTACCGTGATTGGCACCAGTGAACCCGCTGTAAACTCCATCTCCACCAACTTGTGTCCAACTACCGCCATTCCAACTCCAAATTTCCTGCTCGCCACCGGTTAACCCCAAACCTGCATAGATATTAGTCCCATCGCCGCTGAGCGAATAGACGCCTTCATAAGTAGCACCCCAACCCATGCCATCGTCACCTATTTTTGTCCAATTTGGGGTTCCACTAGCACAGCTGGTGCAACTCCAAACCTCAGCTTCGCCCGCAGTTAAACCCAAACCGGCATACAAGATATCATTTTGATAGAACAAGCTGTACACAAATTCGTAAGTGGTATTCCAACTGGCGGCTGAACCTATTCCATCTCCACCCACCTTAGTCCAGCTACTGCCATTCCAACGCCAAACTTCGGCATCACCAGCTGTTAGGCCCAAACCGGCATAAATGTTTGTGCCATCGCCCGTGAGTGAATAGACATACTCTATGTTGTCGTTGCCGGTCCAACTACTGTTTGTTCCACCAGTTCCATTATCGCCACCAATTTTAGTCCAGCTGGGATTATCAGTGGCACAATTAGTACAGCTCCAAACTTCCGCATCATCTGCTGTCAAACCTAGTCCAGCGTACAAAGTGTTATTTTGAAAATATAATGAATAAACACTCTCAATCGTATTGACCAACCAAGAACCATACTGAGCATCACCTCCTACTTTAAACCAGGTTGCGCCATTCCATCTCCAAACTTCTCCTTCGCCTGCGGTTAATCCCAAACCCACGTATAAATTCGTACCATCGTTAGCCATGGAATAAACAGCCTCATAGGTATTGGCTCCCCATGAATTGTTGAGCCCATCACCACCGATTCTCCTCCAGTTACTACCATCCCATTTCCAAACTTGGGCATCTCCCAAGGCATTACCCAACCCCACATAAACATCTGTTCCAATCACCGACATGCTTTCGACATTAGGTGAGCCGGAAATATCCCAACTGCTATTTAAGTAATTACCTGCGTGTTGGACCCAAGTAGTAGCTTGACTATCTGCCAATTCGTATACTAATTTGCCTGATTCATTATCGAAGTAAAGTTGGTAATCTCCCTTATCTATGATTCCTTGTCGTTGGTTGCTTACACCTGCTTGGAAAGTTTCATTAAACTTTGTCCAGGCTTCAAGGGTATGGTTGCCAGATAATGAAAGCGGTGCTGAATCATTTAAGAAAACTGCGCTAGTTGTGCCATTAAAAAGTGCGCTATTTTGCAGTTGACCAGATTGATAAAGCAATGAACTAGAAGTTGCTGAGTGTGTATATGATGAAGAATCGCTAGGATCTCCGCTAGATTCGTTGAAATGTAGCAGCAATGCTGTCTGGGCATCAGAAAGATATTCCTGAATTTTTAGTTGTGCAAATCCAGCGGACACTTCCATTAAATTACTATCCGAAACTAGATAATCTCCCGCTGTAGCAAAATCCCAGACATGCGTATCGTTGGACGCAAAGATCTTCGGCATGACATTGACCATAAACCAAACCGAGCTTAGTCCCACTAACACGCCAAACACAGCGAGACTAAGAAGGCGTGTCTTGGTTTGAGCTTTTTTGTGCGAAAAGTAGTTAGTAAAGAGCAGCTTTTTCAAACCACCACAAACATCAACAATAACTCGACTTAAATGATCGAGGGTTTTACCCATATACAACCACTATACAAGAGAAAAAATCTGGTGGGAAGCAGAGATTAAGATTGCTAAATCGGCAATTATTTTTCTTGATTTTTCTTATTTTTCCACCACTCGATAATCATGGGGATGACGCTAATCAGAATAATGGCCACAATGACTACCTCGAAGTTTTTTTGCACCCAGGGCACATTACCAAAAAAGTAGCCAAGTAAAGTAAAAATCAGCACCCAAGAAACGCCACCCACCACGTTGTAAGTAACAAAAGTGTGGTAGTGCATCTTGCCCACACCCGCCACAAAGGGAGCAAAGGTGCGGATAATGGGAACAAATCGCGCCAAAATAATCATTTTGGCGCCATGTTTGGCGTAAAATTCTTCAGTTTTCTTGATATGCTCCGGCTTGATGAGAGGAATTTTTTTGGAAGCAATAATTCTTTCACCAAAAAAATGACCGATCCAATAATTGACTGTATCCCCCAGAACCGCTGCCACACACAACAGTCCAAGTAGCACAAAAATATTTAGCGAACCAAGCGCGGCAATAGCGCCTGAAGCAAAAAGCAAAGAGTCTCCGGGCAAAAATGGGAAGAACACTAAGCCTGTTTCGGCAAAAATAATGCCAAATAAAATCACATAAGTCGCCATACCGTACTGACTGACCAATTGAGTCAAATATTCGTCTAAGTGTAAAAATAGTTCAAATAGTTGTAGCATAAGGTGTCATCCTACAAAGCAGTGACTACAAAAACAAGCGGGAAAATTCAAAATTAGGTTCGATCTGACTGCGCTCGCTGGCCCAGCTTAATCAGCGTTAGAGCGTAAAGCAGCAATGCTCCAACCAGCACGTGTGACAACACCAGATGCTGCCACAATCCATGAAAAACGAGTGGATTTTTTAAATTTGTGGCAACTAACAAATATGAAACTCCAATGGCAGTAAGATAAACCGTTTTTGAGCGTTTTAATTTGGTTGCTATTAATACCAGAGAAAAAAATGGCACCAACAGAGCAACATAATGATGTTGCCAAGCTAAACCTGTACCCACCAAAACAGTAATCATCAATAATCCCAACTCGCTCAATTCCATGCTGGCTGAATGTCTTTTGGTTCTGGTAAAAAAACAGCTCGTAACTATCAAACCACCAAACACCAAATAGTTGATCACTTGGGCTAGTGAGTCAATCACCTGAGCTCTGGCTAACCAGCCCGTCAAAGCTTGATTGTAGTAAACAGCGTTACCTACCGTTGGAATAGCGGGAAAAATCTTTTGCCAATAATCAAGGGTTGTGGTGGTACCTAGCAGTAACAGACCGATGCCATTCAAAAATAGAAACCCAACTAAGCAGCTAACCACAATCCGCCACTGGCGCTTTTTTAAAAAAAACAGCAGTAAAACTAAGGGTGTAAGTTTGAGCGCCGCGGCGAATGCCAAGGCGCTACCTGCGAGCTCGGGCAATTGCTTGCGGTACCAGTAGAACGATAAACAGACGAGTAGTAATAGAAACAAATTAATTTGACCCATGCCTAAATTAAATTTGACTGGGAAACTGAGCATGGCGAAACCAGTTAGAAGGAAAAAGTTGCGAGTTGAGCAAGTTTTAGTAATTTTCAGTAGCAATAGGATAGAAACAAACAAAGCCATGAGCGATAACACTGTCCAAACATCCTCCGCTAGTGCCACTGGCAAGGTCGCAAAAGGCGTGAGTAAGGCTAATGAAATGGGAGGATAAATTACTCCCTGAACTTCAGTGTAAGGATTTTTGCCGAGTAAAATTGACTGGGCACCTAAGTGGTACAACCTAAAGTCTTGCAACTGAAATGAGGTAAGAATCCTGACTACTGTGAAGATTGAATATGAAAATGAAAAAATGATCAATCCCACTAGCAAACTATTTTGAAGCATTTTTTGCATTAAGTAGCATTCTACCTTTTTTTACGCTACGATGAGGAACATATGGTGCAAGCGACTAAACCAACCAACTCGCCAATATCGCAAACCAAAATTGTTTTGCCACCCAAAATTTCTGAACCAAAAACTCAACTTGAGTTTGCAGGAACCACAATCAAAAAGAATGTAAAAAAATCATTGAAATATTTAGTCAAGAAATTCGATGTGCTTTCTCCTACAGTTGATGATCTGAAACATCCAATTATACAACGCGAACAAAATTCAATGGACTCAGGGGTTATCGAGTCAGCCGCACCACTGCCACCCAAGATCATAAATTCTCAATCAGAAATCAATCTTAATTCACCTGCCAAGGCTGTCACCCTGAGCCCTTCACCGGCTGTCACCCTGAGCCCTTCACCGGCTGTCACCCTGAGCCCTTCACCGGCTGTC
>CAZFRD010000013.1:33331-36080 GCA_964521215.1 uncultured Pseudomonadales bacterium
ACCCTGAGCCCTTCACCAGCTGTCACCCTGAGTCCATCTCCAGCTGTCACCCTGAGCCCGTCGAAGGGGGACAGCCCACCAACCCAACAAATTGACCTCAACGTTTTACCTCCCCTCAGCCAAACAGAAAACCAAACCTCCAACGAACCACCCCCGCCCACCTATTTGCATCCCGCCCCTGGTGCGGCACCTCCGATCAATCCTCTCACTGCCATACCGACGGCTCCATCATCTTCTTCAGCTCCTCAATTCATTCCGAACACAAACGCCCAGACTGTTTCCAAAAAGAAGTTGGTGGGATATTTTGTGGTTGGCTTCCTGTTCAACCTGCTATTTTGTGTGCCCATTATCCTTTGGTTAGCACTCAAAAGTCGAAGCGGCACAAAACAAAAATTCCTCTCCTATCTCATCGGCATTGTTGGTTCTTTTATTGTCATGGCTGGATTGAATTATTACATCATGCAGTTGGTCACTACTAATAATCCAAGTTTGGCATACATCCCAACTGCTTTGAGCAATCAGTATCCGAGTATGGAATTTAGTACTTCGATTTTCTTTCAGCAAGATTTGACTGGTGAAAACACCGAATCAGTTAAGACGCTGACGGTGAATGTTTCTGCACCAACCAATTTAAGTCCAGAAATGTTCAAACAAATTGGAACGACTACATGTAATTCTCTGAACGAACATGGTGAGTCATACAACAACGTTGTCATAAATCAGGTGGAAAAAAAATCATTCCTATTTTTCAAGCTCGATGCCTTCGTCGGCGTTGGTCAAACTTGCCAAGAGTGGTACAGCCAACCACCACCAAACCCATACAACTTGCTTGAAAAATTCAATCCCCTAACACCTTGACACTCCTTACTTTACTAGTACAATCTGGATCAAGAAAGGTTGGTTATATGAATCCAGAAACTAATAGGGTAGAGAAAAAAGGGCCTACAGAATCAGCTGAAGATTTCATGAAGAGGTCGCAGAAGGAATTGATGCCAGCTAATAACGATAGTAAAATTGAAAGTCAACTAGAAACTGTCGGTGATGTTCCAAATGAATTAAGTGAAGAAGAATTAGCTCAATATCAAGAAGTAAAAGAAAACCTTCGCAGTATTCTAGCTAAGGCTGGGATTGCTGGATTGATTACTGTTTTATTTGGTTTGGTTAGCTGTCAATTACCCCTACCTGCGGTTGTTGCAATCTTAACATTTGCAGAGGAATCTTGCGAGCAACATCCAGAAATAGTAACCGCTACCGCATTACTTACAATCGCTGCTGAATTTGGCGTTGGATTCATAGGGTATATCGCCGTACGAACAGCGCTAAATAAAATTACAAAGCTACGTTTAAAAGGAAAATCTACAAAAGATTAGATTGCTTTTCTGCCTCTACTTGCAAGTCGAGGTGGTGTAGCCCAAGTGAGAATAGGTACTATTGCCGGCTTGTTTGGTGCCCGTTTCTCCATAAAACCGACAGGCGGCGCAAGCATTGGGATACTGCAAATTCTGCACTGTTTGCTGACCTTCCCTAAGAACCGAATAATATGAACAGACCGTCGCTTTGGGATAGGTATCACAAGATGTCTGATAGGCTTGCCCCTCTTGCTTAAAAAATTGATTGCAATCCGTCAACAAGTCGGTGGGCACCACAACATCGGCATCTTTTTGAATTTCTTCTCCCAAAATTTGTTCTTTCACATCAGATAAATTACTAGTTTGGGTAGTCATTAACCGACTCACTAGTAAAATCCCCACGAGTGCGAATAGAGCCAAACCAACCACTATCGGAATAGTCTTCTGCATAAACCACCTCCTTGACATCAATATACACCTACGCAATTGATATGTCTATGTGAGTCATTTTGAGACTATTGCGATACTTTCATTTCAGTTGGGACACTGCCAGTAAAGTTTAATTTCCCACCTGCAAAATCCGCTTGCTGAACATCCAACCCAGGGACGTTGTTGATAATATGATTAGCTACACTCACGAAAGTACCATCGGCATTGATCTTGTCTAACGGCACTGGCAGGCGTCCTACTTCTAGATAATCAATTCGAGCGGTCACTTGGTTATTTGTAACACTACCAGTTCCTTTGCCATAAATTGGCGGATTAGTCATCACCACACCCAACCACTCAAGACCCTTATCGACATCTGCCTTGCTGTACTGCGAACCACCAACTTGGTTGATAAAGCCATCCAACCGATCCATTCTCACGCGACCAGCCACTTCCACAGTGCCATCCTGAGAAAATTTTATTTGTACTTGATCGAGTGGCATATACTTCCAAGTGCTAAAATTCAGTCGACCTGTGACTTCTTCTTGAGTGAAAGAGGCGATAACCGGTTCGGAGCCAGAGTAAACAATTGTTTTGCCTTCAACTGGAGCATCGAGAGTTTCCATTACTGTCATCGCTCTGGTTAAATATTGGTCATAGTTCTCTTGAGTCGCTACTACCCCCAAATCTCTTGGTTTGTCTGAACCAAAAAGACTAGATATAACAGGCACAAAACCAAAATAACCTAGAACCAAAGTTACGCTGAGGATTAAAAGCCCGACTACAACCAACAAAAGCAGAAAGAGTTTTTTCATAATGATCTAATTATCTCTCGAAGCAATCGAAAGTCAAATTTATAATAGTTCAAATCAATAATGGGTAACCTGTCAATACATTTTGTGCATTACTTTCTTCTAATCCATACTTTGAAATAATGTCGATTAGTTTTTTTTGATCTACATGTTTCCTTG
>CAZFRD010000014.1:0-32207 GCA_964521215.1 uncultured Pseudomonadales bacterium
ATGATTCATCAATCAAAACAATCACTTTCAGCCACGCGTTTTTTTACTTAAGCCTTAACATCGGTACCCACTCGATTTATCGCTAATAGTATTCTTTTAGTTGAGTGAAGAGAGTAAAACCAACCATACAAAGATCAAAAACTAATCCAGATAAAGCATATGAAACTACAATTCACTTGAAAACAGAATTTTGCTCGGGCTCCATGTGGTAGGGAACCTGGTGCTTAAACCAATTGGCTTGAACGTGCTTGAGAACTTTTTCGATAATCGAAGGGTCGAGGGAGGCGCCAGACAGGAATCTGGCGCCATCACGCACCTCTTCTAGCGAACGAGCTTTACCATTCGTTAATCTTTCCAACAAAGCTGGTTGTTTATCAACGATTATTTCGAGCACTTGGTCGGCTGCTTCGTAGGTGAAGCCAAATTCAATCTCATCCGTTTGGTCCTGCCACAAGCCCGCCGAAGGTGGTTTTTGCAAAATTTTTTCTGGTAAACCTAAGTCTTTTGCCAACTGACGCACTTGAGTTTTGAATAAATGCTGAATCGGCTCAAGGTCGCTGGCTTCGTCGCCAAAACGAGTGAAGTAACCTAGGTATTTCTCGCTCTTGTTTTCCGTGCCACAAACTAGCGCATCCAGCGTTTTGGCGAGATCATACAAAACTATCATCCGAGTTCGAGCCATGATGTTACCCCTCCGAACCTCGGGTAGATTTTCTTTGTTTTGCGATAAATTAAAAATGCCATCAACAATTGTTTTGATTTGAACTTCATGCTGGTTATCGACGGAAATTTGGTTGAAGTCGATGACCGCGCGCGCGTCTGTCATATCCTGGTCACCGCAAGGCAAAAGTAAGGTATGTACGTGTTCTGCGCCCAGCGCGCGCACTACCAAACTTAAACTGACCGCCGAATCAACTCCTCCAGAAACTGCAACAACTGCCATTTGTTTATTTGTTTTGGCAAACGTTTGCTTAATAAAACTCAGTATTTCACCAATCATCGTAACTTGATTCTACTCCTCTCCATTATATTGTGAAAATCCCGCTTGTAAAAAATGGTGATCAAAACCAAATACAGTATCCACCGCCATTCTTTTCATCACTGCAAAACTGGTTGCGTCAGTATATGACAGTTTAGAAACATCTCTGACGAACCACTGCCATGACTGAGCTTCATCAAGGGCTGTAACTGCGATAACCTGACATAAGTGAGGTTCATTCGTAAACATTTCTCTAAACTTAACTACTGTTTGAACACCCATCCGATTGCGTAGTAGCGTATAAGTTTCATCAAGAACAAAATTTGAGGTAACTAACTGATGAGTTTTATGTATCATCTGACTCCATAGTTTCACAGCCAGAGAGTGTCTTTCGTCTTTGGGAAATATTACTGAAATAAATCCACTCGTGTCAACAAAAACCAATCTACGATTCATATATTTCAGCATCTAGTTCTGTTAAACCTTCTCCTTTACATTGTTGCTTTTTAAACACTCTTGGCAAATCGTAGAGAGTCAGGATCGATTTCACACTTCTTTTCCCCGTGGATGTCGCAGCTACTTTCTCCAATTTTTGAGGAAAGAATTGTTTCGTGGCCTCAGCGCGCAATGCTTTTAAAGCAAACTGGTTAAAGCTGATGTTTTCATTCGCCGCTGCAACTCGAAATAGTGATAAATCATTTTTATTTAGACGAACGTTGGTTGTCACAAGTGAACTTTGCATGGTATGAATCATACTATAAACTTTCATTTTTTTCAATCTCAACTTGATTACGATAAATACCTTGCTGATCAATATACTCACCAATCGAGGCTGGCACCATCTCGACAATACTCTCGCCTCTTTTTAACTTTTCCCTGATCTGAGTCGAGGAAATATTGACTTCTGCCATCTGAGCCATTGGTATCATTCCTGAGTAGAGAGGCTCAAATTGAAATCCCTGACGAGGATAAACAAAAACCGAAAATTGAGCTAGCAAGGCTTCAAACTGATCCCACTGGTGAAAGGTGGCAAGATTGTCTGAGCCAATGACAAAAGAAAATTGGTCTTGTGAATATTGCTCAGCCAGCGTAGTGAGAGTGCGAAAAGTATAAGAAGTTCCTGGCTCATCCAGCTCAAAAGTCTCTACTCGCACTAACTGCTCACTGCTTAATTCACTCTTCCCGTTAATTGCTTGGCGAATCGAGTCTGCCAAGAGGTTTGCCATCGCCAACCGATCGTCCACCGGCGCCAACTTTTTACCAAAGGGATGTTCTTTGACTGGCACCAACCAAACTGCATCAGTTAGCTTTTCTTTGATCAGACTCACCGCAATTTGTTGATGTCCCAAGTGAGGAGGATCAAAGGCTGCTCCAAAGAGTGTAATCCGCATAATTTAATCAGCACGCTTATTACTTTGCCTTTTTCTTGGTTTTGGTTGGTTTTTTCTTCTGTTTTGCTGACTTAACAGCCTTCCCACTTTTTTCAGCACCCCCCGCTCGACTAGCTTTACGTTCGGCTCGTTTAGCTTGTCGTTCATCCCACTCAGCTTGTGAAAGCGTTTCTCCAGGCTTAGGCGCTTGCCAACTAGCCCAACTACAAGTTGGATAAGTGCTACAACCATAAAATAACTTGCCCCATCTGGATTTGCGCGCAATCACCTCGCCCGTTTGACATAACGGGCAAACTACCCCTGCTACTGTTTCAACAATATTTTTTGTGTACTTACAATCTGGAAAACGACTACAGCTTTTAAATTTTCCGTACTTACCAGTTCTGATTACTACTTCTCCTTCGCCACATTCAGGACATTTTTCTCCAGTCGATTCGACAGGTATTTTCACTCGCTCGGCATCCGTTGTGGCCTTTTCTACAGCATTGTGAAATGGCTCATAAAAACTTCGAACCACCGCCACCCATTCTTTTTCTCCTCTAGAGATTCGATCGAGATCTTCTTCCATTTCTGCTGTAAAATCGTACTCCATAAAAGTTTTAAAATTGACCAACAAGAAGTCGCAAACACTAATACCAACTGTTGATGGGATAAATCGCTTGTCGACCCTTTCAACATAACCTCGATCAATGATCACTGAAATAATGCTGGCGTAGGTACTCGGTCGTCCAATACCCTGTTTTTCTAACTCTTTCACTAGTGAAGCATCGTTGTATCGAGCTGGTGGTTGAGTGAATTTTTGCGCGATCTGCATATCTTCATAAGCCAAAGGCTGTTTTTCGGTCAAAGCTGGTAAAGTTACATCCTCCGTCACCGGAAATAACTCTTTCCAGCCAGTAAATTTGAGTACCGAACCAGTTGCCTTCAGTTCTGCCTGATGATTTTTCGACTTGGCGAGCACCAACACCATCGCTTGATCAAACACTGCCGCAGCCATCTGGCAGGCAATAAAACGACGACGAATTAGATCGTATAGTTTTTGATGACGATCAGTTATTTGACCACCCACACTCATGGCATCAACTAAACCTACATCAGTTACCCGAATCGCCTCATGAGCTTCTTGAGCATTTTTGCTTCTATTGGCAAAGTACCGTGGTTTAGCTGGAACATAGGCTTGGCCATAGGTTTGTTTGATGTAGTCTCTGGCTTGTTCAATCGCTTGAGTTGCTAGGTTAACCGAGTCGGTGCGATGGTAAGTAATCAAACCTTCTTCGTAGAGTTGTTGAGCAAACATCATAGTTTGTTTGCTGGTCATGCCCAGTCGGTTAGCCGCAGCTTGTTGGAGGGTTGAAGTAGTGAAAGGTGGCAAACTGGCTACCGTGCGTTCTTTTTTCTCGAGTGACAAAACACTGTATTCAGCCAGTGGCAGCCACTCTCTTGGTGACTGCACGTCTTTTTCCGTGACGGGGAGATATTTTTTTTCATCCAGCGTGACAAGGCGAGCGATGAATGTTTCTTTTTTTCCCAAGTTGCTCGAGACTGCCAACGTCACATCTACTTCCCAATATTCTTCTGGCTTAAAAGCTAAAATTTCTCGTTCTCGATCGACGATTAGACGCAGAGCTACAGATTGAACTCGGCCGGCGGAAAGTCCGCGACGGACTTTCCGCCACAAGACTGGTGAAACTTCGTAACCCACTAGTCGATCAACTATCCTACGTGCCTGTTGAGCATCAACCAAAGCCATATTGAGAGTACTTGGATGTTCGATAGCCGTCTGGACTGCCTGCTGAGTGATTTCATGAAAACTTGAACGAACAAAGGTAACAGGTTTAGCTTTTTTACCTCGGTCGGCTTGTAAAACTTCCTGTAGGTGCCAAGCAATCGCCTCACCCTCACGATCTGGATCAGTGGCCAAAATCACAGTCGAAGCCTGTGCCACCTTGTCTTTGAGCAACTTGATGACTCTCACCTTATCCTCACTGATTTCATATTCTGGAGTGAAGTCGTGATCAACTAAAACACCAATTTTTTTCTTGGGTAAGTCACGTACATGACCAACTGAAGCTTCAATTTCATATTTTTCGCCAAGTATCTGGCGTAATTTTTTGGCTTTGGTGGGTGACTCAACAATCACTAATTGCATAACAAACTTGCATTGTAACAGATTACAACCTTACCCAACCGTCTTGTTCTCGCTGAAGTAAACCCATAATTTCCAGTTGAGTTAATTCGAAACTAAGCTGAGTGGCAGACAACCCAAGCTGGCTTGAAAGCTCGTCTGGCAACCTGATCCCAGAGTCAACTAGAGCGACCAACTGTTGTTGCAACTGGTTGAGACTTTGCCATTGCGCCTCGGCTTGTAGCTGATGAGTGGTCGGTTGTCCGCTGGCAACTATCAGGCCAGCTTCGACAAGTACATCTTGACCAGATGTTACTAGTGTTGCACCCTGGTTGATTAAAGCCTTGGTACCTTGTGAAAATGGATTGTCGAAGGGTCCTGGCACGGCGCAAACAGCCCTGCCTTCATCCAAGGCGGCATCGGCAGTAATCAGACTCCCAGACACAGCCGCCGCTTCAACCACTAGTGTTGCCAATGATATTCCTGCGACAATTTGGTTTCTAGCTGGGAAGTTGCCTGGAGTTGCTGGTGTATTTGGAGCAAACTGCGAGATGAAAACTGAGTTTTTCTCCAAGAGTTCTTCAAATAGGGATGTGTGAGCACTGGGAAACATTTGGCCAAAACCGAAACCGAGCACCGCAATGGTGGCGCCACCAGAGTTGATTGAGGATTGATGAGCAATCGAATCAATGCCATACATAAAACCAGAAACGATGGTGGCGCCCAACTGCACCAACTCGCCGACTATCACCCGCGTCGCTCGCTGACCATAAGCTGTTGCCCTTCTAGTCCCTACCACCGCAATTGGTCGTTTGGCTTGTAAAAGCGCTTGGTTGCCTCGACAATAAAGCACTAATGGATGTAATTTAATTTGTTTCAGTAAAAATGGGTAAACCTCTTCTTCACTCAGTATCACCTGGATTTGTTGATCTCCCAACTGTTGCCAGTACTCATCGATAGTGTTTGCCCGCGCGAACCGGTAAATCTTGTCGTACATTTTACTGTTCTGCTTGAAAAACGGAAATTGGGTTGGGTGGGATACTATGGACTCGAGGGCAATCTGGTTTTCCCATGTTAGCAACTGATTAGGCGTCGCAGGGTGGCGGAACCAATTCCATCTACCGCTGCCAAAAAAACCACCGCTCGTTTCTCTCTTTCGCTCAACATGCCGGCATTCTACAAACGTAAGCTGACATTATCTGTAGAGTTTTAGTTAAAAGCTACTCGACCAATAGACAAATGAGTTTATAATCTTGGCTGTCATGGAGCCAACTCAGCTACAAGCGCTCTCACCTTTGGACGGTCGCTATGCTCACGTCACCCAGCCTTTAGCCCTGGTATTTTCTGAGTCCAGTTTAATCACCCAGCGCATCCAAATTGAACTTAAATATCTTCAGGCTTTAGCAAAAGCAAAAATCATTCGTTCTCTCACCAAAGCTGAGATCAGCCTCTGCACAAAACTGGAAAAGCCCTCACTCCCTGCCATACAAAGAGTTAAGCAAATTGAGCAAAAAATACACCACGACGTTAAAGCAGTCGAGTACCTTCTCGCCGAGAAGTTTCAATCAACATCACTCAAGGACTGTATACCATATATACATCTCGGTCTGACTTCCGAAGACATCAACAACCTAGCCTACCGCTTGATGATCAATCAAGCTCAGCAAGAAATAATTCTTCCCCAACTCACAGTTCTGTTAAAAATCCTGACCCAATTGGCACAAGAAAACAGCCAGTTGCCCATGTTAGCTCGCACTCATGGTCAGGCTGCAGTTCCTACTACGCTCGGTAAAGAATTCTCGGTTTTTGCCCACAGATTACTAGAACAACTAATTAAAATAGATAACTACCAACTCACGGGCAAACTCAATGGCGCGGTTGGTGCTTTTCAGGCACTGCACTCGCTTAAACCAACTTACGACTGGCCAAAGTTCTCTCAGCAGTTTGTGACTGGTCTGGGACTCAAACCAAACCCGCATACGACCCAAATCAATCCTGCAGATGATCTGGTGGGGCTATTTTGTCTTTATCACCTGGTTAACTCAATTTTGATCGATTTAAATCAAGATTGTTGGCGTTACATCTCGGATAACTGGCTAGTTCAAATAGGCAAAGCCGATGACGTGGGCTCTTCGACAATGCCTCAGAAAATTAATCCAATTGAATTTGAGAATAGCGAAGGTAACTTAGTGTTAGCTAATGGACTAATTGAAACTATTGCACGAAAACTCCCCATCAGTCGTTTACAGCGTGATTTATCGGATAGTACTATTAATCGGAATTTAGGCAGTATCTTTGGATATTGTCTGATTGGCTACACCAGTCTGAGCAAAGGGCTGCTTTCGATTAAACCAAATCCAACTCAAATTAATCTCGATCTAAATCAAAATTTCGCCATCTTGAGCGAAGCGCTCCAAACTCACCTCAGGTTTCAACAAAATCCCCAAGCCTATGAGCAAGTGGCCAAACAGGTAAAAAACCAGGTTTTAACCAAATCAGACTGGCAGAACCTCACCAATCCGCTAGTGCCCCAGTTAGCCAACCTAACTCCGCAGGACTACACCGGGCTGGCCAGCCACCTAACGCAAGACGTGATCAAAAAAGTAAAGCGGTACTTAGCCAGAAAGAAAAGATGACTAATATTAACCGAATCATCAAAGAAATTTACCAAAAAGGTAACCTGTTTGGGGTTGACCAGCCCATGGCTGACAATCCATTTCAAGTTGCTGGCAAAAGACCAAACTCCATGGCTTTATGTGGTGGGGCTTTTGGTGACGAAGGCAAAGGCCGAGTGGCTGATGAACTGACGGCCAACTTTTTACAAACTTGTCCTGAAGTAGTACTGTATCGAGATAATGGCGGTTCTAATGCTGGGCACTCGGTGGAAGTTGGCAACCAAAAACTGGTACTGCACCAACTTGGATCGGGCGTTTTTAATCACGATTGCTACTCAATATCTGGTAAAGACATGGTCATTCACCCCATAGACTTGGTTGAAGAAATTCGGTTAGTCAAGCAGACGACTGGTGGCAAAATCCCAGCCACTCTGATAATTGATGAGATGGCAGCGCTCTGCTTGGATACTCACCGAGCCTTTGAATTTGCGATTACTTTTGCGACTCAGGGCTATGCCTCGTCCACCGGCAGAGGCATAGCCCCAGCTTATGCCGACCTACTCTACCGCCAACCACTCAGGATGCGAGACTTAACCCGACCCACTTGGAAAAAACTCTTTTCCCAACATTATCATTTTTACGAAAAAATCATTCATGGTCTCGATTTAGAACTAAAAAATATTAAGGTCACCCGTTTGGCAAAAGCCAGTCAAACTGTTGGTCCGCTTTCCACCTTCCTTGCACGTTTAGCCAAAACTAGAAAGACTCTTCAGCCGTTTATTCAACCATGTTATGAGTTTGTGGCCAAAAAGTGGTCAGACGAGCACACCGCCTTTGTGTTCGAAAAAGCCCAAGCCCTTGGCTTAGATCTGCATTGGGCGGTTTATCCAGATTGCACCGTTTCCGACTGTACTTTTGAAGGTATTCACAAGTCAACAGAAGGCATAGTTGACCCTCATTCAATTGCAGTGAAAACTGCCGTGATCAAAGCTACATATTCCTCAAGTGTGGGCAGCCGCATTCTTCCCAGTGGTATGCCCGACCCGCTGGCAAGTAAAATTAGAGAAGATGCTCACGAATATGGCGCTACCACTGGCAGGCCAAGAGATATTCATTACCTAGATATTCCCTTGCTCAGTTATCTGCTAAGAGTTGGCCAGGTGGAGTATCTGGTACCGACTCATATGGACATCGTCTATCCCAATCTACCAATTAAAGTTTGCATCGGCTATCAAAAAAATGGCAAGGCGGTTGACTACCGCCCAGACCAAGAATATTTGCTTGATGTAAAACCAGTTTTTGTTGAGCTACCAACCTGGGATAAAGCTCAGCTACAAATCGCAACCAAACCACAAGATTTGCCAAAGACAGCATTACAATATCTTGCTTTTTTACAAGCAGTGCTCAAAGTGAAAATTTTGATGATCACCACTGGGCCCAAGCGGGATCAGACTCTCAGGTGGTTTTAAAAAGACCTAATGAAAAACAGGCAGAAAAATTGACACTATAAGTTATAGTTGTATAATATTTGATGTATTAAATATATACAAAGGGGTTTATGAGATTTGATCAAGTCGAAGCCGAATTTGTTAAAAACTTACTTTTAGCTTTAGATTCTGCTACAACAGAAGAACCTACTAATTCAGCAGAAGAAGAGAAAAATGAAATGTGGATACTCGCCACATTTGATGGGATTGAAACACCAGAAGGCGACCAGACTGCAATAGATACCGTACGAAGTGTTTTAACTAGTCTAGCTTCTGATTTAGCAGTAGCGTTTAAAGATCGAAATATTGACGATCTATTAGATTTAATAATCCCGTACCTCATTGCTCCATCTCAAGGTCTGTATAGTGCTATATGGAATTATGGTTCAGAAAAAGTTAGTAAGTTTCCCACACTTGGTCCAGACTTGATTGGTCTGCAACAAAGACATGGAGTAGACCGTAATTATTCTGCAACAGAACAAGAGTGGCTTAATCAATCAATTAAAGGTTCTAGCTTCATTCAATATGCCTCAGAAAGGTTTATGGGGTCGGTGTTGAATGCATCCTCTCAACTTCCTCGTGTTAAAGCAACAATCATTGATAGTATTGCATTAAAGAACTCACTCAAAACCGCAGTTCTTCGGCAACATAACCAGGGAGGTCTGGAAAAAATGCAAGCTGGCGTAGCTCACTTGGAATAATCTGGACAACTAGTAATCAAATATTAGAAAGAAGGCTTATGATCGCACCACAAGAAAGACAGACAAATTACAATCTTTTTGACCATGTAATAGATCTTGGTGAGTTAGCTGATGTAGCTGACCAAACAGAAGTTAGAGGTGCTTTGGCAGAATTTATTGAAGCAGTTCGAGCTATGGATCGAATTTGGAGTAGATTAGATCACATAAGAATTGTAACCGATATCTTTTCCTACATTACTTCTGCTGATTTAAATTGGTCTTTAAATGAAATATTAAACAGGTGGGAACAAGAAAGATTAGATCTGTACCCCGAACTTAGAAACAGAATTAAGAATATCCCAACCGGAGGACTTACTCCAGCCGAAATTGAAAAGTTTGAAAAAATTCTGGCAGATCTAAAAAGTACTGCATTAACTGACACTTCAGAACCAGACAAAAACAATATATCGTATCGTAACCAGATGATTCAGAGAGTGGATGTGATAAAACAAATGATAGATCAGAGAAGATTTATTATTCTCGACAGAGATCAATTCTTTAACGTTTTAAATAAAGAATCAAATTGGTTATGACGTTTTGCTTGTGCTAGCACTAAGAGTAAACAGCAGAGTGATACAATGACGATAAGTAAGTAGATTACTAAAGAAAGGTAGCTATGACAAGTCCAGATAGAAATGAAGGTGCAGCTAAACTAGTAGACAATGCTTTTTTAACCATAAACAAAAACCGAGAGCCATATGGAATAGGAGCTTATATCGAATTTGTAACTGAGCTTAAAAATGTTCAAGCCGCATTAAAAAACTTTTCATTAAACTTTCAGCAACTTGGAGAAGTACTTTTAGGTCAAATAAATATTGAAGATATTGCATTCAAGCCCAAAGAAACTAAATCTTCGGACTCGAACACAGTTGAAGTTGTTGATGAGCCTGTAAATGAAGCTGATTGGCTGTATGGTGAAACTCCTGTAGCAGGACATGAAGTTCCAGATGAACTTGGAAGTCTATATGCAGATGAACCAATAACTACTGAACCCAAGGTTTCAGTACCTACGGTTATAAGTGAGCTTGGTCCTGCGTATACTTATTCATCAGAGAATTTATTGAAAGATAGTTTACTTATCCAAACCAAGAAAGTAATAACTGCATTCAAAAAAGCAATGATAGACTACGAAATGGTAATAAGTGATGTGACTAAATTTACGTCTCAGTTAGAGGAGCAAGTTTGGGCAAAAGTTGTGCAGGGATCTGGCGAATAGCTCAAATTCCATACCTCCAGAAGACCGAAAGTAGATTCGTGCCTCCGCTGGTAAGGTTTACTGCTTTCTTGAGCTCGTATTGGCTGATGCCTTCATCAAGTGGCTCACGTGGGGGAATATTGCCAGTGTAATAACTTTGCAGGGTGGGTAACGCACGAGCGTCTCCCAGTTGACCTAAGGCAAAAATAGCATTGTTCCTCGCTCTAAAACCCCTACTCTCATCATTAAGCAACATTTGCAGGGCTTCCACGCAATCACCTCCATACTCTCTAGTCGAGTCCTGACACTGTGACTTGATATCCAATCTTATCCAGGACGTAAAAATTACAAAAATCAACAACATGGTGTTGACGCCAATCGCTCCAAACAAAATCGACAGTCTGAGGGGCTGATAATTGATTAGTACTTTGGTAAAGAACTTAATCACCGATCGGGTGAAAAACATCATCAAGGCCAGGAAACCAAACACAATCCCCAACGTTTCTAAATAAAAATACTCGCCACGAGCAAAAATAATTAGAAACAGCGCAATCAGCCCTAATGTTGGTAAAAAAATCGTGTAAGGATTGATAGCGATTTTATTTTTGTCACTCATAATTCAGTGTTTCGCTTAGCACTCCAAACTGAAAAAATATTTTCAAGCGAGTTAGGTGTTAACTTGGTGTAGTTGCGACTGAATCCGCCTAGTGTTTTTTGGGTAGTTTCCAAAATATAGTATGTTCCACTAGCACTAACAGATTGATATAACCTACCCTCCTGAGCAATAGTGAGACCCATTTTAGATTTAATTTTTGTTGGTTCAAGCGTAATTAATTCAACAATTTTTTCTGAATGAAACAACAATTTAATGTTAAACAATCGACCTTTTACTGTAAAAAAAGAAAAAATAAAATACCCAAGAAACATGATAAAGAAAGCGATAAATAATGTAGTAAATAACATGCTTACATGGTAACAAAAATAAATCCGATCTTCAAATTAAAATGACATGCTTCTAACTTCAATATTTGCTTCCAGCGGACCTTCCACCGAATATGACCAACTACCATTCAACCGACGGGGCAAATTGAATCTTGCTAACTGGTAAGAATTTTCCACTACGAAGTAAATTCCTGATTCGAGATGGTTCTGCGGGGTAAGTACCTCGCCGTTTGGATCGGTTACTTTAAACACAAAATCTGTTGCTCGATATTCAGGGTAATCACGAACTTGGAGCATAAAGGTGACTTGGCTTTCTGCTGAAGTTACTTCGATACTTCCTGTTTTAAGAGTGCCTGTTTGGTTATTTGGTAATAAAATAGTCGGGGTTTCCGATGAAACAACAGTAACTGTGGTAGTCGTTGGTGTTGGGATAATACTACTAGTCGGAACTGGAGTTGGAGTCGCTGTAGCAGATAAGTTCACAACTGGATTAGTGGGTGACGTTGTCGGTTTCGGAATTTCTGGAGTTTTTTCAGGAGATTTATTACTACAAAATATAAATCTTCTGTTATACAACGGCATGCCCACTTCATCTCGATTTGGACCATGATTGACGTTGACTGGATGACAAAGTTCGTCGGAATAACAACTTTTTTCTCCCAGATGGCCAATACACCTAAGTGGTTGGAAAAAACTAATTTGACCAAAACTAGTGATTAAGAGTAAAAGCAACCGAAGTACTGCAATCATAATTTATTCCCATTAATCCACTTGATAATTGCCAAAGCGATTGGTGCAGCATCGGCACTGCCCTCTTTATACGGCTTGGCTTCGTCGCTTTCCACTAACACTGTGATAACCAGTTTCTTGGGCAACGGTAGTTGCTTTACACCCTCCAGCCAAGCCGTTTTAAACTGATCTACCTCCTGCTCAACGATTGTCTCTATCGGTTGTGGCACACCCACCACCACCGAAAACCAACCGTGAGTTTTGCGAAAACCCCTCTCGTCTGCCCCGCCAAACTCAGCCGTACCAGTTTTACAGGCTGCCATCCCGTTCAAGATAGCTTCGTTGGGATCACTGTTTAACTCAAATTGCTCATTATAACTAAAAAAAGGAAAAGCCGTACCGCCTGTACTGCAAACAGCAATCATACCTTTCAAAATTGGGGCGATGTTTTCTTCCTTAATTCCAATCGAGTAACAACCATTTTCATGCTCGGCTGACAAATGAGGTTGGCACCGTGTCCCTGAGTTAGCAATCGTTTGGAACAGCTGAGTTACTTGTAACGGACTGACCAATAAATCGCCCTGACCAATGCCAAAATGATAGGTATTGCCCAAGTACCACTGCTCATGAAGCGTCCGCTCCTTCCATTCTGGATCGGGCACCAAACCACTCGTTTCGCCGTTCAATTCAATCCCAGTTGCCGACCCAAAACCAAAATTTCTCGCCCAAGTGGCGATAGTTTCTGGCCCGCTCATTTCGGCTACTTTATAGAAGTAAATATCATTAGAGCGGGCCAAAGCTCGTTCCAAACTAATACTGCCTTCCGTTCGTCCGTATTGGGAGAAATACCAGTTCGCATAGGAGTAGTCTCCCACCTTTAACACACCTTCGTCTTGAACCACTGTCTCTGGGGTAATCCTGCCCGATTCTAGCCCAGCCACCGCTGTCACCAATTTGAAAACCGACCCAGGGGGATACTCGCCAGCAATTGCTCGGTTGAATAGCACTTGTCTTGGATCCTGCAACCAAGCATTAATTTGTTGGCTACGCTGGGCTTGCTCCTGTGTCGTCTGCGTAAATTTAGTAAAGATATTCGGATCAAAAGTCGGTGAACTCACCAAAGCCAACACAGCGCCAGTCTGCACATCTTCTATTACCACTGCTCCAACATTTTCGCCCAAAGCTTTTTGCGCTACCTCCGTGAGAAAAGGATCGATGGTGGTCTTGATGACTTGGCCAGCAATCATCGGTGTTTCTCTAACCACTCGGATCGTCTCTCCTCTGGCAGTGACTTCGTATTCCCTAGAACCAGCCGTGCCCATGAGTAATTTGTCGAAGGCACGTTCTAATCCAGTCCTTCCCACCAGATCAAATATTTTCGCACTGGAATTTTCTAATAATTCGGTCTTCGAAATCGGACCAACATAACCCACCACGTGAGCTCCAGCTGAGTTATGCGGGTACCAACGAGAGTATTCCTGGCGAATTTGTGGCGACTGCGTCGCCATCAAGCCCAAAGCTTCACTCTCTTTCACTAAAAGTTCTGGTGAAAACAGGGTGTCCAAGTCTTGTTTTTGCCAATATCTCAGGATGTTTTTTACTAGCGGCTGCCCGTAGCGATCCAAAAGCACTCCTCGCTGAGCAGGCACCGTCATCACATAGTCACTATTGTCCTGGGCAGCCGCCCGGTATAAACCAAATTGACCAAGTTGTAAATCAACCAACCGAGCCAGAATCGCAATCGCACAAAATAAAACCAGACCAAGAATGATGCGTATTCGCCACGAAAAAACTGAGAAGCGCTGTTCTAACACTGTGTTACCGAATATACCATGTTTGGGAATGTAAATTAGTAAACCAACGCTGACGGCTAATTAGCACTATTACCACCAATGAAACAACCCAGTAAATGAGTACATTCAAAGACATCTCTCCTTGAGTCAGGATAAATAAAACTGAACTCAAAATTACCGATAACCAAATCAATATCACTTTCGATCTTTTTAACTTTGGCTTGAGTATTTGGATCAGCAGAAAAATTCCAGAAAAAAACAAGAGGGTAGCCCACCAGGGAATCATCAGTAGACTACTAAACAAAAGTGCACTGACTAGCAAATAAAAAGTCGGCCAAGCTGGCTGTTTGCCATCAGGCGCAAGCCACATTAGACAAAAACTAGAAATTAAGGGTATCCCCAGAGCACTATCAAAAACAAAAAGTAGAAAAACGACAACTATTTTGAAAAGAATTAAAATTAGTGATCTTAAATACAGTGTGATTTGCATAATTTTGACTATTGAACCTCTACTAGTGTTGCCCCATCGAAAGAATTAACTTGTTCAATCACAAAAGTTTTGACTGCATCTGTAGCCAAGGTTATCTCTGAGCCAATGGTGCCAACAAATATTCCCGGTTTAATGCCGATTTCTCCAGCCGTCATCACTCGATCCCCAGGATTAATCGTTGCTGTTTGGGGAACCTCGGTGAGCACTAGTTGGCGATCTAGTCCTCTAATAATTCCCCTTTGTCCCAGGTTGGTGATGCCGATAATGGCTGAAGCATCATGATCACCCAGCAACACAACCCGTGAGTAATCAGGGTCGACCGCACCCAACCTCCCTACCAAAGTTCCACTCACAAGGACTAGATCGCCACTTTTTGCTCCTGCCTGCGACCCAATCTTGATTAGCCGGTAAGGAAAAGAAAGAATTGGTGTGGCAATCTTGCGCTGTTTTTGATCTACTACCGTAATTCCCAGCTGAGCGCGTAACTCCTGATTTTCGGTTTTGAGACGTTCAAGCTCTGTCAACTGAGCCTGCAGACTTGCTTGTTCTCTTTCAAGAGCTAAATCTTTTTCAGATTGGTGCCAATAGTACTGAATAAATTCAAATGGTTGGGCGCCAATCTGCACTAGTTCTTGAGCGAACACTTGGACAGGCGAAGAATTTTGTCGCACAATCCCCTGCAACTGCCTCGAGGCACCTGTTATTTCGGCCACCGCCACCATAACAAGAACAACAAATAACATCGATCCTTGAACCGGCAGTAGTTTCCGATTAGCGTTCATAATTTTTTGACAATATTTGAGCCAAACTAGTTTGATCGGTTAAACCTGGTTGGAGCTCAAAACAAAGCTCCCGTTCGACTTTTTGAGGCAAACCTCGTAGTAAGGAACCACCTCCCAAAAAGTAGAATTTAGTTGGAGCTTGCGCTTGGTCTACTGAGCTAGCTAAGCGAAAGATATGTTGCCTTACCAACCACAACCACTCGACGATGATCTTAGTTACAGCGGTTGCCAAATCTTCCTGTTTTAATACCATGCGCACACTCGCGCCAGTGCTCAGTTGTTTGACCGTCAAACCAATTTTGCGTTTTTTTGTTTGGCTTTCGGCAGATGGCATGATATTCATCTGTTGAAACACCATTTCTAACTGGTTGGGAGCCAACAAAATATTTTGTTGGGCGGTAGACCGAGCCAACGCATCAGTTAATCGGCTCACTCCCCAGGGAATTTTGCTACCGATTAAGGTATTCTCACCAGAGAAAGCACAGGTGGTATGACTGTAGCCAAAATCTATCAACCAGGTTGGCGGAAGTATTTCTTGACTCAAGGAAGATATCGCGGCTTGCTCTGCGATCAACCTAGTTTTTCTCCCAAGGCTAGCAGCTAACTTTTCCCACTGTTTGTGAGCTGATACTGGTGGCTCAAATGGCTCCAGCAATATGACAGGTACAAACGCTGAAATTTTTGAGCCGTCAACCCAGGTTATTTGCTTGAGAAGTTGAGTCAAATAGTAGTGCAAGGCAGGAAAGTGAGAAATTAAACCGTTTTTGACTGGCAAGACAGCTCGCAGGTTGCGGGTGGAGGCAACCGACAACTGCTGATCGGCCAAACTGCCAACCGAAACAAATTCATCGGTTTGCGGATCTGTGGCCACAATTGTGGGCTGATGCCAAACCAACTTGCCTTTATACGCAACTTTTGTAATCGCCGAACCACAGTCAACCACTAAAGGTGAAACTGATCCAGAAGGTACTAACTGCGAAATTACACTCAACAAACTCATGGTGGCGCTATTATAACCACTCCAATTCTATGCAGGTAACGAATTAAGGAGACGAGCAGCGCTGAGCCACTTTTCTTGAGTGACCAAGTTTTCTGCTTCTTCAATTTTTTTCAACTCCTCTGCTTTACCTGCGTGGAATTCTTTCAAACCAGCTACTCTTTCTTTAACGAGATCCGCTTTCAGTTCTAGCGCTTTTTCTAGCATGATCTCTTCAAGATCGGGAATTAGTTTTTCCAAAAACACCACTACCGCCTCTTGCTCCACCAGCGGTGTCTTGGTGTTATTTTTGGTTAGCTGTTGTAGTTGCTCGTGCTCCTCTTTAGTGAGCAATAACTGCACATCGTTCTCCAGAAAATCCTCCCAAATCACTTGCTGAAGTTCGTCCAAAAAGGTTTCTTTTTGCTGATCGGTCCCATTATCTACTCCCAATAGGTAGAAGATATTTTGATCTTCCAGCGATTCAGAAGTAGTGCTGGCCGAAACAGTTGGCTGACTGGTGGCTGGGGGCACAAACATTTCATCATTCGACTGAGTCGGTTGAGTCGGTTGAGTCTGAGTGGCTGAGTGATCATAAGCATCAACATACGACTGAGGATCTTGATTATTGCTCGAATTTTGGACAGGTTGGTCTTGCATATCTCTACCTTAAAAATTATAGTACAGCCACTATAGCAAGAAAATTGAAAACTGAAAACCATGGAAAACAACTTGGGGGTTAAACTGGATCTTTGGCTCAAGCAGGCCTTGGTTGCAATCTTCCACTTTGGTGCGCTCACCCTACCTCTGGTGTTCGCCTTTAACACCGAGGAGCTCTTTGAATTCAACAAAATGATTTTTGTTTACATCTGGTCGACCACGGTCGGGATAATTTGGTTAATTCGTCTGGTGCTACAAAAAAGAGCTCTGATTGTCAAAACTCCTTTTGATTTACCAATCATTGGCTTGATTATCTCTCAACTACTAGCCACTCTCTTTTCAATTCATCCCTACACTTCCCTATTTGGTTATTACTCCAGATTTCACGGCGGTTTATTATCTACTCTGGCTTATTGTGTGCTTTTTTACGTTTTTGTCGCCACCTTCTCAGAAAATTATCAACAAAAAACCACAACTTTTTGGCAACAGCCAGTGATGCGCTGGTTTGTTAGTTTGATTGGTGGCTCATTAATCGCCAGCTTGTACGCCTTGCCAGAACATTTTGGTTACTCATTTAGTTGCCAGTTGGCAACGGGCAAGTTTAATGTCAGTTGCTGGGTTCAGGATGTGCAGAATCGGATTTTTGGTAGCTTTGGACAACCCAATTGGCTGGCCGCCTATCTGATATTACTCATACCCATCGGCTCAAGCCTATTGATCATCATTAAAAAAAGCTATCTCTGGGCATTACTACTGAGTGTCATTTCCTTGTGGTACAGCGTATTATTGTTCACCAAATCACGCTCTGGGTTGCTGGGACTAGGTATTGGACTCTTACTGATGTTTGGCTGGTACTTTTTCACCAACTTGATTAATTCAAAATTGCTAAAATCTTTCTTAAATTTTCGCGATGGTTTAAAGATGGTCATTTTAGGTTTAATCTTATTGGCTACCACTCTCCTTGTTGGTACTCCAGTGACACCTTCTCTATCAACGCTTTTAACAAAAACTCAAACACCGCCACCAGTCGCAGTTGGGCCAGCTCTAGAAAGTGGTGGTACAGAGTCTGGTACGATCCGAAAAATTGTCTGGCAAGGTGCAATCGATGTCTGGAAAAAATATCCATTTTTTGGATCTGGTCTGGAAACTTTTGCTTATAGTTACTACCAGAGCCGACCGCTGAGTCACAACTTAGTTTCGGAATGGGACTTTTTGTACAACAAAGCTCACAATGAGTGGTTAAATTACTTGGCTACCACTGGTACCATAGGTTTCTTAGCTTTCATAATTGTGGTGCTCAGCCCATATTTGTTTGGTTTTACTTGGTTATTTAAGTGCAAGACAAAGTTAGACACAAATAAAACAGTTTTTTCAAATGAATTGATTTTGTCCGGAGGTATTCTGGGTGGGTTAACTGCTCTACACATTTCCAACTTTTTGGGATTCTCCACCGTCACCGTGACTACATTGCAGTTTTTGTTGATGGGGGTTTTGGCAATCATGTGGAATAATCAAATTGGTTGGGTCCAAAACCCCAAACTCAAGTCACCCACCGCCGTTCAGTACTTATTTATTGCTGGTCTAGTGATTGTTGGCTCAGTGTTGGTGGGTAAAACCCTGTCTATCCGTCATGCAGATGTGCTTTACACCGAAGGTAAAACCAGGATTCAACAAAGTCAATTTGCAGAAGGATCAGACAAAATTCTGGCTGCGCTGACGCTTAGGCCTCAAGAGGCAAGTTATTATTCAACTTTGGGTGGCTATTATGCTAATATTGCTGGCCAGCTTCAGGCTGGCCAGCAAGCTAGCCAAGCCGCTGTCTTGGCTAGCCAAGCCGTTACCCTGCTGGAAAACAGCACTCAAATTAATCCCGCTCACTACACTTTGTATCTGGCCAAAATCGCTGCGTATATGCAGTTGGCACCGCTTGATGATCAGTGGTTAAACAAAGCGCTTGAAGTGGTTGTGCAAGCAAAAACCCTAGCCCCCACTGATCCTCGCCCTTGGCTACTTGAGGGCAAAATCATGGGTTACCTTTCCCAATATGATCAGGCAATTGTAAGTTTGCAAAAGGCACTAGAACTCAAGCCAAACTACGCCGAAGCACGTGGCACACTAGCAACCATTTATGAGCTACAAAATAACCCCCAATCAGCCCTAGAGCAATACCGCTACATTATAGAAAAAATCAGCCCGGATGATACTGTGCTCAAAGAAAAAATAGCCAGTCTAGAGGCGGAGTTGAATAACTAAACTGGACCAAGAGTAATATGCTTGGCTGATTGTTTAGCAATCTCTTTAAGTGTCTTTCTGACTCTCAAACTTTCTAGCCTACTCATTTTGTCAGTCATTCTTTTAGAAAGTAGCGTCCCAACAGATTTGATAAAGTTACCCAAAGCTAATATATTTTCATGAGTATAGAAAAAGTCCGTTGCTTTTATAAAATTTCTAAGCGTATTGATCTCATCAGCGCTCATCTGGAACCTATCTGAGTACGTATCAACCATTTTTAAAGCATTCCATTGCTGATCTGTCGCTAAACACTCCCGGAAGAATTCAACAATTGTTGCATTTTTATCTGCTATAGAGCGAATTGAAAACAATTTTTTGAAAAATATTAGTAATTTCCCATCGATGGCATGAAAGAAATTCCATTGCGACTGAGTAAACTCGTGATCATAATTGGTCACTCCTTTACTCCCATCATGATCATACCAAGATGGAAAATTCCTGAAAAGCGCCAAACCTGATACTGATGCTCTAAAAACCTCACTTATCAATTTCATTGCCAGTTTTGCTGTGTCTCCAGACTCGAAACTCTCGTCAACAATTAACACTTTCTTATCATTAAAATCTTCTCTAGGATAGAGTTGAGCAAATAAAGAATGAAGCAATGATATATGTGTAGAATTCTCATAATTTTCAGAGAATACTTCGTTATAGCGTAAATTAAATCCATCCTTTCCTAAATTCATAAATTTAATTCTTGGTCTTTTTACAGATGTTGGAATCTTATGAGTTTGTGAAAGCTCATTCCATACTAATCTGAATAAATATGCGCCAGGTCTAGCTGATCTATCTAAAAAGACCAAAGTATCAACCGGATCGCCCTGATTTTGGCAGTTAATTATGTAATTACAAAGATTTGCCACCCCATCAACTAACATCCAAACACTTTCTTTTTCAATGGTTTCAACGGTGTTACCAAATTTGAGTGAGGGATAATCAATTGTCGGAATAGAACTCCAAATCAAATCATTTTTATTAGGGCAAAATAGCGGGCCCATTTGAGTTTTATCCTCAGGCCAAGAGTCGCAGTGACTAATAAATTCGTAACTTTCGTTCAAGATGTCGCTGATATCCTTATCAGTAAAAACTAGTATTCAATATAGTATATCTTATTCTTACGATTCATATTTCTATAGGACTCTTCTATTTTACTCTAGGCCTAGTGGATTTTCTCAAGTATAAGGTATACTACTGCTAATCACATGCAAATCATTACCATTCCCCACCCTACCCTGCGCCAAAAAGCCGTGCCTGTGTCTCGGGTGGATAAAAAGTTGCTCACATTCATCAAAAATCTTGGTCAAACCTTGGCCAACAACAAAAATCCTCGTGGCGTTGGGCTGGCAGCCAACCAAGTCAACAAGAAAATCGCCGTTTTTAGCACCCTTGTGGCGACCGACTCGAGTAAATCTCCGCTCTTACGCATCTTCATCAACCCCAAAATCGTTGATCGGTCTGACCAAACTACCATTGGTCTAACCGCTGGTGATAAAAAACCGTTTGAAGAAGGCTGTCTCTCTATGCCCAAGCTCTACGGTGCCGTGCCCAGGTCCCCGTGGGTCAAACTGGCTTTTGACCAAATCGTGGCTGATGAACTCGTCACTCAGACTGAAATTTTTGAAAATCTTGCCGCTCGGGTAGTCCAGCATGAACTCGACCACTTACTTGGCGTACTCTTCACCGATTACAGCGCCACCACTGGATTACCAGTCTTCAAAGAAGTGAAATCAGATAGATGGGAAGAGGTTGATCCAAAACTATTAACCCTCTTTTAATATTCTATGCCAAATCAAAAGCCACCATATCGGCTTGCCCTAGCTGGATCAACCGGATACACCGCCGATCTAGCCAAAATCTTGGCTGCTGATGATCGGTTTGCAATCACTTGGGTGGTGTCTCCAGCAACAAAAAGTGTCGGACGCAAACCAGACTTGATTGATAACCCTCTCCACCTCTGGGCGGTAAAGCATACCGTGCCGAGCATCAGGATAGCTAACAAAATAGATCAAAAGGTTAAGCAAGAGATCGAAAGCTTAAATAGTGATATTGATATTTTACTCGTCGTGGATTTTGGCTATTTTGTACCTGAGTGGCTAGTGGAGTTGCCGAAAGTGGCGCCGCTCAACTTGCATCCATCCAAGCTCCCAGAATGGCGTGGTAGTAGTCCAGGGCAGGCCGTGCTAATGAGTGGCGCCCAAACATCTGCTATTACGCTGATGCAAATAGACAAACAACTTGACCATGGCCCAATTATTTTTCAACAACCGTTTGATGTTGGTCCAACTTGGACTCAAGTTGAGTATTATCAAACTGCTTTTACCTCGATCTTTCCAAAAATTGGGAATTTGATCGAGCAATTTATACTGGGTAAGCTACTACCAACTACCCAACCAGACATCTCACCAACGCCAATTGCTCGGGAACTGACCAAAACAGATAGTCTCTTGCCTTGGCAACTTGTTTTGAATCTAATGACTGCAACCAGTCAGACAGATAAGCTGAGAACGCTCAGCTCTCAACTACCACCTTTTCTAGCTGATATGTGGAAATATTTGAACAATGCACCAAATTCCAACAATTCTAATCTCGTAGCGTTTATTGCGCGCGCTGCGCGCGCGCTCTCCCCTTGGCCACAACTTTGGACCAAAGTGCCTACCACCAAAGGTGAACGTCGCCTGAAGATCCTCTCAGTCGACTCAGCAATCACAGACAGATTGGTGCTGAAACAAGTTCAACTCGAGGGACAACAACCAGCGCTTTGGAACCAAATAAAAAACTCCGTTCTAAACCTAGAGCACACTCAACCATAGGACAACTTTACTCTTGTTTATTCACTTTACTTTTAGAAAATAGCTTTAGCATCTATGGTTTATGGTTTTAACACTGAGCCTGCAGAGGGATGTCGCACTGAGTCTGTCTAGGGATGTCACACTGATGTCACTCTGAGCCTGACGAGGGATGTCACTCTGAGCCTTGTTGAGGGATGTCACACTGATGTCACTTTGAGCCTGACGAAGAGTGTCGAAGCGGACATTACTCTACGGTAGCTACATCTGGCTTAAAATGTGTAGTCACACCAGATTTCTTGAGCATCCTAAGCAATTTAGTAGGCACACGCATTCTTGAGCGCTCACCATCATTAATCACCGTAACAGTGTGTAAGTTATAACCAAATCTTCGCTTAGAGCGGTTTTTGGCATGCGAAACCTTATTGCCCGTATGGGAAGTTTTAGGAAATTTTAACGCAAATGTTGGCATAAGGAAGGTATTGTACCACAAAGTGATCATCACAACTATCGATACACCTCGTGAGTTCCAACATCGATTAAAACGATATGTCTTGGTTTGACCAATCGAAAAACAACTCTAAACTGATAATCGATTGAAAAAGACCAGTAGTTGGCTAAAACACCACTAAGTTTGTGAGTTTTTAACACTGGAGAAAAAGGATTTTCTCGCAACACCAACTCTTTTCTTTCCGCTTTCTTTCTAATTACTAAAGGTAACTTTTTATAATGCTTGGCGAAGGTGGGTGTGTACTCGATTTGATACTCAGTGTTCATAAATCAGCTAAAGAACGTAGCTTTTTGGCTTTGCCAGCCATATATTCCCGCTCACTTTTTTCGATCGAAGCTACTGCCTGTTGAGTATCATACAAAGCTTCCTTTTCCTTTAGCTGTTGCCATCGAGAAAAATCAACTAAAACTACATAGGGATTATTTCGTTTAAAAAATACTACTGCTCCAGTCTTTTCAGCTTCCTCGGCTAATTTAACATAATCTCTTGGCAGTGACGAAATCGATTTAATCTGGGAGGTGGAAATATTTGACATAGTTAGTTACATAATAAAATATGTATTTCTTTATGTCAATGACTAAACTTTATCATACTGTATAATCAGTATTTCAATGCTCAATCTGCTACTTTCAAGTCCTATTGCTTTTGCTGTCTTGGCCGCAGTGTTGGTTGCTTCGCTGACAATTCATGAATTTGCTCACGCCTGGACAGCCGATCATCTGGGCGACCCGACTCCCAGGAGTCAGGGTCGCGTCACCCTCAATCCTCTGGCTCACCTCGATCCTCTCGGCTCAATTGCTCTGTTATTGATCGGTTTTGGCTGGGGCAAACCAGTTATTTTTGATCCTTATAATTTGAAAAACCCAATTAAGGATGGCGCCTTAATTGCTTTGGCTGGTCCAGCCTCGAATTTGATCATTGCCACTCTGTTTGCTGTGGCTTTGAAGTTTGGATTATTTTCAATGCTTGATGTTTTTGGCGCCGGCGCCATTATCACTTTAATTATTTCACTCAACGTCATGCTAGCGATTTTTAATTTACTTCCAGTTTTTCCTCTAGATGGGGAAAAAATTCTCGTGGCCATTTTGCCTCGCACCACCGCCATTGAGTACAGTCAATTTATGCGTCGTTATGGCATGATTGTTTTGCTTTTCTTACTCGCTCCTTGGAGTGGTAGTTCGCCCATTTCCAGACTTATTTCACCAATTATCGGTTTCATCACCAACTTGCTAATTGGTTAGACTTAAATTATTAGCCCTCTTTTTTCTATAAGAACATTGCCTCGATTGTTTCTATTAGGATTTAGTGATTTTTATCATTATGTGCTCAAGAAAACAACTCGTGATATAGTTGTCCATAACAGTATTTAAATTGAAAGGCAGTATGATAAATGGAGCTAGAACCACTGAAGCCGTTGATCAGTCAATCGAGAAGAATATTGAAAATAATAAAATAACTCTCATGAACCTTTGTCGACAACTTTATAATGCTTTTGACAATCCAGTAGTTACTGAGCATTATCCAGTGACTACCGTTGCCGCTGAGCACTTGCCTGAAGAAGAGAGACCACAATTAATAACTATTGATATTGATGGTGTCAATTATGAAGTTGCCAGGATCAGAGAGCCCAGAGGTTATCTTTCTAAAGGCGTCGATATTAACCATGTACAAATCATGGCAGACGGTAGTTTTTATGCAATAGGAACAATCGATGTTCTTCAAGTGAGACCCTCTTGGTTGGCACACTCCGATGAAGGCGGACTCGATAAAGATCAATTACTTATTCAACAGCAAGAGAGGCTAATTAAAATAATTGAGTCTCTATTGTCTGCTCTAGACATATCTCAGCTTGAAGCTGAAACTGTGTCGGTTGCTACTACTACTGATTCTGCACCAATGATAGCAACAGCTGAAATTGATCCAGCAGAAGTTGATCGACAAATTAATTTAGCTCGTATCTGGATGCAATCAATAGGAACAGACCATGAGCTTGGTGAGATGATTACTAGACTAAAGGGCAGACATGGTGATAATCTTGAAACAATAGCTCAACAATTAGTTGCTCAAAATATATTTTTTAAGTCTGCTGACTGCCCCAATCCCCTTGGTATAGCTAGAGCAGTAGTCAAACGTCACAATCAGTTCGGAGAACGTCTTCGAGCGCAAGATAGTTTGTTTTAACAACCACACCTTGACGTTTCGGGTATTGTTTTGGTATGACGTTGGTTGATGTATCACACTGTTGATGAAACGATTGATGTGGTGGGTAGTTACACCCATGGTAAATTTGTGCCACGCAAATTCCGCTGGGGTAAGCGGGTATTAGTAGTCGATCAAGTTACTCTCCAGTCGGATACCAAAGATGGCGGTGTGCGCAAGCGACTGGTAAGCGTTGCCGTCGGTCGTGAGGTGTACCGGCTTGAGTTTAATCGTGAAACTGAGCAATGGTACCTGCGGGAGGTGTGGGTGGAGTAGCAATGTCTGCTTCGCACTAGCCTTCGACAAGCTCAGGCTGACAGTGCTCAGCATGACATTGGCTTTGATAAACCAAGTCTGTGTCACCCCTGAGTGTCACCCTGAGCTTGTCGAAGGGTGATCGAAGGGGTGACCGAAGCAGACGGTACTGTCTATGAAGAAAACTTTCTTGCACGTCGACATCAACTCCTACTTCGCCACAATTTTGCAACAAGAAAATCCTGCATTGCGGGGGCGGCCGGTGGGAGTGGTCAAGGAAACCGGCCGCACCATCCTCATCGCCACTTCCAAAGAAGCTAAAAAATTTGGCGTTGGCACTGGCAGCTATGTGGCTGACGGCAAAAGCCGTTGCCCCACCCTCACTGTTTTGCCAGCCGAATTTGATCGTTACCTGGCTGCCACCAAACAGTTGTACCAGATTTTTAACCAGGTGGCGCCAACCGTCCAGATTTACTCGTTGGACGAAGCCTTCATCGACATTAGCGACTGCCGTCGCTATCTTTACCCAGAACCAGAACGGTTGGCGCTGAACATCAAGCAACTGATTAAACAAACCTTGGGTAGTTGGGTTACCTGCAACATCGGCATTGGTCCCAATCGATTTTTAGCCAAACTAGCTTCGGAAATCAGTAGTAGCGACTCAGTCCTCACAGCCAACGAAAATAACGTTGATCTCATGCTGGCTCAAGCCAAGTTCAAAAATGTTTGTGGCATAGGTTATCGGTTAGAAAAAAAGCTACAAAGCCTAGGCGTAACCAATCCCTACCAGATCCGCTTTTATTCAGACGGTGATCTAACTAGAGCAGTTGGCCCATATTGGGCGGTGGAACTCAAAAAAATTGCCTACGGCCAAGAGCCTCACTTACTAGAAATAGTTAACCGTCCACCGCCCCACCAACACACCGTCGGTCGGTCAATCACTGGGTGGCACACTACTTCACAAACTAAAGAAATTCTGCAGATCTTACTCAATTTAACTGAAGAAGTCACCTTCAAAACTCGAGCAATGAACTTGGCCGGCCGACAAGTTTTTCTCAGTCTTTCCGGACAAGACCAACACTGGCACGCTCATCGTACGGTTAAATTTCCTATTCGCCACACACAAATGATGTTCGCCATTATCAAAGATGAACTCTTCCCCAGTTGGTCACCCCAATTCGCCGTCATTAGATTTGCCGTTGCCCTCAGCTTACTCAAACCAATCAACCAAACTCCCCTACCACTTTGGCTGGATTGGCAACAAGCGGATCGTTTGGCCGAAGCCACCGATAGCGTCAACCAACGCTTCGGCCTCTTTGCCATCAAACCCGCCAGTTTGCTCAATCACAAAATCATTCGACCAGAGGTCACTGGCTTTCTGGGCGATAAACACTATCATTTGCAATAAGCGCATAATCCGAGTTTTTTTCTACCACAGTATAATCAACTTGCTGATTATCTAGTGTGGGTAAATCATTAAGTGGCACAATGATTAACACCTTTTCCTGAGAATTTTCCAGTATTTTTTTCATAATGGCAAACGCTTCCGGATTAATACCAAAAGACACAATATTTTTACCGGAATACCAAATCACTTCAGGACCAACACCATCTTTTAAGTAAAGTTTCCCTGGAAGTGCACCGGCTTTTTGGGCAATTTGGTCTACCAGAGGCATATATCTATCGAGAGGAATAACAATCCGCCAAATTTGTCTGAGTTGATAACTTGCCAAAAATATCACCAAGCCTAAAGGAAGTAGTGCCAAGATTTTTTTTAACATCAAATTTGAGAAAAGCTGGCTCGACCACTTGGCCAAACAGTCAAAAGATAAGGCCGCCGATAAAAATAGTGGCGGATAAAGGGGAATTAAGTGCCAAACCTCAGTTTTTTCACTAACTAAAAATGGACCACCAACAACCAGTATCCAAATAACAAGTAAAATTATTGTGCGTTTATGTTTGGCAAAAAAAACAATTAAAGCCAAAAAACCAACTAGTGAAAGTGTGTACCACTTGCCCACTCCACTATGCAAATACAACAATACTTTTTGGATTTGCACACCCTGACTAACAAAATCAGGATTGCCTGCTCGTAAACCCACCTCTAGGAAGTGGTGAAACAAAAATCGTCGATCAGCAACTGTATTGTATCCATACCAGGGTAAGATAGTTAATATACATACAAAACTAACGAGTAAAGCGTCTCTAACTTTTAATTTTTTGCTGTATTTTGATGATACTAATAAATACAACAAAACTAATCCGGCTGAAACCCCAATTATAGTTTTGACTAGCAACAGACAACCAAAAGACAAACCAACTAAAACCGCAACTCGGCGATTCTTTTGATAAAGTAAACCAAGCAATACCGTTAGCAGATAGAAAAATAGTAAGGGTATATCCAAGTTGCCCGATCGAGCTCGGTACACAAACCAAAGACTGCTACCCAACATTAAACTCGCCATTAAACCAACTCGACGATGAATCAACTCTTTGCCGATTAGGTAAGTCAGCACCAAGCTTCCGACACCCATAACAGCAGAGGGCACTCTGGTAGAAAATTCCGAGATGCCTCCCAAGTGGTATACAATTGCCATGATCCAGTAGCCCAAGGCAGGATGATCGGTAAATGGCGCGCCATTAAACCAAAGTTGCAAAGGGTTGTTTCGGATCAATATATTTCTAGCGATCACCGCATACCAAGCTTCGTCATAACTTTGCAGACTCAACCAACCCAAGCGATAAAAACACACAACTGAAAAAACAGCTATTAGGATGAGGCAAATCAACCAATCTAATTTCTTCACTCTGTCATCATAACTGAAAAAGTGGAGTAAGACTATTTACACTATTCTGGAGCTGGTGTTTCTAAGTTTAGATGGAGTGTTTTTGGTTCTTGGGTTGGTAAAATAATAGTCTTGACTAGCGGTGTTGGATTTGTTACCGGGATTTCTTTCACCATAGGCGTGGGCGTAGTCTTAGAGTTTGGTCTAATATATTGATCCACTGGAACGACACTATCGACATAGTCATCCGTTTCAGGATAATAATTTAATCTTACCGATAAAAACGGGTATGAAAAATCCCTCAATAATCGTTTTTCCTGATTGAACAAACTTAGTTTTTGATTGTTTTGATATTGGCGAATAGCTTCAATTTCTTGGTCTATTCCCCAGATGAGCTCAGATTCCTCCGACCATGCATCAAACGCTTGTTTGCGAGTTGGAGAATAAAACCGCCAGGTTCTTTCGGTCTTAAATCGTTTTGAAAGTTGACGCTCGTGTGGCAAACAGCTACTTGGATCACGATCAATATATAAGGATCGTTGTTCTAAGCCTTTGCACACAAAGACATCGTATGACCAACGCTCAATCAGTTTTTCGCTCATTTCAAGCAGAGTCGCTTCTGTTGCGTAGCGTAAGTACAACCGGTCTCGGTGATCACGAAATGACATCAGGGCAAGTTTTATACCAGCTAACTGTGATTGTTCCTCATCGGACAAAGTTGGTTTAGCAAGGAGTTGATGAGTTTCGCTAATTAAGTCTGGTAACAGCGCCAGTTGTTCGCGCGCGGCGTCCTCAGATAACTGCATGATATAAAAGTAATCTGTGTAATCATGGTGTCCCGGTGCGCCGCGCGCAATGATGGCATCCACATTAACCACCTGCAAGCCAATCCAAGCCACTACCGACACAGCACCAAAAAATAACAAGGCACTTCTCTCTTTTAATTTATGCCAAAGCGCAAAAACCAACAAAAGCAATAATAAACAAGCCAACCAGACTAAAAAGACTTCACCAATGATTCTGACTCTTGTTAGACCATATGTTTCAACGTACATCATGTCTCGCTTATAAGCGGAAACCAACAAGGCAAACAACTCAACAATCAAAACAGTATTACCAACAAGCAATAACCAAAAACGCTTGCCGTTGGTTTTCCCGTTTCTCAGCTTGATGGCCAACATATAACTCAAACCACCGCCAATCAAAGTGGCTACCAGTAATTCCACAAAACCTTTACGCACGTATTCGCTGTAACTCATATTAAGAACATCGAGTAATTCACGCGAGCTACCAAATAAATACTGCCACTGCACCAACAAAAATCCTGCGATCACCATGCCGACCGTCGCCGCCACTACAATTGCATCTCTTCGAGAAAACCATTTTAGTTGATAAGGTGTATCTTCCTGCGTTTGCTGCATCGATAGTCCGACTGCTAAAGCAATGACTATCACTAAAGACCAGATGAAACGACTCATTAGTTGTTCCTGCAAGTCTCTAACCAACTGGGCGAAGATGGGATCTGCTTGGCTTAATAATATTATGAAAACTAAAGCTCCGATTAGTCCCAAACTAACCGTTTTTATCCAGCCAACAATTTTCTGCTGACCATTATTGGTTTTTTCGTTTCTCAACCAATCAAACAAAGCTATTAATTGACTGACTGATTGCATGCCTGCGTACAGCACATCCTGACTAACTCTCAACAAAGTTTGAACTCCACCCCGCCTAATTAATCTCAGAAATAACAATAGGTTGGTCACTCCAAACATCAAAAAGTTGATGCCCTGAATAAATCCGCTCGTTCTTACCAGCATCAGCAATGAACTAAACAACATAACAAGAATTAAGGACGTAATAATCGGTGTCCACTTTTTCCAATAAATCACTATCCAGCCAAATGATGTCAGGAGACCAAATACTAAAAATCCCAGACTTGGAAAAGCACTAGAGCTGAATGTGCCATACAGTCCTAGATGAAAACCAATCAAAATCACCAGACCAAACCAAGTTGCCTTTGGCGGAAATGAAATGGTGATCTGGCGAGCTTGTTTCCGACTCGCAACGATCCACGACAAGCCTCCGAGCAATAAAATCAATGGAACAAAAACAAAAACAAAAGGAAACATAACCGACCCTCCTTTGCGATCCCATTATACCCTAGATACATTTTGTTGGGCGTTTGTGTCCTCAACTTTGAATCCAAGTTGGGCAAGCCGATCTCTCAATCTATCAGCTTCCTGCCAATTTTTTTGTTCTCTAGCTTGTTGTCGTTCGACAAGTAGTTTTTGAACCTCTTCTGGTAAAGTGGTTTGGTCGACTGTTTTTCCCATTGTTTTTCCAACTACATTTTCTTCAGTCGACTCGATACCTAATCCCAATACCTGATCAAAATCTAAGAGTAGTTGCCACTTCTGCTCTTTTGACAAGTTACTTTTGAGCATCGTCCAAAAAGCAGCCATAGCCTTGGGAGTATCCAAGTCGTCACGCATGGCGGACCAAAATTGGTTAGTAAATGCATTCGCCGGTTCTGAAAAATTTTCTGAGGAATTCGAGGAATTATTTGTCATGCTAAGTTTTATTTCACCCACCTGCTTAGTCAACCTCTCCCAGGCTGTTTGCGCTGCAGCCAACGAATCCCAGGTAAAATTAAGTTCACTCCGGTAATGTGACCCCAGAAACAAGAGCCGCAGCGCCTGCGGGGCGAAGCCCCGCTCCAGAACATCATCAATCGTATAAAAATTGCCCAGCGACTTACTCATTTTCTCACCATCAACTCGTAAATGGTTGTGATGGACCCAATATTTGACAAATGGTTTTTTACCAGTTGCCGATTCAGCTTGAGCGATTTCGTTAGTGTGATGAATATCAATATGGTCGATTCCTCCAGTATGAATATCAAATTGCTCTCCCAAGTAATGAATCGCCATGGCACTACACTCAATATGCCAACCGGGGAATCCCCGCTTGGCCCAAGGGCTTTCCCAACTCATGGCTCGGTTTTCGCCTGGCCGTTCAAACTTCCACAAGGCAAAATCAGTGGCACTCCGTTTGCCCTCTACCATTTCTACTCTTGCGCCCGCCCTCAGTTGTTCAATTTTTTCTTGGTTCAAACCTGCCAACTTGCCATAATCATCCAATTGGCTGGTGTCAAAGTAAACACCATCTGCCTCGATCACATAGGTATACCCTTTGGCTTCGAGTGTTTTGACCATTTCGATTTGTTGAAGAATATGTTCTGTCACTTTGCAACTGACATCTGGTCGCAGATTGCCCATTTTATCCATACTATAAAAAAAATAATCTTCAAATTTCTTTGCCACGTCCCAGACAGACTGACCATACTTCTTAGCACCTTTTTCCAGTTTATCTTCGCCAGTATCGGCATCGGAAGCCAGATGACCAACATCGGTCACGTTTTGCACAAATTTCACACTAAAATCTTCGTGGCGAAGCATACGAACCAACACATCATCCATGCTGTATTTACGCAAATGTCCCAAGTGGGTGTAGTCATAGACCGTAAAACCACAGGCATACATGCCTACGTTTTTTTCAAGCAAAGGAACAAAATCTTCTATCTTCCTACTCAAAGTATTAAATAATCGCATGAGCGTATTGTAACCGAAAAATGACGTTAGCGAATTTCAAACGTCACGCTGACTGACTTACTCAAAGTCGAAGTGCCTGGTTCGGCAGGACCACCTCCCCCACCCATGGCACGATCGTACATCATCGGGTATGCATTACTTGCACCAGTCTCAGTAATTTGCAGTATTTTACCCAGTTTAAGATTTTGACTTGTTGCTAGTGCTGCGGCCTTCTTTTGCGCATCTGCTACTGCCTCAGATAAGAGGTCATCACCCGTTTGAGTGTCATCGGTACGATAATTTGGACCGTAAACATTAGTAGCACCACTTTTTGCCAACAATCTGTTTATCTGGCTGACTGAGTCAACTTCTCTCACTGTCACTTCAACAGTGTTGCTCACTCGCCACTGACCTGGACGATAGCGTTGTGCGCCATTTTCATAATAGCTTTCTTGATCTTGGTACACACTCATGCTCTGAGTTTGGATATCGGCCTCAGCTATGCCAAAAGCTTTTAATGAAGTAATGATTTCCTCCATTTTTTGGTTCACTTCAGTAATCGCAGTTTCTTTTGTTACATTGACCGCTTCTACTCCTGCACTAAATGAGGCCAGTTGGTTTTGTTCTTGTCGTTGAGCCATACCGGTCACAGCAATTGTCCGGTCTACACCAAGGTTGAGGCTACCCCATTCAAAGTTATCGAGTGGCAATAGCCAAAGAATTGCAAAGACAATTAGTAACGGAATGACAACGGTGAGAATTTTTTTCATAATATTTAAAGTATAACACTGAGAGTTTAGCTCGACTAAAGTTGACCAAACAATTTTAAAATTTTGGCGCTGGTAACCAAATCACGGGCTGGAGGAAGCGAAATTGAGATTGAGCGA
>CAZFRD010000015.1:0-1836 GCA_964521215.1 uncultured Pseudomonadales bacterium
CAGTTTACGCGCAGCTTATCTCAGAGAACCTGTCCCAAAAAAGGGGGACTTGACAGTTTGAGGATAGTGTCAGATGATTATTTTTAATTGCATAAAACCGTGGGAACCAACGTTAAGTATTTTCTGTAGAAAGAGATTTGCTTTGTGAATATTTCATGACAACTATAGAATACCAACTCCACGAAGAAACAAACACTAAGTTATTAAGGCAAGAGCTTGAGGCTGAACTTAAATCACTTCAAAAAAAAGACAAAGTGGAAGAAGAATCAGCGGAGTATTTTTTTGATCGTATTTGTCAGTATATAAGTAGTGGGCTGACAACAGCGGGTGACGAAAAAGAAGTGATACAGTATTTTTCAACTGAATTGGAAAAAATATTCTCAATAGTGCTTGCTGAAATTTCCATGTCTACCGGTGACCAAGGGAATTTTGAAGCAGTACTCGATGCAGCACCTTTGGTTACCTCAGATCATAAGTATGCTGATGCTCAGTATCCAAATAGAGCAATGTATTTGGTAAGTATTAATAGAATATATATTCCAAAAGAGATTTTGCATAATTTCTCTCAATTCGGCGCTTTACTTATGGAATTACTAGTGAATGGTTTTGTTTCTACCGCCAGTCTTCTTCACCATGAATATATCCACTCACTTCATTATTCAAAACTTACTAGGTTGCAAAGACTGTTAAGTCAGTTTGGGTTGTTAAATATAAATCAAGAACTAAAAGAAGTTCATGCCATGATTGGTTCCGACCGAGTGGGCAGGGCGAAGTCTACGAATTTTGACTATGTTTTGACTCAACTTGAGTCTGATTATCCCAACTTATTCCATGTCAACCGTATTAGTGCAGCTTGGAAATCGATTTATGAGTTGTATGCTTTGGGATATACTGATGAACAAATTGGTGGGCTCGTCGGTAGTGCCGTTTGGGACGAAAAGTCTCAAGTCTTTACGATTCTTTCCAAGGAAGTTGAAGATGCCTGTCGAAATAAAGGTGTCTCAACCTATGATTTGGTTGACTTAGTTAAGATAGATCACCTGAAGACCCAAATTAGGATTGAAAAGTCTAGGTTAATTAGTAAACTGTTTATTCAGAAACTGATTGGAGATACCAATTAACCTACTAAATTAAGCCAAGCATCAGTGCTGAGTCATTTATAAAGTTGTAGATACGCTGTTTGAATTGATTGTTCTTGATTACCAATTGATGAGTTATTTAGTGTTGCAATAAAACGATGTGGGAAACTCAGCGTTGATCTGAGTACTCAGTGTATAGTAACCGGATTTAGCACCATCTGCGATTGTCTTTTTAATTTGACAATTATTTGATTTGTAAGCTATTATTTAACATAAGAAGGAGAACGCATGAACGAAACTAATTTTGATCCAACATTTGCTGAAAAGGTTCAAATTGATAACGCTTTAGATCTCGATGAAGAACTCGATTATGCTCAGACAACTGAAAAACTAGATGAAGTGAGCAAACGTCCTACCGCATTTAATCCCAATACTGGAGTTTCAGAGGTCGGAGAGAGGACTGGTGAATACCAAAAGGCAGAACAGGCACCCGAGGAGGCAATTGAGAAGAAAAGGGAAGAATTTGATCTTTGGGAAGATAAAAAAGAGCAAGAATTGATTTATATAAGAAATGCAGATAGTATTTTTAGGTTGATTAACGATTTAGGATTTATTAGGGAAGCATCTAAGCAAGGTTTGCTTGGTCCAGAGCAGTTAGCTCAATTAGAAGCTGCGGCTGAAGCAAAGAAAGCTGAGTTATGGGAAGGTGAAAAAAAGAAGCTGTTAAGCTATATAGATGGCTCAATTACCATTCCAA
>CAZFRD010000015.1:1936-32048 GCA_964521215.1 uncultured Pseudomonadales bacterium
TATACAGCTGAAGAAGGTTTACTTGGCGATGCGCAATTACAAGAAATATTAGCAGCAGGTGAAGCCAAGCGACGTGATTTTTGTGAAGGTGAAAAAAAGAAGCTGTTAAGCTATATAGATGGCTCAATTACCATTCCAAGGTTGAACATGGCTTTAGAACTTGCTCGATATACAGCTGAAGAAGGTTTACTTGGCGATGCGCAATTACAAGAAATATTAGCAGTAGGTGAAGCCAAGCGAGAAGCTCTACAAGTAGCTGCTGCGATATCAGGTTAGAATTCAACGATCGTCAACTGGGCTAAAGTGGCAGAACTATACAGAAGTAATTCTAAAAGTTGAAATTTGATATTGTCGTGCATACCGAATGCGTAGTAGACTGGGTGGAGTATTACCTGTCCCCGTATTTATGAAAGAGAGGAGAGCGATGAAGCTAACCAAAATAGCACTTGGAGTTTTAACTCTTGGATTAGTAGGAGTGATGGGTCTCCAGCAACTTGGTAAACCGATTGCCGTTTCTGCAGCTACCAGTATTAAACAAGTTGTTACAAACACTCTCGTAACTCCAATCAGAGACCCCTTTTATCCTGATTATCCTCATCGAGTTTTTCTTTTCCCTACTGAATTCGCTGGTTGGTGGTTTGGTGATGATTATGCAAAAGGGTTTCAAAAACTTACGATTACGAGTTTGGACGGATCATTGTCGGAGAAAGTTAAGGTGTTTTATTCCTATGGTTTGTATTCTGTGAATAATGGTCTGGAAATGCCCATTATGAACGGCCATGTTCCAGATAGTACCTATAATCATTACGTAGGTACAATGACGGCATCGGATGATTACTTCCTGTTTTTTCCAGCTACACCATCTGGTGAGCTCACTTCCCCGATTAGGGTTCAGGCTCCAGAGCAGTTTGTAGATAGAGTTGTTTATGTTCCCGCTCGCTGGTGGGAGCCGATGCAGTAATCGTGTGCTATAATCACCACCGATTGTATTAGTAGCGCTGGCGTTCCCGTCAACCAAGAGTTGGTGGTCCAACCGCTCATCGAAAGCCAGCAAGGAGCATGTGTATGATGAAACTAGTGACCGATGACCGAATTCGCCAATACGAATTAACCTTTTTGATCCCTGTGAATTTTACTTCAACCGAGGTGAGTAAGTTATTGGAACAGATAGAACAAATTTGCAAAAAACATAAAACTGAGGTGGTGACAAAAACTGAGTGGGGTGAAAAGGCATTGGCCTACGCCATTCGTTACAAAAGCAAACCGCTCAACTCCGCCATGTATTACCATTGGGTGTTAGAAGCTCCAGCCAAACAGCTGGCTCCACTTGAGAGAGCACTCCGCTTGACACCAGAAATTGTCAGATTTTTACTGGTGGTGATTGATGGTGTCACCACTGTTCCAGTAGCCAAGAAAAAGTAATAGGGTAAGAAAGGACACATATGTCTGCACGCTCGTTGAACAAAGTGATGTTGATTGGCAATTTAACCAGAGATCCAAATTTACGCTACACGCCAAATAACACTGCCGTTTGTTCTTTTGGATTGGCCACCAATCGTAGCTGGACGCCAGCTGATGGGGGAGAGAAACAAGAAAGCGTGGAATTTCATAATGTCGTGGCTTGGTCAAAACTGGCTGAAATTTGTGGTCAGCTTTTGCACAAGGGTGACAAAGTTTATGTGGATGGCCGTTTGCAGACCAGAGATTGGCGAGGTGACGATGGTCAGGATAGAAGAACCACCGAGGTGGTAATTGAAAACATGATTTTATTGCGCTCGGCAGGCGGTCATGCAGAAGAAGGTGCGGGTTTTGATGCCGATGAAGCGCCGGCAACTTCTCGACCAGCTAGAGCGAAAACGAAAAAATCCAACGACAGCACTAGTAAGAGTGAAACAGCAGAGATGTCTGAAGATGCCGAAGTGAGTATGCCAGTGTCAACGACAGATGATATTGCTGATGTGGAAGATGTTGCTGATGATGTGCCGTTTTAGTTAATAGATAAAGGAAATTATTATGCCAAAATCAATGAAACAACGAAAAGAAAAACGACCAACGATGGCAAAATTGCCGGTTGGTAGTGAACTGAGTTACAAAAACTCTGATTTACTTGCTTCATACGTGACAGAGCAGGGAGCAATTTTGCCTCGACAAGTGTCTGGTCTAACCGCCAAACAACAACGTCAGCTCGCCCGCGAGGTCAAGCGGGCTCGCCACCTAGCATTATTACCATTCACGCAGACTGTTTAACTGAACCTAATATTTGTGGATTATATCTACGGTAATATCTCTTAATCGTCATCTGAATCAGTTGTCTCGCAAAAATTCATTAATAATTTTTCTGCCATAGCAAGATCTATTTCTTGAATTTTTTTATGTTGTTCTGTATTTTCAATATTATTCATAAAAGAAGGATCAATTAATCTAATTTCACCTGCCGGAGTAATGATATAATGATCGAAATCTGACAGATCCCCATGAAATAATCCAAGCTCGTGAAATTCTCTCAGTCTGGTGAAAAATCTTTCAATCACACTTCTTGGTATCTTAATGTTTCTATCAATCTTACTTAGGGGTACTCCTTCAACTAGTTCCATTTCAATAGAGCCATTTGATGGATCAAATTTATAGATTGATGGGGTAAGATTTGTTTGATCGTTTTTTGCAACTAATACCTTATATCGTGCATCATTAATAGCATAATCAAAGTCATTCTTTGTTGAGGCAAGTTTATCCAAATTGATTACTCTAAATATTGAGTTTTCTTTTTTAAATACTTGTGCCCAAGTTCTGGATGCAACATGCTCTGCATCTTCTGGAATTTCAATTGGACCCTCAATAATCTCCATAGGTCTAGTTGGCTCTGTCCAATCAGCATTAATTAGTTGATGCCAACCGACATTTTTTTCATGCGTTGGTATAGGAGAAGGTCTATATTTGGTGTCGAACCAATCATCAATTGGCATAGGTCATAACCCATTTTATCATTAAAAGAACCGTACTTCTTATGCAATCGTCCAGAGTCAATCGGTTGAGCTAAGTATGCAGACAGAATTTTATTTTGATGAGAATTACTACACAGGATTCTTGAAACCTTGATGAAGTAGAAGTTGGGCAACAAACTCGATATTAATTGATGAGGATCTAAATACCTACTTTAGAAAGAAGTGCTGGTAGTGTGCCATATCGAAAGCCAGTTGTGCCTAGTATCGTCCCAAGCTCAGCTTGAGAGAAATTTCCGTCTTGAGCAGCAAGTGAGATAAAAATAGGAATTGCGAATACAGTAGCCACGTCTGTGAAAGCAAGAACCAACTTTGTTAATTCAGGAAGCTCTTTTCCATCACGACGAGCTTTGTCTTTAGCTGCAGAATAGGCAGGTAAAAACAGACTTCGTACAAATCTAGCCAGTTTTGAAGCATGAGGTGCTGAAACCTGTTGTTCTGGATTAGTCATGTCTCCTCCTTTTTACTTTTTTTTGTTATTCTGTGAATAGCGCACATTACTAAGATCCGCTTCAGGAGACTCCTGAAGCAACTCTCTAACTTTAATTAAAACCGGAGTCAATAATGGTGTGCCGATGTATCGCAAACCCGCTAAAATCTCAATATATCGAATTAATTCAGTTGGAGATATTTTTCCCAGATCGTCTCCAAGTATTAATTCAAGGATAACCTGGAGGACTATAAAAACTGAACCAGCATCGACACAAGTAGCCAGTATCTGATCTCTATAGTAAAGGTTTCTACTTGGGTCTCGAACCTCTTGCAGTAATTCGGCGGTAGAGAAGCTTGGAAAAAAAATAAATCCAAGCAATTGTATTAAGCGGTAATTTTCCCTAGTCAATTCTTCATAACTCATCCTGTGTTGAGCTACGTATTGCTCTGCAAAAGTTAATCCTTCTAAATTTCTGTAGTCAGGTCCATAGCCCTGGTTTCCGTTGTAAATTTCTGCAGTGTCAGAAGCTTCTTTTGTTTTATTTGGCATCCTTATAACCTTTAATAGTTATATAATATAGGACATTATAGCAGAAAATTGTACGGTGTCAACATTTTGATCGCTTGCCATTCTCATTTCTCCAGTTACAATTGAGCCCATGCGTTTTGTTTTAAAAGCCGTTCCCCAGCTGATTACCGTGGTTTTGTTGGTTGTGGTGGGTATGTTTGCTCAATACCGCTACGGCGTGGTGGAAAAAACGGGTTTTTTTCTGGCTCAACGCTCTGGCAATAATATAGCTATCGGTCAACGTCCGGCCGAGCCAGTTTCTCCCTCAACTGTTAACATGGATACTTTTTGGGAAGCTTGGTCATATGTGCAGTCAGATTATCTAGATCCTGCCAAAATCGATGCTGCCACGATGGTTGATGGTGCCACGACAGGCATGGTCTCTTCCTTGGGTGACCCATACTCTATGTATTTACCACCAGAGGATAACAAACGTAGTAGTGAAGATCTGGCTGGCGCCTTTTTTGGTGTGGGAATTGAACTGGGTTACAAAAATGAGGTTTTGGCTGTAGTTGCGCCACTGGCAGATTCACCGGCAGCCAAAGCTGGTGTCCAACCAGGAGACTTAATTTTGCGAGTGGCGGATGAGACCAATCCCAAAGGTGAAGACTCAAGCCGTTGGACACTCGATAAAGCCGTTGATGCAATCAGGGGACCCAAAGGTAGCACGGTCACCCTGACGCTCTACCGAGAGAACAATGGTAGTGAGCCATTTGAAGTTAGTTTGGTTAGAGATGAGATCATAGTAAAATCTGTAACCTTAGAATTTGTGGAAAATCAGGGCAAAACTTTTGCTCACATCAGTATTAGTCGCTTTGGTGAAAGAACAAAAAATGAGTGGGATGATGCAGTGATGCAAATCAGGGCTAAAAAACCGGTTATCGCTGGCATAGTGCTCGACATGCGCAATAATCCAGGCGGGTTTTTTGATGGTGCTATCCAAGTGGCCAGCGATTTTATTCCCTCTGGAGTCATTGTCAGTCAAAAGGGCAAGTACTCCAGTCAGGATTACACCTCACTCGGGACTGGTCGTTTGGCTGACTTCCAGACCGAAGTTTTAGTCAATGGTGGAAGCGCTAGCGCTTCCGAAATTGTGGCCGGAGCTTTGCGTGACCGACTGGGAAGCAAATTAATAGGTAGTAAAACCTTTGGTAAAGGTACAGTCCAAGACAGACGAGATCTCTCTAACGGCGGTGGCTTGCACGTAACGATTGCTCGCTGGTTGTTACCAGGGGGTGACTGGATCCAAGATGAGGGCATTCCCGTCGATATTGAAGTGACAATAGATAAGGATGCGACTAACGACCAAGCGCTTGAGCGAGCTTTGAAAGAATTTTAACCACAATCTCGTATTAAATCTGTATTCTAAATTCAACGTTCTATGCTAGAGAAAAAAACTTCATACGTTTTTGGTTTTAAAATTGCTGGTTTAGTGATTGGGGCGTATTTTCTCGGTACGCTTTCTACCCGAATCCTCAGCCAGGATCCTGTTGATTTACTTAATCAGTGGCAAATATTAGAAAATACGCCCTTCAAGTCTTGGTTGCCTCAACCCCAAGCCGTACCTGCCGCAACACCTTTGGGGGATCTTATTAAACAGGGTAAAGACCTGACCATTCCAGATGTAGTCGAAGCTGCTGGCGAATCGGTTGTTACCGTTTCAATTAAAAAGCAACAAACAGTGGTTAGTCCTTTTGGCGGTGGAATATTTAATTTTGGTCCGTTTGGCTTTGGTACTCCAAGCCAACAGAAAACTGAAGAAATTCAACGGGATATTGGCACTGGTTTTGTTGTCGATAAAGGAAAGGTCGTTACCAATAAACACGTGGTTTCAGACGATCAAGCCGAATATTTAGTAATCGATAAAGAAGGTAACGAACATAAGGTAGAAAAAATTTATCGCGATCCGCTCAATGATCTGGCGATAGTCCAGGTAGAAAACTTTGATAAACCAGCTTTGCCATTGGGTGATTCCGACAATATTAGAGTGGGAGAGAGCGTGATTGCGATTGGGACAGCGCTGGGCGAATTTCGTCACACTGTGACTACTGGGGTTGTTTCTGGTCTGGGGCGAGGCATCACGGCTGGTGACGGTTTTTATCAATTTGAAGAAATCGAAGGAGTAATTCAGACTGATGCTGCCATTAATCCCGGCAACTCTGGAGGACCGTTAATTAATGCTCAAGGCGAGGTGATTGGAGTCAACGTTGCAGTTTCTCAATCGGCTGAGAATATTGGTTTTGCTCTACCTATCAATGTTGTTAAAGCATCAATCGATAATTTTAATGCTACTGGTCAATTTGACCGTCCAAAATTGGGAGTTCGGTATCAAATGATTAGTGAGAAAGCGGCATTGCTACACGAGGTGCCTCAGGGGGCTTACGTTGATGGAGTAGAAGAAAACAGCACAGCTCAGGAAATCGGTATCCAAGCTGGTGACATTATTACCGAGATTAATGGATCAAAACTCAAGGATACTGAGCTAGTGGTGATCATCAACAAGCTTAGAGTTGGGCAAACTGTTGATATCGAAATTTGGCGAGAGGGAGAGTTTAAAAAATTGAGAGCAACTTTGCAAAGTGGTCAAGCAGGTTAGGCTGTATTAATCTGCTTCGATATCTGGGCGATCACTGATGTCCCCAGCGGGGTTTTCCACCGCTTTTTTAAGTTCTAAAAGTAGGGTTTCCAAATTACCATTGAGTATGGTTTCTAGATTGAACCAACTTTGTTTGGTGCGGTGGTCGGTAACCCGATTTTGTGGGAAGTTGTAGGTTCTAATTTTCTCGGCACGACGTGCTTGACCAATAGCACTGCGGGCTTCTCCGAGTTGGGCTAATCTTTTTTCTTCTTCAATTTCCCAGAGTTGGGCTCGTAGGAGCTCGAGGGCGATTTTGCGGTTTTGCTCTTGGCGTTTTTCCTGCTGGCAAGTGGTGGCAATGCCGGTGGGTAGGTGAGTCAGGCGCACGGCGCTACTGGTTTTGTTGACATGTTGGCCACCAGCGCCGCTGGCACGAATAAATTGCCACTCCAGGTCTTCTTCACGGATGTTGACCACATGGACTGGGACTTCTGGCAAAACCGCAATGGTAGCCGTCGAAGTATGGATCCGACCCTGAGCTTCGGTATCCGGTACTCGTTGCACTCGGTGAACCCCCGATTCATATTGAAAAATTTCATATGGGGTTAGTAGGGTGCTAGAGTCTAAAATATTTGAATCGAATACATTTTTACCAGTAATTTTGATGACCAAGTCATCAATATAAGAAACCCGAAACTTAGTAGTTTCCAAGTAACGCAGATACATCCGCTGTAAGTCATTAGCCCAAATTTTAGCTTCGTCACCACCAGTTCCGGGGCGAAATTCCATTGTGCAGTTAGTTTTTTGCGTGGAGTTTACTTCGGTAGGTTCGGTTTGATTCTCAGTCAACTGAGCCGAGGCGTCGTTGAGTAGTTGGATTTGGGACTGGAGTTCCAGAATTTCAGCTTGTGCTAAATCGGCCAATTCAGGATCGGTTGTTAAAGCTTGGGCTGCTTTAAGCTTCAGCTCCAGTTGGTCAATTTGTGATTGGTAGGGATTCATGGTGGGTACTATTGTACCTTAAACTTGGGGAGCATCGGCAGGTCTCGCGCTTTTGCGCAGCTGCGACTGTTGATCCTGCAAAATTTCTCGATAGCTTTTGCTGTCTTCTACCACTGCATCAGCTTGTTTGGCCAACTTCTTTTTCTTTTTGCCAGCAGTATTTTGAGCATTCTGCATTTTTTGGATGAATTTGTCCACTCGGCCTTGGCGGTCCACAAATCGCATTTCGCCAGTAAAGAAAGGGTGAGAAAAAGACGTTACGTCGAGTCGAATCACAAAGTAAGTGACTCCTTCGACTTCTCGAGTCTCTTCGCTGGTCATAGTCGATTTACTGAAGATTTCTTCTTTTGTTGCTTCGTCAATGAAAATAATCGGATTAAGGGTGGGATGAATATTTTGTTTCATAGTTGTTTGCTCCAAGAGGGAGTAGTATAGCATATGTTCCAAAATCTTGTACTTTAGTGTGTGCTATGCTTGAGTTAATAATAAAAAGAAAGGGGGTATTTATTGATGATCTATTTTGAGCGTGGGGCCCCGCCAGCAGCGGGGAAACGAGGATGAGGGCTACTTGAGTAAAATCAGGTGGAATCGGACCAGTTAAGGCAAGTAAAGTCGAAGCTGAGTATCTGCGGAAACCCTCTGGGCCAGTGAAAGTCCATCAGCATCAGGTCAAAATCACTCGGTAACGAGTGGCAACAAAGCCTTGATACACTTCACCCAAAGCGCCTGCTTTGGTTTTTCTGTATTTTACTAAATTTTAAGGAGCACTTATGTGTGGTATTTTTGGCTATTTTGGTACAAAAACGGCGGTGAGCATTATTCGCCAAGGATTGAAAAATCTTGATTACCGAGGATACGATTCTTGGGGCATAGCGGTGACCGATGGTGAAAGATTACAAATAACCAAAGCGGTTGGTGAGGTGCCTGACAAACTTAGTATTAGTCAACCGTTGGTCGGTCAAATTGGGCTGGGACATACTCGGTGGGCCACTAATGGAGGAGTGACTCAGATCAATGCTCATCCACATCTGGCTCAATCAGGAGAATTTGCCTTGGTACAAAATGGGATTGTCGAAAACGCCGAGGAATTAAAAGAAGTACTCCAGAAACACGGTTGGCAATTTATCAGTGAAACAGATACTGAAATAATTGTGCATTTACTTGAAGCAGAAGTAAAAAAACAGCACGATTTAGCTTTGGCAATCACAGCTATTTATCCGCAACTTAGGGGCAGAAACACTTTTGCAGTTTTAACTAAAACAGGTGAGTTACTGGCAATGAAGAAAGGTTCGCCGTTAGTGCTTGGTAAAAGTCACGATCAAAGCGAATATTTTCTTTCGTCCGATACTGCTTCGCTAGTTGGTTTAGCCAGCGACTACTTAGTGCTAGAAGATGGGCAACAAGTAGTGATTAACAAGGGTAAATCAGATCAAATTCAAGTCTTTGTCAATCAGGTTGAAACAGATCGGCCGATTCAACTGCGGTGGGAAAAATTAAAAATAGATAATCAGTCATCGAGGCTGGTGGAAAAACACTACATGATCCAGGAAATCAAAGAAACTCCCCAAGTCATGCGCACACTAGCTCAACAGTCAAAAACCAGCTACTTGGCGGTGGCTCGTTTGATCAAGAAGGCCAAGCAAGTAATTGTCATTGGCTCTGGGAGCACTGGATTGGCAGCAGCTGTCATTGCCAGCAATTTACGCCAGTGGGGAGGCGTGGCGGCTATAGCTCTAGTTGGGGCGGAAGTTAGTAGCTACCTACCGTTTATGGATAGTCAGACTGTCATCATCGCTCCGTCACAAAGTGGAGAAACTGCCGACGTGTTGGAAGTTTTAGTTGAAGCGAAAAAGCGGGGAGTCAAGTTAGTCACCTTCGTGAATATGCCTGGGAGTACCATGAGTAGGATAGCCGATATCAGTTGTATGACTGAAGCTGGGCCCGAGCGATGCGTGATGAGTACAAAAGTATTTTCGGCTCAGCTAGTTTGGGGATACATGATCGCTCAGGCCCTCGTTGGCAAATTGAGTCAGTCACAAAGACTTGTCTTCAAAGGGGCTCAGCAGTTGGCTGAAGCTTTGACTACTCAGGCTTGGAATCAGCAGATTTTGCGTTTGGCTGATCAACTAGTCGCCAATCACGACATATTTTTGCTGGGTACAGGTAGTTTACTGCCTATTGCTCAGGAAGGCATGGTTAAGTTGATTGAAGGCACCTATAAGCACGCCCATGCCATCCCAGCGGGAGATTTGAAACATTATGCTATCACGCTGATGGAGACAGGTACGCCAGTGGTGTTATTGGATCCTGGCGAATCGGACGAGTGTCAGGCAATTTTAACAGCGGCTCGTGAAGTGAGTGCGCGCGGAGCGCGCACAATTGGTATTGGCCCAAACCGGTCAGACGTGTTTGCTGAGTATCTGGTAACGCCAGATTTGGGAGAGTTACAGCCAGTGGCGAGCGTAGTAGCGTTACAGCTGTTGAGTTATCACCTAACAGTGATGCTCGGCTTGCCCGTCGACAAGCCTCGCAACATCGCCAAAAGTGTGACGGTAAAATAGTAATTCCGATTGACATAAAGTATATGATCATAATATACTAGTACAATGAATGTGGTGCCAAAGCCAATTTCTTTTATTTGGGATTTAGGCAATCTTGAGAAGAATTGGATTAAGCACGCCGTTCATCATAAAGAATCAGAAGAAATCTTCTTTAATAAACCATTGCTGATTCTGAGTGATAACTCACACTCTAAGGCAGAAAAAAGATATTTTGCGTATGGAGTAACAAATAAGGGAAGAAGATTAATGATCGTTTTTACTATCAGGAAAAATTCTATTCGAATTATTTCCGCTAGAGATCAGAATAAAAAAGAAAGGATGAAGTATGAAAAAACCAAGTAAACTTAAACCAATTCCAGTCTTTCACAACGAGGACGAAGAAAGAAAATTTTGGGCGACAGCTGACTCAACAGAGTATGTTGATTTTGACACTCCTCTTGAATTTGATTTATCAAAATTAAAGCCAACAACCGAATCTATTTCACTGCGTTTACCAGGCCATTTGTTGATGAGAATCAAACAAATTGCTAACTCCAAAGATGTGCCTTACCAATCACTGATGAAGATGTTTCTTTCCGAAAGAGTTGAACAAGAACTGCAAACAAAATCAGTCTAGCAGGTAATTTTTCGAATCATCTAAGTTTTTCCACCGCCTCTGTGAAGGATACCGTTTTTTGTTCGCCAGTTGCCATGTTTTTGACGGTGACGGTGTTATTTGATACTTCTTCATCTCCAAGGATGACCACTAACGGAATACCAAGCTTGTCAGCATACTTTACCTGTTTGGCGAGTTTTGCCTCTGGTTCTGGGTAAATTGAAATATTGATACCTGCATCTCTCAGCGATTGACTAATTTTAACTGATTGGACTAAGGTAGCTGGAGAAAACACCGTCACCAATACTTTTATTGATTGTTTAAAGTCTGGTAGAAGGTTGTAGGTTTCCATTGTTTCCAGTGTGCGATCAAAACCTAAACCAAAACCGGTGGCGGGTATGGCCACCCCAGATATTTTTTCGGTTAGCTTGTCAAAGCGCTCGCCACCGAGGACCGAACCGGGTGAGCCCGGAATGACGACTTCCCAAATTGGGCCAGTGGAGTAGGAAAAAGATCGGGCAATGGTTGGCTCAAAAGTGTACCAGTCTGCTGGAAAGCCAAGTGCTTGCAGGTAATCAAGAATAGTTTGGATGGTGGCATTGGGTTTGAGTGAACGCACTGTGTCCAAAAACGATTGAGCCTCACCATCGGAAAAACCCTTGCGCTTAATCTCTGCTAGCACTTCAACTTCGCCAATTTTTTCTAATTTATCAATGGCCACAATGGCGGGGTAGGGAATATCAGTGAGCAGTGATCGATCGTTGATTCTAACTTGAGCTTGTTTGAAACCTAGTTGGCGATAAATATCAAGCGATAAGGCAATCACTTCAGCATCGGCTACTGGCGATGAGACGCCAAAAATATCGGCATCGCACTGGAGGAATTCACGATAGCGGCCGCGCTGGGGTTTTTCGGCGCGAAAGGCCGTCTGGATCTGATACCGCTTAAAAGGAAACGTCAGTTGTTGCTGGTTTTGCGCCACCACTCGGCAGGTTGGCACAGTTTGATCATACCGCAGTGCCACGTCGCGGCCACCTGGATCTTGGAATTGAAAAAACAATTTTTCTTCTTCACCAATTTGGCCTTGGAAGAGTTCTAAGGATTCCAATGTGGGGGTTTCGAGGGGCTCGAAACCCCACTGAGTCATGATCTCAGCCAATCTACCACGCAACCAGTCACGTTTCCTCGCTTCTGCTGGTAAAAAGTCACGAAATCCCTTCAGGGTTTGTGGCATATTAACTTTCATAATTGATGTCCTTTCGTAAAACGGATAGTAGTAGTGTATCATTTTCTCGAGAAACCGTCAGTACTGCACCAATCATCGCCCATCATGGTGATAGTTGGATAGGGCAGGGCAGAGCGATCCAGAAAGCCAACATGTTCGACGCATGAAGATTCATGCATGATTTTTTGAGTAGAAGCAACTCGGTTTGCTTGATCAAGTTTCTGAGGCACAAGCGCAGTTGTTTGGATAGCAATGGTTATTTGTTGATATCTGTTTTTCATATCTAGTGTATATTGCATCGCTCATAGCCAGGTGATTCACTGCGCACTTGAGATTTAAAGTATTTGATAATCGCTGAAGGAACTATGATATATCCACCTTTTTCAACTACCTGAGTAATGAGATAGAGCACCACGGGGTCAACTACTTTTTCTAATTGCTGAAACAAGGATTTTAGATCACTAGTTTCACGAAAGTAGGTATATCCTTCTACGCCCAACAACTGTTTTGCTTGATCTACTGTAGTGACTTGATCATCGAAAAAGATAGGGAAAGGAACTGTTTTTCCATAAAAGGATGAATCATCAATACCTTTCATGAAGAAAATGCAAATACTACTATTGCCTACGGTGGCGATGTCAGAAACACTAACGAGAGAATTTGCCGAAGATTTTAAATCAGGGAATCTTGAGGTAATTTTAGTTATACGATCAGCCAGTTGGGTGATGACCTGCTTTGAGTCGGGATCAGCCATGGGGTTAAGCACTAAGCCGAGTTGATTAACACGTTCAACAGTAGCTAGTCTGCGATTACCGTTGTCATTTCCAGTTCTTCCAGTGGCAACCACATCAGCATAGGCTAAGTATTTATTATTCAAAGCACCGAGACCTTCAATTTTACCAGCCCTAAACTTTATATCTATCTCAGGATCATCGTCAAAGTATGCCTTAATTCTTCTTCGTCTGCTGGTGTTAACAATTGAACCGGCGAGCAAATTACGAATTAATACTCTCAGTGCCTGATATTCTTCTGGAGTTTGATCTTTTAAGGCATAGAATTGTCTTTTGGCTGCATCCGCCAGTCGTACCAATTCTGAATATTGTAATCCATTTGGAGTTGCATAGAGATCTAAAAATACCGAAGGCAACCAAGGTAATAATGTGCCTAAATCAAATACTCGATCTGATTCCACAGATTGTTCATAAAGTATGTCCTTGCCTGTAGTAGCTGCGGCAACTGTCAGATAATTTTCTTCCATTAACGTTACTGCCTCATTTGCACGAGTAAAAATACACTTTACTCGATTATCAAAATCCCCGTTGGGTTCAACTGTTGCAGTATAGGATTTGCCAATAGGACGCTCTACAAAGCAACCAGCTATTTCAAGCAAGTCTAGAAATACTTTTTGATTTTCTCCTCCAGGTGCAGTTAAAATTATTTGTTTAGATTCTTTTTTCATATTTTTCTTTCTTTTGTTTAATTACTAAGGAATACAAAAACTCCCCCGCCATTGGCTAATGGCGGGGGAGTGAATTACTTTTATTATGATTTTTTATACTACGAAAACAACTCTCCGCCAATGGCTGGGGATTGATGATGAACTACTAGATTATTACTTTTTTGCTTTAACACGAGGTGGAGTATATCAAAGAGTCTAGTATATGTCAACATGCTAACACGATAATATAGATATCAACTTCAGATCTGGAGCTTAGGTTTTTCTTCGCTTGGCTTTTTTTGTTTCAGCCTTCGGATAAAATGTGTTCAATACTTGTCTGTAGCCACCAAATGGCTCTTGATTGAGGAAACGAGCTACTCGTGTGACGGTGGTGGTACTGGCGTTTGTCTGACCCGCTATTTCCACGTAAGACAGGTTGGTGGTCCATAACAATTTGGCAATCTGAAAGCGTTGGGCCAACTCCTCGATTTCCTTGGGTGTAGCGACATCGTAGAGAAAGTTCAAAACTTTATTCGGGTTTTGAAGTTGAGCCATGACTTTGGCTAATTCATTGATGGTCGCAGTATTACTAGGCTTTTGTATCATTTTGTTCCTGACATTTTTAGTAGTGTAATAGGGTTAACAACGGTGCAAATAGACCCAGCAGAGGAGAGTAGTTGTTTATCCCAAGTTACCAGAGTCGCTTTGTGGACTGAGGCAGTAACTGCAATCACTAAGTCTGAAGTTTTTAGATGGGGTGACCGGGGGGCGTATTTTGAAAATTTGTTTAAAAAATCTGAATCTAGGGCAATAACCTCCTCTCGAAAAAGATGACGCAGTGCTGTGGCGACTTTACTTGGCTGGTTACGAGAGAGCACTGTGATGACTTCGGCAATTACTAGAGTTGGCACCACAACCGATTCAGCTTCAATGATTGGTGCTACAGACACAGTCTGGTTGTGAAAAACGTCGTCCTCTACGTAGAGAGAAATATAGACAGAAGAATCAACTAAATATCTCATTGTTTAATCTCTTTCAGCTCGCACTAGATCGACTGCGGAAATTTGACTGTGGAACATATGAGATTTTGGTAAATGAGCAAAGTAAGAAAAACCTGATCTTTTTGGTTTCTTTTGTGACATTTTTTTGATTGTCTTTTCTGCACCAACTCGAATTAACTCTGAAAGAGTGGTGTTGTGAACCTCAGCGAGCGAGCGCAAATCTTGGTGCATTTTCTCTGGTAAATAGACTTGTGTACGTATCATCATATGTTAACATTGTAATGTATATAGTGATGTATGTCAATCAGTCTGATCTATGGTTTATACTAATGCAATGTTGGACCTGAAAACTCTAGCTCAGCAAGTTGTCGCTTTTCGTGAAGCCAGGTCGTGGAAACGTTTTCATGGTTCAAAAGATTTAATTTTAGGCTTACTGGTGGAATTGGGCGAGTTAGCGGAACACTTCCAATATTTAACGGGTGAAGAGCTAGAAAAATATCAGCAAGATTTCAAAAAAGATATTGGCGAAGAAATGGCAGATGTCTTGTTCTGGTTGTTATTAATGAGCGAAGAACAAGGTATTGATCTGGAGCAAGCGTTTTTGCAGAAAATGAAAAAAAATGCACAGAAATATCCAACTGCTGAAATTGACGCCAAGACGGGATTGGTGAAGAATGGCAAGCTGTATAATCGGTGGCACGCCAAAAAAACGGGCCAGTAGCTCAGTTGGTAGAGCGCTGCATTCGCATTGCAGAGGTCAGGGGTTCGACTCCCCTCTGGTCCACCAAGTGATGTCGGCTTCGATAAACTCAGCCTGACATCACTCCTTCATTTACTCAGCCTGACTTAGTGAGGCGAGCGATGCTTTTTGATAATAGAATCAACGTATCCTCATGCCGATAGCCAAATTTACCTGGTAAGTAGATGCCAGGCTCAATGGTGATGACCATATTTTCTTTAATTAGTTGTTGGTTGCGACTGTTGAGCGAGGGCGGCTCGTGGATATCCAGTCCCAGCCCGTGACCAGAGTTATGAATAAACTGTGAACCATAACCTGCCTTCGTGATTACGCCACGAGCCGCCGCATCAATTTGCGCTGCAGTGAGTGAGTCTGGTCGATTATCGAGCAGATCCACCGCTTGTTGGTAAGCTTCCTGTACTATTTGTTCAACTTTGGTGAATTCTGGATCTGGATTTTTACCAAACCAGATAGTACGGGTCATATCTGCTCGGTAACCTTGCCACGTAGCTCCAAAATCTAGCAACACTGGCATCTCTTGGTCCAACTTGAGACCTCCTGGTTGGTAGTGGGGCAGAGCAGTATGTGAGCCAAACGCCACAATCGTGGGAAAAGCCAACTTGCGACTACCATTTTGCTTCAGCAAATCTTCCAGTCGGTCAGCCACCTGTAGCTCTGACATTCCAACCTTCAACTCTGGAACTAATTGATTAAAACTGGTCAATGAGATTTCGCAGGCACGACGAATCGCATTTGTTTCGTCTTCATCCTTGATCATCCGTAACTGCCAAACCAAATTACGATCCAGCGCCTGAATCTGCTTTTCATAGGATTTAGTCAAAGCCAGGTACTCAGAGGCCAACAGTGAGTTCATATCGACATACAGAGTTGCCACTTGAGATTGATCACTTTGATGTTTGATGCGGGATAAGACCGAGGCTTCTGAGCAGTCGCCAACAATAATAATTGAGGAAATTGCAGGCGACACAGTAAGTGGAGGAATAAATAGTATCGCTTTGGCAGCATCAAAATAAGCCAGAGCTTCTCGTTCTGTCGGTTCTAAGAATTCCGCAAAGCCAAAAAAATATTGAATATCTGTTGCTTTGGTGAGCAAAGTAGCACTGTTTGGGGGTAATAATGCTAACAATCGAGTACGACGCAAATTAAACTGATCTGACTTTTCACTCATGTTAGTTACTCGTCTCTTGGTCAAGCGCGGCCATGGAGCGGACAATCGTGGCAGTGTTGGTCTTTTCTCCTTTAAACCCAACAACCAAGACTGAAATGTCTTTCTCGAAATCGGCGAGGGTGGCATTGGTACCTTTGGCGTCTTGGAGGCGAGTTGTTTTTAACAAATTAAAAGTACTACTGATGCCGGATGATCGACTAACGACCGTAATGGTGGAGTTAGTAATCGAATCAATAATTCCTAATTCGACCGTGGGTTTTTCTACCATTGGATTGGTAGTATAGACGGTAATTTGTTGAGGAGTGTAGACTGGATTGGCTGTGTCGCTTGTTTTGCCAGTACTGTTGGCACCAATGACCAATGCCCAATTATCCACTGCGATATCGGTAATTTTAATCGTTTTTGTGCCTTGCTTAACTTGAATAGTGCTGGGAATGGGAATAATATTCATTCCATCAGCTGTGGTGAGGGTGAGCGAATCATCTGTGATTCGCTCCACTTGGCCAAAGATAGCTCGACGCAGGAGATTGATGCTTTCAATCATGGTGCTCAGTTTTTTTTCTTGTTCCAAACTAAGTTGCTTATTTATCCGTTCGTTGATGGCCTGGTTGATGCTATCGGGATCGGGAGTGACAGTCCCTGCCTCACCAATATCTTTGCCTTCGAGGCGGACGTCGATCGATCCACTCTTGGTGCTTGTTTGAGCTTTGATGGGCAGAGCAATTTGACTAAGTGAGAAAAGGATCACAGTGAATAGGCAGAAAAGCTTAATGATTTTCATAGTTGAGTTAAGTCCTTTTCATAAACTACCACTCGGTCAACCGAAAAAGTGGTACCCTCTTGATTGGTGGCTACAAGGGTAAAAAAATTAGGGCCTTCTTTTAAAGTGAAAGGAATAGAAAATGCTCCAGCAGAATCTGCTTCATATATTTGTTGCGTTTCATGAGCAAACAGCACGAGCAGAGCCATGCTATCAGTTTTACCGTCAATCGTCATTTCGGCATCGGAGGTAATTAAGCCTTGGGTTGGGGAGTTGATTGATAAGCGGTCCTGACTTTCCGTCGCAGGCGAAGTTGATGGTATAACTTGATCAGACAATGCTGTTTCTGTCTGACTCGGTTGGCTCAGAGATTGCAGTTTATAAACACTCACCGTCACCATTAGACCGAACAACAAGCCGATAACCACAGCGATGATGGTTTCTTTATGCATAACTTAAGTATAACGTAAAATAAGCCTTACGTTTACGCAGTGCTATGGTAACATAGGAGCACAAGGGGGACTATGCAAATTGTATATTTGGGTCATTCTTCATTTAAATTGAAGGGTAAAAATGGCAGCGTGGTAACCGATCCATTTTCACAAGGTTCGGTGGGGTTCCCGTTTCCTGCAACTTCCGCCGATATTGTGACAGTATCTCATCAACACGATGATCATAACGCCGTCGCCTTGGTCAAAACTACCAGTCGGAGAGAGCGACCATTTTTGGTAACTCAACCAGGTGAATATGAGGTGGGAGGGATTTCAGTTTTTGGCGTGCCCACCTTTCACGATGATGTGGCTGGTGCTTTACGAGGCAGCAATACTGTTTTCACTATACTTTTTGAGGGCATGCGTTTTTGTCATCTGGGAGATCTTGGTCATTTACTCTCCAATGAACAAGTGGAGGCAATTGGGAGTGTTGACGTGTTATTTTGTCCAGTTGGAGGTGTATTTACACTTGATCCCAATATGGCCGTCAAAACGATCCGACAACTTGAACCAGCGATGGTAATTCCCATGCACTATAAAACCTCTAAGCACGAAGCTTCAATTTTTGGTGAATTAAAAACAGTGGAAGAATTTTTGCACACCTATGGAGTCGAGGTTGAGCCTGTCGCCAAGTTGGAGTTAACGAGTCTGAAACTGCCCGAGGAAACTGAAGTGGTGGTCCTAACACCCACGGCTTTATCCGAAGCGTAGTTTATGACAACACAACGAATTCCGCCCCATTCACAAGAAGCTGAAGAATCAGTTCTTGGTTCAATTTTGATTGATCCAGAGGCTATTATTAAGGTAGCTGAGCTACTTTCTCCTCCGGCTTTTTACGAAGCCAAACATCAGGCTTTGTACGGTGCTATGGCTGCCCTTTATGAGAAAAGACGACCAATAGATGTTGTAACTTTAACCGAAGAGTTAAAAAAGCAAAACACACTCAAGGAAGTGGGTGGAGCCAAAGAGGTGGCTCGTCTGTCTTCGGTGGTGCCAACCGCCGCCAACGTGGTGCATTATGCCCAGTTAATTGCCGAAGCATACACGAAGCGAAGGTTAATCAGTTTGTCTTCCACCATCACCCAGGCGGCTTTTGATGATTCGCAGGAGGCAAACGTGGTGATGGATTTAGCCGAACAGGAGATTTTTAGTGTTTCGCAGCAACAAGACCAACGCTCGTTTATTTCTCTCAAAGATACTTTGGTTGAAAGTTTTGAAAGAATTGACGAACTTCAAAGATCTGGTGAGGAACTGAGAGGGGTATCGACTGGATTTCAAGATTTGGATCGGATTTTAGCTGGGCTACAAAAATCCAACTTAATTGTTTTGGCGGCACGACCAGGTATGGGAAAAACTGCTCTAGCCTTGAATATTGCTCAGCATGTGTGCGTGCAAGCCAAGAAAAAAGTGGGCATTTTCTCACTCGAAATGTCAAAAGAAGAGTTAGTCGACCGACTATTAGTAGGACAGGCGGACATAGATGCTTGGAGATTGAAGACAGGCCGTTTAGATCAACAAGATTTTTTGAAGCTTTCCGATGCGATGGGAGTATTGGCCGATGCCCAACTATTCATTGATGATACTCCTGGGTTATCAATTTTTGATATGAGAACCAAGGCGCGCAGACTAATGATAGAACACTCGATTGATTTACTATTGGTTGACTATTTACAACTGGCCCACGGTCGAACAATGGACAACCGAGTTCAAGAAGTGAGTGAAATTTCTCAGGGACTGAAGAATATTGCTCGGGAGTTGCGCATTCCCATTTTAGCCTTGTCGCAACTTTCTCGTGCCATCGAGAGTCGAGGGGAAAAAACCCCCCAGTTGTCCGACTTGCGAGAGTCTGGAGCAATTGAACAAGACGCCGATGTCGTGATGTTTTTATATCGAAAAGACGAAGAAAAACGAGAAGCGGTCAGTGTTAAAATTGCTAAGCATCGCAATGGTCCAATTGGAGACATAGAACTTTACTTTCGTGGCGAACGCATCAAATTTTATGGTATGGAAAAACACCGTGAAGCCATGGCGCAACACTAGGCTGATTTGGTGTAACCAAAAAGTAAGTACATCAAAGCCGCTGACAGCGCAATAAATAAGATTAAAAATCCCAAATTATTTTTCATTCGACGAAAAGATTGATCTGGGTTAGGTGAGTCCACGCTAATAATAATTACCAGCGCAATGACCAGCCAGACTGCGCCTCGAGCCACCACCGACCAGACACTAGCGGGGTCGAGGATAGTCTGTATGAGTTGGCTGAGGACAGTTTGCATGGTTAGTCGCCAATCAAAAGCATACCGATGATACAATTGCTTTGATTGCTGTGATTAAGTGTAACATGAACCATGCCGAGGTGCTGGAATAGGTAGACAGGTCGGTCTCAAAAACCGATTCCCGCAAGGGAGTGAGGGTTCAATTCCCTCTCTCGGCACATACTCTTAAATAATTCGTAAGCAAGCTATGATTTACAACTTATTTTTGGTTTTAGCGATTTTTGTGGCAGGCTTCATTTTTTGGAAGCGGGGCAGAGAAGAGCATTTTACCGAAGATCAACTTTTCGACGGTTTTTTACTTTCGGTTTTGGGCGGAATCATTGTGGCTCGCTGTCTCTACGTGATTTTACATTTTGGAGAGTTTGGTTGGTCGGTGGTCGCCTGGCTGAACATTTTTAGTCACGGTGGTTTGTCTCTATCTTTTGGTGTGGTGGCGGCAATACTGTGGCTAGTGCGTTTTAGTCGTGCCCAGCACTGGGAGGTATTCGGCATCCTCGATATGTGGATGCCTGGTCTGGTTGCCGCCACCGCCATTGTTCAATTTGGTTTATTTTTCCAAATACGGTCGTCGCCAATTCCGTTGGTCTTGGCGGTGCTACTCATCCTGATTAGTCGGTACTTATATTGGTTGGAATATCGTTATCGGACTTTTGCTTGGTACAAATCGGGTCAAGATGTAGCCAAAACCGGCTTCATCACCGCTTTAGGACTAATCTTTTTGGGAGTAATATTTGGATCAATTGCTCTTTTTCTCACCAGCAACGTTTCCAGCTTAGTTTGGTGGTCAGATCTGGTGTTATTTGGGCTGAGTTTTATTTTGGGAATCGCTTTACTAGTCAATCGTTCTGGTAAGTTGACTTTCAATAAAAAGAAATAGATGAACTGGAAAACTGCACTGGGAATTTTGGTGGGAGTTATCTTTGTTTTTATTGATCAGTTGACTAAGCAAATGGCCGTACAACAAAGTCTTGCTACTTTTAACTCAGGCATTGCGCTTGGTCTGTTTTCCGAAAACACTCAGTTATTTCTAGTGGTTGGCGTGAGCGTTTTTATTGGACTGGTTTTCTACCTGATGTTTAAACGGCAGAGATTGGCTTTGATTTTCCTGTTTTTTGGTGCTGTGAGCAATCTGATCGATCGAATCAGATTTGGCGCAGTGGTGGATTGGTTGGCTGTACCTGGATTGCCGTTAAAAAACAATTTGGCCGACTGGTTAATTGTTATCACTTTGGTTTGGATCTTTCTGGCAGAATTAAAAATTAAAAACGCAAAAAAATAGTAGACTATACTTAACCATTATGATGACTATCGAACTATTATTTGAAGATGCGGATCTGGCTGTGATAAATAAGCCTCCAGGAGTGACTGTGAATGACGCCAAAACCAATCGGGGAGAGACAATTCAACAGTGGTGGCAAGTTTATTTGGAGCGACAGCAAGATGATTTGGCAACCGAGGATTGGCGCTCGCTGATTCCAGAAAATTTTACTCCAGTTTATGGATCGCCAGAGGAGATTTTTCAGCAAAGAGGAGGCATTGTTCATCGGTTAGATAAGGATACAAGCGGAGCGTTGTTGTTGGCAAAAAATCCCGGCGCTTTGGTTCACTTATTGGCTCAATTCAAAGAGCGCAAAGTAAAAAAACAATATCAGGCTTTAGTGCACGATAAGCTGAATGTGACAGAAGCGGAGTTGGACTATCCAATTATGCGCAGTACGCGTGATCGGCAAAAAATGTTTGTGCATCCTGATGGTCGAAAAGCACTGACTCACTATCGGGTGCTAGCTGAATACCTTCAGCCAACAAATAATGAAGTGGTTTCATTGGTGGAGTGTAATCCGCAAACGGGCAGGATGCACCAGCTAAGAGTTCACTTTGCTCACATTAGGCATCCACTGGTGAGCGACCGGCTGTACGCCGGTCGCAAACGCTACAAACAAGATATCACTTGGTGTCCTCGGCACTTCTTACACGCCAATAGCATTGAGTTCACTCATCCGAGAACGAAACGGGTAATATTTGTTGAGGCACCGTTGTCAACCGATTTGTTGAATTCTCTTAACTCTCTTCAGAATCACTCTAGGTAATTAACTAACACTTTTCGACGAAGGTAATATTATGGAAAAACAAGTCTCAGTTGAAAAAAAACCTAAGATCACTTTTATTCAACTATTTTTAACTCTCTGCATGTTATTTGCTATGACAAGTATTTTGCACTCATCAGATATCGATGAAGGGCAGAATAATTCAAGCGCTTCTCTTTATGATATTGGATATGGTGTGTACTCACGAGTTTTTGCAATGATGCGATCATTAGAATGTCGCCAACCAACTTTTTCAACTAATTTAGAAGTATTACAACGTCATCCAGAGTTAATAGAGGCGTATGAAACATCAATGTCCCATTGGCTTGAATACTATTCAGTCGATCCAAATAGTTTATTAGCACAAGCGATTGATGATGCACTATTCCGAGAAATGTTTGAAAGTGGCGACTGGTTTTTATGTATTGTAGATGGATTTGACATGAGTGAGTTCAAGGCAAGAAAAGGCGACAGTGTTCAGAGAACAATGAACGATGCGTCAGTAGGTTTGGCGGATCAAAAAGCCTACCGAATGACGACTGGAGTTTGGTCCATATTACCAGAAGAACTGCAAAGGAGTTTGACCGTAACAACTGATGGTTTGCACGTAAACCCAGATTCATTAGCGAATTTTCTCAATGGTGGAACGGTTGCTCAGAGGATGGATCGGTCAATTCTGCTAGCAGTTGCTTCTGGTGCGTATGTCTATCCTGAGGCATTGAAAATTGCACAAGATCAAGGCGTTGATGATTGGGATTTTAGACAGATATTGTCGTACATTATTTGTTGTTCTGGACCAGTTGAAGCTGACCTCGCTGGTCAAGGAGAATATGGGTGGTGGATACTTAAGAATTATCAAAGTGGTGGACAAGACTACATGAATCATCCAGAGAATTACAACCAGTTTGATCGAAGAGGCTTGGAGCATCTGAGAAACCAGGTGGGTAGTGCTACACCTCCCAAATAAAACTATGGTTTAGAGTAAAGCATGACTCCAGACAAGGTTATGCTTTAGTGTAAACCATAAAATGAAATTGAGTAGTTGAAGACTTGAAGAGTGTCTAATTCTTTAGAAAAGATCAAAGCGAAGTAAGGTTTTGTAGGATTTCGTTGAGTGATTCAACATTCTGATATCGATGGGTTTTACACCCTGCCTGTGCAGCCGCCTGAATATTTTTAAGACTATCGTCTACAAAGAGCATCTCGTTTGGTTGGATGTTTAAGATCTCGGAGATGTGACGGTATGCTTCTGGGTTTGTTTTGTGAAAACCGATGGTTTGAGCAGAAATAATTGGATCAAAGACTTTGTCTAAAGTTGGCCTAATTGCAGGCGAATCCTGAATTGTTTCAGACGTAAAAAGAGCTATCACATAGCTAGATTGCAGAGATTGCAACATTGAGAGAAGTTCAAAATCTAATTCAAAATGGTCAAGAAAAACGAAATTGGGTATCGTTGCCTGTAGCTCGTTATGAAGAGCGTTCAATCCTCCAATATAGTTTTTATCTTTGGCAAATAAAATAGTGTTGGATAAATCAAAAAGCAGTACTTTAATCACGACTTGAGTATAGCACTGGCTTCACAAAAATCATGTCGGTGGTGTACCATATAGTATGAGTTCACAAATTTTAATTCCCAGATTTTCTTTCCCTCCAGATGAAACCACTTATATTGCGCCAACTTGGAATGAAATGGAGCAACTCACGATCGCAGTTTCTAAGCAGATTATCAATGCAAATAAATCTATTGACCTGATCGTGACGCTTGCCAAAGGTGGTTGGCCGATGACTCGGTCGCTGGCGGATTTTTTACTAATTGATGAAATTGCCAGCATTGGTGTGAAATTTTATTCTGGGATTAATGAAAAACTGCCTCAACCAAAGGTATACCAAGATCTTCCTGTCGATGTGGCTGGCAAACACGTTTTGCTGTTTGATGATGTAGCTGACAGTGGAGGATCTCTCAAATTTGTGAGAGATTTACTAGAGCAGAGGAGGGTAGCATCAGTAACAACCGCTACCTTGTTTTATAAAGAACACTCGGTAGTAAAACCAGATTTTTTTGCCTACACCACTAATGCTTGGATTATTTTCCCGTTTGAAAAACGTGAGATGAGCATGTTGTTGACGAAGAAATGGCAGGAAAAAAACGTCGAAATGGAGTTGATTAATCAACAGTTGCAACAAATGGGGCTATTATTGTATAATCAGTGATCTAAACACAAATGTTTTGGTACAGCAAACCAAAACATGGCAAGAGTCTCACAAAGGGCTTTTGCTCCCAAGAAACGTATTCAGTCTCTCACCAAGACTGAAGTGACACCAAGCTGAGTAAAAAGCACCGGTGAGATTTTTTTGTTTATGTTGACTACAGAATCAAATAAACCGGACAAAATATCTTCTGAAGTAACAGCCTTTATTCCCTTTTGGTTGATCAGAAAAATTTCTCAAGTCGTTTCTAGTGAGATTAGTGCAATTGAACAATTGGAGTCACTCTATGCAGTTTCCTTGCTCACAGAAATAGATGAGGGAGATTTGGCTTTAGGCAAAGTGATAATTGCCTCATCCAACTTGCGTAAGAAGCGTGGTCTCGAGCGTTTACGAATTGCTTTGAATGGCATTATCAGCAAAGCCCAGCTGACTGAAGTTGAACCTATTCGCATCGACGAACAAGAACCAGAGGATGATAATGCTCAAGGAGTTGCCACGCATAAGATTTCTGCACTAATTAGACAGATAGGCCAAGATCCAGAAGATTCAGATTTATTACCAAAACTGAACCATCGCAATGTGGTTTTTGCAAGTGATGTTGTGGCAAGAATCATTAGTACTAGCGGAGAGGTCGAACAACTACTTAATTTATCCCGACTGACTGATTTGGGTGAGGTTATCCACGTACAGACTTTTGTTGATCTATTAAAGCAAAGATATGCTCAAGGTTCTTTTACCTTGCAGTATGATGTTGCCAATGCTGCAACGGTAATCCAGCGAAAGAAAGTTAAAAACAGAGATGAGATAATTATCAGCCCGCATATTAGAACCGAAGCAGTACGTATTTCGGTCTCATTTCGCAGACTGCTTCCGAAACTGATTGAATCTCATTTTGCTCAGATAACCAGTGAGTATGCTGATGGAAAAACACTGCGGGACGCCAATATTGATCCTGGAATTAATGTGGGTTTACCCATCTTTGACGAAGGTTCGGCGTTTTTAGAATATATTGAGACGGTGAGACTAGAATCGCTTAGTGAACAGGGAGAGGTAAGTTGGTTTGAACCATATGAGCTGAAGATTGCAGAGCTTAATCAAGATCAAAAACAACAGCTCTTTGATGCTTTAACGGTTTGGATTGCCTACGGCATTGCTCCAACTGCGCCGATGTTGTTTCAATAGTGTGATTTAACTCAATCTGACCCAGTGGTATCTCTTTCCCAAGCCTCATTTTTTTGTTAGGATATTTTTGTAGTTAAACTCGGCTGCCTGCCATCTGCCCGTTGATTTTTTGATTTTTATTTATCTGTGTTACTATTCAGTCAGTAAGAAAGGTGTATTTCATGTCTAAAGACAAAATTTTCAGCTTGATCAAACAGGAAGAACAGCGCCAACTAGACAAAATTGGCTTAATTCCCTCAGAAAACGCAGTATCACCGGAAGTGTCGGCGGTTTTAGCTTCTTGTCTTTCCAATAAATATGCCGAAGGGTTCCCTGGCAGAAGGTACTATGAGGGCAACCAATTTGTTGATCAAATTGAGTTGCTAGCTCAGGAAAGAGTGAAAAAACTTTTTGCCGTTCCTTACGTGAATGTTCAACCATATTCTGGGTCGCCAGCTAACTTAGCCATTTATTTTGCGTTAATGGAGCCAGGAGAAACGCTGATGGGGCTCAAGCTGGCGATGGGTGGTCATCTCACTCACGGTCATCCGAAAGTCACTGCCTCTGGAAAATTTTATCACTCAGTGCAGTACGGGGTGACTGAAAATGCTCGCATTGACTTTGCAGAGGTTGAGCGGTTGGCATTGGAGCACAAACCTAAGGTGATTGTCGCAGGTAACACCGCCTATCCTTTTGAACTAGAATTTGAAAAATTTCGAAAAATAGCCGACAAAGTTGGCGCTTGGCTAGTGGCAGATATTTCTCATGTCACCGGACTGGTCATTGGTGGTGAACATCAATCTCCTGTGCCTTATGCCGATGTGATTATGTCCACCACCCACAAAACTTTCCGTGGCCCACGTGGAGCGATGATTATGGTGACCGAAAGAGGGCTGCAGCGTGATCCAGATCTGGGCAAGAAAATCGACTCGGCGATTATTCCTGGTTTACAAGGAGGTCCTCACAACGCTACCACAGCGGCAATCGCTATTGCCGCGGCTGAAGCCCAAAAACCAGAGTTTACACTTTATGCCAAACAGATCAAGAAAAATGCTCAGGTATTAGCTCGTACTTTATTGAAAGAAAAATTAACCCTCGTCGGTGGCGGCACGGAAACTCATCTCATGGTGGTGGATCTGAGTTCATTTGGACCAGGCTTGGGCATGCAGGTAGCTTATGCACTTGATGTGGCAGGCATCTACGCCAATCGGAATACCGTACCAACCGAACCAAGTTCGCCCTTTTATCCCTCTGGATTGCGCATGGGTACGCCACTGGTAACAACTCGGGGCATGAAGGAGCCGGAAATGGAGCAGATTGGTCACTGGATTGCTCAAGTTGTGCGACACACAACCAAAAAACAACTACCTAAAGATATGAAGCAAAGACGAATCTTTATCAAAGAATTTAAAATTTGGGCAGATCAGGATGAGCTACTCAAGCAAATTTGTGCAGAGGTCAAATCAGTGGCGAGTGAATTTCCTCTTTTTACTTGGGGTTAACTAGTTGATTCTGAGCCTGAATGAGGCAAAGTCCACGGGCTTTTTCTGGATTGGTTTTTTTCTCTTTTTGCCAGATGGTGGTAGCAAAACCCTGTTTTTCTAGTAGGTGAACCAACTCTATGAGCGAGTTTTTGCCAGTGGGGTGAAATTCAACCCAGAGTTGCTGGATTAAACTCAATGTGTCTCGAGCTTGTTTCAGCACCTCGAGTTCTGCTCCTTCGATATCGAGTTTCACCAAATCTATGGGCTGAGTGATCAGAGAACTCAGGGTGATAGTGTTCACTTCAGTTGATTGGGTTAAAGAATCGCCGTTCCAGGCTTGAGGTGAGAGGTTGGCGTTGAGTTGCCACTGCTGATTTGGCAGGTGATAGAGCGAAGCAGACCCCGTTTGGTTGGCAAGGGCATTTGGTAAGATGGTAACTCGATCTTCCAGACGATTGTTCCAGACATTTTTTTCTAGGATCTCTCTAGTGATGGGATTAGGTTCTATCGCTATGATCTGAGCGGTGGGGAATAGTTTAGCAAAATAGAGTGTGCTGACGCCGATGTGGGCGCCGGCATCGATGATGACCGGCGCCCGATTTTCTACTTCAATTTCTGTATAGTAACAGTGTCCCGTCCAGATCTCTCGCTTTAGATAGTGATACTCTTCACTGTTGATGTACTCGATGATGAAGGGAGCTAATTTTGCGCTTGGCACATGGTATAGTGTAACTCATATGACAATGCAAAGACTAATTGGTGCTCACGTTTCTTCGGCCGGTGGTCATGACAAAGCGATCGAACGAGCCACTGCGATTGGTTGCAACTGTGTCCAAGTCTTTTCGGGTTCTCCTCGGGGTTGGCAACGACCTAATCTGGATACGATTGATGCCGAAAAATTGTCTGCAAAACAGCAAGAATTATCGGTGAAGCCAGTTTTTACGCATGCATTATATTTGATTAACTTGACTGCCGACAAGCCCGAAATAATTACGAAGTCAGTGGAGACGCTGAAAAAAGAATTAGCGTTTGATGCCCACATTGGTGGAGCAGGGGTGGTGGTTCATTTGGGCAGTCATTTGGGTAATGGCTGGCAAAACGTCAAGGTTGAACTGGTTAAGAAAATTGGACAAGTGCTGGAACAGTCGCCCGAGGAGAGTTGTCTGTTGATTGAAAATTCTGCGGGTCAGCAAGGAAAGCTCTGTTCCGATTTATCAGAAATTCATTGGTTGTTAGATGAACTGGAAAAGGTTGGTCGGTTTGTGAGTCAGGGGCGGCTGGGCTGGTGTTTTGATACTTGTCATGCTTGGGCTGCTGGATATTATCTTGGTACCCAGCCGCCAGAGTCAGCAGAAAGCAAAAATATTCCACTCGGGTCAGCTCAACAAATTATTTTTCAGCTAGGACTATGGCATTCACTAAAAGTGATCCATGTTAATGATAGTCGCGATCCCTTTGCCGCTGGCAGGGATCGCCACGCCAACATTGGCGAAGGTACGATTCCCCATGGTGATCTAGAGTATTTTCTTAATCTGTCGGAATTACAAAATATTCCTCTGATCACCGAAGTACCAGGTTTCGAAGGCAACGGTCCAGATTCAGAAAATATCAAGCGTATTGCGAAAATGTTACATTAATTAGTTTCAAGGATTAAAAAGTTTAGCAATTTTATTTTCTACCAGAATAACTGCCTTTTTCAGATCGATAGCGAGTTGGGGGCTGATGGGAAATACCAATTCCGCCACTTGTTTGTAGAAAGCTAGCGTTTTGTCAACAGGATGCCTAAATTCTGAAAAATCCACCGATGCAAGCATGCTCATAGCATTATGAAGTTTGTCTGCTGCGGAAATTAATTTTGCCTCTGGACTGATTAAACCAGTAAGATATTTCTCCCGCCTATCATCAATAGCTAAATTTTTGTCTTCGGTGAGTTGTGAAACTAGACCAGCAACAGCCTCTCCAAAACGTTCGTTAATATCTTGAAGAGCAAAATTAGTATCTTCAATCACGTCGTGCAGAAAAGCTGCCGCCAAGACAATCGGGTTGATTGAAAAATCAGAAACAATGGCGGCCACGCTTTCTAAATGAGTTATGACGGAACTCCCATTGGTTTTTCGTTTTTGACCCTCGTGGGCATTCTCTGCAAATGATTTAGCTTTGACGACAAGTTCATCCTCAGGAATGATGGGGTTATCAATCAAGGAATTTGAACGGCATTCATAAATGATGAATGATCGGTTTATTCCGTCTGGATTTGGCCTGCGGCAGATTATATCACGCTGTACAATAGTAGTATGGAACTTTTTGACGGTATTAAATTTGCTCGACAACGAGAGTTGCGACTAAGCGAAAGAGTCAGTCAACTGCGTGCAAAAGGATTAAGGCCAGTCATTGCCTCGATTGTTTTTACTGAAGATCAAGGTAGTCAACTCTATACTCAGAAAAAAAAAGATGCAGCCAATCGAGCGGGAATAGATTTTCGGCCAATCTATCATTCTCTAATTGACTCTCCGTCGCAAGTGTTGGCAAGCATTAATCGATTAAATCATGATCCAACTATCAGTGGAGTGATGATCCAAAAACCCGCCAAACAGGTCTGGCTGGATCGAGTAGGCGACGGCGATTTTACCGAATGGTGGAGATCACTCGTCGGAGAGATAGACGCAAACAAAGATGTGGATGGTCTGACACCTAGTACGCAACAGGCGATCAAAGATGGATCTTGGCAGACCAAGGGTTTGGTACTACCGGCGACTGCCCAGGCAGTACTGCTAGTGCTGGATCAAGCTGAGGTACCAAAAGAAGCAACGGTTGCCATCATCGGCAGATCTGACATTGTGGGTCTTCCTACATATCACGCTCTATTGAATTTGGGATACCAACCAAGCTTATTCGGGCGAAAAGATCTTACTAACAGACTCAATTCAGATCAAAAACTGTTTGACTTTGACGTGGTGATCAGCGCCACTGGAGTTAAGCATCTAATTAATGGATCGCACATAAAAGCAGATGTTGCCCTGATAGATGTGGGCGAACCTGCTCCCGATATTGATGCCAAGTCAGTAGAACAAAAAGCCAAGTTTCTTTCACCCGTACCAGGTGGGGTCGGTCCAGTGACCGTCGTTTGTCTGCTAGAAAATGTAGTCAAGTTGTGTATGAGTTCTCATTTATGAATGACAGAATTGCTGAGCCAGAAGAAAGAAAAAGTGCCACTCTCTCCTTCAGAGAGCCAGCGATATCTAGAGAATCTTGCAAAGAAGCAATCGGTATATAGCCCCTTAAAAACAAAATGGCAGATTTGATATAGTTAGTGAGTGCACA
>CAZFRD010000016.1:0-30807 GCA_964521215.1 uncultured Pseudomonadales bacterium
AGTGCTACGCACAGCGTTGCAGGCGGGCTGAGCTACACCCCGTATTGTATGTTAAGTTGACTTTTGTATTGACGCACTCTAGCCACCTAGACTTTCGTGCAGGGCTGGACGATGCGCTTCAATTCCGGATTTGCTTGTTGTATTCTACTTCACTCACGAACCTAGTGAAGCGTAATCTAATAGCCCTCAATAAGCGGAAGCAATGCATTCTTGAGACTCGGGATATCCTGTTGAACTGCTTCCCAAACAATTTCCATATCAACATCCCAGTATTCATGGGCCAAAACATTGCGGAAATCGGCAATTTCTCTCCAAGGTATTTCAGGATTACTTTCCTTGAAAGTACTTGTAAGATTGGATGTTGCTTCTCCGATCATCTCCAATTGGCGTATAACAGCGTCTTGGGTTTTTCTGTCATTTAAAAATTGCTCAAAGGTATAGTTATCAATATATGAGATAATTTGATCGATTGAATCTTTAATGTGAAGCAAGAATACTGAAGGTTCTTTATCCATAAATTACTTGCAGATCTTTTTTAACATAAGGTCGTAAGTATTTTGATAATCCTTTTTTTGTTACCAAATCAACTTTTCGGTTGAATACTTTTTCAAATTTCTGTTTAGTTTGAATAAAACTGATCAAGCCAGGAGTTTTTCTAAATGTCACTAGTAAGTCTATATCGCTTTCTAGTTTTTGATCTCCACGAGAATGAGAACCAAAGAGCGCGAGATAAGTGATCCCAGTCTCCTTGCAAATCAGCTCGACGTCCTTTTGTGACTTGTTTATTAGATTTACCATACAACAATTGTATCATTACCGCAGCTCAACCGCGTATAAATTATTTGGCGTCTCTGGATTGAAGTGAGTAGCGATGAGCAATCGACTACCGTCTGGCCATGGGTAGAGAAAGTTCTCAAAAAACGGTCCAGAGTAGACTGTGACAGCATTGGTGTTGTCGTACTCTTTGATTACAATGCTGCTGTTCTCGGCAGAAAAAACATGTTTTGAATCTGGAAACCACTGGTAGGTATCGGCGTACAGCGAAGAGTGATAGTTGCGGTACAAATCTGCCAGCGCTGACGAGGAACTCGCTTCAAGACTGCGACGAGCACTAGTAGTAGCAACCGTATTGACAGATGATCGGTCTGGGCCAAACATAGTCGATAGCAATGTTTTGGCTGGGAATTGAGGCTTTTCAACTTGAGTACCGATGCGGAAATTTTTATCTTCTTCTCGATCATAAATATAGATGCCTCCAGCTTGAAGCTGGCGCTCTTCCGGTTGCGAGTTGGCTCCGGGGAGAGCGGGAATTAAGTTCGATTCAAGCACGGCCGCTGCCGTTGCAGTGTAGAGCAATCTTTTTTTGTCTGGAGAAAAGAAAACATTGGTAGCACTGCTGGTGGCGATCTTAATCACAGCTGGAGGAAACTTGCCCAGAAACTGTTGTTCTCTCAAGGCCATTTCATCTTCCCAATCGGTTAAAATTTGTTCTCGGCGGAAACTAATATCGGGCAGAGCATCCAAATCGTTCAATTTGGTCACATCCAATAGTATTTCTCGGTTATTGCTAAACACCATTACTTGAGTGCTATCTGGTGACCAAATAAATTTGGCCCTGGTTAAGTCCAAGTTGGAATTATTTTGACTAATTTGGCGTGCCCCTCGTTGCAGTGAAAGCGAATTATCGTTCAGCTCCAGAATATACAAGCCGTTTTTCTTTTGAGCTGAATTTGAAGCACTATAAAAAAGAATTTTTTGACCATCGGGTGAGGGAGAAAGATTTTCAATGCCGGTAAAAGTGAGGGGGGTCAGACTGGGAGCACTGGGGAATAACAAGGCGTTTGCTTGACTCACTACTTCTTTTTCCAAAGCCATGGTTTTTTTCCACTCGGTAAAGCCGTCCTTACGGATCGCTACTTCGTATTGATCTGGGTCTAGATACAAAGTATCGCTGGTTGCTGTTACTAACTTGCCGTTGATATATACCTCGGCCCCAGTAGGCAATGAACTAACAGAGAGCAGACCAGTTTCTTTACTCAGACCGCTCTCAGTCACACGAAAACCACCTTTGGCGTAGCGAATAGCTATGTAGGTACCAATGACAATAATCAGGGCGGAAAAAACCGTAAATAACAAACCTTTGTTGCGTGGCACGTGCATGCTGTTATTATACTGGTAAAGATGAAATTTTTCCGCACACTTTTCCGTCGCTTTGCTTTTGATTTAGGTTCATCAAATACTCGAATTTGGGTTGAAGATAGGGGTGTGGTGGTCAATGAACCGACCTGTTTGGCCATTGCGCCCTCGGGTGAGGTTTTGGCTACAGGCAAGGAGGCAGTGGAAATAGCTGGACGCCAAAACCAAGATGTGAGAATCGTCTGGCCAATTGAGGCTGGAGCTGTGGTTGACGAGACAGCGCTGTTGGCATTACTCAAAGTTTGGTTGCGACCGCACTTCAAACCCAGTTTTTTGCTCCAGCCCACGGTGTTGGTTAGTACTCCAGCCGAGAGCACTCAAGCCAATCGTTCGGTGATTCGTGCTGTTTTTGAAAAATTGGGTGCAGTTGAAGTAATTACCATTGCTCAACCACTAGCGGCGGCGATTGGGTCTGGCGTGCATACGGCCGATGCCAGTGGGAGTTTTTATTTGCATTTGGGCGATGGAGTGGTGGAGGGCGGAGTGGTTTCACTTGGTAGTATTATGGTGACCCGCCAGACACAACTGGCGGGTCACTACCTTGCCGGCCAAATCGATTTACTGTTGGAAAATGATCACCAACTTAAGGTTGACCGAGCGGTGGTGGAAATGATCAAAAGACAGGTTTTCTCACTCCTGCCAGACACAACAAGAACCGAACAAGTGATGGGTAAATCTGGCCAAACCCAGCGACCAGTCAATCAGACGGTCTCAGCCGAACATTTGGTTCAACTTGGCCAACAACTTTTAAATGAATACATTACTTTGTTGTATCAGGTCTTGCAGGCAGCTGCGCCCGCCCTCTTGGTGGACAGTTTGGATAAGGGGTTATTACTCTCAGGGGGTTTGGCTCAGATACATGGTTTAGATCGATCGCTGGCGGCAGAGTTCAAGATGCCAGTTTCGGTGGTTGATGCGCCAGAATTAGTAGTAATTGAAGGCATGAGTCAAGTTTTGACCCACCTAGATGATTTTCGACAAAGTCTCAGTTACCACTCCGAACAAGTATGATGGTTGTTTTATGAAATTACTCACACTCAATATTGAGGGACACAAACATCTGGATCTGGTAAGTGGCTTGCTTGCCAAAGAACAGCCCGATGTAATTTGCTTGCAGGAAGTTTTTGCATCAGATCTAACCAAACTAACGGAGGTGCTTCAGCCTCAGAGTCAATTTGCCAGCGTTTTTTCACCCAATGCGAAGGTATTAAAAAATAATGATTATCATATTGAACCGATGGGTGATTGGGGCATTGCCTTGATTGCTAATCGGTCATTGCTTGAAAGCGGAGAGAATGCCTTTCACCAGTTGTTTTACGTGGGCGAGGAGCAGGTTGTGCCAGAATTTACTGGTCCTTCCTCCCCAAGAAGAAGCTTATTAGTAGCTCAGGTCACGGTTGGTAGTCAGAGCTTTGCGGTGGCGACTACTCATTTCACTTGGACACCAAATGGTCAGGCTAGTCCTCAGCAACATCGAGATATTAAGCAATTAAAACTACAATTGAAAAATTTTAACCGCTATATTTTGTGCGGGGATTTTAACGCTCCCAGAGGTGGGGAAATTTACGCTCAAATGGTAGAAGGTTTAGTTGACCATACACCCAAAGAAGTGGTGACGACGCTTGATCATCGTTATCATTATGCAGGTATGTTGAACTTGGTGGTGGATGGCGTTTTAAGTACGCCAGACATTAGCTCAATTGAAACTAGGGTCATTGATGGGGTAAGTGATCACAAGGCGATTGTGGTGGAGTTTGCTTTTGAGATCTAGATTTGTACACTACTCTTGGTGCCCTGCCAATTCTTGAAATTATGCCCTCAGACTTTAACTTGCGAAGGTGCCAGTGAATCGCCTGTTCGCTAATATCAAAATGCTGAACCAGTTGATATGGTGATACTAAACCGTGGTGTTCGATAAATTGTAAAATGTCAGACTGAGTGTTTGTCTTCATATTAAAAAACAAGATCCTGAAGAATAGTAATCTAGTTAACTTGCGACAACTGTAACAAAATTGTTTCTTTTTGACATCCGCATATGTCAACTCAAGTTTTGAGTTGCGCAGATACCATCACGAACTTAGAACAACACTACTATTTAAAACATGTTTTAGTATAAAGCATAGTTCCAGGCGGAGATTGCTCTACACTAAACGATAAAATAAAATGACGTGTGTATTTACCCAAGTGTCTTTTTACTGTAACCGTTGCAACTGTTGATATCGAACATGCAACGCTGTTTGAAAAAACATGTTTTAGTGTAAAGCCTAGTTCCAGGCAGAGTTTGCTCTACACCAATAATGTCTGCTTCGACAGGCTCAGCATGACATTACTGGTTACACTTACGTCACACTGAGCCCGTCAAAGCGTGTCACACTGAGCACTGTCAGCCTGATGTCACACTGAGCGCTGTCAGCCTGATGTCACACTGAGCCTGTCGAAGTGGACATCGCTCAGGGTTCCTCCGTTACCAGCCGTGCAAAAGTCTCCCCCCGTTCCGCATAATCTTTAAATTGATTAAAACTGGCGCTGGCGGGGCTCATGAGTACCACATCGCCTGGCTGGGCCAGCTGTTTGGCCCGCTCAACAGCAATTTTCAGATCTGGAACTTGTTCGATGAGCAGTTGAGTTTGAGTCTCCTGTGCAAGCGAACGTGCGATTTTTTCACCAGTGGTGGGGAGGAGCAGGGTAGTTTTGACGGAGCTTTCGCCAATCATCTGAGCAAGATTTGAATAATCAAGGCCTCGATCAAAGCCACCTGCTATCAAGATAATTGGTTGGGTTGGAAAAGCTTGAATGGCAGCGATTGTGGCTTCGGGAGTGGTGGCGAGCGAGTCGTTGTAATATTTTACTCGCTGATGTTCGGCAATCAGTTGCAAGCGGTGAGGTAAGCCAGTAAAAGTCAGTAATCCCTCACGAATTTGTTGAGGATTCATGCCTAATTGCAAACTAATAAGCACGCTTGGTAGTAAGTTGAGGCATGAGTGTTGACCCACAAGCTTGAGTTGCGAGGTGGCAATGACCGTTTGGTTCTGCACAACAAGTTGGTCGTTGGTGAGGTAGGCGTCGGCCACTGAATTATTTTGTGAAATTGATAACTTTTTACCAGGGCTCAACTGAGCAATTTGGGCCGACGCGTCATTATCTAAGTTAAAAATCGTCAAATCACTATCAGTTTGAAAACGACAGATATTGGCTTTGGCTTTTTGGTAGCTGGCGAAATCTGGATAGTAATCTAGATGTTCTGGTGTCACCGCCATGACGACAGCAATCTTGGGACTGCTGGATAGGCGTGCTAACTGATGGCATGAAAGTTCTAGCACTACGTAAGTTTGATCGTTCGAATTGGTTTGAAGTGATTTGACTAGATCTAGTGGGGGAACTCCAATGTTGCCTCCCAAATTAGCTGAAAAGCCTGCGTGTTGTAAGAGATGATGAATGGCGGTCGCAGTGGTGCTCTTGCCTTTGGTGCCGGTGACGCCGATGACGGTTGGCGGGTTGGTAAGTCTGGGTAAATACTGGGAAATGTCACCCTTCGACGGGCTCAGGGTGACATTCATCGAATCATCACTCCTCGACGGGCTCAGGGTGACATTCATCGAATCATCACTCCTCGACGGGCTCAGGGTGACATCCATTGGATCATCACTCCTCGACAGGCTCAGGGTGACATCCATTGGATCATCACTCCTCGACGGGCTCAGGGTGACATTTTTACGAGTATTAGCTCGATCGGGCATGACTATATCAAGGAATAACTGAGTATTGCTGGTCGATTGGACGGCTGAGCGATCGAGCCACTCCATCAAGGGATGCTTTGGAGGAATTCCAGGTGAGACTACAGTAATTGACTCGTCAGAATCAGATCTAGTGCTTTCTAAAAAGTCGCTAGTTGTCCAAAATCTGATTCGTTGATCAACTACCTGCTTGTTAAATTCTGTTGACTGCCAATTTGACCCTAGGTTCGACCGAGGCTGGTCATCCACTAAATCAAAAATGGTGTCAGGTGGTAAACAGGCTAGTAGAAATTGAAAACTTGACCAACCTTCACGACCAAGACCAACTATGATGATGCGCATACTGCTTTCAAAAATTGATTTAAAAATGTTGGTACGAGATTTGCTTCGTTAAATTGTGCTAAGAGTCGAGTGGCAGTTGATTCGAGCTCTGCATGATTAGTCAGATGGTTTTCCAACAAAGTAGTCAGCATACTTGGTACTTCTTGTTGATGCTCTAGATACCACTGATAACTCAAATAGAAAGCAACTTGTGATTCTTCAAATGTGCCCACACAGTCAAATGGTTTATTGGCTGTCTGGCCAATCAAATCCAGAGCCGTAGGTAGGAGTTTTTCATCATTGAACAAGTTATGACCGAAAATTGAGACCATTTGTTGTTCACCCAGGAAAGGAAAGAGAATACTGTAGGCAAACAGACACTTGGCACACTCGCCACACCAAGTGTTCGTTGTTTGACCACGGTTGCAACTGCGGAAAATGGATAAATATGCCTCAGCCTGTTGGGCAAAGATTTGAGCGATTTGCAATTCGTTAAATGGGCGAAGGAGCGAGAAGTAGTTTGGCAAACTGAGCTGGGATTTTGGTTGAAGGTGGTTTGTCACATACCGACTGAAGGCTGTTTCATATTCAAAAGATTTTGAGTATTGGTGATTAATGGTTTGGCCTAAGTATTGAATATTACCTTCGTTGGCGCTTTGTTCGTTGCCCAAAACTATAGCAGTGAAACCATGTAGTGCACTAGTTAGAAGGCTGACAAAACTGAGTAAGGCTGAAAAAGGAGTGTGACCATTGAGGAAACCTTGCTCGTTTAATTGGAGGAGTCTTGGATCTATTTGGCGTTGAACTAGAATGGCGGGAAAACCACTCTGATTGATGATTGCGGTGGTGGCGGCAGTGGGGTTAACAGCAAAAAGCGTCAGTTGATCTGGTTTGACTGGTGTGGCTTCGTGCTGCCGCCACTGTCTGAGTAACTCCATCGCCACGATCGAATCTTTGCCTCCGCCAATGGGTACCAAAAAGCGTTGCTGATCTTCGCTGAGATGCAACTCCTGGTAATTTTGATCATTTTGTTCTGGCCTGGCCACAGTACAATTCAGGGTAACAAAATCTGGGGCGGTGGTGTTGATCTGGTTGAGATAGAAATACTCGCCCATGGCTTTAAGTAGAAAGTTATGCCACCATTCGAGTTGAGCTTCGCTCAGGTAGCCGGCTTGGATGGTAATGATGGGCGAAGCGGTGGCTTTCCAGTAAGAGAGCATCTCGACCAAACCAATGTGAAAGACTAGCTGGTCGATTAGTTGAGTGGGCAAGCGCTCTTGCCAATCGTTGGCAGGTAAGGGGATGAGCATTGTTGGCGAAAATTCCAAATCCGGTTCGGTGAAAAATTGCCAGTTCAACTGCAAAGCCCCATCAACAATTTTCCAAGAGGAAGATTGGTATTTAAACCAAGGATGTTGCGCACGCAGTTCACCGACCATCGAGTCGTTTAGCATTGAAGAGCATTATACGTTATCGCAGCGCAAATGGAGATAGAACTACATTCGCAATGGAGCACCAAACCAGCTTTGATTACCCCTGACTATGTTTCCACTTACTCTATTGATGAATATTTGTAACTCGTTAAGGTAATCCTCGCTGGGAGCGTTGTAAAGTCCGTAGTGTGGCTGGTGTTTAGCACCTGTGGTAATTCCGTACAAATCTGCTAAAGATTCAGGACTAAAGGGTCCAGATTCGATTTTATGGTTCCGAATAAATTTAGAGAAAAAGTAATGGATCTCAGGTGGTAAATTACCACCAATTTTTAAGATTGTTGCTTGGGGAGTTGACTTTAACCCCAAACCTCGTTCATAGCCACTGCTCCAGCACATTGACCCAATAACAAGTGCTAGTATTCCAGGTAGGGGAACACCCCAGAGTCCAACGTGTTTATCTCCCATAACCATAAGTTTAACTTTTTCGAAATCTGCACCAAACCCTCCAGCAATTTTTCTCGCACTCTCGATTGGATCCCTTTCTCCAAATTTACCCTTATAAAATACATGTGTAAGAAAGGCATTAATTCCACCGTGAGCATCGGTAATACCTCCGGGATAGTTGATTTGTTCTCCCTGAACTGAGGTCATAGTTTGTAGTCGTTCAACTTTATTACCACCAAATGGGCTTCCAGTGAGCAACATGTTCAACATAATAAACATCGGCAGGAGAAAATCGCTTTGCATTTCTCTTGGCAAAGAGTTTTGCTCATGATTGCCAGTAACCATATAAATCTTGTTCAGGTTATTTAAGAAATTGGGCAGATTTGTAAGAGGTTGGCCTTGACTTAAGGATAGATGGTACATATTGACAGCGAGTTCTAGTTGATGCTCTAAACTTGGTAGTCTAACAATTGCGCTCTCTTGAGGCATACTACGGACATTTCTGCCTTGAATAATGTCACCTAACAGCGCCATGATTGTTGGATGATTTGCCATTATGTGTTTCAGAGCATAGTCAATGAAACGAATTAAACCATCAATATATGCTGCCAGGCTCCCGAAGTGATTATCGGCAAAGAACAACCAGGCCATTTGTTCGGCGCTCATCGCAGACCAATCCATGAGCTCGGTTGTCATTGGGTAAATGACAACATGTTCACCGTCTCCATACACCTCTCTCATTACACCACCTCTACTCGGCAAACGACCATACTTTATATCTCTCGACATTTGACTTCCTGGAACGATAAGTGTTTGAGACCTATACGCTAGTAAGTCATGGTTTGAAAATCCTGGCGTTGATAGACGGCCTATCGTTTGATCACCTTCATTTACTTCTTCCCCTCTGGCTATGTTGCTATGAAAATTTACAAACTCATGTGGTGTCTGAATATTCAATGTCGATCTCGTAGCCGCGAGCGGACCAAGTATATTTCCGAAAGAAGCGACGGGATTTTTGGGGATGTTATTTGATGAAGCCTCAAAACCATTGTGATGCAACAGTGAAATTGTTGTCCCAGTTTCAGTAGTACTAGTAATGCGCAACCCGTTATGACAGTTAAAGTCGTCGAAAACTTTGCCTGGAATAGGAAAGTTGTCCATCTCAAGAATATCAAGATAATGTGCGGGTAATTTCTCACCGTTGATTATTTTATCAAGAGCATCAAAGAAGATGAAAAATTCTTCTTGACGGACATAAGCCCAAGGCATTGACTTCAATTCAACCTCTGAGTATTTACGGTATTCTTCCCTAATTATTCCTTTACCACTGTTCAATTGGCGTACCTCATCAGCTGATCGCATTCGTCTGCCACAGCGATAGTAGTAATGCATAGCTGCGTTAATTTGAACCTCATTCAGCTGATCCCAGCGTTTGCCAGCTTGCATCTGATCTACCATCCAATAGGGCACAAAATCTTTTTCTGGATCTGCTTGAGGATTATCCATATGGTCAAGTGCTTGGTATGCAAAGACGGTATAGTTATGAGCGATTGCAAAATCTTCGCTACTCAGCACGTATGAGACCTCAATTCCTAGCTCTATTAACTTATCCATGAACAACCGTGCGTATGCGAATTGTTTATCCATACTTTCAATGGCAAGTTCTTCTCGCATGGCTTTTCGCTTAAAGTGATAGCCACCAGCAACTAAGCCAGATACAACAATAAGGTGTGGTTTTTCCTCCTCTGGTAGATTTTTGATTTGATCTATGAGAGCGTTTGCCGCATCTTCATCAAAAGAGATATGACCTATATTTAGCTCTCCGATAAATAGAATTCTTCTACTATTACCAGAGATAACTATTTCTTTTTCTGGAATTGCAACTCGTTCACGATGAGTTGCGTAATCTTTTTTGATCTCACCCCATTCCTGAGGTCTTTGTTTTGGCTCTGTAGTTTTTCCTGTAAATAATCTTCTGGCAAGAATCACTGATTCCAACTCAGTTTTTCCAAGAGTAGCGTTGTTGAGACCTTTGGCGGTTAACTTAATTCGTTCGTTCTTGTATCTAGAGACAAATCCGGCTGCTACATAGGCTTCGATAATTCCTTCAGTTACAACTTGAGGATAGTCGGCGAACTCTGCCAGAACTCGATCCATTTTCTCTTGAATTTTTTGGAAGGTGGTTGGCTCATTTGCACCGTGTTTTAGTGCATAACCAATTGCATCAATTGCTTCGGTTGGAGTGAAGTCAAGAACCGTTTCGATTATTTGCGAACTTGAGATTTCTGATCGAAAATCTCCAAGTTCTGGTCGGTTGCTATCGCTACCTGTTCCCATCACATGGAGCATCTCAAACCAGAGAAGTGTTAATTCGCCTGATCCAATTTTATCGACTCGGACCAAGCTGTTGCGAAGTTGGATAAAATAATTTTTAACGGTTTCTCGCTCGTTAATATTTAGTGATGGCCAGAAAAGTTGAAAGTAATGGAACAAAGTAAAACAAGCCGATTTTTCAGGATTTTTAATTATCTTTCGAATAATAATTTCGATTGCTTGGATTACTGATTGGGTTAGTTGATGTTCACTTTGTGATAATGAGTTGACCAGTCTGTTAATGGTGCCTTGACCAATCTTATGGGACTTTTGTAGTTTCAGCAGCTCAGCAACCATTTTTTCCCGATCTTCAGGGAAGTATTCTGCAATCAGAGAATTTACATAATCAGGGGACTTGAGTTTGTCTAGGTTACCAAGTGCAACAGCAAAGAGACCTTCGGCAGCTTTGTACAGGTTCTGATCTTCAGCTTCTTGCTTTACACTGCGCAAAGCTGTTTGGACGAATTCCAAGGCTTTTGGGGTTTCTTGTTTAAGATGATTTACATCTTCTAGTTTGGCAAGTTCGGATAGTATTGTACTTACCCACAATCGTGTTCCCTCAACCGAATTGAGTTTCTCACTTTTTTCTTTTTGAGCACGAGCCATGAATGTTTTCTTTGGGCGACGAACTATTAGGTTCACAATCTATCAAAGTAATATCGTAGTTGTCAATGAGTCATTAGTGGGTTGATTTGTCGAAAAATACAGTTGTCGACTGTATACTATGCACAAATGCTGATCGATACCCACTGCCACCTGAATTTTAAAGTGTTTCGTTCGCAAGTGCCGGCGGTGCTGGATCGAGCTCAAAAAGTGGGGGTGGAGCAGATGGTGGTGGTTGGTACACAGCTGAAAAATTCCAAGCGAGCGGTGGAGCAGGCACAGGCACATGGGGCGATTTTTGCGACGGTGGGGGTGCACCCGCACCACGTTTGGGACTATCTGCAAAAAGCCAAGAGCCAGGCAAAAATCGCCGGTCAAAGCCTCGAATCAGTCATGAACGAAGTGTTGGAATTAGTGTCACAAGAATTAACCAACCTGGTTGTGCAACCAAAAGTGGTTGCCGTTGGTGAAATCGGTTTGGATTATCACCAATTTGAGCAAACACAGTATGAAAATCTAGCAATCACCCCAGAGTATAAACTTTGGCAGGAGCGATTTTTGCTTTTACAAGCAAAAATCGCCAATGACGCCAATAAATCCATCATCATTCACAACCGTGAAGCCGTCGACGACTTACTTTCCCTACTTATTAAGCACGCTTACTTGTTCCAAAACAACAAGCTAGTCTTTCATTGTTGTGAACCTGAGCCAAAATTATTGGAGTATGCAATTGCGCACCACGTCTATATTGGTGTGGATGGCGACGTGACTTTTGACCAGACAAAGCAAGAGTTTATCAAGCAAGTGCCATTAGAAAATTTAGTTTTGGAAACCGATGCGCCTTACATTACGCCCGAGCCAGATAAAAGCAGCTTTGCCGAACACAAAGCTCAGTTGTCGTACAAAGACCGAGTTTGTGAACCACGTCATGTAGCTGTCATCGCTGAGATGGTAGCCAAAATTAAAGATATCTCTGTTGAGCAAGTGGCCAAGCAAACGACGGCAAATGCCCGCCAGCTTTTTTCTCTGGATCAAGTATGAAGATCAAAGTCCTTTCACTCAACACTTGGATGGGAGGCCTCCTCTGGCAACCTTGTTATGATTTTGTCACCTCGCAACAGGCCGACATTATTTTGTTGCAGGAAGTCTACGTCGGTACAGCAGGGTGGTATGAACCAAGATTTCGTTCAAAACAGTTATTTGAAGCGGCGCTACCCGAATTTCACAGTTATTTTGTTGCTCTAATTGGTGACCAGAGGCAGAAAGAAGGCTTGGTGGACAATGGCAACCTCATATTAAGTCGCTGGCCATTGGTGGAGCAGGAGACTCTTTTTTTTGATCAACCATATGCTCAGTACGATCACGACAGGACAACGGACTATACTGGCTGGCCTGCAGCTGCCCAAAAAGCCATCGTTCAATTGCCGAACCAGACAAAAATACAACTTATCAATATTCATGGTCCAGTGTGGAACCAAGGAGCTGAGCCGACCATTAGAAGGCTGGCCATGACTCGGACGCTTGATCGATTGTTAAAGTTGTCTATGCCAACTATTATGGCTGGTGATAGTAACGCTACCCCAGATAATCCTTGTTGGCAGTTGCTCACTGAACCTCACGCGTCAGTTTTTGATCAACTACCCGTGACCACATTCAACATGCGTAGAAAGAAATTGCCAGGATTTGCCTCGGCGCCGGTGGATGTCTTTATGGTTACTCCAGAGATAAAAGTGGCTAGCGCACAAATTCTTGATCTAGATGTTTCTGATCATTTACCCATGATGGTTGAGTTAGAAGTCAGTAGCCCCACCGACTAATTTTTGTGTGGTAGTAGCAATTTATAAATCGAGGCCAGTGGTTCGGGCGAGAAAAACTTTTTGTCTGTCTGAATAATGGCGGTGTGAGCCTCGACTGCGGTGATTCTACCTTCAGCGGTGGCCGAGATCACAAAAGAGCGTTTATCTGGCAAAATTTTTATTTTATGGACTAGATGTTTTTGTACTAGGGCGGTAATGACATCAGAAACTAGCATGGTGTTTAACTCAAGCATGTCAGCAAGAACGGTGGGAGTAATCGGTTCTGGATGTTTTTCCAGACGAACAAGGGCATAAAGTAATAACCATTGTGTGGGACTGAGTTGGTAGGGTTTAAGGACACTGCGAATTTTACTTTGCCAAAGATTGGCTAGTTGCCAAAGGCGAAACCCCGCTTGAACATCGAGACTAGCCAAAAAACTACTTTCGTTAGTAGTGACTTCAGTGGTATGGGGTTGGGCAATCGTCAGTTGGGTGATTAAAGATTGAAAGATGGCTAGATGCTTGGTAATAATAGGATTAATAAGCAAGCTTACTATATTTTGAGAGTCGCTGTAGTACTCCTCTAGTGAAACCGTACATGATAGAACTAGTTGTTTTTGTTGATCTAATTGATAAATCAGTGAAATTTTGCCCCGTGGTGAACTTAGTTGAAATGTAATCGCTCGAGTGGGGCGAAAGTCGGTAATCAGAATTTCCCAACTTTCGCCCGCACTCAAAATGATTGACCCTCGACTACCCAAACGAATCGGTTCGACCAGTGACAACTGTTGGCACAAATCATGCCAGCTTTGTTGCCAAAAACTGAGATCGGTGAGGAGCGCCCAAACTTGCTCAAGAGTGGCCGTCGATTCGAAATGGTAGGAAAAAGAGGGTTGAGACATGGCTTCCTGGTACTAAGCACGCTTATTATATTGAATTTATGCTTGAATGTCAACTTTAGACTATCAACTTTAGACTATCAACCAAAATATGTAACTTGAAAAAGGGTATAATAATCTCATAACCTATATGATAGAGCAGTCAACAGTAGATACGGCAATCTCAACAACCGATGCTTCTCAACACAGTGTTGAACAGCTCTGGTTAAGTTTACCAGAGGAAATTAGAGAGATTTGTTTGATATTTGGAGGCATACCTTTTTCAAAGGAATCATTATTTGGTATTGTAGATGATCCTGATGGATTTATCAAAACACTAACTGATCCAAATTTGCTTGAAGAAGTATCTCAACATCAACTGTATCAAGAAGCTAGTCAGAAAATTACTCATGAAAGAAATGCGACGGTAACGCTTCCAAGAGGTTCAGAGCCCCCTTATACGGCGGAAGAGTTGAGTGCTCGAGATGCACTGTATCATTTGAAAGCGTATCAGAATAATCCTGAACTATACCCTGATTTTACTAAACCACTATTTTTTAGATTTTCTAAAGAATTTAGTAGATTGGTCCAATCACTGGACGTTAGTGGCAGACACAAAAAAGATATGTCATTTACTCAACCACAATCGATCAATATTTTTGGCTGGCGGTGGGAGACTGTGTCAAAAGTAGAGTTACTGGAGTATTTGAATGGTCACGTGGCGAATGATAGGGCAGACCTGTTGAGCATTTCGACGGCTAATCCAGAACAAGTGATGTTGGCACAGCGTGATCAGGCATTTTTTCAGACGGTTAAAAAGGAATTTGATCTTGTCTTGCCAGACGGAGAGGGGATTGTTTTGGCTAGTCGACTGTTAAGCAGTCGAAATAATGGTCAAGTGATTAACAGTCGGTTAGCTGGAGTGGAAATTGTTGTAGAGCTGATGTCTCTGCCACGTTCAAACCTCGGTTCGATACTGGTGATTGGTGGTCGGGATTATCAAGACTCTAAGATTAAAGTTGCTTCAGGCGAACTGAGATTGCAAAATATGGCGGAAACGACTCAGTTGGCGAAAAATTCTACCGATAAGTTGATTTTTTGGTTGCCTGCCTATGAGGATGCCAGTTGTCCAACTGTGGAAGAAGAAGCGATGGTTGAGCGACAGGTTGGAAAACTTAAGCCGAGGCTGGTTTTTGTGGCTCTGGGCGCCCCCCAGCAGGAGTTCTGGGTGGCTAAGCATAAGCAGTTGTTGGCAAGTGCTGGAGTTAAGATTGTGATGGTGGTGGGGGGCGCCTTTGATATGCTCACTGACAAAGTCCCTCGAGCTCCGGAATTCATGCGCCAGCTCAAGTTAGAATGGCTTTGGCGATTACTGCAAGAACCTTCTCGTTGGCGACGTCAGCTGGCGCTGTTCCAGTTTGTCTTACATGTATTTAAACAAAGGTTTATCTGAAAAAACTGGCAACGGCATTGGTGGAATCTTAGGAATTGTAGTAGCTTACAAAACATCAATTTATTTAGGGTTGTAGCCTCCCATTCCTGAACAGAGTGATCGTTGCGTTTCTTTATGAAAACTGCCGAACTCAATCAGTTGCATGCATGGGTTATATTGAGCGATGTCTCAGTTGATGACGATAGACGTAGTATTTCCTGAAGTCGCAGGCACATTTTTCCAAGATATCACAAACTACTTGAGAGACTTAGGTGATTGGCATGCACAATCGCTCACATTTAGGACCACAAAAAGTAGTTACTGTCCTTTGATTTCGTTGAAAGAAGATAGTGTGGCTCAACCTTTAGTTAGGTTTAACATGGATGATGGAGAGTCGTACGAAGTGTTACTCGAAAATAGCACGGGAGTTGAGAAGCGTAGTCAGTATCATTACACGCCAATTACAATGACCGATTTTACGGCCAGAATTCAAGCAGTAGCACTGCAAAATGTGGATCATCTTGGTTTCAACTTACCTTGGTTTAAGAGTGGGGTTCACCCAAAAATATTAAACTTACAAAATTTGCTCAAAACCAAGTGTTTGTATCACACTTTTCCGAGTGGAGAACCTTGGGATTTTATTCTGCCGGGAACTCAAGCGGAGGTAAAGGGTACAAAACCAATTGATTATATCCAGATCAGAAAACCAAAGTTTGAGATTGTGTCGTTTGTAAACTGCTCCAGACCATTGGTGCAAATCGATATTGCGTTCGCTACCTCTTATGAGAAGTTGGCACGACTTTTTCCTGAGGGAATTTTATTACCAGATGTTAAAAGCGTCTGGGTGTACCTGCAAAATCCCTACAACATCGATGTGTGCTTAGTGTTGAATAGAGCAAAAGGTGACTGGTCAAGTTACTTTAAAGGCTTTAGGTTGGTGTAATTTCTTAGTTTATGTGCTACTTTCAACAAATTGGGAATATGATAGGCAATGATATAATCAAACCCGTCTAGTTGATCTCAAAAAGTTTTTATGTCTAAAGAAACAGACGAGCGGGTTTACGGTAGATTTATTACAGATGAGCCTGAGTCTGAATTACCCGCAAAAAATGGTTTGAGACTAGTAGAACAGTTGATGTTAAAGTTTCGACCCCAACTTTTAATTGAAACTTCGAAAGGTTGGCAACGAGTTATTGGTCCCCCCGAATTAGTTCGAACTTTAGGTTTCTCTATTGGAGGTGGTCAAGTTAGACTAGACAAAAAAGGTTCGTTAGAAATAATTGGATCGGGGATCAATATACCAAACATCTCAGTTGATTATAATTCTGTTAACGGCATCTCGTTTGATGAGATGGTTTTTGCAGATTAGTTGAGCGAATACTTCATTTTCTTCGTTACGCCATCGCTTCGGCGGTGGCATCTTCTTCTGATACATTGTGATATAATAAATCCATATAATTGGTATCAAGAAAGTTCTATGCAAAAAGAAAAAGGTGAATGGATCTACGGTGAATTTATTACAGAAGTACTAGAGAAAGATGGGGTTGAATCAGCTCCCCACAGAGGTCTTGAGTATGTTGAAGCGCTGGCAAAAATAGGGGAACACTTTGGTTTAAGTCAACAATACAATAACTATATAGGTTATATTGACGGTAGAAAGCTTAACCGTGAATGTGAAGAGTATGATCCCGAACTGAGTCGAAGACTCAATCTGATTGCACTGTTTGATCAAACTGAAGAATTTCAAGAGATAGGTGTGTTCGAGAGGTTATTTAGTAGGTTTTTGATTTTTATACTGAAAACAGCAAGGCTAGATATTAAGGGCTTAAAATTATTAATGGATAATCTAATTAATCAATCACCAAAAAGTGAAAAACAATGGCAGAATCTAACCGATTCGTTCGAAAGGGGCATTGCTGTTTTACCAAAAGCTCTTAAGCAATGGCAAACGGAAGAATGGTTCCCAGCTGAGTTCAAACCACTGTTAAGTGAGGTGGTTGATGTTCTTGAGAAGGAAGGAGTTGATTCATTGCTAGGAATAAAACTAATAATTGAGCTGTTTGAAGGTACAGCGAGTCTGGTTAATTTACATCCGTTAAGAAGAAGCAGGTTTTCAAAAATTCTTCTGATGAGATTTGTTGATGCATATCGCAATGGTTCGATTAAAACACTTAACCGCGAAAGCATGGAAGAACTACAGTCTTACGAGTTGTTAGACAATACTATGATGCTAAGGGCACTCGAAAAAAATACAAGTTTTAGGTCTAGTGCAATTGGGTCCTATCAACGCTCAGAGATCGGTTACTCTTCAAAACCAAAACAAGATGCTGTTAGCGCAGTCAGATACGAAGACAGACTTAGGGCTTGGGAAGAAAAAGTGAGATTATATAATGAAACAAGAACTGGAGTTCAAAACATCCTTTCTATACTTCAAACTAGATTGGTAGGAAGTGGTAATGCGGACTCAAATAATGAGTGGGTAATAAGCCACAAAGTGGAACTATTAAATATATTTGAAAATTTCTTATCAAGCAGAGCAACAGAAAATGCTTGGAATTATTGGAGCATACAGGCAGCACCTCGTGGCGCAAGTTTATTTGATGGTTACTCTTATTCAAGAATAGCTGGTTATAGCGAATTTATGCAGGCAACCAATGAATGCATAAAATTTGTTAGAGTCAACCAAACCAAGGAATCAGACGAAATGCTAATATTACTACTATCTTTTTGGGGCGAAAAACTTAAGTTATTGTACGAGCTAAAAGCAGAATAGCCGAACCTTTCGGTTGGATGCAATTCATTGCAAGAGAACTACGCCATCGCTTCGGTAGCGTCTTCTGGTGTAATTCCCAATAACCATAGCACCGCTCCTTTTTTGTAGTGGTGGTTGACAAAGTTCATGGTCCTCTCAGGAGTTTTTTAGTGTTAAGTGTTATAATTTACACATATGTTTAAAGTTGGTACAGAGAGTGAGGATAAACTTAAACGGCAAAGACAAAAGGCTGTTTATCCAGAAAACCTAGAAGAATTTCCATACCTCGTGCCAGACATTACTTATCATGGGCTTCAAACTCTTCAAAGTTTGGCACTCTGGGGAAGAGAGAATACCAGACTTCCAAGAAACATTGGGGATAAAGTAGGCTGGAGTGTTCGAAATTACCAAAATTCTTTTTTTATTACCAATCCCAAGCAGGGAGAATACTATTTAGGTTTATTGGCACTCTATGAAGCGGCTGAAAGACAACTTTTACCAAAATCGCCAAGAAATAGAATATTCAAGGCTTTGAATGGTTTACTTACCGGTTCAGTAACTAGTTTTAGGGACTTAGAACCAAGAACTAGAGTAGCCTTAGCTGAACAGTTTCCAGATGCAAGGAAAAAATTCTTTGATGAAATAATAGAAAATCTCCATCAAGCGATCGAACAACTTCCTTTAATAATAAAACCTGATCGATTAAAGAACACTGGCATGGAAGATCAGACGATTGCTGATTTAAGAGAGGTTTGTGATTTAATTTCAAACAATGATTCTATAGTTATTGCACGCATTAGCATTGATATTGCTCAGGGATTATTGCTGATGATGCGTAGTATACACACTGCGGATAGAGAGTTATTTTTAAGTTACTTGCTACCTAGATTATTACCTGAATATTCTGGAGAAATGAGCTTACGGCAACTAGTTGAACGATTAGAAACTCTCCAGTCTTATGGATTGTTATTGCCAAGGGAATTTCTTGGATACAATGACTTGTTGGGCAAAGGGCATGAGCCGAGGGAAAATACTTCGGAAATTCACCGAGATTCGACTGAGGCGCTTCAAGAGGTTCAGATCGATGCAGTAAATAAAAACCGAGTCACTGAACTTCTGAATGAAATTGACGCACACATAAAAAAAGAATACGGAAGTGAATACTTGGATTATGTCTGGATTAGGCAAAACAAATCTACTATCTGTGCGGCCATTAAACAATTAATGGCTAGTCCATCAACCGAAGAATTGTGGAATGCTCGTCAAACTGGTACCAATTCAACAGAATATTCTGATGCAAATTCTATGACAAGTTCGTTTCTAGATTTCTCTTTAAAATTTGACTCCGATGAATCGGAAGTGATTTTAGTGAAAACAGTCATGTACTGTCGAAAAGTACTTCGTATGTTATATAAAATCTAGTTTAGAAATTTCGTTTGATTTGCATCAATCCCGCTAAGCCATCGCCTCGGCGGCATCTTCTGGAGTAATTCCTAGTAACCATAGTACCGCTTCTTTTTTGTAGCGGCGGTCACCACGAGAATTGATCCGGATGGCGGGCAATTTACCCCGTTTGCCCCAACGCTTGATGGTCAGAGGCGACACCCTTAGTAAATCGGCTACCTCACGAACGGTTAGCAAGTCTGGCAGATTCTTCATGTCTAGCTTGTTGGCGTCGTCGGCTCGGCCAGTGCGGCGTTCATCGATTACAGTGTTTGACATAGGCATAGTGCTCATATGACCTCTCTAAAGATATCTAATATATACATAAATAATTGTTAACTATCTCTACAGTAGCAGAGTGAATGGAAGTAGGTCAAGGGTCGAAATGCACTAATTTGAAAGCAGAATTACAAATGAAATTTTAAGATTGACAAATGTATATATATAAAATATACTTTTATCGATGATTTCGTTAAAGCGCCCAATATCTTTTGAATGGGATGAGGGGAACCTTACAAAAAACTGGTTAAAACATCAGGTTGCTTATCAAGAGGCAGAAGAGGTGTTTAGCAATGAACCGCTGTTGCTCTTGGTTGATAGCAAGCATTCTGTAGGTGAGCGACGCTTGCATGCTTTAGGTAGAACTGATCTAGGTAAACTATTTTTTATTTCATTTACTTTTAGGGGGGAGAACATACGAGTGATTTCGGTCAGACCGATGAACAAGAAAGAAAGACGACTGTATTTGGAAGTTAGTAAGGAGAAAACAGAATGAAAAAGAAAGTTACTGTAAAGCCAATTCCACAATTCCATTCGGAAGCAGAAGAACAAGCTTTCTGGGATTCTCATGATTCGACGGAATATCTTGATTGGTCGCAGGCTCAAAAAGCAATTTTTCCCAACCTTCAACGTTCAACCGAACACATCTCACTTAGGTTACCTTCTAGTCTTTTAGGACGAATCAAAGTTTTAGCTCGGAAAAATGATGTGCCATATCAATCCCTGATGAAACTATTTTTAAGTGATAGGGTTAACCAAGAAATGAAGTAAGGTGTTGATGAAGACCTGCTGGTCTGGAGAAGGCGTAGACTTGAGCAATTTTGTGTTGAAAAGCAAAGACAAAAGCAGATTCTAAAAGCTGAGTGCCCTTTGAGGCTGAGTCGTCGATGGTCGGCGGTTGTTCGAGTGGAGGATACTCCATGATGACTGAGTAACCGCAGGCTTGCCAGTCGGCTGGGCGGCCGTGGGGAATAATTTTTTGGACGGCCGCCCCAATCTTCAGTCCCGCTTTGGGCTTAGCGTGAAAGCTCAAGACAGGATCTTGACCACTCCGGCAGTAAGTTTCAACTTGAGAAAATTGGTGATCGGGACAACTTTTTAGTTCAACTGAATCAGTATTTTCATCGTCGGAATTAGGACGACCAACTACGGAAATTGCGACCAACACTAAGCAATCACCTTTTGGCGTGTTGCGGTAAAGACGCCCGTGATCAGTGATGCCATCCCAGGTATTGGCCCAATGGTTTGGCGCGCCGATCTGAGTCACATCAGCTATGGGCAGTTGGACACTGCTAACGGTGCCCAACAACCGGCCACTTTCGTGGCGGTCAAACATGCCAATCAAAATACCGTGGGCGGCGCGCTCGATAAACTCATCTAAGGACGCAGCCAGATGCTTGCCCCAACGTTCGTTATTGATGGCGACAGCCTGTTGCAGAATCGCGCTTTCTTCAGAGGCTATCAGGCGAAAAATATACTCACTAGTTTCTGCTACCAAAAGTGACTGTTGTTGAAGGATAAATTCAAATTGTTTTTTAATTTCAACCCGCTGGACTTTGCCGGTTGATGTAAGAGGTAGTTGGTCGTCAGTGATCATCAGGCCGGCTTTGGGTAATTCATACTCCTTGAGTTGCGAGATCTTACGATCCTTGGCATCGGCCAAAATTCTCTGGGCCAGAGTTGGATCATCGCTGATGGCAACAAAGCCAATTTCTTCACCCAGGCGAACGTCGGGAAAGCCAACGACATAGATTTGCTGTAAGTCTGGGTAGTGTTGAAGCAGAGCATTCTCGATAGCCAGCGGAGAAATGAGTACGCCTCCTCGTTTAATAATTTCTTTTGATCGGCCTTTAAGAAAGAAAAACTGGCGACCGAAGTGTTCTTGCCAGTAGCCTAAGTCGCCAGAATGAAACCAATCAGACTGAAACGCCGTCGCCGTAGCTTCAGCATTATCAAGATATTCATTCATGATGATTGGTCCACGAACGCAAATTTCCCCAACTTCGTTTGCTGCAGCTTCGGCGCCGTCTGCTTTCAAAATAGTGACATTAGTAAAAGCTATTTCGGTACCAACCGAGTTGCTGTCAACAATTTCATTGTATTGGTCGGCTGTGAGATCCATGGGTACTCCTGTGCTACGCAGAGAAGTCTCAGTTTGACCGTATCCTTGGCAAAGCTTGATGTTGAAGGTAGCCACAAATTGTTTGACGGTAGTGGGTTGGACAGGAGCCGAGCCAATTTGGATGCGCTTCATCTGCTTAAGTTGGCAAGAGAGTTGGTTGAAAGTCTGAATTTCACTTAGTTGGTCAAAAGCGATGGTGGGCACAATTGAAGTGCCAGTGATCTGATGCTGGGCTAGTGTTGGCCAGAACTTAGATTTTGAATAAGCAGGTACCAACACAATTGTGCCTCCTGTGAGTAGTGTGGTGAGAGCAAAGGTGGTGGAATTGATATGGTGGAGGGGCATGACGACCAGCCAGCGATCTTCAGGAGTAAATTGCAGCCAGTCTGCAATGGATTCGGCGTTTGCTATTAGACTGCGCCACGTGAGGACAGCGCCTTTGGGCAGAGCGGTGGTGCCAGAGGTGTAGAGGATGAGGGCGGGCTGGTTGTCACCCTGAGCAATGTCACCCTGAGCTTGTGAAAGAATGTCACCCTGAGCAATGTCACCCTGAGCCTGACGAAGGGTATTGCGAAGGGTGACTAACCGAAGAAACTCTTCCACATCCGCCACTTCAATAATATTCAGTTCCGGAATTGCAGTTTTGATGATCTTGTTTTCTTTTTTACTTGCTTCGTCAGATCTGGTAAAAAGTATGGTGGACTTGGCTTGTTGAATTTTATAGACTTTTCGTTCGGTGGTATCTCGGGTGGAGTCGAGAGGCACACTGACTTTGCCACAATTCCAAGTCGCTAAATTCAACAGAACTACTTCTGGAGTATTACTAAAGCAAAAGGTGATCGAGTTACAATTAGGTTGAGCCAGTAAGTACTCTTGCGTTTGTTGGACTAGGTTGAACAGTTGAGAGTAACTCCACTCCAGTGGTTTTGCGTTGTTGTAAGTATCAAAGACTAGTGCGGGTTTTTCTGGGTTTAGTTTTGCCCAATACTCCAGTAGTTCCACCGGGGACGCAAATTTGAGTTGATAATCAACCAACTGGCCGTTTTTCTGCAAAGCATGTGGTGTCACGACGGCTAGTATAATGGGCATTTGTTGGATATGCAAAAAATAGTTGCGACAGACTTAGTTAACCGGCTACTTTTCATTGCTGGTGTTGTTTTTGTGGTTCTCACAGTAGTGATTTCACTCGATCCAACACACTTTATCCAATTTGGTTATTTGGGTGTATTTGTCTTTAACCTGTTTGGACCAGGAACTCTCTTGATTCCTTTGATAGCTGACCATTTTAATGTGATGGTGCTAGCTTTGGTTTCTGCCGTAGGTATGTCTTTGAACGATTCAGTGGTGTATGTGATTGGCAGGAGTGGGCAATCGGTGGTGAGACCTGGTAAGCGGTCGGATAAGTTGCGTGATTGGGTGACTAAATATGGTAGGCTAGGACTGTTTTCATTTTCTTTGTTACCACTCCCAATTGATATCGTTGGCGGCACGGTGGGGTATTTGTCGTTACCGTATAGTTACTTCATTCTTCCCACGTTTGCTGGAAAATTTTTAAGATTTTTGGTGGTTGGCTTCGTAGTGACCTGGTTTTTTTAATCAATGACAATCATTTCAATCTGTGGAATTATTTGGAGATGAAGAGGATTGATCCCAGTCTCTAAGTGTCACAATGGGGGTAAGGTTCCAACTATGCTTAATTGCAACTTGTATAGCCACGTTAAGGTCAAAAGAAACGTGTTTTTCACTACCATCGGTTGAGGAAAGTAAAAAACGGACGTTAAAATTCATCGGTTTGTCATGACCATGCTCAATATCATTTTGAGTTAGAATAAGCTTAATAAATGCTACTTGTTGATCAATTTTGCTCATGATGACACTTGGGAGAGCATATGACTCATACCAATCAAGTGATGCTCCCGCAAAAACTTCTCTAAAACCATAGCTGTTTCTTCTTGAATTCAGTTTTACTCCAGCTTCCGTGGATAGTGGTTGTAATTCAGTATAGCTTTGCCCGATAACATGCGTTGGAAGTAGCTTTTTTGCGTCCTGATAGGCAAGAAGTGACCTCTCCGTGTAATCAGAGGTTCTGAAGATGACTCGTTCGTTTGTTGGATTAATAAACACATGCGATCTCGACCCTCCTTTTAATAATTCAGCTCTATACCACCCACTTCTTAGTTGAATCACAGAACCGTAATCAATAGGAAAGCTTTCGATGATTTCAAATAAATATGGTCCGACTTTTGTGTTGATTCCTCTTAATTCTGAGGCAGGGATTGGTATTTGAATACTAGATTCGGATAATTCCAAAAATGATTTAATTAGGTTTTTTGTCTTTTCATGTCTTCGTGTTTTTAACAGTAATTTAAGGGCACCTGCCGAGAGAATCTGAGTATTAATGTTTGGTGGTAATCTTTGAACCAAATCCTCCTCGCTGAAAGAAATTATAAGTTCATGAGCTGACCTTTCTGAGATTGTTGCTAAGTTGATTTCTTGGGGAATGATAACTATGTTTTTTTCATCGATCCCACCAAATTTTTCAGGATTTTCTTCTATATCTTTTTGATCACAAAACTCAAATGGAAAAAATTCAAGGATTATAAAAGCATCTTTAGTTAAATGGTCTAGATTTACAATTGATGGCATGCGTTGAATAATTGCTGTTTTTTCCTCAGCATGCCAAAGTATCTCCAAAAGTCTTGCCCCATGATAAGAGATTGTCGACAAGTCAATTTTGTTTGGAAGTCTATCAGATACTTCGCTAATACTTATGTTGCGAATTATAGCTACAATGACTGAATATTGACGAAAAGTCATTGCAGATAAGTCTAATTGAGCTGGAAGAAGTGACATTATTTCATCAACGTATTTTTTCTTAGCAATTAGTAAACTTAGGATGCTTGCCATTGAATCGTCAATTGAACTAAGTTGGGGCAAAGGTTTTTGAATTCTTGACCAAAAAATGCTTTCAAGACCAATGGAGATTAATATGTCAACGATAATTTCAGGTTTAGCTATAGGCAAAAAACATGGGGAAATTTCGTCTGGAAGAAGAGCTAGCAACATTTCTGGTTTACTTAGGTTAGTAGCTAGATTGCTGAATAGTTCTTTATGTTGGGACGAAATATGGTTAAGGTCAATTGGCTTTTTTATTATCGCTATCACACTTTCGCAAGTAGAAGGATGAGCCGCTAAACGATTCAAAAAAGATAACATTTTTCCATCAGCTAATCTTAGGTTGATTGAGTTAGGTTGTAATTGACCTATATCACTTACATTTGAGCGTTCGCTTTCACCCTCAATTATTCTAGCTATTGCAAAATGCGTTTGTTCGCGAATTTCTCTCACGCTCAGCACTGGGTAATGTCGATCTGTTTCTGGGTAGGACATACCAATTATTGAACTAGCGCCTTCTATAAAAGGATTTTGAGACATAATAAGATTTAGTTAGTTGAGTTTAACCCAGCGTGGGACTCTTTTACAATATGCTTCGTATTCACTACCAAATGTTTTCTTCAAAGTGGGTTCTTCGTAGTAAGTGACAAAGAGATGGAAACCAACAGCTATCAACGCAACGTATAGCAGCAAACTCAAATAACCGAACAGAAAAAAATATCCGACTAGAACTATTAGTGTGCTCAGGTACATGGGGTTTCTTGAATAGCGATAGTGGTTAGCCAGTACTAATTTTTTGGGGGGATCAATTGGAACGGGTGTGCCTTTACCCGCTGTTTTGAACAAGCGAATATTTTTAATCCACGCGGTTGAACCAAGTGCTAGACAGAAAACTCCCGCTAACTTTAGCACAATAAAATTGAAAACTGGGAGCTGCAGTTGTTGATTGACCAGACTAAAAAACAAGGGAAATAGCAACAATAAAATAAATCCATACAAGAAAGCTAGCAAAACCGTTTTGATTTTCGTGATCTTGATTATACCAATGAAAGAGTCTCAATTAACCGAGTCTCACAATTCAGATAACTGGTATACTAGCTAGCACAATTAAAAAATAAAAAGGAGGATTTTATGTCTCGAATTGTAGTTCACGCTGCCACAGGACCAGCTGAAGTGAAAACTAAAAGTGGCGATTCTGTTTGGATTTGTCGCTGTGGCTTAACCGATAATGAGGACGGCACCTGCAGTAGCAATCATAAAAAATTTAAAGTTGCTGACGAAGATCCAAACCAGGTGTATCAGTACGATAAAGATGGCAAGCGACATCAATTAGCTGAAGATTGTTGTGGGGAAGATTGTTGCAAAGATGGAGATGAAGATGAGAAAAAAGAATCTGGTTGCTGTGGTGGTTGCGGTGGTTGTTGCTAAAGCGGTTCTATGGTAACCATTTGACTGTGGTGAGAGGCACTCCTAAACGTTCAATTGAAAATTGGTTTTCAGAGGTGAAAGAGTCAATGATCGTCTGGTGATTGCCACGCCGATGACAGATGAGCAAATTAGCCTCAGCAATATTTGTGACTTGAGCGTAGGAGAATTTTGCATACTCTTTAATTTGTTGTGGCTCACCGCAGAAGTAAAGTTGGTAAGTTTTGTCTGCTTCTGCCAACTGGTTGAATTTCTCGACCGCAGGTTTATAACTAGCGCCCCAGTAATCTAGTTCGAAACGGTTGTTGGCACCCGGCAAATAACCCACCAGTTCGTTAAAGTAGGTGTAGTGAAACGGAAAAAGTAAGACATATTGGACAAGGATCAGAACGACGTTGAGAACGATAAGGTTTAGGGCAGTTTTTTTCCAGCGCCACTTGGAAGCAAGTAGTTGATTAAAACTCAGGCAGGCGAGTACAACCATCATTGGTAATAAATATGCCAAGTGGCGCACTCCGTCGTAAAGCGTTGGTTGACTGATAATCAGCGCCAGTGTGTTGATGCTAAGTGCTAACCACATTAGTCGAGCCAGCTGAGATGTTCTGAGTAATTTAACAGAAGCAATCCCCAATAATAGTGTGGAGAGAGGAGTGGTAACTAAAAACCACAGTGGTACATAATACCAGGGTAAATGAATAGATTGAAATTGTTGACTAGCAAATAGAACTAGGTTGTTCCAAGGAAAAGCCCTAGCATTGTTGAGTAGTTCGAAAAAACGAGAGAAGGGGTCCGCAGCTAAATACGGCAAAGTCACAAAGTGAACTAGCAGACCGATGAGAAAAACAACCATAATTTGCGCTATCCACTCAGATGTTTTTCCAAGTATTTTTTTCGAGAATCGAGATTTTTGGTTGAGTAGCAACCAGATGGCGTAGATGAGATAGATGCTGTAGCCAACTGTTCTAAGCGATTGAGTTACACCGAAAGATAACCCAAGTGCAAGTATGCTGCGTGCTGAATTTTTTCCTGCAAACAAATAAATAACCGCTAGTGAGACAAAATAACTAACTGCGAAAGGAATGTCTTTATGGTTGGCTGCGATATCGCCGAATAAGCGTGGAGTTAAAAGCAGTGCAACTGGACCGATCGCTGCAAGCAAGGGTTTTCTTGTTTCTTTGAGCAGAACTTCATAGGTGCTGATGAGCAAGATGGAAAAAAACAACAAATTGAGTAAATGGTACTGATTGTAATTGATTTCGCCAGTAATGGCATACAGCAGTGCCATATAAATTCTGTCATACATAGACAAATTAATCGCACCAGCTTCGGCAATGACAAAGCTACGTTCGAGCACTGGGTCATCAGCCCTGAGTTTTGTGTAAAGGTAAGATCCAAGCAAGTAGTCTTCGGGTTCATCGTTGGTGATGCCGAAGCTCCGAAAACTTACTAGGGAGTAAAAAACGTAGATTGTTAATAGAATTAATAGCGGTATTAATAGCGGTATGCGTTGTTTAATCAAATAAATATTTTCTACCATCAATAATCAATTCTTTGTAATCTATTTTACCCTTAAATGAATGTTGGTTTCTTAGTTTTTTGATGGATTGCCACCAGGCTAGTCGATCGTTTTTGACCTTTTCAACATCAGTTTGGTAGGCAAGCTCAAGTAGCAATCGAACGAGAGAACCGACAGTTTGTTTTTCTTTTGTTGCTTTTCGTTGTAACCAAGAAAACATGGCAGGATCGAGCATGATATGAGTGCGTTTTGAGAGTGACATGTGCATATATTAACATATAGCAGAAGATTCTTGCACTAAGCGTGATAAAAAAATCCAGCCCCTCACGAGGGGCTGGATTATCCGATCTATTTTTAAATTGATCTAGAGCTTACTTTAGCTCAACGACGCAACCGGCCTCTTCCAAGGTTTTCTTGGCAGCTTCTGCTTCGGCTTTGCCGACGCCTTCCAAAACGGTTTTGGGAGCCGACTCAACAAAAGTTTTGGCTTCGCCTAAGCCAAGTTCTTGCTTGAGTGTGCGGACGGCTTTGATGGCGCCAATTTTGTTGGCACCGCCATCTTTCAAGATCACGTCAAACTCAGTTTGCTCTTCAACTGGAGCGGCTTCTGCTGCTCCACCTGCTGGCATAGCGCCCATCATCATGGGTGCGGCGGCGGATACGCCGAATTCTGTTTCCAGAGCTTTGACTAAGTCGGAAACTTCAACTAATGAAAGTTCCTTGACTGCGTCAACGATTTTCTGGAGTTTGGCGGAAAGTTTTTCTTCTGACATATGTTCTCCTTTGACTACTACAATTTACTACTGACTACAATGAGTTATTTTTTACTAGCGATGGCGTGTAAGACGCCAACCAGATCACGTTGGCCAGCTTTGAGTACATTCACCAAACCGTAGGCTGGTCCCTGAATACGAGAAATAAGCGTGGCAATTAACTGAGATTTGCTTGGTAGGTTGCTTAGTCGTTCAAGATCCGTTGCCGAAAGCACGACGTCTGCCATCACACCTTTTTTGATGGTGAGTTTTTCTGTTTCTTTTTGAAAGGCAAACAAGGCTTTGATGGGGGCAACTTCGTCTTCGTAGGCGAAGACGAAAGCATTCATTCCCTCAAGTGCGTCAGAAAGTTTGCCCTTGCCGACAGCGATATCGAGCAGAGTGTTTTTGGTCACGAGCAGTTCGCCACCGGCTACCTTGATGTTTCTGCGGAGTGTAACCTGGTCGTTGGCGTTGGTACCGGAGTAGTCAATCACGGTAAGTGTCTTGGCTCGCTTGACTTTTTCTTGCAATACAGCAATTTGGTCGAGGTTTTGTTTGCTAGGCATAGTAATATCCTTTAACTACAGTACTCAGTACATTAAAGTTCAGATCAGAAGAAGGGAAAAATAAACAAATATTGTTTCCTCGGTGCGACTTATCGCGAGCAATCGCTGGCTAGCACACTGTCTTCAGAACAGAACCGGACGTAGTATAGCAGGCAAGTTACAGAATGCAACTACACACTATTGACACATTTTAAATTGTGTTACACTAATACCTGATGTTAAATCACCGTATGTATTCTAGCTTCCAATGTATTATTACCCTTAAGCAAGGAGGTTGTGTCTTTTTGTAACAAATAAAAACCCGAGCAAGCAAAAAAACACAACCCCCGCCAAACCAGCGGGGGTTTTTCGTAGGAAAACGGAGGAAAGTACAGCATGAAAAAAACCGTATTACATATAGTAGAAAACTAAGGAGGACAGCATGAATGATCAAAACGCCACCCTGCCATACTCAAGGAGGGGTCTTAAAGCCCTCCAAGAAGCACTCGCTTTGCACCGCGAGATGTATGTGTGGCTGAACCCAGCCACCAACCAAATTGATGTCAAAGAAGTCAGTCAACCAATTAGACCCACTCTGGTATCAAGACATGACGATTAGTCGTATGTCGCAGAGCGAAGGTGCCAGTAAGGAGTGGCACCTGTTCGCTCGGCCTGCTTCCTTAGGCCATTAGTGGCTGGGGAGCAAGCCGAGCGAATATTTATCAAGAAGAAATGAAAGGAAGAAATGTCCCTTAGAACCGAAACAGACACTATGTCTTATATGACAGATTCAGTTGATTTTGAAGTAGTTAATAACGAAGCACCCGACGAAGGCTCAGATGATTTAAGCCTTTATAAGCTGAGTGAAGCTGATCAGCTATTTCTATCCTCGCAATCGGCTTTACTTGAAAATCATCTTATGTTGAGGAAAGAACTTGCCCAGCAGCATCTTTTGAGTGTTCTTGAACAAAGTGAAAAATGCCAATGTCCTAGGTGTAAATCCTTAGCACAAAGTCTACTTGTAGATTTTACTAGTACATGGGGGGACTGATGATGCTGTCAGTCTCAAGCCATATTGCCAGTTTGTCCGAACTGAATGAATTGGTAGAGACTCTTAGTTTGTACGCGATTGTGGAGCGAAGGCAAAATCGAAAGCCAAAAATTGCCAAGTGGTGGCAGAATTTCTTAAGCAATGATGAAGTTGGTGCAGGCGAAGGGGAGAAACCTGTAGTAGAAGAACTGGTATCACTGACTGCTTAAGGATAAAATTTGGCCAAAGTTGGTGACTAACTTTGTGATAACGAATCTCTAACAAATTGATTAAGAGCATTATAGCTAGGATTAATAGCACCAGATTCTAAAAGATCAGCGACTAACTCCAAGAGTCTACCTCGTTTTATATCATACTGATCAGGCTGATCAAGCAACGTAAGGAGATTCTCCAGTTTAATCGCATCAATTGTTTGTAAATCTTCTAAATATTTCAGTGCGACACTTATTACGTTGTTTATTCCAACTGTATAATTTGCCTCTGTAAGAACTACAAACCAGCAATTGATTGGTTTAGCATCCCAAGCTATTTGTGCTTCTCCCATTCCAGTTGTTCTGGCGATATGTTTAATATCCTCAATATCTGTAAATAGTCGAATAAGTAAATTTTGAGCCCGGTCTATATTTTGAAAACCCCAGTCTTCTGGTCGGGTCATTTGATTCAGTCTTCTTAAGCTTGAAACAAGTTGTTCTCTTTCCCTGATTTGATCTTGTGGTTCGCCTTCATTTATCATACGCCTCCTATATCATTACTTGTGGTATTATAGCAAACTCAAAACAAAATGTCAGATTTGATATAGAAAAGTTTGTTGGTC
>CAZFRD010000017.1:0-27642 GCA_964521215.1 uncultured Pseudomonadales bacterium
GTGTATTCGCCGAAGGCGAATGGTTAGAATGTAACAGGTAAATTGGGGGTGTGTAGCTCAGCTGGTTAGAGCGCTATCCTGATAAGATAGAGGTCCTTGGTTCGAGTCCAAGCTCACCCACCATCAGCTCCAAATATAAAAAGTTAATCCCAATCACTGGTTATAAAGTTAATAAGTTCCAATGCTTGGTTAACTTTATCGTGATCCACCGTGCCCATCAACTCTTCAACCAAATCAGGCACTGCCTCTTTAGCTTCTGTTTCAGTTAACTCAACACCACGACCTCTTCCTCTAAGTATTGCTTGTTGAACTAAGTCACTATCGGTTGGCATTTCAGAAGTTTGATACCACAATAAGTAATCTCCAAGATCAAAATAAATACTATATTTTTCTATTCTTCCACTCATAGGTGCGTCAGCTGGCTCATTGGACCAAAAAGCAATTAGATGACTACATCGTTCACTTAATAATCTAAGTTCAGCAAGTGTAAAAGTCATATCTCTAAGTTGGAGAAGCTTGTGATAATTTTCTTCACCCAAAAGGTGAGATATCTCAGATTCTCTTGCATGAATGAAAAGTGTTGATAAGATTGCCATGACTTTAAAATAATCGATTGGTTGAGAATATGGTGATTCTCTCCTCAGTCGACTCGAAGCTTCTTCGATTTCTGTTGAAATTTTCTCAAGGGCCATTTTTTTCCTTTCACTAGACTTCTTGAGTCAATAAGTAAGATTATTAAATGCAACAAAAGCTGCAGCGGGAATCCTTTGAGGATTTTTTACTATATTATCAAGATTGGCAAATACTGTAAAAGTAAGCTGTTGTACTTTCAGATCGGTCAAACCATCAGAAACTGTTACCTGAGCAGTAATTTCCACTGCGTTACCCAATCCGTGCGCGTACTCATAATCATGTTCTTTAAGTTGATCTAGTCTGACTTCAATTCTGTATGGTTTCTCCCCCGTCTCCGTTATAGCAATTCCGCTGATAACTGAGCCAAGTTCCAATGCGGGTGAGCTTTCGGTACAAGCCAAATATACACGGCTATGCACAGCATTATAGGTATATTTATTTGGGTGAAAAGTCAAAACTGGTTTTGGCATTGCTTTCACCGCATCTCTACTCCCGTTGTTCAACCACTTAACAATTAGTTGTTCGATACTAAATTCTAGTTTATCTTCTCCTTTTAAAAGTAAGGCAACCTGGTGGGGCTGTAATTCATTTATCCCATTAAAGTGGAGTTTATCTAGACCGTTGGAGTCGTTATTGCTATAAAATAAACTGAGTGAGGAAAGCATTGGAACCAAAGGAAAATATAGCCAACCTTCCGTTGTTGGCTCGTCGTTTTTATAATCTGATCTCACTACTAATCTTTGATTTCTATCTGTAAGTAGCCATTCAAACGACACTAAGGAGTCATTCTCTCCAATCGCTAATTCTAGCAATGAATCCTGATAAGTGGAGTTAAATGATCTACTTTCTGCTAGACAAATAAGATAAAAGTTGTTGCCTTCCCGAAGTACACCGATCGTTCCATCGGATATTTCTTCACTTTCATCTTCACTCAAGAGAGTCAATTCTTGGCTTTCCACATCCAACCTAAATCGATGTTGCCCATCGGGCAAAGAAGTAATATATTTTACCAACAATTGTAGTAACTGGAACGAATTAAGCTTCGGCCCTTCAAGATTGGGCATTCCCGATTGTTGCTGTTCAAGTGGTTGCTTTTCAAGTGGTTTCATTTAACTAGCAATCGATTATACATTTTGATATGTTTTAGTCAACTCTGTTATAGAGTCGCACACACTTAGACAAACTCATTGTGACTTTGTGTCTCGGTGGTTTTGAGTCTCAATGATTTTGACTTTCCCCATTGCCATTTAGCAGTCATGCAGTTAGAATGCTAAGCGTGACTGAAGAAACCAAATTACCCGTACCAGAAAGGTTTATTTTACCCGCAGTGCCCATCAGGGAAGGCGTACTCTTTCCCAGCACTGAGTCCGTTTTAACCTTTGGCCGACAAATTTCCTTATCTAGCATCAACCAGGTTACCCCAAAGCAAAACTCCGTGGTTCTCATTACTCAAAAAAGACCAGACGTCGAAGCACCCAAAGCTGAAGACATGTATGCCATCGGCACTCTAGCTTTGGTGGATAAAAAAATCAAAACAGATGAAAGCATCAATGCTTTAGTTAGGGGCATTGGCCGAGTACGCATCATTCGCTTCATTCAACTGAGTCCCAAAATGCTCGTCGAGGTGGAAAGACTCCATGATGAAGAACAAAAAGACGAGGAGTCAGCTGCTCTCACCAACCATCTGCAAAAAGAGTTTCGCCGAGCCGTCCACATGGGTAAACCGGTAGAATTTCTGAACTTCATGAAACTAATGGGCGGGGTAACTGACGGCGAACTCACCGATCAAATAGCCAGCACTCTGAATGTCGAAACCAGTGAAAAACAAGCCATTCTCGAAACACTCATAGTCAAAGATCGCATGAAGCTAGTGATCGAAAAACTTGCCCACGAAATGAAAGTGCTGGAAATTGAAAAAGATGTAGTCAGCAAAACTCAGAAAAAATTTGATAAAAATATGCGTGACAACGTCCTGAGAGAACGCTTACGCACCATTCAAAAAGAACTCGGTGAAATTGATGATGAGGAGGAAGTGGTTGACGAATATGAGGAAAAATTAAAAAAACTTTCAGTTGAAAAAGAAGTGAGAACAAAAATTTCAAAAGAAATTAAAAGACTAAAACAGATGTCGCCCAACAATCCCGAGGCTGGTTACATTCGGGCGTGGTTGGACACCGTTTTTGAATTACCTTTTGGCAAATATTCCCAACAAAAAGTTAATATTTCTCAAGCAGAAGCTTCTTTGGAAGAAAGTCATTATGGTTTAGAAAAAGTTAAAGACAGAATTCTCGAATATATTGCGGTGTTAGAACTGAAAGAAAAAAACGCCAAAAAAGCCAGCGATCGTCGACTGCCGACTATCTTGTGTTTCGTTGGTCCACCTGGGGTTGGTAAAACCAGTATTGGTAAGTCGATTGCGGAGAGTCTCAAACGAAAGTTTGTTAAAATTTCGCTCGGAGGCATTAGAGATGAAGCAGAAATTCGTGGCCATCGCCGCACTTACGTCGGTGCTATGCCGGGCAGAATTATTTCTGGCATCAAACAGGCTGGTTCGATGAACCCCATTTTTATGCTCGATGAAATTGATAAAATTGGCAATGATTTCCGGGGTGACCCCTCAGCAGCGTTGCTTGAAGCGCTTGACCCGGAACAAAATAGTAGCTTTGAAGATCACTATTTAGACCTGCATTTTGATTTATCGGAAGTGATGTTCATCACTACCGCCAATACCCTAGACACAATTCCGCCGGCACTACGTGACCGCTTGGAAGTAATCCGCTATTCTGGCTATACCGAAGAAGAAAAATTTTATATTGCGAAAAAACATTTGCTAGAAAAAGTTCGCTCGGCAAATGGTTTAACCGGTAAACACCTGCAGGTTACGGACGAATCATTGCGTTTTATTATTCAACGCTATACCAGCGAAGCCGGTGTTCGTGACTTAGAACGCAACTTACATAAAATCATGCGCAAATTAGCTCGTAAGTTAGCTGAAGCCAAAAAAAGTTCAAAAACGCTTATTACCCCCAAATTAGTCAGAGAGTTTCTAGGTCCCGAAAAATTTGATATTGAACTGAATAGTAAAACCGATGTGATAGGTCAGGCAACTGGACTTGCTTGGACCTCCGTTGGCGGTGACACTTTATTCATTGAAGTAGCGCTAACTCCAGGCAAAGGTTCTGTTCAACTCACGGGCAAACTGGGAGATGTGATGAAAGAATCTGCTCAAACAGCCTTCACCTACGTCAAAGCAAATGCGGAAAAATTTGGTATTTCTCCCAACAAAATCGCTAAAACAGATATCCACGTACATGTACCAGAAGGAGCGGTACCCAAAGATGGACCTTCGGCGGGCGTGACCATCACCACCGCCATTGTGTCGGCCTTCACGAATATTCCCGTCCATCGAAATATCGCCATGACGGGCGAAGTTACGCTTAGAGGACGGGTACTACGTATTGGTGGTTTGAAAGAAAAGAGCTTAGCGGCCCACCGAGCTGGTACCACTACTATCATCATTCCTCAAGCTAACCAGAGGGATCTAGAAGAAATGCCCCAAACAGTCAAGGCAAAAATTGAATTTATTCCCGTGGAACATGTTGATGAGGTGATCAAACTCGCCTTGATTCATGCGCCCAAATCAGTTGACTCAAGTAAACCGAAGCTGTGATACACTGTCGAAGTATGCGTTCGCTTTTCCGAGTAGTAATTTTGGTGTTTTTCGTCTCTTTGTCGGGTCTGAGTTTTTCGGCCTGCACCTCAATATTTGAGAAAGAAGCCCAAGCTGGACTGCAAATTAGCACGGGTCAAATTGAAAGCGTGATTTTCATTAACGGCCAGTATCTAGATAAAGCGCCTCTGGTGAGAAAAAATCTCAAACCTGGTGAATATGTGGTAGACATCAAACCCACGGACGAAAAATTATCACCTTATCAAACTTCGGTAATGCTCCGGCAAGAACTTCTAACCGTCATAACCTGGAACCCAGCCTCTACACCAGAACAAAGTGGTGGCGTAGTCTATGAAATGGAACCACTACCAATGAAGGACGCCACCGAGGTAGCATTTTCCACGGTACCAGATGGCGCCATTGTCCAACTAATGGATAAACCAAAAGAAATTGCGCCATATATTTTTAAGGATATTCCTGCTGGCGAACAAGAGTACACCGTGAGTCTGCCATCTTACGAACAACAAAAACACACAATCAATATTGTACCAGGTTACCGGATGTTGATTTCCATCAAACTGGCTAAGCAATCACCAATTGGCTTGCCAAAATCCAGCGTCACACCAGCTGTGGCGACGGGTAGTGCGACTGCATCTGCCAGTGCAGTCGCCTCAGCATCGGCTACCGTAACTATCCTCAAAACTAATCTATTTGTAGATGGCAAAGAAGTCCTACGAGTCAGAGCTGAACCCAGCGTTACTGGCAAAGAAGTTGGCTTAGCCGAAGTCGGAAAAAGCTATCAATTTTTGAATGAAAAAAAAGATGGTTGGTTTAAAATTAGTATTGCTTCGACCAGTGGCTGGATTAGTGGTACCTATGCTAATCTAGTTGAATAGTAGATTGCATTTCTCTCCATTCGTAGATTGAAAGAGTTTTGCCGGTCAATTCAATTTGTTTTTTTGCATCACTAAGCCACTGATCATACTCATAAAAGTAAATCGCAGGTTCTCTCGTTTTCAAAGTTAATGGGTGAGAAATCCATTTTCCATAGTGCGCCAATTGCGAATACACCATCGCTATCAGTCCTATTGAAACGAATCCAATTTTTGCTACTTTAATGATTTGAAGTTTTCTCTGACAAAAGCGTAAAAAGTGGTTAACAACTAAATTGAAGAAGTTTAAACCAAAGGCACTGACAAAATAGATGAATGGTAAAGCATGAACTGTGCGAGCCGCATCGGGAGTATTTTGACTAAGGATATTCACTGGGAAGATTAGTAAGCTTCCCACCAACATTAACCACCACTTTTTTTTCAACAAGTAAAGCGTGCCCAACATAAATGAGATAACTATTAATGGATGGAGCACCCAACTATCTAATGGTATGTATCGACTATTGATTCCAATTGACCATTGGGCTGGCTGATATGTCATAAATCCCAAAAAGTTATTGCGCAGATTGCTCACAACTGCAGTAGCTACATTAGGACTGTTGAAAATTGAAACGGTGTTAATTCTTCCCAGCTGAGTAACTGAATCTACTAACAACATTGGTGTTAAGAATATGCCAACAATAAAAATTGTAAGAAATAAATACACTATTTTCTGAGTTAGTTTTATTTTTTTCATCACAATCAGTACTACTAAAACCACTAAGGAAATCAAAGCAATGATTTTTCCTGGATGATACAAGTAGGGAGAAACCACGGTCACTAAAAATAACAAAGCGTATTGGAGTTTGTATTGTTTGGCTGATAGTTGTAGTGAGAAGAGCAAAATAATTACGCCCAAACAATTGGCAATATTTTCCCAACCACTCCGAGAAAAGTTGAGAAACCAAGGATCGACCATCAGTAGTAAGGAAAAAATAAATGCCAATCCCGGATTTTTTGTCCAACTAGAAACTAAAAAATAAAAGGCGAATAAACAGACAAGGCTAATCAGCGCCGGTCCCAATGAAACGGCCCAGTAGGGCATCCCCGCCAATTCCCAAGGTACGGCAATCATTAACTGGTTAATCATGTGTGAGCCGTTCCAGTTGGTAGCTAGGGGAGAAAAATCTTGCCGATGGCGGTGTTCTAAATATATTCTAATTGTATCCACCGAATCGGGGTGCAAATTCGCTGGCACATCTACTAAGAACATAAAACGAGTTAGTACGCCAAAAAGTAAAATCACTAGCAAGTAAAGTATTGTTCTTTTATTCATAAACTTGATTACTGTTAAATAAAAGTGGGTCGATTACTAAAAACTGCTGAGTGTTTGGCTGGAGCCACTCAAGTCTTACGTGTCTTGCCCCACCTTGATTTTGATACTCTGCTACTAACTGGTAAATTCCTGCTTCCAAACTAACTGCACTTTGCCAATTGCTCCTAGGTAGTTGGTTCAATATAATCTTTCCTGATGAATCTGCCAATTGCAGACTCAAGCTGTCGTCGGCTTTCCCTCTAAATACAAAATCTCCAGCCTGTTCGATCACCAATTCTCCTCGCCAAATGCAGTTGACAATATTTGCTGGAAAAGTATCTAGACTGTGGAAAATGCCCAAAGACTCTCTGCTGGGAAATTGGTGTTGTCCGTCGTCACAAACGACTGAAAGTCCCGCCGATTGAGAAGCACTTCGCAAAGGAAGCAAATCATACACAATTGGTTGTTCGGTTTGTCCCGTTTGTATTTCGGTGAAGTCAGTAATCGTAAAATAAGTATTCAAAAAGGGACGTAAGCCTGCTGCCGAATTCTCAAGAACCAATACTGCTGGTTTGTTGAGATTAAGTAAATCATCAATATCAAATAGTTGGTATTCCTGATGAGCATTTTTTGGCAAAGTGAGAAATATCGTCGATGAATACAAGTAGTCTGAGTCTATAAAGATTTGCTTGTGCTGGCCCAAATTGCCCACAACTGCTTCCGCAATTTTTTGTTCAGGAAAACTAAAGGCTTCTTGCATCGCTTGATTGGGTTTCAACATAAACTGGTAATAATCGGTCAATTTCAGTAGTAAAGCGAAACCGACAGCCGATAGCGCAATAAAATAAATAAAAAAACGACTGTTTTTGGCGATCAATTTTTTGTTCAGTTTTTGCGTCATTTGATTGAGAGTAACGGCCACACAAATAGCAAAAAGCGGAATTGAGCCCAAGGTTCTAAAATATGAAGGGGCTTCGGTACTCAGCAGACCACCAGCGAGCGTGGCGATGATTCCCAACAACAGAAAGATCCCAGATTTTCTAGTGGCTTTTGCCCCAAGGGCAACGATTAGTCCAATTGGAACAAGTAAGCCTAAATAGTACGGGAATAAAGTTGTTTGCAAAGGATTGTGACGTAAATTTGGATCCACCATATTGAACAACACGCCGAAGTAAACAAGTAGGTTCTGGAGCAAATGCAACAAGTTAGTGGTTGGCGATTGACTGGTTTGGATAATACTCACTTCTTGAATTCTCCAAATAAAATTAAATTGATCTCGACCGAGTTGTATTGCGATAGGCGATACCACAACCAACAGAATTAATAAAAAAAGCAAAATGCTGGCAACTTTTTTTTGAAAAGCATGTGAGCTAAATATCCAATACCAAATTATTAATAATGGCAATAAAAATACAAAAGAACGAGCTCCGACATAGAAATACAAACTTAGTCCGGCAAACAACGCCGAACTGCCGATATAAAAATAACTTATTGATTTTTTTGTCGTTGAACCTAACCAAAACAAAAGTAAAACCACTGGTTGGAAAAAAGCAGTTATCACCGATCCATGACCCCACCGAGAAATATGTACTGAAATAGTATTGAAGCCAAAAATGATTAAAGTCATCATTGCCACAAATTTAGAGTTGAAAAGTGTTTTTGCCAGTAAGTAGATAACTGGTAAAGTAATAATGGCTGGGACCATCCAAGCCAGCTTGATAGTAGTAATCGAAATACCAAATAGTTGAAAAAGCCAGCCAACATAATGAAAAAATAGTCCAGGCGTGGCATACCAGCCAAAACCAGACCATGGTAGGTAAATACTACCCAAGCTAATCTGGGCTGCGGGAGTAGCTAAATTAAATTCATCAATAAATGTGGCTGGAGGAATTTGATCGATGAGTATTACCCTAAGTACGGCAGAAGCCATGATAACGACCACAACAAATATTTGGTAAAGCTTTGTCATCATCTTTATGATAATTTAGTTAGAGTATTTTCTCATAATATGAAACAAAAACTTAGTGGTTTCTTATTTTTTGGCATCATACTACTGCTCTTTGCTACTCGGTTTATTGGTAATCAGTATGATCATTTGCGTCACTTGCACCCTGACGAAAGGTGGTTGGTCATGGTGGTGGCTAAACTTCATTTTTTTGATAACTTAAATCCCGACTTTTTTGCTTACGGCAGTTTTCCGCTTTATGTCCTAAAAGCTGCGGTCCAAAGCAGTGATGCACTTTTTGCTACTGAATTTGATAGCTATGATGGTTTGTTAGTAATGGGGAGATCTATTAGTAGCGTGCTCGATATTACGACAGCTATTTTGGTTTTTTTCATCACCAAAAAAATCACCAAAAAAACCAGTAGCGCATTGATAGCAATGGCAGGTTACGCCCTCTTCTTCTTTCCCATCCAAAATAGTAATTTTTTTATCGTTGATAACTTTGTGAATGTCTTATTTAGTGCTTCACTCTTACTGTTGTTGCGTTATATAGAAAAACCCTACTGGATGAGACTAGTTAGTCTGGCGGTGGTCTATGGCTTGTTGTTGGCGAGTAAAATTACTGCTGTAATTTTACTCGCACCATTTCTCCTGATTATCTTTGCGCTACCATTTTTCCAGCCAAAAGTTAAAGTTGGTTTTTTCAATAAATTAAGATCTAAAACGGCAAAACTATTTGGCTTACTGCAAACACTAGTTTCCCATCATCAATCTCGACTTCGACTAAACTTTCCGATCTTTTTCAAAGCATTAACTGGACTTGTACTTTTTCTGTTCGTCACAGCGATCACCACCTTTGTTGGCATGCCCTATACGGTCATTAATTACCAACAATTTATCAAAGAAATTACCGCTCAAATGACGATGAATAGTGATGCCTACATTTTCCCCTATACCTTACAATATGCAGGTACCACTGCATATATTTATTATCTAAAACAAATCTTGCTTTGGGGCGTAGGGCCCTTGTTGTCTCTCATCGCATTACTGGGGCTGGGCTTGAGTCTAATCAGTTTAAAAAAAATCTGGCGGGTGCAGGGTTTTATTATCACCGTATTTCAACCGATCACCATCTATTTGTTAATCAATTTATTTTATTTTTTGATTATTGGTAGGTCTGCAGTCAAATTTATGCGTTACCTGCTACCACTTTACCCAGCGATGGCCGTTTGTGTTGGCATCGGTTTAGGAGCCATTTGGACCACAAAAAAATTTCCTTACTTATTTCGCTGGGCTGTGATTTCTCTGACTCTATTCATTGCTGGTTTATGGACGACTGCTTTCCTCTCAATTTACTTGCGCCCTCATAGTCGGGAGTTGGCTTCAAATTGGATGTTGCAAAATATTCCTCCCAAATCCGTACTAGCCGAAGAACATTGGGATGACAGACTACCATTATTTGCTGGTGAACAATTTGAGTATGTTGATCTGCCACTTTACGAACTGCCGGATGATACTGCAAAATGGCAACTAATTTCTCAAAGGCTAAAGAGAGCAAACTATATTGTGATGACTTCTAATCGCCTGTATGGATCACTACCCAAACTGGCAGATTGTTCCCGACATAAAAAATGTTATCCTCTTACGGCTCAATATTACCAAAAGTTATTCAGCGAACAATTAGACTTCGTTAAAGTCGCAGAATTTTCCAGTCGACCTGCGATATTTGGCATTCAAATTTACGATGATGAGGCAGACGAGTCATTTACTGTTTACGATCATCCCAAAGTGATTATTTTTCAAAGAAAGTGATTACAGATGTTCCAAATCAATCACTTACGTTGGTTGTCGGCCAATGCCGTCATAGTACTCGTATTCATATTGCTTTTTGTTAAACTCAATACCTATCCTAACACTCTCTATAACTGGGAAAATTATTCTTTAGCGAGCATCTTTCACTATCGTTTTAGTGACACAAAAATCACTCTTGAAAAATATTTAGACGCTACTGACGGACTGATGACGGATAGTGGTGACACTTTGGCTACTGGTCTCCCCATGTACTTAATCACCAAACAATTTGGCTATGAATTGGGCTGGATGAGAGTCTGGTCCGCTGGCCTTTCTTTACTGGGAATAATTAGCTTCTTCCTACTGATGACAAAAGTTTTTGGTCACAGAATTAGCACCCTCGCCACCTTTTTCTTCGGTACCTCCCAAGCATTTTTACTTTATGGCAGGACAGCCACCAATGTTGGGCCAACTTTACTAATGGAAATGCTTTCGGTTTCCGTAATTTATTACTTTTTAAAAAAAACCGATTCGCTCAAATTACTTATCACTTCGGTCATTTTAATTTTAGTTAATTACTATTTCTACGCTCCAATTAGATTTTTTACTCCAATACTATTACTACTGATTGGGCGATTACTGTGGTTGAAATTCTCATCATTAGTGAGTAAGCACCAACCACTATTTTTAACAAAAAGAAAAAGCCGACTACTGGCGGCTGGACTGCTTTGTATATTTAGTCTCATTATTTCTATTCATTTCAAAACACAAATCTTAGATTACTATTTCGCCAGGGGAGAACATTTGTTTGCTAATATCTCATACCAACCACTTGCCCAAACATTAAATCAAAAAATGTTTTTTACTGTATTGCAAAACGCCTGGCTCTATCTAAAAATGCTTTTTTCGTTGGACGCTAGACCAGTCATCGTTGACTTCGGTAATTACTATGGTCAAATGATCAATCATTTTTTAGTACCATTTTTTGTCATCGGTTTTGTAATGACGCTGAATAAGGTAAATAAAAGCAACAGCAAATATTTTCTTTTGTTGATCTGGTTCATACTGACTGGCTTGCCAATCATTTTGACGAACAATGTTCACATTGGTCGACTATTTTTAAATCTCGCTCCCATGTATGTGATTGTTGCCATTGGTCTAAACCATACCGTCAATATTTTAACTAATTACATCAGCAACTTTAATATTCGTGGAAAAATCTGGTTGAAAACAATGTCTCTGATAATCGTAACATTTTTGTGTGTAGCAATATCGCTCAATGAACTAAAGAATTACTTTTTTATTCCGCCAACAATCGATCACAACATCAAGGTATTAGAAGAAAATCTAGATAGTTTTCAAGACAAAAAAATCTACCTAATTAATGCTGAGTCGGATTTATTACATTTTTGGGAAATATTTTTTTACTTAAAAAACTCAGTCGAGTTTACCAATGTGCAAACACTCCAACCGTTCGATGATAATGGTGCCGATGAAATTTTAACTACGGTCTGTCAAGATTTCAATTCTGCCTTAATAATTATTGGCACAAAAAATGCACCTTTCTCACCAGAAGATTCCATAAATTGTCTAGCCACTACTATTTTTCTTTATCAGTAGCAAGAGATGACTAAAATATTTTTTTAATCAAACCCAGAGCGCCTTGCTTCCAACCGACGGTGTGAGTAACTCCACTTTTTCTACTTTTCACTTCGTCGTAGTGTTGTTGATACCATTGGTAGGATTTGATCAATGCCTCAGCATTGGAGTATTTGGGTGACCAATTTAAAACTGTTTCTAATTTTTTAATTGAGACGAAAGAATCTTTATCCGCCGTATCGTAAACCCATTGATAGAGCGGAGATAGGTGTAGCAGCTCCAACACTCTCAAAGTAATTTTAATGGGAGCGGCGGGAGTAGGAAAAAGGGATGAACCAGACTTGGCAGTTTTAAATAAAGTATTTAAATCCTGCTCAACCGTATGAAATACTTTGGCTCCAATATTAAAAGCCTCATTTGCCCGTGAATCATTTGTGATTTTGGCTGAAAAGCGAAAAACGGCTTCTACCAAGTCATCGACATCTAATAATTGGTAGCGGTTTTTACCATTTCCAACCACCGGAATTCGCTTGCCATCATGAATCCAATCGAATAATATTTCAAATACACCTAATCTCTCGGTACCGACAAAAGTTTTTGGGCGAATGATGGTGATTGGCTGACCAGCTTTGATGCCGGAAAAACATAGGTCCTCTGCCTGAATTTTACTAATGCCATAGGGGCCGACACCAATTCTTGGATCTGTTTCTTCGATTGGATGTTTTTTCGGCACACCATAAACAGCGGTGGAGGAAATATAGATAAACCGCTTAATTTTTGCTTGTTTGGCGGCGGCGAGCATTTGGCGCGTACCTTCAACATTAGTGCTGATTATTTCTGAAGCTGACCACAGCGGTAACGCCGCCGCCGCATGCACTACCGCATCCATGCCTTTGGTCGCTTGATTAGCTGTCTTTTCATCCCGCACATCACCGATTATGAGCTCTAATTTTGAATTGTATTCTTCCTGCGGATATTCTGCTATATCAAGCAATCTAACCTGATGACCCTTTTTATAAAAATATCTAGCCAAATGTAAACCCAGAAATCCTGCTCCGCCAGTAATTAAGACTTTCATATCATCTTTCTTAATTCTTCTACTACTGCACTGAAGCTCAAATATTTGTCTGGGTAGGAAAAATGATAGTCTGCCATGTTACTGATCCAAAAAATTCTGGCTTTGGTCTTGTCAGCTAAATATTGAGCGATGTTCCAGTTGTCCTCAACGTAGCAGTCGAGTTTTAAAGAGTTGATCATCCGAGCTTTAAATTCGTGAGGCTGTTCATCAGCCTTGGTGATAAAACTTTGTTTGATAAATTTTTCCGCCTTGATTGATCTTAAACGGTTTTCAAAGTCGGCTTTCAAAAAAGTGCTTCTGCCAGTAATAATGTAAGCCTCAAGCCGGTGATTGGCCACCATTTGCCTGACTTCGTCTAAGCCACTGGCTGGGAACAGGCTAGATTGATGTGCCAACCACCAAAACCAACGTTCCAACTTTTTTTTGGGATGATAAAAAACTAATTTTGTTGAACCGTTTTGCTTTTTCTTACCTCTGATATAACCTAAAAATGGACGTAGTACTCTCGCTGGGTTGTACAAAACTACCCCGTCGAAATCAAAACCAACTTTTAGTATTTTGCTGTTCATTTTTTGACGCATATATTTTGTACCAGCCAAATCTTCCAGTTATCTTCACTCACAAAAGTTGGTTCCAGTTGGCTCACCACATAACTTTTGACCACATCTATCCGACCATCCTCAGTACTGTTTTCGTTTGGACCAACCAAGATCGCAGTAATTTTTTCTTGGCTTAGTAGTTTACACCATGAGACCACATTTGGCGATTGAGCCCACAACTCACGTAATTTGCTCCGTTTGTGCGAGTCATCATAACCCATGCTCCAAGCATGATAACCATAATCTAGGTATAAGTATCTCCCAACAAGTGAGGCAGGACTATACATGTACGAAGCGGTTAAAAATTGAGCTTGGGGTTGGGTGTTGGTTTTAATCCACTGCTGAATTGATGATTTTTTCCAGTCAATAATTTCTCCATCGTGGTCGTTAATAATAGGAAAGATATCCATTACACCAGAAAAAGTTAGTCCACCAACTAAAACCAAGCAAACTATCAACATTGGTTTGAATTTTTTAATGACTGAAACCAAAAATCCGGCCGTATAAATTTGTAAAGCGATCATAAAAAAAGTGATCAGTTTATGATTATTGATCATGTCGGTACTAAAACGAAATAGATTGGCGATGATAAAAAATGGTAACACCGTCCATAACCACCACTGTTTTTTCAAAACTCCCCAGATCAAAAGCGCGGGTAACAGCAACCAATATAAGCCTAAGTTATTAAACCAATACCAGTTGATCGCCTGTAAACTTTTTTCTGGGCTGAGAAAACCGATTTGCCAAATCGGGAGTGAGTCGGCGTGGGGCGTAAGTAAGCTAAAAACCAATAGTGAGCTAATTAAAGCCAGTAAATAAGGCAGTAAATGGTTTTTGGCCTTCGTCCAAGTGATTAAAAACCAGATACCAGTCAACGGCAAAAGGATAATAAAGGCCGCTTGATGAAGGAGTGGAAAAATTGCATACCCAAAGATTAATAAGGCATACCACCACCGCCAACGAAAAGACAAGCGGTTTTTGCTCACGATGCCAAATAGTTTAGCAACGGCCCTAAACCAGCGAGCTTTGGTGGAAGCTTTTACTGGAACGCTTAACTTAATAAGTGGATATAACAACACAAGCAACAGACCATAACTTAGTCCTAAATGGCGCTGGTTGGTAAAAATATTCCAGTTCCAAAAGGCACTTACCAACCTGCCACTCCAAGGCCCAAAACTGGCAAACTGAGTTTGTTGGGGAATTGTTGCCAGCACATCCCAACTCCAACCATGTTGGTTGAAAAATTCCACCCAACTCAAAGAGCCGTTAAAGAGAAACAAGATGATGGCTAAGACGCCTGCCGCCGATGAGCGAAACATCGTTTTGGCGTAGAGAAAGATCATATACATTAACATACTTAAACCTAAGGCGCTCAGACTGTTAATGGCAAAATCAATTCTCAACCCTAGTCGCTCCATCACTCCAACGATTAAATAAAATAAGTAGTGATATCTAATTGGCTCACCAACAAAAAATGGGTATTGTGGGGGAAAGTTCCAACCCAGACTAAAAGATCGAATTAGTGGTAGGTGAGCCCCAAAGTCGCTATATAGCTTGCTGTCAATTATGATAGCTCCGTCCCGATAACCCAGAGTACTACTCATCAGCCACCAAGAAAAAATTAAACATAAGATGAAAATACCAATATGAATGATGTATTTGTTCACAAGTGACTTTAGATATTAGATCTGATTACCTGAGCTGCCATTTGACCAAGCTTAACTGCGAAGTTAGTACCCCTGTCCCAAGGATAGACGTGTTGCATACTGGCCCAATATAGTCCTTCCAGTGGTGTTTTTATTTGTGGTAAGTTGAAACTATGATTAACCTCCACCACCGGTTGGGCAAAAGGAGCTGAAAATGACCAGGACCGCGTCATACCCCGCATAAATCCAGGCGACAATTGCTCTAAATATGGTTTGTAGTGATCGATAAGTTGTTCTTTAGAATATGAGTAAAGGGGATTGGTGGGATCTAAATATTTACCAATATAGACAATCGATTTATTGCCATAATGTTGAGCATTGATCATATTGGTGTGTTCCACCACCGCCAGCAGAGGCCACGATTTTTCATTCACATTTAACCAATAGGTGTTGTCGGAAAAAAAAGGTTTTTCTAGTTCCAAAATTAGTGTTCTCGCGGCTAAGGATTTTAGTCTTAAGATACCGGCTAAATAAACTTCGGGTAACTCTGGCACTAGACCGGATAATAAGGTGGCCGAACTAGTAAATAGTACACAATCAAAAAAGTTAGTCGAGCCATCTTCTTGTTCAATTTGCCACTGATTGTTCTTTTGCGCCACATAACGGATGGCGGTCGAAAAGTAACAACGCACATGCTTTTCCTGCAAATGATCAACCACATCTTGAGCTAGCTGACTAAAACCACCCGCAAAATATCCCAATTTAGCCGTTCGCGCATGAATCCGAGCCCAAAACCAAGCGGCGTTAATTTTTTCTGCATGTTGACCAAATTTATCTTGCATCAACGGCTCCCACAGCACATTCCAAGACTGTTTCCCCATGGATCGCAACAAGAAATCTTTCACCGTGTATTTTTCCAAATGTTGCCAGAGAGGGAAAGTTTTAAGCATGCCTAAGACCATGGCAGTACGAATTTTTGTCCAAGGAGAAAGCACAGGACAAGCCAACAAACTCAGGGGTGAGTCTAAGCGAAATTGTTTGTCTTCATATCTCATCGAGGTTTTTGCGTGAGTAAAAAAAAGCGACCGACTCAAACCTAAATCTTTTACCCAATTAATGATAGCTTTATCGGAAGCAAAAATATGGTGGTAGTGTTGTTCCAAAGACCACTCCCAAGGAACAGCCTCGTCATCATTTGGTTTGAAGCCAGCAGCCAAACCACCAGGATATTGGTTTGATTCAAAAATTGAAACATCAAAACCCTGTTGCGCCAATTCCCAGGCCGCAGATAAACCAGTGAAACCCGCACCTACAATCGCAATTTTCATTCAGTTGTCCTATGGTTTACTATTTGTTGCGCTAATTAGTTGGGTAAATAGTTCTACATCAAGACTGGCGCCACCGACCAAGGCGCCATCTGCAACTAACAGGTATTCATGAATATTCCGCTCGTCAACACTCCCGCCGTAAAGCACTGGTACATCACCAAAAGCCTTTTTAGCGATATTGATAGCCTTTTGCACCTGGGGCAGATCTTGGCCCATGCCTGTACCAATCGCTGATGCGGGTTCGTAGGCAATAATACAATTACTTGCTTGTTGTTTGGTAATTAGCTCAGCTTGTTGCTCTATTTCTTGCTCATCGACGCATAAAATGGGGGTAATTTTTGCTTCAATTAGTTGCTCAACTTTTTGAGCCACGAGCGAGTGAGTTTCGCCAAAGTATTTTCTTCTTTCACTGTGTCCAACCAGCGCATACGCTACTCCTAAGCTGGCTAATTGGCGAGCGGCCACCGCCCCCGTATATGAGCCTAAGGGAAAATGACTCACATCCTGAGAGGCCACAGACACTCCAGCTAAAATATTGCAAACTTTCATCACAGATTCCAAATACAAAAAAGAGGGCGCAATCATTACTTGACACTGATCCATTTCTTCAATCAGAGTTTGATATTTTTTGGCAAAAGTCGATAACCAGTCTTGCGCTTCTGAATTAGTTTTATGAGACTTCCAATTAGCAATCAGTATTTTTTTCGACATGTTCATATTAAACCACACTCGATGAGAGTTTTCTGTGGCAATGTGTTACTATGCCTTACGTGCAAGACATACTCAGCCACCTCAATTCGGAACAGAAAAAAGCCGTCATGCACGGTGATAGCCCCGCGATTGTGCTAGCTGGTGCTGGTTCTGGCAAAACAACAGTTTTGACTTCTCGAGCGGCTTGGCTGATCGAAGAGCGGGGCATCGATCCCCAATCAATCTTGCTGGTCACTTTTACCAATAAAGCGGCGGGAGAAATGCGCCAGAGAATTGAAAAACTCACCCATCAGTATCTGCCTTATGTTGGTACTTTTCACAGTTTTTGCGCCAGAATGCTCAGAATCCACAGCAACTTAGTTAACCTAGCCTCTCCTTTTTCAATTTATGACACAGATGATCAACTCTCAACGCTCAAACTTGTCTATCGTGAGCATAACCTTGATCCCAAACAACTCAGTTTGCGTTCAGTTTTAGCTCAAATATCCAATGCCAAAAATGAGTTACTGTCACCATCTGATTTTTCTGCCATTAGCCGAGGATTTTTTCAAGAGCAAGTAGTGAATATTTATACTTGGTATCAACAAAAACTCAGAGACGCCAACGCTATGGATTTTGATGACTTGCTGTTCTATACCGTAGAGATTTTACAAAATAACTCGGAACTAAGAGCCAAATATCAACAGCAGTTCCATTCGGTTTTGGTGGACGAATATCAAGATACCAATAAAGTTCAATATGAACTGACTAAACTGCTCGCCGCTCCCCAAAATAATTTATTCGTGGTTGGGGATTTCTCTCAGAGTATTTATGGTTGGCGGGGAGCTGACTATCGCAATATGTTACAACTAACCGACGATTTTGCCACTGCCACAGAATATCGACTGGAACAAAATTACCGTTCTCACCAATCAATTCTTGATGCGGCCACCCAAGTAATTGCCACTAACCGGTTGCATCCAGTACTGTCCTTGTGGACAGAAAAAACCGAAGTCACACCCTTGGTGCTCAAAGCCACGCGCTCCGATACTGAGGAAGCAAGCCAAGTTGCGATCTGGATCATGCAAGAAGCCAAAACGACATCTCTTCATGAAATGGCAATTTTGTATCGCACCAACGCTCAGTCAAGAGCCTTTGAAGAACAGTTTATATCCGCGGGCATTCCCTACCAAATCGTTGGTGGCACAAAATTTTATGAACGAAAAGAAATCAAGGATATCCTGAGTTATGCTCATTTACTCGTTAATGCCAAAGATGCTGTTAGTTTGCAAAGAGTAGAAAAAGTGGGCAAAAGAAAGTTTCAAGCATTTCAACAGTGGCTATCAAAGCACGAAGCTGAGGTTTTAAACACAATCGCGCCAATAGATGCACTCAAAGGCATTCTCCAATGTACGGATTATGCCAAGCAGTTTGATGCCAACCTACCAGAGGACGTAAGTCGGTTAGAAAATATAGCTGAGCTACTCCGAGTGGCAACGAAGTTCGCAACCATGGCTGATTTTTTGGAGAATATCGCTCTGATTCAAGACGGATATATGCATTCGGCCGAAGGACTGCGAGCAAACCAAGGCGTGCAACTCATGAGTTTGCATTCGGCCAAAGGCTTGGAATTTAACATTGTTTTCCTGGTTGGCCTGGAAGAAGGACTACTACCTCATTCTCGATCTTTGATGAAGCCAGAGGACTTGGAGGAAGAACGTCGGCTTTGTTATGTTGGCATTACCAGAGCCAAACAAAAACTGTTCTTTTCGTATGCCAAAGTCAGATACGCCTTTGGTAGTACCGCTCAAAACCTACCCAGTCGTTTTCTCAAAGATATATCTCCTTCGCTCTTTTCTCAGGATTCGAGTCAGCTTTTTCAGGCAAGCCCTGCGGTAAATAGAAGTCTAGTCAGTGACGAATTTCTCGATCAGATTTTATCCGGCGAACTAGACGTACAAAACTTTATAGATTAGAATTAGGTCGTTATGATCCGTCCGCTCAGAGAAGAAGAAAAAGACCAATTTAATGCCGTAGTGTCGCATCCTCTGCAGTCATGGGAGTGGGGCGAATTCAAAAAAAAGACGGGTCAGAAAGTCGAAAGAGTGGGGTTTTTCTCTGGTGGCAAATTGACCCAAGCTCTGCAAGTCAGTTTTCATCCCATACCTATTATTGGGGGAACCGCCGGTTACCTGCCAAAATCATTCATGCCCAATGAGGAACAGCTCCAAGTGCTCACCCAACTAGGTGAAAAAAACTCCGCACTGTTTATCAAAATGGAACCAAATATTGCTCATCCTGCCAGTTCCAACTCCGCCTATGATCAAATCAAAAAATTTCTCAAAGAAAATAAGGCGGTCGCTGGCAGACCACTCTTCACCAGATACACTTTCAAAATAGATCTCACCCAAACTGAAAATGAGCTGTTTGCTAACCTCTCTCAAAAAACTCGTTACAATGTCCGCTTGGCCATAAAAAAAGGCGTCACCATCGAACAAAATACCACCGAAGCAGGCATGAATCAGTACCTGACTATCCTCAAAGAAACTACCAAACGTCAGGGCTTTTATGCTCATTCAACAAACTATTTTCAAACCATGTGGCAAACTCTGGGAGCTAGTGGCATGCTAAAAATCTTTGAAGCCAGATACCAAAATGAGTGTCTGGCCAGCTGGATACTTTTTTCGCTCAACGGCACTTTTTACTATCCATACGGAGCTTCATCCTCCAAATACCGGGAGGTGATGGCCAGCAACTTAATGATGTGGGAAATGATTAAATATGGCAAATCGCTTGGATGCAAAGAATTTGATTTGTGGGGAGCACTTGGTCCAGACGCAAAAGACAATCATCCCTGGGTCGGTTTTCATCGTTTTAAAGCTGGTTACGGTGGTACACTTATGGAATACTTAGGCAGTTTTGATTTGGTACTACAACCAATGAAATATCAATTATTTAGAGTCGCAGAAAATGCCCGCTGGAAGTGGTTGCATCTGCTCACTCGGTTGGGTATATAAGCTGAAAGGAACCTTATGGCACAAACTCGTTTTAAGCGAATTTTATTAAAAGTTGGAGGCGAATCAATCTTGGGCGATCGACCATATGGTATCGACCCCAATGCCTCTCGCACCGTGGCAGAACAGATTCGGCAAATTTATACCCTGCACGTCCAGATTGCGATCGTCATTGGTGGAGGTAATATTTTTCGAGGTATTTCTGGATCAAAAGGGGGAATTGAGCGAGCCACCGCCGATTATATTGGTATGTTGGCTACCGTCATGAATGGTTTGGCCTTGCAAGATGCACTCGAAAAAGTTGGTGTACCCACTCGGTTGCAATCGGCCCTCCAAATGCCAGCGGTAGCCGAAAGTTTCATTCGCCGGAGAGCTATTCGCCATATGGAAAAGGGTAGGGTAGTCATCTTGGCCGCTGGCACCGGCGTACCCTTCGTCACCACCGATACCGGCGCCTCACTTCATGCCTTAGAACTGCACTGCGATGTGCTGATGAAGGCTACCAAAGTAGATGGGGTGTACGATCAAGATCCCAATAAAGTCAGCGATGCAAAGCGCTTTAAAACTCTCACTTTTAAAGATGCGATCGAAATGGCAGGCGTGGAAGTGATGGATACCAGCGCTCTAGCCATGAGTAAGGAAAACGATATGCCTGTGATGGTCTTTGAACTTTTCAAAGAAGGTAATTTGGTTAAGGCGGTCTTGGGTGAAGAAATTGGCACTTATGTGAGTAACGAGGTAAAAACTGAATTTGCGTAAAGATTAAGGAGCCACTATGTCTGCCTCACACAACTTTGGTATCAATGGTTTCGGACGCATTGGGCGCACCGCCTTTAGAGTCTGGTGGAATTTTCATCGTGACAGAATCGATTTAAAAGTGATTAACACCTCGGGATCGATGGAGATTGAAGATTGGCTACATTTACTTCGATTTGACAGCAATTATGGCCTGTTTGCCGAACCGATTAGTGTGGAACGCTTACAATCTAAAAAAGATGTAACTGATGAAAACTGTTTGCTAGGTTTTTTTACTATTGGTGATCGAAAGATCGCTGTCACTGCACAAAGAGATCCCAAAAAAATTCCTTGGCGCGATCACCAAGTGCATACAGTGATTGAGTCGACTGGCGTTTTTACCACCAATGAGAAAGCTCGAGCTCATTTGGAAAGTGGCGCTAGTACCGTAATACTTTCGGCTCCAGGAAAAGGAGAAGAAATTTCCACCTCAATTATCGGCGTCAATGAGTTTGATCAAAACAATCCCATTCGCTCTAACGCTTCTTGCACTACCAATTGTATTACCCCAGTTGCTCAAGTCATTCATGAAGTGTTTGGCATTGCCAAAGCCACTCTCACTACCATTCATTCCTACACAGATGATCAAAATGTGCAAGATAATTCTCACCACGACGACCTGCGCCGGGCCAGAGCGGCGGCCGAAAATATTATTCCTACTTCAACCGGGGCCGCCATTGCCACCACCATTGTGATTCCCGAACTGAAGGGGTTGTTTGATGGTTTGGCGGTCCGAGTCCCAACTCCAGTTGGATCTTTGTCGGATATGGTCTTTTTGGTGAAAAGACCGACCACTGTCCAAGAAGTCAATCAAGCACTGGTCGCGGCGGCTCAAACCGATCGCTGGCGAGGCATTCTGGCAGTCACCAATTATCCAATTGTTTCTTCCGATATCGTGGGTAGGCGAGAATCAAGTATTGTCGATTTAGCGCTGACGCAAGTGGTGGCTGGCGACTTGGTGAAGATTATTAGTTGGTACGACAACGAATACGGCTACTGCAACAGGCTGGTGGAGCAGGTGGGAAGATAGTTTCCCAAATTTATCTTTTCTATCACAGATGCTAGACTGTTCAGGTGACTGAACAAACAAATCAAACTATAGATGATATTAATAATCTGAATACTCAAGACACACTTTTAGTATCAGGTTTGACCCATCACTTAGGAATTTCTTTGAGTAATCATGGTGAGCCAATAGAAAAGTCATTAAATTTTGAAGACCAACCAGAGCATGAAAACCAGATAGTCCCAGCGGAAAAAGTCCCAATTACGTTAGAAATTGCAGGCAAACTACAAAGTGTCACTGGTATTGCCGAACTGATTGGTCAACTAAGAAATCATCTACTAGATCTTGAATCTTTAGAAGATATATCGATTCCTTACAGGGGTGCTCCTGAAAACAGAAACATCATCAGTCTCGACAGAACAACTACCCATTCTTTACTAGAAAATAAAGCTTCCATCATCAATAAGTACATTCACAGCCAAGTTAGAATTAATCTACTCCTAGAAGCAATCGATGGATTAGCACCAGATAACCAAGCTGAGTTCCAAGTCGTGAGAGAACAATTAAAAAACTGGCAAACCATACTCAAAGAAATCTTACCTCAATTAGATAGAAATGCCAGTCTTCAAGACCTAATTGAGCAGGAAACCTCTGCGCAACGAGGTGAGAATAACCAAGAAGTAACTAGGTTAAAGAAGCTGATGTCAGGAGATAGAGCAAGCATTAGTAAAATCTCCGATCGAAGATTAGAAAATAGAACTGAAGTTGCGATGAGTCTCAAACAAAGAGTTATCAATGTTTTACTCGGCAATACTGCCACAGATAAAAAAGAAGCAGTTGCAACCGACTTAGCCACCGAGTTGTTTACTACCGCTAGTGTCGTTAATGATATTCGTATCATTGATCGACTCAAAAAGGAAGAAATCGATCTACTGAGCATGAGGAACTTAGTGGCAAAGCTCAAACAAGAGTATCAGGAGGATCCAAGTCAAGCTGAGACCTTAAACCAACGACTCATTAATGAAATCGCTATACCTATTGCTAATAAAATTGCCAAACTATTTCCACACGAAGACGATAACTCACCCACCCTCATTGCTAGTGCTCTTTATAGAAGTGAGGCGGTTTGTGCCGGCAAATCGAGCATTCTTTCCACAGTTTTTAAACTTCTTGGTTTGTCATGTATAACTGCCGAAGTTGTAAGAACGCTAGACGAACGTGCTGACCATATTATTTTTACGGCCAATATTTTTTCATCAACAGTACTGATCATTGATGCTAACTACAAGTCGTATAGTGATTTTGATGATGATGAAATTCGATCATGTTGTATATCACCGAAATTAGCCCAAAAATATATTGCCAATCGTAATGCAATTTCGCCAGAATCGAATGTTGTCTTATATACAGCATCGCCAACTTTAGATTTAACACCTGAGAAGTCCTCGTCGACTCAAACTGGAATCTATACTCTCAAGTTTTCATCTGGAAGAGAAATATTTTTCAAATCCTCGATTCCTTACCCACACCCACTTATTACTGAAAATACATCAACTTTTATGAACTCTGCGGATCACTCTAACTACGCCTCTCTCCTAAAGGATTCAGGAAGAAATGATGAGGCAGAACAACATTATCTCAAAGCAATTGAAATCAACCCACAGATTTCAGCTGCGCACTCTAACTACGCCAGTCTCCTAAAGGATTCAGGAAGAAATGATGAGGCAGAACAACATTATCTCAAAGCAATTGAAATCAACCCACAGATTTCAGCTACGCACTTTAATTACGCCATCCTTCTAGAAGAATTAAGGGGATTTGACGAAGCAAAACAGCGCTATTTAGAAGCAATTGAGTTAGAAACTATTGAGGGGCAATATTATGCTTGGTATCTAACAGGATTTGCAGAATTTTTGTATGATAACAATGAAATAGATTACTCACTTAGGATTTTCCAAAGCGCTCTCAAGCACATGAAAGCTAACCCCAAAGTACCGAATTTTTTAACTGCGTCATACATTGAGATGAAGATTGCTGAAATTGAAAACACCTTAAATATGGCATCAAGCTACGCTTAATGTAAGCTAATTCCTTATGATCCTTGTTAGTACAACATAACAAGGAGGCATATGTCTGATTCTGAATCAGCAACTCAACAAACTTACAGGTCTTACCACGAATTGCGGGTCTGGCAAAAAGCGGTGGAGTTGAATCAACTTATTTTAAAAACACTGGAGGAACTACCCACTGTCACCAGAAACCTAATCGGCGATCACCTGGTTAGATCATGCGTTAGCATACCGGCTCACATCGCTAATGGCCATGCTTCTCGTTCCAAAGCAGAATATATTGAAAATCTGAAATCCGGACTACGTCAACTGTCTGTGGTTGAAAGTATTGTACTCACCCAAGGTATCGAAAGTGAATTCTACCAAGCAGTTGCTGATCTCATGACAGAATTACGCAAAATGTTGGCTGGCTTAACCAGCTCACTGACTAAACCCAAAAAAGACATGGTCAAAGAAACTAACGAGCCAACCACCGCGCTAAACGCCGAATAGCGGTATGGTCGAACGTGTTTACTCCGCCACATTAGTAGGGCTGGAAGCAGTACAAATCGAGGTTGAGGTTGACGGAGCGTCAGGCACTCCCAACCTCATCCTCGTGGGGCTACCTAGCCGTACGATTGACGAAGCCAAAGACCGAATCACCTCAGCCATTCAAAATTCTGGGGTCAGAATTCGCAGCAAAAGAACGGTCGTAAATTTGGCGCCAGCTTCAATAAAAAAATCTGATAGCACCTTAGAACTGGCAATTACTGTCGCGATTCTCAAAATGTATGGCGAAATTACCGCCAATACTGACTCAGTCATGTTCTTTGGTGAATTGTCGCTCGACGGCTCGCTCAGAGGCATTCATGGAGTACTGCCATTGGTCCAGACAGCTCAGAAACTAGCTTTTCGCACTGTGGTGGTGCCAGCAGACAATGCTCGCGAAGCGAGCATTGTCGATAATATTACAGTCATTCCTGTCTCTCGCTTAACTCAACTACTGGACCACTTTAGCGGTAAACAGGTTATCCCTCCAGTTTCCACACTGCTCTACGAACCAAAGCCAACTCCTCCTTCATCCGAGTTATCAGAAATTCGTGGTCAAAACTTTGCTAAAAGAGCCTTAGAAATTAGCGCCGCAGGCGGACATAACTTGTTGTTAGTCGGTCCGCCTGGGGCGGGCAAAACTCTGTTGGCACGAGCCCTAATTAGCTTACTGCCACCACTAACAAAGACTGAGGCGATTGAGGTAACCAATCTATATTCTATTGGTGGCTTATTAGCCGATCAAGGCTTAGTAACCCAAAGACCATTCCGTTCCCCTCATCACAGTACCTCACACATTGGCTTGATCGGCGGTGGCAGTGCCATTAGACCAGGGGAAATTTCTCTAGCTCATCGGGGAATTCTATTTTTGGATGAATTCCCCGAGTTTTCTCGCACCTCAGTCGAGTCACTGCGGCAACCACTCGAAGCTGGCAACATTACCATTTCTCGCGCCATCGGCTCGGTTTGCTACCCCGCACGTTTTATCTTGGTTGCCGCCGCCAATCCTTGTCCCTGCGGTTACGCCTTAAGTCGAGAAAAAAGTTGCCGCTGTTCGCCACTCAGTAAACTGCGCTACCAACAACGAATTTCTGGCCCAATTTTAGATAGAATTGATTTACACGTCATCGTGCAACCGGTACCAATTTCAGATCTACTGCCAAGCAAAATTCAAATAGAGTCAACCGAAATTATTCGCCAGCGAATTGAATCTGCCCGCAGCATTCAACTTAAGAAGTGGGAAAAATATCATCTAATCACCAACAATGAACTATCATCCAAAATGGTTAGAGAGCACTGCCAACTATCACAACCGGCAACCGACTTGCTTCACCAAGCAGCCACCACCCTCAAGCTTTCAGCCCGCTCGTTTTTCAAGATTATTAGGGTCAGTCAAACCATTGCCGATCTTAATCATGCCAGGAAAATCGAGGTTGCTCACTTAGCAGAAGCACTGCAATATCGGTCTAATTTACCATAGAATTGTATTACTGGAAAATAAAGTACAAACCGCTTACCACGCCAACAATGATCACATAGTAACCAAACCATTTTAACCGCGCCTGATTGATTACGAGAGAAAATAGTTTCAAACTCAACAGTCCGGCAATAAAAGCTGCCAACAAACCTAGCCACTCAGCTAGAGAAAGATTGAGCGAGTTAGTCTGCCTCACGTGGTCGCCAATTTCCAATAAACTGGCGCCAAGGATAGCGGGAATAGATAAGAAAAATGAATATTTAAAGGCTTGGACTCTCGGTAGGTTCAGCAAAACCCCAGTCGCCACCGTAGCGCCAGATCTAGAAATGCCGGGAATAATCGAAATTGCCTGAGCAATACCAATGATAATCGCCTGTCGCCAGCCTGGGGTGAGGGCAGTTGTTTCTGATTTATCAGCCACAACTGTGTGGAGTTTCTTATCCGCAACAAGATTAATGATGCCGGTCATCACTAATGTCACGCTATTCAAAATTGGATAAGAAAAAAGTGCTTCTAAAAAATCCTTGAATAAAACCCCGACTAGCACTGCGGGCAGAGTGCCCAGTCCAATAATCCAGTAATCTTTCGGCGTTAACTTCAAAAGATCACGGAAAAAATAAATCAGCACTGCAACTAAGGTGGCCACATGCAACATGGCGAAAAAAAGTAGTCGTGAGCTTTCGTCCAAATTAAATAGGCTACCGAACAAGACCAAATGACCAGAGCTAGAAATGGGTAAAAATTCGGTAAAACCCTGAACTAAACCAAGCAGTATTGATTGAAAAATTGACATCGCTCTGACCAATTAAATTATTTTTTTTCCTGCGTTGAATTGTCTTTTCTCGTTTCACTCAACCAGCCTTCGGTCAGATGTCTGACCACGTGCTGTCCACCCAAACCAAATGCCAAACCAACGCCCAAAGCTAAAGCTAAGACTAAACCAATAAATAAGATCAAGATGAAATCACGGGCAATGCCTAATTCTGAAAATGCTACCATCAGAGTCAAAATCATCACAATGTAGCTACTTAATTTGCTGACTATTTTGGCAGTTTTGTGGTCAATTTTGCCCAATGAAGATTTACTAAAACTTTCCACCAATCCTGCTAGTAGTACGCCAATGACCAGTACCACCATGGCAGAAATAAACCGAGGAATATATCTAAAAACTTGCTCCAAAAGGTAGGAAACCGAGGTTAAGCCAACTGTGGCTGAAACCACATAACCTGTTATCAACAATACAAACCAGTAGGCAATGCTGCCAAAACCTTCGTCAATCCGATGAGACAAGTCGCCGTTACTGAAAAAATGCTCAATTGGGGTATTCGTCACCAACGATGAGCCCATGAGCATGCGAATTGTTTTCATCACTAACCGCTTGACAATTTTTGCCAAGATCAAACCCACAACAAACAAAAGAAAACCGATGAGAATTTTGGGTAATAACCAAGCGAGATCGGCGCTAAGAGAATATAGGCTGGGGGAGAGTGGATTCATATGGCCTCATTATAGATGAAAGTGACCAATACTGTAAGCTGTGCAATCCGATAAGCCAGATTCTGTCGAGGATAGTGATCTATCTATGCC
>CAZFRD010000018.1:0-27208 GCA_964521215.1 uncultured Pseudomonadales bacterium
TTTGCTGTTGGTGAAGGGGAAACTCAGTTTCCCCTTTCATCCCCTTCGAGTCGGTGACCACCGATGCAGAGCATCGGGGAATTCAAGATTAATTTTTTCAATTTGTCTGAAGCGGTGTGACGCTGTATGATAATTTCATACATTATTTTTAATCACCAAAAACTATGCGTAAAAGAACCCGCCTAACAATTACTTTACCCAATGAATTACTCAAGCGGGTTGACACCTTAGTCGACGGATCGATCATCCGTAACCGCTCTCATGCGGTAGAAAAAATTCTCAGCGAAGGTCTATCGCCGGCTGTTTCCCAAGCGGTAATTTTGGCTGGTGGCAAATCTGCCAAACGCCGATCACTGCTGAGTTTAATCAATGGTCAACATTTGCTTCAAATAATTTTGGGTCAGCTCAAAACTCACGGCATTTTTGAGTGTATTATTTGCACCGATCATGAATTTATCGGTGAGCTCCAACAGCGTTTCGGCGATGGGCGAGAGCTAGGTTGCCAACTTACTTATGTGCCTGAGCTCGAACCATTGGGTACAGCAGGCGCTTTGCGCAATTGCGCACATCTGCTCAACCAAGCTCCGTTTTTAGTGCTCCACGGTGATGTTTTGACCTCAATTAATTTGACCGAATTTATTCAGTTTCATTTAAACGAGCAAAAAAACGCCACCATTGGGGTCAAACCTCGCTTGGGCGAACGATCATTTGGTCAGGTTTTTCTTCAAGGAAATAGTATCATTAAGTTTCTTGAAAAGGGTACTGATCGTGGGATTAGTATTGTTAACACCGGACTCTACGTTTTAGATCCAAAAGTGCTTGATCTAATTCCGAAGCGTAAACCAGTATTTTTGGAGAGCGATGTCTTTCCAGTTTTGGCCAAACAGGGCCAATTAAGTGCCTTTATCTTCCAAGGTCTTTGGTACGACATCACTACTCCTTCACTACTGGAAGAAGCAGCACGCAGGTGGTTGCAGTAACTAGGAGTTAAGGTATAGTAAACTTTAACTATGCAAGCAAAAATTACCCGTCACGCTTTTAATGATTCTATTCAGCACCAGCCGGCAAAAACCGAGGGGCCGGTAGTGTTGTTGATTTTGGACGGCTGGGGGATTGGTCCTGAGTATCCCGGCAATGCTATTAAGTTAGCAAACACCACGACGATGGATCAGCTTTGGATTTCTTATCCCCATACTCAGCTGGTGGCCAGCGGTCAGGCGGTGGGTTTGCCCGAAGGTGTGGATGGTAACTCAGAAACTGGCCACATGAATATTGGTGCCGGTAGCATTATTTTTCAGGACTTACCAAGAATCAATGCCGCTATCGCCGACGGTACCTTCTCACACAATCAGGCAATATTAAACGCCATCGAGCATGCCAAGACTAATAATTCAACTTTACATCTTTTTGGTCTTGTAGGCGGTGGATTTGTCCATTCGAATGTTGAACATCTCTATGCGCTCCTGCGTGTAGCCAAAGCCAATGGTTTGCAAAAAGTGATGATTCACGCTTTCACTGATGGTCGAGATTCTCCACCTACGGCTGGGACCAACTACATTCGACGTTTGCTTGACGAGTGCCAGAGTATTGGGGTGGGTACACTTGCCTCAATTATGGGAAGATTTTACGCTATGGATCGTGACAAAAAATGGGATCGAATTGAAAAAGCATACGACTCGCTCACGCTTGGTAGTGGTCGGTGTACCAAGGATCCAGTTGGAGCTTTGCAACAACAATATCAAGAGGGAATTACCGATGAATACATCGAACCGGTTAATGTTTGTGAAGAAGATGGAACTCCCAGAATTGTTAACGATAATGATGCGGTGATTTTTTTCAATTACCGAGTCGACCGGCCGCGTGAGTTGACTCGAGCCTTTGTAATGCAGGATTTTGAACAAGGTTTTTCGGATGAAGATTACGATCCCCATTACGAAAAATACCACAAGACTAGTATTCAGGAACAGCAGTTTGTGAATACTTTTACTCGTAAGAAAGTGGTGAAGAACTTGTATTTCACCACCATGACTTCATATGAGCGCAATCTGCCGGTGGATGTAGCCTTTCCTAAGTTGCAGATTAAAGAAAACGTGGGCCGAGTATTGGCCAGCCGAGGATTGCGCCAGCTACGAATTACAGAAACAGAAAAAGAACGGATGGTAACCTACTATATGAATGGTCAGTCACAGGACGGTAACCCTGGTGAAGACTGGGTGATTTTTCCGTCCAAAGGTGTGCGTTCATATGCAGAGGCGCCGGAAATGTCGGCTTTAGAGATTACTGATTTTATGGTTGATGCCATTAGCAATGCGGAATATGACGTGATTATCAGTAATATTTGTAATGGTGATATGGTTGGTCACACGGGTAATTTGGAGGCGGGGATCAAAGCCTGCGAAGTTGTTGACCAAATGGTCAAACGAATTGTGGAGATTGTTTTGCAAAAAAATGGTACGCTACTAATCACCGCCGATCATGGCAATGTGGAAGAGATGATCAACTTGGAGACTGGTGAGCCAGATACTGAACACTCCACTTTTCCAGTCCCTTTTATTATTGTTAATAATGACTACAAGGGTAAGCCGAGAATGTTACCTTCGGGCATTTTAGCTGATATCGTGCCAACGATTTTACATTTGCTCAAAGAACAAAAGCCAGATGGGATGACGGGCAGGAATCTTTTTGTGATGGCATAGTTCTACGCCAGACTGTGTAGTAATTCAGCCAAAGTTGAGCGGGCTTGGTTGAGCGATTCAGGATTAGTTGGATGAGGTGTGGGGAGTAAATCGAGGATCATTTCGACTTCTTCTTTATCTAATTCAATGGAAGTTAGTTCGCTGGTTTGGTTAGCTGCATCTGTGAGCTTTTGCCAAGTATGAGGATGATGTTCAGCAATTTCTGCAGTATGTGCTTGAATTATTTGAACTAATTCTGGTTGAATATTGATGACGCCTCGTTGCATACTGTGGCATCGTAGACTACAAACAAACCAAAATCAAGAGCATCCCCCCGTCTGGAGTCATGCTCTACTGTAAACCATCAGTCATTTGAGGTTAAAGTAGTATATTTATCCACTATACTATCGAATAAATGCACTCACACTTCTTATCAGCAGTAGTGGAACATGGCGACCGGCACGGTCGTACAATTGGTTACCCCACAATTAACCTTGATCCAACTTTATGGCCTGAAGCGCTGAAGCCAGGAGTCTACGCCAGCCACGTGACTTTCGATGGAAAGTCATATCTCGGCGCACTTTACTTCGGTCCTCGGAGTATCAAAGGTGAAACCAAATCTGTGTTGGAAATTAATTTACTAGATTTTACTGGTGATGTTTATGGTCAAACTGTGCGAGTTGAGATAGGAGAGTTTATTCGCGCACCAATCGGTTATAAACCCAATCAACATGACGAAACCGAGCTACAGCAGCAAATAAATAAAGATACTTCTACAATCAGAGAGTTAGCAAAAACTCGGGTCTGATCAAACTCAACAACCTTGGTATACTACTGGAATATATGCCGGATAAATATTCAGCTTTATGGCTATCTCATTCAAGCATTCGTGATTTTCAACAATGTCCAAGGTCATACTATCTAAATAACGTTTACAAAGATCCGCAGAACAATAAGAAAATTCAGCTGATTTCTCCTCCGCTGGCGTTGGGTAGTGCTGTCCACCAAATCATCGAACATTTATCCGATTTACCAGTTGCACAAAGGTTTACTACTTCACTCGTCGATCTGTTTGAAAAAGCTTGGTCACAATATACTGGATTAAAAGGTGGTTTTACTGATCAGACCACCGAAGAACGCTATAAAGAACGAGGGAGAGCGATGTTGAGGACAGTGATGCAACACCCAGGTCCGTTGGCCAATAAAGCCATCAAAGTTCAAGAAGACTTACCTCAATATTGGTTTTCTGAGGCCGACGAAATGATCCTTTGTGGCAAAATTGATTGGTTGGAATATCTGCCAGCAACAGATTCCGTGCATATTATTGATTTTAAAACTGGCAAAAATAACGACGAGGGATCATTACAATTGCCTATTTATCTCTTGTTGGTGAGTCATGTGCAAAAGCGAAAGGTTGACGGTGCCAGCTATTGGTATCTAGAAAGTGGGGGTGAGTTGACTACTCAAGTATTACCTCAAATTGATGAAGCCTACGAACTCGTTATGTCGGTGGCCAAACAAATCAAGTTGGCCAAAAAATTAGATCGGTTTAAATGCCCCCAGGCCGAAATTGGTTGCAAATACTGTCATCCCCTAGAAAAAATTATCACGGGCGAGGCAACCTTTGTGGGTCAGGGCGAATATGGTAAAAACTGCTATATCTTGCCCAAAGATCAAGTGCAGGAAGCCAAATTGTTGTAGAAAAAACCTATGTCTGACATTATTGTGATCGGGGCAGGAATCGGTGGCATCTCGGCGGCCGCCTACTTAGCCAAAGCTGGCCATAGCGTGACAGTGCTGGAAAAAAACGATCAGCCAGGCGGCCGCGCAGAAACATTTCAAGCAAAAGGCTACACTTTCGATCGTGGGCCCTCTTGGTATTTAATGCCAGAGGTGTTTGATCGGTGGTTTGCAGATTTTAATTTAGCTAGAAACGACTACTATCAGATCACCAAGTTAGATCCCCAATATCAAGTGCATTATCAAGATAAGACTCAGATAGAGATAGTGGCAGATAGAGAAAAAAATCTCCATACCATTGCGCAACTGCAATCAGGTAGTTTGTCTCAGTTGCGCCGATACTTAAAACAGGCTCGAAAAAAATACGATCTAGCCATGACTACTTTTTTATACCAAAATGCGGATTCTCCGCTAGATTTTATTCGTTATTGGCGCCTGCTGCCGCAGGCGCTCAAACTCAATCTCTTTGGCAACATGCAAAACTACATCGAGGGTTATTTGCATGAACCAAAACTTCAGCAGTTATTAATGTATAACTTGGTTTTTTTGGGCTGTTCACCCTACAATGCTCCCGCACTATTTAGCATTATGGCTCACGTGGATTTGAACGTTGGTGTTTACTATCCAACCGGAGGCTTTTCCAAATTAGTGACGAGCATGGTCGCGGTCGCCGAACAGTTGGGCGTGCAATTTTTGTACAACCAACCAGTAGACAAAATTGAGGTTGCTCAGCGAAAAGTAACTTCTGTAATCACCAGCAAAGCCACTTGGCATCCTGATTTTGTCATTTCGAATGCAGACTATGTTCACACCGAAGACTTACTGAGTGACCAAGCGGTGCGTCAATACTCTCAGCAATACTGGAGAAAAAAAATCAACAGTCCTTCTGCCTTTTTATTGTATCTAGGATTAAATAAACGCATACCAAAACTGTCGCATCACACTCTATATTTTACCGAAGATTGGCAAAAACATTTCTCGGATATCTTTGATAATTCTCAATGGCCAAAACAACCATCGCTTTACATTAACCGACCAACTGCCACAGACTCAACCTTAGCTCCCAAAGGACACGATACGTTAATGATTTTGGTTCCAGTAGCTTCTGGACTCGCCACCCCAACTGGGTGGCGTGAAACTTATGCCAATTATATTATTGAATACATCGAAAAAAATCTAAATGTATCTTTGCAATCTGCCATTGAGTTGAAAAAAATTGTTACCGTTGACGACTTTGAGAGTCGTTACAATAGTTACGAGGGTAATGCATTTGGGGGTTTGGCACACACCCTGTTGCAAAGTTCGATTTGGAGACCAAGTAACCGTCATCAAAAATTACCAAATTTATTTTTTGCTGGCGCCAGTACGGTTCCTGGTATTGGTTTGCCCACTGCGCTCATTTCTGGAAGGCTGGTAGCAGATAGAATTAGCAAAGTCACATGACATATTTATTCATTCTCATCGGTATTCTTGGGCTGCCACTCATGATAGCTTTGACACCAAAATTTAGATTTTACTTAAATAATAAGTTAGCTAAAACTTTAATGTTGACAGCTTTGCCTTTTATTATTTGGGATTGGTGGGCAACCAAAGCGGGACATTGGTCATTTAATCAACTTCATACTCTGGGAATTAACTTTGCTGGTTTGCCAATTGAAGAAATCGCATTCTTTTTTGTCACTCCTTTTGCTTGCCTGCTTTTATATGTGGCAGCAGAAAAATATTTGCCCAAAAGAACAATTAGTGTTCCTCTTTGGTTTTGGTCTTTGATGATAGTCGGTATCACAGTTGCATTGTTAATGGCCTTTCCCAAACCATACAGCACTTTGGTTTTTAGCCTGAGTGGTATTGCTCTTTTATTTATTTTTCAACAATTTCGCTCCAAACTTCCTATTGCAGTTTTGTTTTACTACGTTATTGGCTTTGTCTTTTTCTTTTTGTTTAATTCTATTTTGACCGCAATACCCGTAGTTAGTTACTCAGAGTGGGCAATTCTAAACCTAAGAATTGGCTCGATACCGATTGAAGATTTTTGGTACAATTTTTTACTTTTAAGTCTGGCTTTAATTATCTATTTTAAAATGTCAAACCAAAGCACAGGCGCGCAAGCTGTTTTTAAAAAAGGCAGTACGACTTACTATAATGCTAGTCAATTCTTTTCTCCTAAGATAAAAGATCGGGTTACAACACTCTACGCTTTTGTGAGAGTGGCAGATAATTTTGTTGATCAGTTGCCTCAACAGCAACACGAACTCGAATCATTTTTGGCAGAATACCGAAGAGAACTTCTGAGCCCAAGTAGTCAGTCTCCAGTAATTGCCAACTTTGTTTTGTTGATGAAAAAAACAGCTATCAAGCCCGCTTGGGTCGAAGCTTTTTTAGCTTCGATGGTTCAGGATGTTTCAAAGAAAAAGTATGCAAACATGAGCGAACTTGAAAAGTATATCTATGGTTCCGCAGAGGTAATTGGATTAATGATGGCTCGAATACTCGGACTGCCAGCCAAGCATGATTTAGCGGCTGCCAAACTGGGGAAGGCCATGCAATACTGCAATATTATTAGAGATATCGATGAAGACTTGAATTTAGGCAGAGTCTATTTACCCCAGTCGACTCTCCGCAAGTTTCAGTTAATTCCTTTTTCGAAGGCAATGGCGCAGAAAAAACCCAAACAGTTTCGCTTGCTAATGCAACAAGAAATTAGACGTTGCCTGCAATGGTTTGACCAAGCCGAGCGAGATTTACCAGCAATTCCCAGAAGGGAAAGAGTGGCAGTGAAAACAGCCTCAGCGATGTACCGGTGGACACTGGAAAAGCTGTACCGCAATCCCCAGCTAGTGTTTCAAAAAAAACTCAAACCAAGTAAATTACTTGTAATACTTACAGCAATAAAATATGGAGTGACTATCTGATATGCAACTTTCACTACCTTACAACCCAATAATTACCGCAGAAATTGAGCGATTATTGGGGGAGGCAAAAAAACAGTGGCCTCCAGTTTTTCCGCTTGATGATTATTTTGATCGCCTCACCGATTATTCCACCAGAGGCAAAATGGTGAGGAGTAATTTAGTAATTATCAGCTGGCTTGCTTATCAACCTAAGGCAATTGCTCCGAGCTCGGAGGTGGTGACGCTGGCTGCCATTCAAGAGTTGTCTGAGAGTGGTATCTTAATTCAAGATGACGTGATGGACAACGATGATTTGCGTCGGGGTCAACCGACCATTCACCTGCAATACCAAGCTTTGGTCTTGGCCAAAAGCCAGAACCTCAACGCTAATGACGCACGCAAGTTTGGTGAAAACTGGGCCATTACTTTGGGAGACATGTTATTTTTTTACTTATTTGGTTTAATGACCAGATTATCGGTAAGCAGTCGAATTCGTTTGGATCTAATCCAGTTATACAGCAATGAATTAGTTATCACTGGATCTGGGCAGTTGGGCGATGTGGCGGCGGGCTTGGGCGTAGTCCAACCAACTCAAAATGATGTGAGTGAAATAAATCGTCAAAAAACTGCCCACTACACCATCTGCTTGCCGTTATTGGCTGGCGCTATTTTGGCCAGTCAACCTAGCGATGAGATAAAAAAAATTCAGGCATTGGGGGAAACTATTGGTGAAATATTTCAATTGACCGACGATAGGCTTGATTTGTTTTCCTCAGCTAGCAAATCGGGAAAATCACAAGCGAGTGATGCTCGAAGTGGAAAAAAGACCATGCTGTATTTTTTCACACTGGTGTGCCTGCAAAACAACTCCCAGGCTTTGGCCGAATTTACTTCTCTGTATGGCAAAAAAAACATGGATGCTGCAGAAGTAGAGAGAATTCAACAATTGGTTAAATCTTCTGGAGGGTTTGATCGCAGTGAAGCTTTGATTGGCGAGCTTGCGGCGCAAGCTCGCCAACAATTAAAACAATTGAATATTTCTGATTCATCTAGGACCCAGTTACTTGGCTTTTTAGCATTTATAGTTGCTAGAGAGTACTAAATGCTGGATGATCTGCGCAGAGTCCGTCAGCTAAATCAAGTTTCGCCCAAACCTGGACGGGTCATTTACTGGATGTCTCGCGACCAGCGATTGGAGGATAATTGGGCATTAATTTATGCCACTCAGCAAGCAAAGTTTCTCAATCAGCCATTGATGATTGTGTTTGTGTTAGCGGAACAGTTTGCAGGTGCCACCCTGCGTCAGTATCAATTTATGCTCGACGGACTAAAGTTACTGAGTCATCAGGCAAACAAACTGGGTCGAAATTTCAGTCTAGAATTTGGTTCGCCACGCACAGTTTTTGAGCGTCTCCACGCAGAAAAAACAGTGGGGTTGATTGTAACCGATTTTTCACCACTCCGAATTTCAATTGGGTGGAAACGAGCGGTAGCTCAACTGCCGATTGCCTTGCACGAAGTGGATGCCCACAACATCATTCCTCCCTGGGTAGTGAGCGCCAAACAAGAGTACTCAGCTCGAACGATTCGATCAAAAATTCAACGTCTACTGCCCGAATGGTTGGTTGATTTCCCCCAACATCAGAAGCTAGTAAAAGATGATAGCAAGACAAAACCAATCAATTGGCAAAAAGTAAGCCAAGCTATCCAAGTAGACTCAGCAGTTGCTCCTATTTCTTGGCTTAAGTCAGGGTCTGCTGAAGCTAAAAATACACTTGATAATTTTATTACTGATGGTTTAAGCGATTATGATTTGCTACGCAATGACCCAAGTAAAAATGGTCAATCTAATTTGTCACCTTATTTGCATTTTGGTCAGCTTTCTGCGCAGCGCGTGGCGCTGCGCATCCTCCAGAGTCGGCTTGCTCACCACAAATCGGCTGAGGTATTTCTGGAAGAATTAATAATTCGCAGAGAGCTAGCGGAAAATTTTTGTTTCTATAATCCTAAATATGACTCGACAGAAAGTTATCCAACCTGGGCTTTGCAATCTTTAAGCCAACATGAGCGAGACGACCGACCCCTACTTTATAACCAAGAACAACTGGCAAACGCTCAAACCCACGACCCACTGTGGAATTTCGCCCAGCAGCAACTATTACAAACTGGAAAAATGCATGGCTATCTAAGGATGTATTGGGCGAAACAACTACTGCGTTGGACTAGAACAGTTCATGATGCTCACCAAATCGCTATCTATCTCAATGATCGCTATGAGCTAGATGGTAGAGATCCCAATGGTTACACAGGAATTGCTTGGTCGTTGGGCGGTCTTCACGATCGACCTTGGCCGACTCAGCCTATTTTTGGTCAAGTGCGTAGTATGAGTTATCAGAGTACGAGTAAGAAGCTACATCTGATAGAATCTTCGCTATGGCAAAAGTAGTCACTCCCAAAGCTGTAACACTGATCAAACTTGGTGGATCTGTGGTAACGGATAAGTCTCAAGTTCAACATTATCGACGGAAGATGGTCCGTCAGCTGGGTAAAGAACTCGCCGAATATCAAAAAAAAACTCAGGAAATTTTCTTTATTGGTCATGGGCAGGGTAGTTTCGGCCATACCATTGTAAAAAAATACGCCGATCATTTTGTTGATCGCTCAGCTTTTCAGGCCCAAAAAATGGCCGAGATGCTTCGCATCGTTTCCCAGCTTCACGAATTTATCTTAGATGATTTAATCGAGTGCGGTTTGCCCGTCATTAGTTATCGTTTTAGCCAACAAGCTATCTTAGATACTGAGGGAAAAATTCAAATGAAGATGGAATTGCTCAACTCTCTTTTTGATTTGCAGACGATTCCACTGACTACAGGCGACATTGTGGTGGATGAGAGAAAAGGCAATACCGTCCTTTCAACCGAGAAAATTTTTTTTCAACTAATTAATTATTTAAATCAATTCACAGCTCACTATGTTAAGCGAGTAGTCTATGTGACAGCAGTCGATGGGGTATTAGATCATGACAAACAACTGATTCCCCACATTAGCGCCGATCAAAAACTCCAAGAGAGCCTATTTTTTTCTGAGTCGGGCCAAAGTGATGTCACGGGGGCGATGAAACACAAGGTTGAATCTGCTCAGGCAGTTGCAAGACAAGGCATACCGGTTGCGATCCTTTCTCCCAACGAACCAAGCAATTTAACTAATTATTTAAGCGGGAAAACTTGGCGAGGAACCCTGATTGAGTAATTTTAACTTTTAAGAGCTGATCTTGAATAGATCGAGCACTGTAATAATTAAAAATAGTCCAAAGAACAGCGCGGCTGTTAGCAGCAACACTTGTCGTAGGCGATGGGGTTGGTAATGACTGAGTAAATGACGGCGGTTGAGGAAAAACAAGAGAATAAAAGAGACCATCATCGCTACTGCGTTCAAAATTGCCGCCACAGTAATCAGCGCCAGCGGTTGGCGGAAACCCACTAAATAAGTGAAAATACCCAAGCCAATTTGGGTCCATAAGGCAATATAAAACCAGTTGCCAACCGCCACTTTTTGTTTTTTCATGTTTGTGGCCAAAATGCTGTTTTCAGAAATAATCCGGGAAGATGACTCAAGAATCCCAGTTTGACTAGCAAAAAGCATACTGGCGGCTACGAGTAAAAATATAGGTTGAAATACCGCCAACGTTTCTTGACCAATTGTCTTCGCTTGTAAATATAAAAAATCTAGACCAACACTGGTTGTTCGACCGTAAGATGTGGAGTAAGCGAGGGTGGAAAGTAAGATGATCGAAAAAAGTCCCAGGCCCCAAAAAACAATGGCATGTTCCTGGTTAATTAGTCGCCACCAATCTCGCCAAAGGTGAGCATTCTCACGTGAGTGCACAAAGTGCTGACCAAACAACGCAACTTTTGATTTTTTTGCTGAAAATAAAGCACTAATTTTTCCCATGTATTTTCCCATGCCAAAACCTTTTTCTTTAATATAGTAAGATTGAGCCAAGTTGAGATTGCCACCAGCGCCAGAATAAGCAAAAGCCCGTAAAAATGTGGCAAGGGCCAGACCAGGTGGCAACAACCACCAGTTTTCACCCACTCCCACCAAACCCTTGCCCGCCGCTGTCCAATCTTGCCACCGAGTCATCAGCATTGTGACCAATAAAATAAATGAGAGACCAAAAAACAACACAAATTTTTGGAACCGCTCCATGGTTTTATAAAGACTGGTGCCAGAGGAAAGAATGAGACCAGTGAGTAGTAACAACACAATCGCAAAGAATGTTTCGGACAAAGCAGGGAAGAGTGTGTGGAGAATTTGAGCCGTAGCCGAAGAAAACCCCGGCAGCGACCAGGGTATCAAGGTGGAAAAGATGAACCAGATTGGCAAAAGAGGATGAAGTTTTTGAAAACCGACGAAAACACTTTCTCCCCAGGCTAAAGTGTAGCGCATCGCTTCGGTATTGAGGACGAATTGGAGCGAGACACCGATGACAGCTCCCCAGAGTAAGCCCAAACCATAGGTGGCTGCAAGGTAGGGCCAAAGGAGTAATTCACCACTGCCCATCGATAAACCCAGGAGAATAAAGGAAGGTCCAATCGTTTTCCTCAGGGTAGGTGGAGTGGGCAAGCTAGTTTCAAACATGGATCGTCTGGTTTCAGTATAACGTAGTCACGGCGTTATTTTAAAGTCGCATTTGGATCTGAGAGTAATATTTGTTATCCTTACATAAGAATTTATGCCAAAAACTCCTCTTGTGATTTTGATTACCGGTGGTTCCGATGGCTTGGGAAAAGTGATTGCTCAGCAATTAAGCAGTGCTCACAAAGTCGTAATCTTATCGAGAAATCAGGAGAAATTAGAAAAAACTGCTGCTGAAATCGGTTGCCAGTGGGTACAGGCAGATGTGGCTCAGCCAGAAGAAGTAGCCGAAGCGCTCCGCGAAGTCCTTAGCTGGCATCAGCAGGTAGATGTGCTAATTAATTGTGCTGGTCGTTTGATTGACGGAGCACTCGAAAGTTATGAGACCTACGAAATCGAACAAGTGATTCAAGTCAACGTGCTGGGCGTGATCTATATGTCTAGAGCGGTTTTACCCAGAATGAAACAGCTGGGTAGAGGGAGAATTATCAACATTGGTTCTCAGGCAGGTTTAAGAGGTAGAAAATTTCGTACTGTGTACAATGCCAGCAAGTGGGCCATCCAGGGTTTTTCCGCCTCGTTGCAACAGGAGGTGGCAGGCGAGGGCATTAGCGTGGTGACTGTCAATCCAGGACTAATGCAAACTGACTTACTCAAAAAAGCTGGGGTCCAAGATAATTCACTCGCTGTTGGTTTATCCCCAGCGAGTGTAGCCACTTTGATCAAAGTTATCGTGGAAATTCCAGACGATATTACCATACCGGAGTTAGGTATTGAATCTCTCATGAATGTTCAGGCTGAATAATTGGCCAGAGTTGAGCAAAAGTACAGCGACTAATTTCACTTTGCCAGGTTGAAACCCGCCATTGATCGGCAAAGCGCTGGTGGAGAGTATCGGCGTGGGTGTAGTCAACTTCAAGCAAAATTGTGCCTTGTGCAGAAAGGTGATTGCGTGCCTGGGTTAGTAGCTGAGTAATAAGGGTAAGACCATCGTCGCCACCGTCGAGTGCTAAGTGTGGTTCATGGTTTTTCACCGATGCGTCCAAATACTCAATCCGCTCATGAGGGATATAAGGTAAATTTGCAATAATGAGGTCAACTTTATCGGTGGGTGTTAAAAAACTGAGCAAATCGGCCTCGATCCACCTGATGGTCCGCTGGTTAAATCTTGAGGCGTTCTGTTGGGCAATCGCTAAAGCTTTTGGCGAGACTTCGCTGGCGCTCAAACTAATTGGTCTTTGAACTTGTTGAGCTAGGCTCAGAGCGATTGCCCCACAACCAGTTCCCACGTCGATCACTCGGCAATCTTGGTCCAGTGGGAACTGCTCAATCCATTCTAGCGCTCGATTAACTAATTCTTCAGTTTCCGGTCGGGGTATCAGGGTTTCGGGGGTAACTGCAAAAGTATAGGTACAAAAATCCACCCAACCAGTAATGTATTCCACTGGGGCAGTGGGATTAGCCTCAAGCTGGTGTTGAGAGATTTTGTATCGAGCTAACTGATTTTTTTCGTAGATAGACCAGCTCCTGATGTTTTTTTGTGCTTGCATTTTAGCCATTTTTCGTTAGAGTGTATGAACTATTGTAGTACGGAGTTAAGGATACACTATGTCAACTCAGACGAATAATGGTCTCATGGGAAGTCAAAACACACTCGGAATGGTGGTAGTGGCAGTGGTTTTGTTTGTAGCAGGCTTTTTTCTTGGTCAACTTTGGCAAGAAAATAAAATGCTAAAAAGTGGCACGCCCGCCGCGGTCGCACCCACAGTCCAAGATGGAGCAGCCGAACAACCCTCTGGTCCTACCAAGGAAACCCTGGCTCTAATGCCTCAGGTGACCAAAGATGATCATATTTTAGGAGCAAGTAATCCCAAGGTTACTCTAGTGGAATACTCCGATTTTGAATGTCCTTTTTGTAACCGATTTCACCCTACAGCTAAGCAGGTAATCGAGAAATATGGGAGTGAAGTAGCTTTGGTTTACCGTCATTTTCCTCTAAGCTTCCACCCTTTTGCTCAAAAAGCAGCCGAAGCATCTGAATGTGTGGCAAAGCAAAAAGGGGCCGATGGTTTTTGGAAGTATGCCGATTTTGTCTTTAGTGAGCAAGCGAGTGGTACTGCCATGAGTGACGCTTTAATCACAGATGGGGCCAAAGAAGCTGGGGTCAATCTCACAACTTTTCAAACTTGTCTGGATAGTGGTGAAATGAAAACAAAAGTAGCCGATAATCAAAGTACTGGTGGCACAGCAGGCATCTCTGGCACACCTGGTACCATCATTGTTACCAAAGATGGACCCCAAGAATTAATTCCTGGCGCATTGCCCTTCGAATCGGTTGAGCAAATGGTGCAAAAGTATTTGTAAATATAATAAGTTAATGCGTCTAAAAAAAGTAACAACCCTCAATACTTTTGGTGGTACATTAAACTTATATAATTTAAACAAGAGATATAAAGGTATAACAGACTATTTTCTTAAATCTGACACGGAAGTTATTTTTTTTCAAGAGGTTTTTACTTATTACCATTTATGGCTGTTAGAAGGTTTATTAAAAAAACACCAATATTGTCTTTTTGAAAAGTCATTAGTTGGTCCTAAAGGTGGACTAGTTATATTTTCATCATTTCCTATTCAAAAAAGCCACTATGTGACCTTTTCCAGAAAAAATGTTCCCTATTTTCCTTCTTCACTGGTTGAACTCTTAATACAAAGAGGAATGCTGACAGCCAAAATTTTTACTGGTATAGAAGAAATTACGATAGTAAACGTGCACATGACGGCGGTATTAAACCACGACTGGTCAAAAAAAAGCTTCTACTACCATGAGCTTTTATCAGAAATTTCTCAATTTCACAATTTCTTGAGGAAGAAAGACACAAAAGAGGTTGTTATAGGTGGAGATTTCAATATTGCCAAAGGTACTGATCTCTATCATCGATTAGTGTCATTACCTCAACTCCAGGATCCATTTTTATATAATGTTCACCCAACTCAGCGGAAAATAGGTATTGAAACCACTCGGGAATTTAATCGCATCGATTACTTGTTTGTGTATGGACTTGATGGAGCAATTCGCAGTACCGATGTGGTGGCTGAAAATAAAGTGAAAGTTAATGATCAGTATCTGTATCTCTCAGATCACATTGGTTTAGAGATGTCTTTTTAGTCTTCCTAGTTAGTGACAGACTGATTCCTTTTTTGGTTTTATTTTCGAAATATCTTTATTAAAACTCAAGAGTAAAGAACAATAACCTAAAAAATTTAGAATAGGCGTGGGCGCACTTAAGTCAAAGAGTCCAAAGTCAATTAAAACTAGATGTGGCTTTTCGCTAGGAAAATACACTTGAAGATTTTCTGGCTTGATCATATCTGGTTGAAGTAAGTAATTCTTCCTCATCCTGTAACTTAATCCCTGAAAAATTATTCTCTCTCGTCGTAACTTACGTAATTCTTGCTGAGAAAGTAATTCAACATTTTTGATAAAATCAATATAAGGCATTATCTGGGTGGTGACCGGTGTTCCTTGATAATCAAAATGAAGAACATAGTAAGGATGGGGAAGCAAATATGGGAGTGAAGTTGAAAAAACTGATTGAAGCACAACGTAGTTTCGTCTTAGTTTTTGAGCGTATTCAGCAGAGGAAGGGATACCAGTCCCTGTGCTAAATCTTCTATTTGATCCAATCTTTATAACCCATTTACCCGTGTCAGATCTAAGATAAAAAACATCAGATTCAAATCCACTGGCTAAGTATTTTTCAATGTTAGCATTTTTTCCCAATTGATCCCTTTCATCGGAATCTAAACTATCAATAGCTGTAGTAAGCAATTCTTGTGCAGTAGCTATTGGTACTTTTTCTCTCGAAGCTAGATATTTAAGAATACTTAGACTGGCAGATGGTACTTCCAAAACCATCTTGCATAGATCTAACAGCGATAAATGATTACGATGTTTTGTTTCTGTTCCAATAAGATTCATATCTTTAATCCTGACTAAGCATCACTCTTTCTAAAATCAAGGCTGAATGAAGAGGCGCATCCATTACAGAGACATTTGTTACTGTATTTATCCAAAAGTTAATCTCCTCTTCGGTTACATCTTCTGAAAGAGCTTCTTCAACTAAAGCACTCAGAACAGCGTGAGGATTTTTCGATTGAAGTATTTGGTCAGCGATAGCAACTGTGCAAACTCTACCCCCGGCAGATTCGTTTAAGGTTCTTGCATTATTCTCTTGTTCAAATGTATTACATATTGCGATTGATTTAGCAGATCCAATACAAGAGGAAAGAAACTCTTTTACATCCTGTGAAGTCGAGTCTGTTATTCTTCTTTCTAGTTCATCTTTTTCAGCATTCATCCTATTAACGACGCCCATGATCCATTGAGATATTGTCCCGAAACCCCCATGGTGAATGATGACATTCGCACTTTGTGAAAAGTAGTAGCCATCCACATATCCAAGAGTGTAACCACAAGGATTTCCAGAGGAATCAAAAATTTTTTTTACGGGATCCTCTTTTCTTCCAGTTGAGCTAACACTAAAGCACTTTTTTGTTTTAAGAATAGATATAAGTAATAACCAAATCTGCTTATTGTACGTGCTGCCCTGGGCATTTAATACAAATTTTGCATCAATTGGAATAGAGAGCTCCATTTGCTCATTGGAGCTGGAATTACTTAGCTCAGCTTGCAGACCTACTGGAAAATAACTGGGTGGGGCGGTATCTGAATTCAGTGTAAATAGTAATGTTCCTTCATTGCCTTGTAGATAATCAGTAAATCTAAATTTTCTTTTTGATCTATTTTTTTTCTCCTTTTTATTGTATAGAGCTGATCATTTACTGATAGGGGTAAACCCATAAATACATTCGCAACTTGATCAAACAAAAAACAATTAATCCTAGTCCTCGTTTGGTCTGTTAGTAGCATCCTTACCAGAGCATTTGATTCCAGACGAAATACAGTACTTCCTATCGGAATGCCATTTATTCTAACTGAGTTGAGAACTCTATGCCCAGATAGGCCAACGTCATGAGTTTGAGTGAGGCAAGGAAAGTCAAGTTGTTCCTCGGATTTAACTCGTTGTACAGCAGAATCGGCCAACAAGTTCATATCACTTATAAACAAGTCAATACCTCCACTCAAATATGGCCTGAGTATATCCATTAGTTGTTCAACTCTATTTCTCACCGTGGCAAAACTCCAAAAAAACAATCCCGCCCCTTTTTCACCTTTGGCGCTAGCAACAATTCTTTCCCTTTCAATATCGTTATCTGTCCCAATATATGGTAGTAAATGAAATCCTTCTTGTGCAAATGAACTCATATAGTATCCATTGCCTATAACATCCGGTTCATAACCAACAGACCTAAGACCTCGAGCAGTTTGCAATGCTCGAATTGCATGACCAGCAATATCACCTTCAACAGCAATTAATACTTTTTTCTCTCTACGCTCTTGTTCTATAATCTCTGACTCCTTGTTGCTTAATGATACAGAAAATTTTTGTAAAACATTGTCTCGATGGAAAAAAAAAGTAGCATCTACTATTTTGGGATTTGCCTCATCAACTTGTATTCCTACCGGTTGAATATCTGATGGAAACAGAGAAAACGCCTCCTTCATCAATGGTATAGCTTTAGAAAAGTGGAATAGCCTAGTAGAAGTCGTTTCTCTTATTAACCCACCTTTTAAATAATGAGTATTTGCTAAACTAACTATGACTGACATTATACGTGTCACAGCGAATTTAAAAAGTCTTTCAGATATGCCCAATGACTCAGCTTCAATGAGTATTGCCTGATCATAAAGTAAATTGAGCACATCTTTGTTTTCCTGAATCCTCAATTTAATACGCTTAACGGCAGCGAATTCTTCAATGTTAATTTCTTTACGAATGACTGCCGTCAGCAAAAGACAATCTAGGGAGTCATACAGCCGTTCTCTCTCAGAAGCAATGCGACTAAATTCTGAAGCACCATTTTGCTGTTCAGACTGACCAGTTAACTTTCCTTTAACATTTCTTTGGCAATCACTCTCTCTTAACATATTAAGTTGGTTGTGACCTTGATTTTTTTAATCTACTGGTAAATTTTTTTACTGATTCAGTTACCTTTTGTCGTAGATGATATGCTTCAGAGGTTCTCAGAGGTGTAGGAGTAAGATCTGGAGAATAAGTTATACCGATTTTTTCTGGTTGGTGATGCCACTCACTTCTTGCGATACTAAACCTATCACCATGTACATCCGCTACATTCGTGACAAATTCTCTCATTACGCCGAATCGAACATCTATTCTTCCCCGAGATAGATCATCTATCATCTTTCTGACTACCTTGGTAGTTCTGCCGGTGGTAGTCCAATCATCAACAATAAACAAGCGTGGATAAGTTCTCTGAGTGAGTATATGTTCAATATCTCTCTCAATATGCTTTATTACTTGGCACTGAGGCACTTTATGTGAAACTCTGCGAAATATTAGTCGATTATCCAGAGTAGGAAGAGGTCCGTATAGTTCGGTGTAGAGCTTGAAGACTGCCAGACCAGTTATTCTGGCGCCAGTGTCTAGAACCATAACACAATCGGGCTGGAAATCATGAATGTAATCTACAATAGGAAGAATAAAATAGGGAAGATTTTCTGGATTAATCAGATATTTTGATTTTAATCTTGCAGTAATGGATAAATCGCTAAGTCTTTCTGGCATATTTGTACGATGTTTTTTCGCTTAAACCAATTATTATAGATATAATTATATACTATTTGATATATTTGAATATCATTTATCAGCTTGTGAATTGATCGTATCTCAAGATATTTAGTCACAAACATAATCTATGCACTTGAGGTGCGTAGTGGTTGAGCTTTATTCACTTTGAAGAAATATTAATCCCTCAGCTTCACAGCTGGGGGATTGTTGTTTTTATTGTTAGTTTAGTTATTAGTATCGCAAGTGAAGGAACAACCACCGAGTTGAGTCCAGGTCCAATTACCGCTACAAGTGATGTGGCTGATATCATTTTCAGCTGCCCAGGTATCACAGCAGGACGCCACCTGAGCCGGGTCGGTATTTTCACATGATGCAATCGGCACAGACGTGGGAGTTAGATTATCAGTATTATTAAAATCGATGTTGGGTGTGGGATCGTAGGAAAAAATTGCCGCCGCCGCTAGCCCCAACAGCAGTAAGATTAGTACTGCAATTGTTTTAATGGCGGTTGCGTTTTCTCCCACCCCCACAGTATACAAGCATAGTGTAAAATCAGCAATGTATTCATCAAAAAGCAAGGCAGTTATGTCACTCAAAACCAAACTATATGAAGATATGAAAACCGCCATGAAAGCCAGAGATGCTCAGCGTCTGGAAACCATCCGCTACATGATTTCAGTCATCAAAAATGTGGAAATTGATCATGGTGAGCAAACTGAAGCTGATTTAGTGACCATTGTTCGTAAGCAAGTGAAACAAATGCGAGAAGCTATTGCTCAATTCAAACAGGGTAACCGCGATGACCTTGTTGAATCAGAGGAGGTCAAAGTGGCAATTCTTGAGGGCTATTTGCCCAAACAACTTGATGAGGCACAAATTGAGTCGATAGTGAAAAATGTGATCGGAGCAATAGAAAATCCGAATTTTGCTCTAGTGATGCCTCAAGCGATGAAGGCGTTGGGGGGTCAAGCAGAAGGCAAAATGGTGGCTGAAGTTGTGCGAAAATTATTGCCATGAAGACTACAACGGTGGGTCAAGCATTACAAGCAGAGCGGACAAACAAAAGAATTTCTCTGGAGCGGTTGGCAGAAGTGACTCATGTGCGACTAGATTACCTACAAGCTCTGGAAAACGACGATTTTCTGCAGTTGCCAACCGCTGCCTATGTGCGAGGATTTATCCGAGCATATTTACAATATTTGGAGATTGATGCCAAACCATTTTTAGCCTTACTCAGGCGAGACTATAAGGAAACAGCTAAAGGCAAACTCGTACCGCGCGAATTTATCAAAACTTATCGTCCGCGCAAAATGATTTGGACCCCAATTACTTGGCTTACCATCTTATTAGTTATGATAATTGGCGTCATTTTGACTTATTTTGGTATTCAACTATTTCGCTCAACTCGGCCACCATCTTTAAATATTGTTACTCCAATCTCCAGATCCACCGTGGGCGCCGAAGTACCCGTTGAGGGCTTTACCGATCCAGATGTTGTGATCACCGTGAATGACCTGCCGGTTGCTATTCAACCAAATGGATCTTTTCAAACGACCATTCGCTTTCCCGTCAACGGCATGGGAATTATTACTATCGTCGCCACCGACCGCAAGGGCAGAAGCACTGAGGCAATGCTAACTGTGACTGTACAGCAGTAAATTATTTGATGTAGGATAGGCATATTATGGAAAATCTTGCCTTTGTTGCCTCGGTTTCATTAGTCGTTATTGCTGCCATCGTGGTGGCAGTGGGAATTTATCTAATTCTCTTGATGGCAGAATTGCGAAGGGTGGTCCGCAGACTCAATATTACCTTAGATACAACTGGTTCTAGTATTACGCAGTTTATTTCTTCGTTACAACACGCAGGAACTTATGCGCTAAGTTTTCAAACAGGCGTCAAGACATTGGAAAGTCTGGCTCAGTGGATCAAAGATCGCACTTCCAAAGACGAAAAAGCTGAAAAGAAAAAGTAACCACGTAAGAAAAACTGATACAATGTGGTCGTGTCAATGACAATCGACCAGCTTCGAGCTAAATATCTCAAATTTTTTGCCCAGAGAGAACATGCGGTGGTGCCTTCCGCTCCGCTTGTGCCAGAGAATGACGCGACGACACTTTTTACCAGTTCTGGCATGCAGCCATTGTTGGAGTATTTGCTTGGCGCTGTTCACCCCCTTGGCACTCGGATTGTGAACAGTCAAAAATGTTTTCGCTCTCAAGATATTGAAGAGGTGGGCGATAATCGTCACACGACATTTTTTGAAATGTTGGGCAATTGGTCATTTGGTGATTACTTTAAAGCAGAACAGATTCCCGCCGTCTTTGAATTTTTAACTAAAGAGCTAAAGCTAAAACCAGAGAAACTATATGTGAGCGTCTTTGGTGGCTCCCGCGAACTTGGTATTGCTCGCGATGAAGAAGCGATTGCTCTTTGGCAAAAACAATTTGCCACTCAAAAAATTGATGCTCAGGTTGTAGCTGATCCAGCTCAGACTGGTTTGGGAAAGGGTAGAATTGGGATTTATCTGTGGGAGAATTGGTGGTCACGAGCGGGGAAACCGAGTCTCATGCCAGCGGGTGAGCCTGGTGGTCCTGATAGCGAAGTCTTTTACGATTTTGGACCAGAGCGCGGGCTACATGAACAATCAAAATTTGCCAACCAACCTTGTCACATAAACTGTGACTGTGGCCGATTTTTAGAGATTGGTAACTCGGTTTTTATGCAGTACCTCAAGCAGGCAGACAATTCATTCGTTGAGTTGCCCAAAAAAAATGTTGATTTTGGTGGAGGTTTAGAACGCTTGCTTGCAGTTTTGCATGATGAGCCAGACATTTTTAGTTTACCTTGTTTCAAACCAGTTATCGCCCGATTAGAAGCATTGAGTGGTAAAACCTACTTATCAGACGAAAATCAAACTAAGGCCTTTCGGGTGATCGCTGATCATTTGCGCGCGGCGGTGATGCTGGTGGCAGACGGCGTAATTCCTTCGAATAAAGATCAGGGCTACGTCGTGCGAAGACTCATCCGCCGCGCTGTACGGTTTGCTCATATCTTGGGCATCGAGGAGTTGTTTTTAGCCCAACTAGTTGAGATCGTAGCGGAGATATACCAAGATCAGTATCCCGAAGTGAAACAACAACAACAAACGATTGAACAACACTTAAATCAAGAGGAAATTAAATTTCGCCGAACTTTAGTCAGGGGTGAGCAACAATTAGCAAAAATTGTGGCAGAAAAAAATTCCAATCAACAAGCCAATCTCACTGCTCAGGATGCATTTTATCTTTACGAATCATTTGGATTTCCACTTGAGTTAATTCAAGAAATGATTACAGAAAAATTCCCGAACGACTCATTTATCCACTCTGCAGCCTTCTCTCAACAATTTCAACAACTGCGTCAAGCCCACTCTACTAATTCGCGCACCGCATCTGCCGGTCAATTTAAAGGTGGTTTGCAAAATACCTCACAGCTCACCACTCGCTATCACACTGCCACTCACTTACTTCATGCCAGTCTGCGAAAATACTTAGGTCAGCAAGTGCAACAAAAGGGCTCGCACATCACTGATCAGCGTTTAAGATTTGATTTTTCCTACGCTCAGGCAATTGATCAACAAACTCTTCAGCAAATTGTCGACCAGATAAATCAATGGGTGGAGGCAGATCTGCCGGTACATTACCAGGAAATGCTCAAGACCGAGGCTCTAAAAAAAGGAGCTCTGGCTTTTTTTGTTGAAAAGTATCCAGAGAAAGTGACCGTCTACACCATTGGACAAGATCTGAATTCAGACTGGATTTCAAAAGAACTGTGTGGTGGACCGCATGTAAAGAAGACTGGAGAAATCGGTCAATTACAATTGGTAAAAGAACAAGCCATTGGCGCTGGTATCAGGCGGATCTATCTTCGATTTGTCGAGTAGCCAAGAATCTGCTTTAATAGTAGCTATATGGCATTGCCTTGGCTCAAAGCTCAAACAACGTCCGCAGAACCTTCAATTACAGGCACACTCTGTATTTTACTGGGAGAACAAACTGTTTCCGCTGCACTCACCTATCTAACTCCCACCGAAACCAGAGTGAGTACGATGTCACTTCAACGACAGTTTAAAGATATTGACACCTTTGTCACCGCTACCGACGAATGTCTTCAAGATTTGGGCGATGAATCAAACACAGTTAACCAAGCAGTTTTTTGTTTAAGCGAGCACTGGGTAGACGCTCACGATGTTTTACCGCAGAAAGTGGCTTGGATTGAAAAGGTGCTAGAGGATTTATCACTTCAGGCACTGGGATTTATTGGTTTGATAGACGGCTTTACATCACTATTGCTCAAACAATCAAGTAAAGCGACGCAACTGGTATTTTTTCTGTTTCCGCACACGATTACCCTCAGTGTTTTGGTGGGTACCCATGTCATTACTACTTTGTCTGTGGGTCGATCAACAGAGATCACTGAGGATTTTACCGAACTGTTGGCACGAATAAAATCTCGTTTGACGGACAACGAACTGACTGCGCTGGCTGTGACTCTAGCATCTCCAGATTTGAGTGACAGTCAGCTGGATATATTACAGCAAAGTTTGCTTGAATATGATTGGCAATCAATTCTGCCAGTGGGGACACTACCTCAACTAACTCTCATTAAACAGCAAGAACTTTATCGACATTTATTTCATCAGACTGCAGAAGTGCTTCGGAGTAAACAATTGGGTGCCCAGTGGCACACAGATCCTTTGGTCCAAGCTAGCAAGTCTGTTTTTGGTCAAGAGGTAGCCGACTCAATGGTAGCCACACTACCAGAGCAGCCAATGGTGGAACCACCAGGCAAGACCATTGGTGAGATGGATGAGCCACCAATCACTGCAAACCAAGTGAGTAGTCGTAGAAAAAGAGGGTTTAGAATTGGTTTACCTGGTGTTTTTGCTAACAAAAAAAACAAGAAACTTTGGTTATTTGTTGGACTGGGTGTGGTGTCGGGATTAGTGGTGTTGGCGATAACTGGATCAATTTACTTGTCAAAATTCGCCGAACTGTTAGTGACGGTCCAACCCAAACGAGAAACAATCACCAAAGACGTGGTGGTGGTTTTGACTGCTGGAACGCTAAAAATCACAGACAATTTTAGTTTGCCTATCGAAACACTTTCTCAAGAGGTTGAGGTCACGGCCACCAAAGTTACCAGTGGGACTAAAACGATCGGTGAAAAGGCCAAAGGCAAAGTTAAATTAGTCAATAAGACCGAACAACCGAAACTGCTGGAAGCCGGCACCTTGCTTACTTCTGGAACTGGTTTGGTTTTTACGCTTGATTCGGCGATTACGGTGCCAGCGGCTACAGTCAGTGCCACGAGCAATGGTGAGGTGAAGTCCTATGGTAACAGCGAAACAAACGTGACTGCTAGAGACATTGGCGATAAAAGCAACATTGGCAGTGGGCAAGATCTCAAAGTTGCTACTTTCTCTGAGAATAGCTACACAGCTCAATCGGTAGAGGCCTTCACTGGAGGTACCAGCCAGGAAGTAGCAATAGTGGCCGAAAAAGATGTGGCTGAACTCAGGATTGATTTAAAAAAACAAGCGGCAGAGGAAGCGAAAACGGCTTTGAATGAAATGAAAACTGAGGGCAAACGAATCGCCCCACCGCATGAGATTTCAATTGAGCAAGAAAAAGTTTCCACCAAGGTGGGAGAAGAAGCGGAAGAGGTGACGCTCACTTTGAAAGCTACGGCCAAAGCTTTTGCTTATAATAGTCAAGACACTCACGCTCTGGCTCAGGCGGTCTTAGCCACATCAATACCTAGTGGAACAAAATTAGCCTCGTCGGAACCACAGGTGCTCACTAAGTTTTCTGAAGCCTCATCATCTGCTAAAACTCAACTAGAGCTGAACATTTCTGCTTCAATCATCAGTCAAATTAATACTAATGAAGTGGCTCAGTTGATCGTGGGTAGACCAGTAGCGGCCATCAACCAAAATGCACTTGAATTACCCGGTGTTCAGTCCGTAACAGCCCAGTGGATTCCTCAGGTTGCGCATTGGATTAATAGCGATGTACCTCAGGCGGAGCGAATTACGGTCTATGTCAAAGAATAGCAATGCTTCACCACTGCAGATTTCAGAAAAAGCTCAAGCTGAGCTAATTACTGTGGCTCGAAAAGCTTTACAATCGGGTATTCCTTATGATGAGGTGCAAGCCAAAATTGCTCGCTTCGCCACACGTTTAGGTGTGAGCGAAGTGATTGAACAACAAACTGTAGCAGATAGACCCAAATCCATTCGTAAGCGCCTGCCAGGATTAATCCACTTAGGTGCTCTGATTATTCCTCTTTTACTTTTGGTGACTGGTACTTATTTGGTTGGAAGTGCTGTAGTGCCTATCTTGGGTTATTATGTGAATGATGAGTCTAATAGTTTGCAAAAAGAGCTCACATCACCCATTCCTCGCTACCAAGTTATGGACATCACGCCCTTGGTCATTGTTTCTACACCCAATGCTTCTGTCTCTGCTGAAAATGAGCAGATAGCGCCTGAGGTTATAAGTGATACGCTTGATTTCACTAACCTGGCTAATTGGTTTGGCAGTGCGGTGCCCGATCTGGTCCAGAAAAACCAAGACAATGGCGTAATGCAAGATTTCACGCTCTCGATCCCGAGTTTAAAAATAGAAAATGCTCAAGTGACTATCGGTGGAACCGACTTGGAAAAGAGCCTGATTGCCTATCCAGGTACCGCTCTACCAGGTGAGTTTGGTGCTCCGGTCATTTTTGGCCACTCAGTTTTGAGACAGTTTTACAATCCATCAGAGAAAAATCCTAAGCGCTACAACTCTATTTTTAGTACCATTATGACGCTTAAAGTTGGTGTAGATAAAATTTTTATTGAAGCAGACGGTGTGAAATATACTTATCTAGTGCAACAGAAAACTGAAGTTAAGCCAGAGGATGTTTTTATCCTCACCCAACAATATGACGCCAAACGGTTGAAGTTGGTAACTTGTGTACCAGAGGGCACATATTTAAGAAGGGGTGTGGTGACCGCGCAACTGATAGAGTCAGTAGAATAAAATCTATGCCTGCCTTTGGTTCGCGCTGGGGTGATAGAATGCCAGTGTGGAACCAAACAAATTTCCTCCCATTACCTTAGGCATAGATTACGGTCGCAAGCGAATTGGACTGGCATTAAGTTACGGTTCATTGGCCGAACCGCTAACCATTATTGAAAATGATGAGCGAGTGCTAGAAAAACTTCACTTTGTGTGTGTTGAACATCGAGTAGCCCAACTAGTAGTCGGCATCTCGGAGCGAGAAATGGCGGTGGAGTCTCATCAATTTGGCCAACTATTAGCTAATCAATTGTCGTTACCTGTTAAATATATTGATGAAAACTTCACCTCAATTGCGGTTCAAGAGAAATTACAATGGTTGGGTGGTAAACAACGTCGTAAAGATCCCATCGACCATTTAGCCGCTGCGGAAATTTTGCAGGAATGGCTAGATCAGCAAGGGACTCAATGAAAAAATGGCTCATACTGTTTATTGCTTTATTGTTTTCTACTTTTCTCATTGGGTTGTATTTTTCCTACCAATGGTCTACTTCGCCAATCAACCCGCAAAATACCGCAACTAAACGTTTTGTGATTACTAGGGGCGAATCAATTACCAGTATTGGCGAAAAATTAACTCAAGAGCAATTGATTCGCCACCCCCTTCTGTTCAGATTGGCTGTGCAACAGCAACAGTTGGGCCAAAGTATCCAGGCTGGCAGTTATTTACTTTCTCCGGCACAAAATCTTTGGCAAGTGGTCGATGCATTAACCGAAGGCACAGAAGACGTTTGGGTGACTCTCCCCGAAGGCTTGCGGTCTGAAGAAATAGCTCAACTGTTTTTGGATGCTGGTTTAGAGGCGTTTGACCAAGCAGAATTTTTGAATCTCGCCAAACCTCTAGAAGGTTATCTGTTTCCCGACACTTACTTAGTACCCAAGATGATAACTGCCACCGAAGTGTTTAACTTACTCAGCCGAACTTTTGATCAAAAAGTTCGGCAAGGACTCGCTCAAGAAATCAGTACCAGCGATTATTCACTTGAAGAAGCGGTGATTATGGCATCATTAATTCAAAGAGAGGCGGGCAAGGATGAAGAGGAGATGAGGCACGTCGCTGGAGTGCTTTGGAACCGGATTGCCAGCAATCAAGGTTTGGGTGTGGATGCTACTCTTCAATACATTAGTGGCTATGATGAGCCAAGTGGTAAGTGGTGGTCAACTCCAGATATAAACATCAAGGACAGTAATTCACCATATAATACTTATAAATTTGCGGGATTACCTCCCGCCCCCATCGCTAATCCTGGTGTGGCAGCTATACGCGCTGCGCTTAACCCCATAATCACCGAGGATTATTACTATCTTCATGCTGAGGGCAAGATCTATTATGCTCAGGATTTAGCTGGACACTCAAGCAACATAGATCGATACTTGCGCTGAAGAAAATTAATTGTTATAATCCTCCCCTTAGCAAAAATTAGTGGTAGCTATTTTTGAGGAACATT
>CAZFRD010000019.1:0-21403 GCA_964521215.1 uncultured Pseudomonadales bacterium
CTACTGGAAACGACATCTATAACTCTATCCAGCCACGCGTTTATTTACTTAAACTCGATGTTAATAAATACCACTTCGCCATTTGGTTCGATTACAAACAGAATTCGATAGTGATAGTTGACTGAAAATGCAAAATAACCCGCCAACTCTCTTTTGAGTTTGTGAGTTTTCAGAGATGGGGCATGCATATTTTTCCGAAACAGTTTTTCTTGGTTAATAGCAGATTTCTGTACCGATAGAGGTAGCTTGCGAAAATTTTTAACGAAATGGGGTGAATAGCTAATAATAACTAACTGAAGATTCGGCATGAATTATAAGAGTTCGGCAAGTGATTTAACTCTAATTAACTTCTTAGTTTTTTTTGCTTGTTGGTAAGCACGGATTGCCTGTAGTGTTTCCCGCATTTCTATCTGTTTTGATTTTTCAAATAGTTTTTCTGCTTCTTCATAGCCGATGATGACGACATCTGGTTTATTATTTGTCATTACTACAACTGGACCAGATTTTTTTGCTAGATCAAATGTTGAACGATAATTAGTCTGAATTTGACGGGTGGTAGTAATATTTGGTAGTAACATACATAGAATTATACATAAGAATATATATAAAGCAACAGCATTGTGAGTAGATAGTGTTTGTATTACAATGCGGGTACTATGGTGAAAAAAAACCCAGATACTCAATATCGCCAACTGCTTAAATTAGTACTGGAACAGGGTATCCGTTCTCAAGCACAGCAAGAGGTCGATACTATTTCATTGATAGGTGCACCGCCCATGCGTTTTCGTCTAAGTGAAGGTTTTCCTATGATCACCGAGCGAAACATGGCGCCAAAGTTAAAAAGTGGCGATGCGTCTGTTTGGCAATTTGCGATTGCCGAACTAATTGGGTTTATCAATGGTGCCCGCACTCAAACTGAGTTGGAAAAATATGGTTGTTACTGGTGGAAACCTTGGGTGAGTGAAGCCAAATGTCATAAACGGGGATTAGAAACAGGTGACCTGGGTCCCGGCTCTTACGGTGCGGCCTTTCACGACTTTCCCACCGCTGAGGGCAAACCGTTTAATCAATTCAAAGAAATTTTGGAGCAAATGCGTGAATTACCGCATCTGAAAACACATTTTATTAGCCCCTGGATTCCTCAATACACCATTCGTGGCAAAGGTAAAACGCAAAAGGTGGTGGTGTGCCCCTGTCATGGTTGGCTACATTTCAGAATTTTTGATCAAAAACTAGTCGTCCACATGTTTCAAAGATCTGGCGACGTGCCGGTGGGGGTACCTAGTAACATGGTGCAGTATGCGGCTTTGACAATGATGATGGCCGAAGTGTTGGGTCTTGAGCCTTACGAATACGTTCACACTATTTCCGATGCTCATATTTTTGTGGATCAAATACCGGCAGTTAAAAAAATGCTCGAACGTGAACCCTTGCCGTTACCAACGATGGTGTTGAAAAATAAACGTCAAAACCTATTTGATTATCGGTATACCGATTTTGAGTTACTCAACTATTATTCTCATCCAGGTATCAAAAATATTCCCGTGGCGATTTAGCATCTTCATAATTAGCATATAGTAATATTACATAATTATGTTATGATTCTGTAACTATGCAATCACAAATCATTCTTCAAGAGTCATTTACCAATGTGCAACAAGTTCAGGCAGGATTGACCAAGTTATTTCGTCAAGCAGAAAAAAACAGAAAGTTTTTTCGCGTTATGAGAAACGATGAAACATTGGGCGTGCTCATACCAGACTCACTTTGGTTAGAATGGCTTGAAGATGTAGAGGCTCTAAAAAGTGAGTCGTTTAAACAGCGAATTCGTTCAGCTAGGAAAGAATCTGCCAATAACCTTGTGACTAGCAGGCAGTTAAAAAAACAGCTTGGTCTATGATAACTGAGTACCGATTTACTAAACAGGCAGTAAAAGATTTTTCTCGTTTACCTAAAAATTACCAAAAACAAATTCTTAAAAAGCTTGACTACTTTGTGAATTCGAATGATCCTCTCAGGTATGCCAAAAAGATGGTTGACACAGAGCTTGGAGAGTATAGATTTAGAATTGGTGATTATCGGGTGATATTTGATATTGAAGACTCATACATAAGAATATTAATAGTTGGTCACAGACGAGAAATCTACCGATGAATAGATCGATACTATGAGCATAAATCATAAGAATCAAAGCACTTTTGTTGATTTTGATAATGCGCGTTACGCCGATCAAACCGCAGTGATGGCTCAGAGTGAAGCTGAGGGCCTTTGTCCGTTTTGCATGGAAAACTTGGGTAAATTTCATAAAGAACCGATAGAGTGGGAGGGCGAACATTGGGTAGTGACTAAGAATGGTTGGCCGTATGTGAATACTAAGGTTCACTTGTTGGCGATTTTGAAAGAGCATCAAGAAAGTATTGACCAGTTGAGTGATGCCGCCGCCGCAGAATTATTTACGGCACTCAGATGGGCGGTGGCGCAGTATCAGATACCTGGCGGCGGCCTCGTTGTTCGTTTTGGTGATAGCAACTATTCGGCGGGGAGTGTTTTGCACCTACACGCTCACATTATTCAGCCAGATATTCACGCACCAAACTACGCTGATAACCCAGTTAAAGTTAAAATCGGCAAGTATAAAAAACAGCCTAAGTAATTGTCTAGGGGAAACTTAATTTATGCGATTAGCTTTTTTTGATGTGGATTACACTTTGTATAAAGGCTTTTCGGTAGTGCAATTTTTTGAAGCTTTTGCGAATAAATATCACAAAACCAAGTTGGTTGCCGAAAGAAAAAAGCTAGAGCAAGAACTTGGACAGAACCAACTTGACCAGCAACAACTAATTGAGTGGTCGATGAGTTTGGCCGCCAGAGTAGTGGAAGGTTTATCCAGAGAACAAGTGCGACAGCAAGTTATTGACACTATCAAAGAAAAAGGCAAGTTTTTCCCTTGGGTGAATGCTTTGTTGGCATATTTACGCCAAAACGATTTCCGGATATATCTAATATCTGCCTCGATTGAACCAATGATAGCTGAAATTGCTAATCAGCTGAAAATAACTCACTACTTTGCCACAATTCTTGAGCAGGTTGATGAAATTTATACCGGGAAAGTACTTGAAGTCAGAAATGCTCACAACAAGCTTAATGTTTTGAATCAGGTTATTGCAGAAATTAGTGAAAAGAATGATGTGATTGCCTTTGGTGATAGTAACGGCGATGTAGCTATGTTGAGTGCGGCAGATCAGGGATTTGTGGTGGATCCAGTTGAACATTGCGATAAAATTATCGCCACTGCCAAGAAAAAAGACTGGCCGATACTCAAGCATGAGACGGCACTTGAACAAGTGAAATTGAAACTGAGCGAAAAGTTTGGTTTGTAGGAACAATGTCTACTTCGTCCCACTTCGACGGGCTCAGTGTGACATCAGCATGACATTGCCACACCCTTTGTCAACCCGAGCGTGTCGAGGCATGTCACCCCGAGCGTGTCGAGGCATGTCACCCCGAGCGTGTCGAGGGGTGTCACTCTGAAGTCATCCTGATAGTTGTCGCGCTGATGTCATCCTGAGCTTGTCGAAGGATGACTAAGCGTGATAATGCTTTACTATCGAGCGAGACCGCTGTTGAGCTTGAGGAGCTTCAACCCTGATAATTTCAACACCCGCCAGTTTCAGCAACTCTTCACCATCCAATGTGGCATATCCCTCTGTGAAGTAGAGCTTGGTAATTCCCGCGTGAGCAATCAGCCGCGCGCAATAGGGGCAAGGAAAGGTAGTAACGTAGAGCGAAGCGCCATTAGTGCTAACTCCGTGGCGCGCGGCTTCGGCGATCACGGCGCACTCTGCGTGCTCAGCAGTTGAATAATTCATATACTCGCCTTGGTGAAATAACTGCCGTACATCACCGGAAATATATGGGGTCAATTCGGTGGGCTGATGACGGTTGGCAGCCGAAAAAAGCACGGTGGTGCCTTTGGTTAGCACAGCCCCAACGTGTCGCCACCAGTCGCTTGACTGTTCGGCAACTGAATAGGCTTCGGTAAACATTTGCTTCGTTAGTTCGTCTACCGAAACTGTCGCTTCCGAAGCTATCGGCTTTTCTTCGGTGGCTTTTGTTCTGTCCCAGCGGAGAAAAATTGCAGCATATTCAACTGTAACTTGAGGGAAGAGCTTTTCAACCACAATCCTGGAAACATCTTCGTTTGGAGCAACCAGCGACTGGATTTTTTTGAGTGAGTCATTTTTTACTAGATCTTTATTGAGTACTTCGATTGTTACACTTGGATACAACTTAGTGAGAAACTGTTGAACTGAGCGAGCGGGCAGTGCCCGAATTTCTTTTCTGAGGTAATCTAAGTCTGGAGATAGCGTCTGCGCCCAACTCGGGTCAATAATCAGAATTGTGTCGACTTGTTCAACCACAGAATTGATCATCTGCTCATACCCAGCATGCCAGACAGGGAGATAAAGAAGGAGCGCTGTTTTGAATAATATCATTGTGCTAGTCAGTATCGTACTATACTATGATTAACTTGACAAAGTAATAAAATACTACTAAAATGACAATTGTATGAAAGTAGGATATCTAGCCACTTCAAATATAAAAGGTCAGATTGTTATTCCCAAGGTGCTGCGTGATGCACTAGTGATAACTCCTGAAACAGTTTTAAATATCATTCCGTCAAGTGAAGGTTTATACCTATATCCAGTGTCTGAAGTAACTACTTTAGCCGAAACCGAAAGCGCATTTATGTCTTTATTGAAAAGTGCTCAGGGAGCCTGGGGAAAAGCCGGTTTGGAAGAAAAGACAAAACAAGCAAAGCAGAGAAAAATTGAGCTAGAAGCATCCAAGAACAGAAAAAAAGTATGGTAATTTTAGACACGAATATTATCATTGACCACTTAAGACAAGTAAATGAAAAAAGAGAGACTCGGTTGATTCAAATAGCTAAAAAATATCATCAAGACGAATTAGGAGTTGCGATGATTTCCATACAAGAACTTTATGAGGGTAAAAGTGTTTCTCTTCGTCAGGTAGAACAACAAGTACTCGCTATTCTTAGTTCATTGAAATTATTTTCCTATACACTTGAAGTTGCGAAGCGGGCAGGGGAAATAGCAAGATCATTACCACAACCAATCGAATTTGCAGACATTGCGATAGCGGCTACATGTATTGTTAACCATGCCCAACTAGCGACTTTAAATGAAAAACATTTTAGCAAGATTCCTCAATTAGAAATTGTCAAATAAATTATTGTTTCAGCTCCGCAAATACCTCTCCGATCGCTTGATGAACTTTTTGGGTTAAATTTTCGCTGAATGCTTGGACAAAACCAATTTGTAATCTCCGCAACTTGGCACTGGTAGAGGTAGTGGCCTGAGATTTCAACACCACCACTTTTTTGCACCATTGTTTAAGTTGTTTGATCTGGGCGGGGGTGTAGGTTGATTGCGTAGCAATGAGTACATCTGGTTTAATTAGCTTGATCAATTGCCACTTGGGCGCGTTTAGTTCTTTGAGTACCACATGATCAACCGATTTTAAGTAAGTCAACATTTCCAGACGCTCTGACTCTGGTACAACTGGTCTGTCTGGACCTTTACGTTCTCTAATTTTTTCGTCGCTATCCACGCCGACGAATAGTATATCTCCATATTTTTTTGCTTTATTCAGATATCTGCCGTGTCCAATATGAATCAGATCAAAACTACCTTGGGTTAGGACAATAGCTTGATGGCTTTTTCGGTAGCGAGAAACCAGATTAGAAATCTGATCGTTGGAGAGAATAATACCGTTTTTCTGTTTCACAAGCTGAATTATACCAGCTTTACACCACTACAAATAGTTTTTCAAGTATTGAAATACCACTACATGTTGTGGTTAGCTAGTGATATGCAGCTTCGAACAGTTGAAGTAAAAGGGCTTACTAAGCAACCAATACATGTTCCTGAAGTAATTCACGATAGATTACGAGTGGTCCCAGTAGAACAACTTAACTTTGCTAATCATCTGGAAAAAGTTAAAAAATTTTTAAAATTGCGACCAGTGATGGAATGGGCAGATTCACGACCAGATGCGATTTATCGATTAATTTTATCCGAAATCGAAGAGTGTTTGGTTGAAATTCAGACCATCTCTTCTTCGGTTAATTACTCAGGAAAGTTGAATGAAAGGATTAAAACTGCATTATTGGAGGTAAGGAATTTTCCAAAACAAACTGAAGAACAATATAGCATTGACCAATTTCTTCGCTTCTACTCAGAAGTTTACGATCTGTTGGTACTTGTTCTGGATTATGCTAGCTCTAACCACCTTGATATGAATTTTGACAGAGTCTATGAAAGGATTAATGGACAAGGAAATAGAAGCGATGTGTTTGACAGATTTAAATTATTGGCAGGTGGTGTTTTTGACTCCAATCCTGTGGCTGCAATTGAAGAAATGATGATTATATTGGGATCTATCGTAGTTCATCAGGAAATGCAGGTAGATTCAACCTCGATTATGCAGTCGGTCTTGAATAAAAACGAAAGAAACTATCCAGCTGAATACTTTGAGGCATTTCACTATATAGTTTCAACGGAGGGAAAATTAACTCTAGTTGTACTAAATAGAGATGAATTTGGAGTCGCATTCAACCATCGAGTACGGTGTCTACGACTAATTAGAAATGCGCTTAAATTAGCTAAAATTGATAGGAGCACGGGAATGTTATCCGATGACCATTTTAAATACAAAATGCTGATACTTAACCACCGAGACGAAAATAGTTTTAAATTGTTGGCTATTGATCTAGTTGCTTCACTTGGTAAAAATGGTAGGCAGTTTACTTATAATCAGCTCGTGGCGGTAGAATCAGAACCTCATCGAGTAGTGTCTGGCTTGAAACCAACTGAATTGCACGTTAAATCTGGATATAGAGGAGAAATTGTAATAGCACACTAGAGATAAACTATATGCACGAAACACAACCAGGTTTTTTAATTACATTTGAAGGCGGAGAGGGTGGGGGAAAGAGTACGCAAATTCTGCGCTTGCGAGAAAAGTTGGAAGCTGATGGTAGAGATGTAGTGCTGTTGCGAGAACCTGGTGGCACGGTGATTAGTGAGCAAATTAGAGACGTGGTGTTGTCTGCGAAGAATACTGGTATTGCTTACACGACCGAGGTGTTGTTATTTCAGGCGGCACGAGCGCAAATATATCGTGAGATTGTCCTTCCTTCGTTGCAGGCGGGAAAAATAGTGGTCATGGATCGCTCGCGCGACAGTAGCGTAGTTTACCAGGGAGTAGTCCGTGGCTTTGGCCGTGAACTGATCGACCAACTCAATGATATTTCAACTAAGAATACTCTGCCCAACCTCACCCTCTTGTTGGATTTACCGGTGGAAGTTGGTTTACAGCGGAGAGCAGAAAGCGACAAGCAAGATCGGCTAGATATGGAAGGTCACGAATTTCATCACAAAGTAAGACAGGCATATTTAGATTTAGCTAAATCTGATCCCAAACGCTGGGAGGTAATTGATGCAGCTCAGTCATTAGAAGCAGTGGAGGCAAAGATTTGGCAAATTATTGAGCCGCGCTTGCCAGCCAAGGGCTAACTCTGTCATACTCGCAACACTATGTCAGACATCTTAACCAGAGTAGAAAACTTAGCCGACGAAGACACGTTAAAAAAGGGTCAAACTATTTATGATGTTAGTTACAAGCAGTTAGTTTGGCGGAATTTTTTGGCTGGCATGAGTAGGGCGATGGGCATGGTATTCATCCAGTTTTTGTTTTTTGCGATCATTGCTGGATTTGTCGCACAGTTCGTTTTGCCACAGATCATGGGGCTGTTTGGTGGGTACATGAACACGCTCAACACCTTGCAAGGAGGAGCTAACCCGTCACAATTTGATTTTGACAGTATTAAAGATTTGTTACCAAAATAATCAATAATTTATGAAAGAAGTAATTTTAATTGCTGCTTTGTCTAGTGATGGCTTTATTGCGCGGGAAAAGAGCGAAATTTCCACTCACTGGACGAGCAAGGAGGATGCGCAGTGGTTTGCTCAGATAACCAAAGCAATTGGTTTGTGTGTGATGGGGCGGACTACCTTCCAAACTATTGGCCGCCCCTTACCCGATCGTTCAACTATTATCTTAACCTCACAGCCGACTTCATTTAATCAGCCACAAATCCAACCTCTCGAACAAGTATCGGGAAAATTGCCAGAGTTAGTTTCTTCTAATTTAAAACCAGTCGAGTTGTTATCCGACCTAGTGAGACGCAACTACGAAGCGGTGGCAATTTGTGGTGGAGCAAGAGTCTATACCGATTTTATGCTAGCGGGTGTAGTTACCAAACTATATTTGACTCTAGAACCAGTACTTTTTGGTCAGGGAGTGCGTTTATTCACAGAACCTCTCGATGAGAAGTTGACATTAATCGCTACTCACAAGTTGTCTGAACAAACGATCGTACAAGAGTTGGTAGTCAGTCAATAATTGTTATGGATAACCTATCTAAGCTCATTCTTGGAATTAAGCGGTTTGATGCCAGTTTACCTTTACCGGAGTACAAAACGGCTGGCGCTGCTGGTTTGGATTTAGTGGCGCGACTTGATACAACCATTGCGCCACAAGCAGTTGGCTATGTGCCTCTCAATATTGCCTTAGAATTACCAGAAGGTTTTTTCGCTTTGATTGCTGCCAGGAGTTCTTTGCATAAAAAAGGTCTGATGCTGGCTAATGGAATAGGTGTGGGTGATTATGATTACCGTGGCGAAGATGATGAATATGTGGCCGCTCTCTATAATTTTACGCCACAAACAGTGGCGATTACCAAGGGTGAGCGGCTGGTACAGTTATTAATTGTGCCTGTGGCACGAGTCGAAATTGTAGAAAAACAAATTTTTAGTGGCCAAAACCGTGGTGGTTTTGGGTCAACTGGGTAAATCTATACATGTTGAGTAATAAAGAAATCATAGAATCGCAACATCAAGTAGCTAACACAGCATACGAAAAAACTCCCTTTCTAGCAGATCTGACTGATGAAAGTCGTGAGAGGTTGGAAAAGTTAAAATTCACAATTGCATCAGGAAAGATTGACACTGGCGCCGCGGAGTTAACAGTAATGACGCTCAATTGGCCGAGCATGAAAACAGATATTGAGGACTTAATTACGATATTTGATGAAGAAGCAAGTCAAACTTTAGGTGAAGCAGGTGGCAAGACTCTGGGTGATTTAACCGATGAAGAGTTTAGAGAAAGACTTTACAAATTTTCTGGAGAAAATCGCGATTATAGCTGGTATTTTCAAAATCGTACTGTTGGAAAAGTTGGTCGAAAGGACCAGATACTAGCAGCGGGAAGCAACGTGTTTACCGGTCCCCTTAGTGATTTTTATAAAAGAACAAATGCTCTCATGGGCGGAAATAACGAAAATTTAACCAAACCCGCAGAAGGACACAAGTTGGCAGCCAGAGAACATATGTTGTGGGTTCCAGCCAACTTAAAACTTGATGATTTGTCTATTGGAGTTCACGAAAAACGCGTCGTCAGATATGTCGCGTTGCTACACGATTGGGGCAAAGCGGTAATGGAGCGTAATGGGCAGCACCCAGAGATTGGCGCATCCATGGTTTGGTCAGTACTAATGTACTTACACCAACAAAATCCAAAGCTGTATCCATGGCGATTGATTGAGAGTGTTTGTTGGGCAATTAAAATGCACCACATGTTGGAAAGGGTTTTTTCACCCACCAATGAAAATTCAATGTTGGTGATTACAAATCATAGAGGTGAGGATGATCAACTATTTGCTCAACAAGTGGTAGCGATGCAACAATGGCTACTCAGTTTTGTGAACCAAACAAACTTAATTGATTTGACGTCTGAACCGATTATTAATACAAATCAAATTAAAGAATTACTTGAAGGATTGAGGATACTTGCTACTTTGGCAACACCAACTCCCAATGTCATGACAGCACTTGCAGCCACTACTTTAGAAGCAGTTGCAGAACTAAGATATATACAGGTTGATACCAACCCAAATACACTGGGGTTGATTTTAGGATTAGTCAGAATGGTAGAAGCCGACCTAATTGCAACCGACAGAAAAGATATTGAGGTTGAGAGTCGGATAAACCAATTGAAGTTGTTAACACAGGGACTACTAGCATCTTTCAGATCAGAGACTTGATTCTTTTGAGACTTCAAGGCACAATGCGAAGATTATTATGCAGTTATTACCCAAAGCGGTGCGACAACTAATTGAATCATTTGAAAGATTGCCTGGCGTTGGTCCCAAATCGGCACAGCGCTTGGTGTTTTATTTACTGCATAACCCAGAACACGAGCTAACCACATTTGCCAATCGTTTACTGGCGCTAAAAAGAGAAACAGTGTTGTGTAGTCAGTGTCATTCGGTGAGTGAAAAAGATCCCTGTCATTTTTGTGCTGATCAAAATCGTGATCAAACTATTCTCTGCATCGTTGAGGAACCTTTGGATACGGTGGCGATTGAAAATTCGGGGACTTATCACGGTTTATATCACGTGCTACATGGAAGTATTCAACCCTTGAGCAACATTGGTCCAGATCAATTATTTTTGTACGATGTGACTAAAAGGTTGGAAGGGGTGGAGGAGGTGATTTTGGCTACCAATCCCACGATGGAGGGCGAGGCAACGGCTTTGTTTATTGTCGAGTATCTTAAGAAGCAGGTCGGTAAAGAAAATTTACCCAAAATCACCAGGATCGGACATGGACTACCAGTGGGCGCAGATATCGAGTATGCCGATGGCGTGACGCTCAAAAGAGCCTTGGAGGGAAGAAGAGACTTTTAAACTTCTCAGTGAGTGATACAATTGTTGGTAATGATGCTCTTTGTGGGCTCGTCAAATTTTTCCGTATTAGTTAGCAGAAAGGTGCCACCATGCAGGTGTTGGTTTCTTCTAAAAACTTTGTGGTTACGGAGGCTTTGAGAAAATATTCTCAGGAGCAAGCAGATAAGATACTACGCTTGTCTGATCATGTGATTAAAATCCGCGTCTTTCTTGAAACAGTGGCAAAGAAAAACAATGACCCTGATGCGAATCAAGCGAGAGTGGTGGTTGAGCTACCAGGTAACGATATTACAGTAGAAAAACAGGCAGTCGAGATGTACGAGGCGGTCTTAAAAGCCTTTGAGGTGGCTCAGCGACATGTGCGCAAACACCATGAAAAATTACAAACCAAGCGACGAAAAGCCAAGCAAATTGAAGATGAAATAATGGAAGAGTAAAATCTCAATTGGTTACCATAATTGGTCATGTAGTCCGTGCTCGCTGAAGGAATACCAGGATTTTTTGCCCACAATGATGTGGTCTACTAGCGCCACTCCCAGTAGTTGACTGGCGGCTAAGACTCGTTGGGTAAAGTTGAGATCATCCGCACTTGGTTGGGTGTTACCCGAGGGGTGATTGTGAACCACCACCACTCCATGAGCTGGAAGCAATAGAGCTGGTGCAAAAATATCTCTGGGTTCCAATTGAACTGAATTTTGTTTTCCTAGAGCAATGGTTCTTTTTTCAATTAAATAAAAACGGGCATCAACATAGAGCGCTAGTACTTGTTCTTGAGAAGATTTGGTTAGTTCAGTAACTTGGTCCACGATTAATTTGGGTGAGGTGAGAGCGGGGGAAAGTGTCGGTGGCTGAGTCCGTCGGCAAAGCTCTTGGATAGAGATAAGTTTGAGAGAGAGCGCCCGGCCGAAGCCGGGCGCAATCCTCTGCTGAGCTGGCTGTGGCGCCAGTTTTGTTTGGGCAAGCCAGGTTTCGGCTTTTTTGGCCAAGTCTAGTACGCCACAGCCAGCAGTGCCATGTCCAATAATCACCGCCAGCAGTTCAACCGTAGTCAGATTGGTTGGACCAAACTCGAGCAAGCGCTCTCTGGGTCTTTGGTAGGCGGGCAAGGTGCTTACCTGAAGACTCGATTTTAATTTCGCCCTCGATACATGTTTGGTGTTGCCCGCATCCAACTTCGCTGGTGCTGATTGGACAGATTTGGGTGAGGGTGGCATCCAATAAAGTACTATACGGAACAACCTTGCGTTAACCGTAGAAAATTGTGTTATAAAATCAGTAGTGAAAAAAAATCCGCAGTCTACAATTCTATTTGATTTCGACGGTACAATTGCGCAGACACTCCACTTATTACTTTACCTGCCGGAGGAACTGCTGAATCTAACGGCACTTGAGGAAATTACATATGCAGAAATTGATTATTTAAAACGTCATGGAATCAGAAAATTTATTCAACTGCTGAAAATCTCTCCCTTACGCTTACCAAAAATGATTACTGAGTTACAACGTCTTTTCGCTAATCATATTCACAACATACCTTTAGTTGACGGAATCACCGACGTTTTGGAGGTGCTCCATGACCGTCCCACCCAGATCGGTATTATTACTTCGAATACTCGTCATAACGTCGAGGCGTATTTAGAATTTCACCAACTGAACATGATTTCTTTTGTGTATGCCGATAGAAGTATATTTGGTAAACACCGGGTCATTTCTCGAGTTCTCAAGGAGCAGAGGATTGATCCAGACGAAACGATGTATATTGGTGACGAAGTGCGGGATGTAGAAGCAGCCAAAAAATGTGGGATTCGTTCTGCGGCAGTGACTTGGGGTTTTAGCCACCGAGAGAATTTAGAAAAAGCTCAACCCAACTGGTTATTTGATAAGCCAGAAGAACTGATGGCGCTTATAAAAAATTAGTGAAATTTAAAATGAAAACCAAAAGTTACTAATTGTGATGAAGTGTGTAATTTTGCAATAGAATTGCATACATCAAGTATTTTTCTGCAGTTTCCATATCAATTTGTTCCTCTGCGCAATCAGAAACTTGGTTGGCAATAGACTGAATATACAGAGGGACCTTGTGGTCTTGGATTGAATTTGACCAACGTTTTGCTTCTACTAAAAAACGAGATGCAGCTTTAGTTGATCCGCGTTGGGTGAGAGAGGACACTCGAAAGAGATCATTGGAAAGTGAACCGATTAATAGTAGGGTGTTTGTCATAGTATGTTTTGAAAGAAATACTTGGTTAGTTTTTTATATTCTGACTTAGTTATTTCACTCTGAATTTCATTTTTTGGATTATTGTCTCGGGGTCTAATGTTGATGAAAGAATTGTAGTCAACTTCTAATGTTTCTAGGTCAATACCACCTCCCCAGATATTTTTTTGTTTTGATCCTTGCTGGAGCAAGAGTTGTTCACCTTCAAAATGTCTGTTCATTCCAGCCGAACAAACTTTTTTTTCTATGTCGATCACTGTTTTTACATAGACTTCAAATTCTTCTTTAAGCAACCCAATTTCTTCAATAGTGAATGGTTCATTTTTTGTGATGATCATTATGGTGATGATAGCAAATTGTTTGGTTTTATGCTGAATTAATTTTTCTAAGCTATACTATCGATTATGTCGTTAGCCGTGGGAATCGTTGGTTTGCCAAATGTGGGGAAGTCCACATTGTTTAATGCACTGTTGAAACGTCAGGTGGCGTTGGCGGCAAACTATCCGTTTGCCACGATTGAACCTAATGTAGGGGTAGTGGCAGTGCCCGATGAGCGCCTGGCAGTGTTGGCAAAGGTAGTGGGGACGACGGTGCTCAAGCCGGCCACGATTGAATTTGTGGATATTGCCGGCTTGGTGAAGGGCGCGCACAAGGGTGAGGGCTTGGGGAACCAATTTTTGAGTCACATCAGGGAAACTGACTTAATTTGCCATGTGGTGCGCGCTTTTCGTGACGAACAAATCTTGCGTGAAGGTTCTACGACTCCTGTTGATGATTTGCAAACGATTAGGACTGAGTTGCAATTGGCTGACTTGAGTACGATGGAGCGCCAGCCACAACCAAAAGGGGTGAAAGTGGCTGGTGCTCAAGAACGTTGGCAGGCGATTGAATTTTTTCGCGAACAATTGGGGCTGGGGATCATGCTCAATACACTGAAGTTAACCGAGGTTCAGCAAGCAACGGCCAAAGAACTTTGCTTGCTCACAGTTAAGCCAGAATTGTTTGTGTATAACGAGGATGAAGATCAAGTGGTTAGCTCGATGGAGCAGTTGCCTAAGATTGCAAAAGAACTAGGAGTTGAGCCAGAGCAAGTGGTGGTGATGAGTGCCAAAATGGAGAGTGACCTCGCCACTCTTGAAGAAACTGATCAGCACGCTTACTTATTAGAGTTGGGATTATCGTTGGCTGGGTTGGAAAGGCTCGCCAAAGTAGCCTACGACACACTGGGCTACCAAAGTTTTTTAACGGCCGGCGTGATGGAGGTGCGAGCCTGGACGATTACTAAGGGCACAACTGCTCAACAAGCGGCAGGCGTGATTCATACGGATTTTGCTAAAAAGTTTATTGCAGCTAGAATAGTTTCTTATCAGGATTTTATTACTCTTGGCGGCTGGAAAGCCGCCAAAGACATCGGCAAAATCCGCCAAGAAGGCCGCGACTACCTCATGCAAGAGGGGGATGTAGTGGAGTTTATGATTGGTTCATAGTGGTTTGAAATCAAACTGAAGAATCGTGATGTTCTTTACTTTATGTCAGATGCACTGCTAACATAATAAGTGAGATATGAACCATGGTGTTTCAAAAAAAACAGAGACTACTTGATCGACAGTAGGGATACAAAAGATTTTCACTCTAGAGCAAATAGCTTTGGCAATGAATTTTAAATGCGGATTGCATTTGGACGGTGAGATCTATTCATTATTCTTGTACTTTCTGATATTCTAGAGTTAGTAATTGATGGAATTAATATCTAACAAATGACCGAAATACCAACACTCTCGCCAATTAAAGAAAAAGATGAAGATCTGAATTTCCCAGACTTTAGCGAATTGGATTTGCCTATCAAAGCTGATGCGGTAAAAACTTCACCTGACTCAGATATGCCTCCAAGTGCAATAATCGGAGAGCCTTCCACTCTGGATTACTCAAGTAAGCATGCCGAAGAGAAACAGCAATTTGTTGATGCTATATCAAGTCAGTACGGAGAAATTGTTAGTTATTCCACTAACCAAATAAACCAAAATATGGAGTTAGTGAATTCATTTTGGGAAAGTAAAGACTGCCAGAGCGCAAGTCAAATAATTTCTAGATTTAAACTTAGAACTAAAATGAAATTGATTGGAATTAGAGATACAAACGGACTAATAGATAAACTTGCAGAAAATCCGAGTATTTACTCTTATTATAATCTTAATCAAGATGTAAGTAGTGGGTGGAGAGTGGATGCCTTCAGGTATAACATTATCAGTTCTGAGTTTATAACCTTTTTATCCTCATTTGGTCATTCAAAAATATTAGTTGATAGATTGAATAAACTAAAGGTCAATCTATCTCCCTTTATTCCGGAAGAATTATATGATAACTTACGACCAATTCTCACAAAGCTTGATGAAATGGATCCGCAGCAGTTTCAAAAGCTATTAGATGATTTTCAGGCATATAATTGGTTACCAAATTTTGATTTACTCGAATCTGGTTTCTCACTTCAGGAAATAACGCTCAATAGTTCATTACCTGCCTTATTTGAAATTATCCAACAGGGTGGTTTTACAACTGAACAAAGGGATTTACTAAATGATTACCAAAAGTTTATTCAAATTAATCCAGAACTACAAAAAGCAGTTACTTTAGAAAAAATTGTAGAAAAGAAAGAATTTTTAACAAATTTAATAGCGTATCTTTCTTCCTGTCTGTTAGTAAATTTTACGGTATCAATTTCAGACTATCACAGGGCGCTTGCACTTGAAAAAAAAGGTGCACTAGAACCACTAATTAACCTTTTAGATAGTGGATTTGATATCATTGGTTTTACATCGCAACAACATAGAGATTTTGATATCAGCTTGGCTGCCTTTAATTATAGTGATGAGGACAGTTTGGATAAATCTGTTAGATTGGTTTTTTCTGCAGTTGAACAAATTAAATTTTCAGATTTAGCTACTAAATACGATAGAAAACAAATTAGGTTCGTTGAAGAGTTAGTAATGTTGGGGGAAATAACTGATCTTTTGAATGCAACTTTGCTAGAGTATGCACAATTGAATGCAGACGAATTTGATCGTCTTATTTTTTATCTTAAAAGTCGAGATTTTTCTCATATTGAGTTGTATTTCCCAGAAATAAGTGAGTTAGTTATTAAGTTAAAAAAAATAAGAGATTACGACAATCTAAACGAGATCATTAATGATTTTTTACCGCAACCAAAAAATATCAGCGAAAATACTGCTCCAAGATTGTTGAGCAGAGAAAATACAAGAAGGTTTAATGTTTCTCCAGATTTATTGCAGGTAGTTAGATCAGAATTACCTCAACAGAGAGTTGACTTGAATGGGTTGGAAAGTGATTCGCATTCCGAAGTCAAAGAAGGTGGTTTGGCTTCAATCCGTTCAATTCGAGTAGATAAACAGCATATTAAATGGCAGACCTTAGATATTATCAATCTGCAGAGTGAGGGGAAAATTAGAGTACAGTTTGTGATAGACGATTCAGTTCTCACAAATATTAGATCAAGTCAATGGAATTTAAATAATCCAAACATTTATTCGACCCAATTGAAATACAAAGAATATACAGTTGTGGAAGCGATTGGTTATTCGTTTGAAGCCGGAGCTACAATTTTAATACCAAAAAGTAACGAAAAAGCAGCATTAAATGGCTTAGTAACTGTTGAGTTCGACCATGTCAAACCCGGGGATGCTGATAGAATTGCGAGTTCGATTGAACAGGTCATCAACGTCCTCCTTTCGAATGACACCACTGAAAGTTTGTTGACTCCTCCAGACGAAAACGCTGACTTATTGTTAAAAGTAGATTTACTGGATTTACAACATGACGACCCCACCAAAACAGACTCGATTGATATCAGTGATTTGTCAACTGAAGTAAAAAAAGTACTTGGAGACTATCAGACTGTAGTAATTGAAGGAAGAAGCCAAAGACTTAAGGAGCGTTTCGGTTCTTTTGTTTCTTATCACGCTGTGGGTGATTATAGACTGCTACCATCTCTTTTAACCAATGGTTTATTGTCCTCTCATGAAAGGTACAGAAGAGGTTTAATTGTTGAGGGGATGTCGACTGATCTTGATTTTATTTCAGGTGGAGCAAATGCTGTATTTGTCAGGACGGAGCAATTGGAACATTACTATTCGTCTGATGAGCCGAGCGAGCCAAATCCCTTTTATACGTATACATGCGCACTTGTTTTTAAGCCGGAACTATGGGACAGAACTGATTTTTATATCTATTCTGATGATCAGTATGGTAGCGTTAAACCTGAAACATTCATGAACAGACTTTCTCCAGCTGAGTTCTTATCAAGAAAAAAGTTCAATCCTAAATCCGTTTGCTCAAGTAATGAGCAAATGTTTATGAGAGGAATATCTCCCGAAATGATTGCTGGAATTTTGGTCGACTCTACTGATACGAAGCACACTATAATTGAAGCGCTCAATTCAGCTGGTATTTCTGAGTTTAACGGTGTTCCTTTGGATGATTGCATTTCAGTAAATGAAGTTGATACGGGATATGGGGGGTCAATATTATTGGATATCTCTGAAGGCAAGGTTTTAGGAAGTAATCATAGAGCGAGAATTGAAAGTTTGAGAGCTGGTCAGAATAGTGTAACTTCCTCAGCAGAGGTTGATGAGACTCCGCCTGTCCCATCCCTTCAAGAATCGCTTTTAGGATCAGATTTAAACATGTCGCAGATCATTGAGATGATGTCACAAGATGATGAATATATTAAAACGCAATTTGAAAGTTCAGCTCACGTGAGTGAAGGTTTCACTATTGGAGAACATACGATGATGGTAGCTGGTCAGTATGAAAAATACTTTAAAGACTCTCATAGTACCTCCCTTTTTTCATCTAGAGAAATGATGATCGGTCTTGCTCTCCACGATATTGGGAAGCACCAAGCATTTGAGGCGGACCAATCAACTCATCATCAACATGATCATACGGCTCAACTCGCTTACCCAATTCTAGAAAAAATTGGTTTTTCTCAAGAAAGAGCAGCGCTTCTGCTAGACATTATTGCTCAGGATAGCATAGGTAAGTATTTGCAATATAAGAATTTGGAAACTTCTAAGAACGAGATAGTATCAGTTGCCAAAAAACATAATGTATTGGTACAAGAAGTGTTTGAGTTAATGTATGTATATTATATGGCTGATGCAAGCAGTTACACCAAGGATGCAACGGGAAAAACCGGATTCCTAGATCAAATAGGATTGTTTTCGTTTGAAAATGAAACCCTATATTTATCTGAAAAAAATCAAGCGTTGTTACAGAAATTGTGGGATAGTATTTCACAAGATGAATGAAAGTGAGTAGAACTAATGATTGAAAACACACTTGGATTCGTGGCAGATGAGGAGTCAGCTGAAATGGGCGTAGGATTGGTGGATATTGTGCCAGTTCCAGATAGCTATAATATTCAACACCTGCGGTATAAAAGCAGATTTAACTCTCCTCAGGCAGAGTCGCATCCAAAAAAATCGTACTTCTATGAAGAGGGCGGGAAGCAGGAAAAAAGAATTGTTAAGCCACTTCCTTCGCATAGTGCTCATGCAGAGGTTGTTGGCTCGACACTTTTTAGGGTGCTTGGACTAAGATCACCTATGACATTTTTCGGTGAAGATGAAAGCGGAGCATTAGTTGTTATGGAAGATATATCCGATGAATATCAGCCTGACTCTCACTATGGAGTATTAGATGATGAGATTTTGAAAAAAGAATTCAAGGATTCCTTATTAGCAGCAATTTTAATTGGTGACTATGATAGGGTGCCTTGGAATACAATGGTAGCAAAGGAAAACAATGGGGAACAACAGGGAGTCGCGTTTATCGATTTTGGAGCTTGCTGTGGCTCGAGAGCTCAAGGTGGGTTTAACGGTTTCTTTCCAAGAATTGATGTAGAAGAAATCAGGCATGTAATTGCTAGTCCATATGACTTGAATCGGGTAGATAACCCATGTTTTACTGAAATACTTGATATCTCCAATGGAGAATTGGTGGTTAAAGACCGCGAGTTACTCCAAATTCTTTCAGAGAAGATACGTTCATTGAGCGATGAGGTGATCGACAAAGTGGTCTTGTTATCTGGATGGCCCGCTGATGTAGATGAAGCTGGTCATCAAAAAAATGTCCAATTTCTTGAACAAACAGTGGGAAAGTTGAAATATAAACTTAAAGAAATTACTTCTCAAACTAGTCTTGATTATATCAAAACGAGTAGGGCTTTGGAAACTTACAGAATGATTATTGACGAGTTTGATTATGATATTTCTGCTTATTTTTCCTTTGCACTGAAAAAAAGACGAGACGATTTAGTAGCAATGTTTGCCAAAGACTCTGAGCTAGTGGATCCACCCTTAATTGATGATAGTCCTTCCGAAGATGCCACCTCTTCTCCAGAATCGCTTTTAGGATCAGATTTAAACATGTCGCAGATCATTGAGATGATGTCACAAGATGATGAATATATTAAAACGCAATTTGAAAGTTCAGCTCACGTGAGTGAAGGTTTCACTATTGGAGAACATACGATGATGGTAGCTGGTCAGTATGAAAAATACTTTAAAGACTCTCATAGTACCTCCCTTTTTTCATCTAGAGAAATGATGATCGGTCTTGCTCTCCACGATATTGGGAAGCACCAAGCATTTGAGGCGGACCAATCAACTCATCATCAACATGATCATACGGCTCAACTCGCTTACCCAATTCTAGAAAAAATTGGTTTTTCTCAAGAAAGAGCAGCGCTTCTGCTAGACATTATTGCTCAGGATAGCATAGGTAAGTATTTGCAATATAAGAATTTGGAAACTTCTAAGAACGAGATAGTATCAGTTGCCAAAAAACATAATGTATTGGTACAAGAAGTGTTTGAGTTAATGTATGTATATTATATGGCTGATGCAAGCAGTTACACCAAGGATGCAACGGGAAAAACCGGATTCCTAGATCAAATAGGATTGTTTTCGTTTGAAAATGAAACCCTATATTTATCTGAAAAAAATCAAGCGTTGTTACAGAAATTGTGGGATAGTGTACAAGAAAACATGGAAAACTAAGAGTAATTTTCGGAAAAATATTGAGCAAGTTCTTCCTGAGAGTGAATCGGAGGTGCAGAAATAAGCCTTGGTTTTACAAACTCTTCGTATAAACTGTATGTTAGAGGTAGAAAGAAGTAATTAGCCTCATCTGAACTTAATGCTAGAAGATTTTCTATTTGATTTAGACTTGCAACTCTAAACATGCGATCTCTGGTTCCATCAAACCAAGAGATGTAACGAGCTCTAATTGATGGTTTGATAGCAATTAACACAGTGTCATCTTTATCACTCTGAACCAAGTAAGCTGATTCAGAAAATGGATTAACATTTTCTATATCAACATTAATAGGCATGCCAGATATTGACTTTAATCTTTCAGAAAATAAATTAATCATAGATGAGAGGCTACCATATCCAGCGTTTCTTGTATAGATTCCAAATGCTTCTCACAAGTCCCATCACTATTTCTCATTCTCAGCGCTTGCTCAATCCTTTGTAGTATCTCGGGTCTGAGTTGGTTGATCGGCTTTTCTTCTGGAGTTATTCTATGGTATAAAGAAACATATAAAGGAGTACTAGTATGTTTACCCTTCCCAACTTGAATTTTAAATATGATGCCTTGGAGCCGTTTATTGATGCGCGGACGATGGAGATCCATCATACCAAGCATCATCAAACATACATCGATAAATTGAATGATGCGCTGAAACCACATCCTGAGTGGCAGCAAAAAACGGTTGAAGAATTGCTGATAAATATAAAGGCGGTGCCAAAAGAAATCCGGACTGCAGTACAAAATCACGGTGGGGGACACGCAAATCACTTGTTGTTTTGGCAGTGGCTTTCTCCGGATGATCAGCAACCTGCTCTTACAACACTAACCGAAATGTTTACTCATTTTGGTGGCGTAGAAAGTTTCAAGGATCAATTTGCCCAAGCTGCCTTAGGTAGATTTGGTTCCGGTTGGGCTTGGCTAGTGGCTGATGAGAAGAAAGAGCTGTCAATAATTTCTACTGCCAACCAAGATTCGCCACTGAGCGATGGACTGACACCATTACTTGGACTGGATGTTTGGGAGCATGCTTACTATCTTAAGTACCAAAACCGTCGCGCAGACTACATAGAGGCATTTTGGCACGTGGTCAATTGGGCTAAAGTAGTAGAACTATATAGAAGCAATTCTAAGTAGCCGAAATTTGATGATGGGTTTAATCTAAATTATTCAATTAACATCTGTTTGACCCGTCCCCCATATATTAGACACATTCTCTGAGATAATAGTGCTCAGGTTG
>CAZFRD010000020.1:0-19321 GCA_964521215.1 uncultured Pseudomonadales bacterium
GAGCCGAGAGGGGGAGTCGAACCCCCGACCTACGGTTTACGATACCGCCGCTCTACCAACTGAGCTATCTCGGCAAGCACATGAGGGTTTTATCCTTCTTGACTAAGTCATTCTATCGCGAAAATGTTGAAAAAACTACAACCACTCGCGACGAGGAGTATAATTACATATTTAGTATGTATATTTTGTTGATTAAACAAATTTTATGAGACTAGATAGAGGTCGCTCATCATTCGATGAATTGAAGTTGCCAGATGAAACTAGTATTAGGCCTACGAACTTAAGTACAGAAGAGATTTATGTTCCGCCAGATGATGTTCTGACCGAATACTGTGAAAAATTTGGTCTCGAATCACAACTTCCATTCATTAAAGATGCAATTCGAGAAGTAGTCGAACTATATAATATTGTAGAAGATTCAGCTCGAACAATAAGAGAGAAGCTACGGGATATGGGTATTAACAGCGTATTCGATTTTCTCAAAGCATTTAATTTACCAAATCTAGAGAGATGGCTGAGAGCTGATGAATACCCAATCCTATGTATCTGGGTCTACAACTTATTAGGCAACGTTTTCGGTCACACCGAACTTTATCCTCAAAAAAATGGATTATTAAATGGCGCAGAGATGGAACCGCACTATTACAAACCAAGAACGTTATTCCACGTAACCTCCAGCATCACCGTAGAAAATCTTTTAGCAGAAAAACAAGCGCTCATACCTCATTACGCACAGGCACCAGAGGTTGTTAGCCATTTGGGTAGGGCGGCAAAAGTGTTAATCAGTTTTTTTTCATTTCTTGGCAAAGAAATTGATAAAGATTTTCGGTACTGGATTTTTTTTGGCACTAAAGCGGATCCAGACGACATTCGATTTATTGAAAAACTTGGAAAAGAATTTGGGAGCCTAAAAAAGATTGAGGAGCGAATACTAAAAATATTTTTTAAAGATCTTAAAACTCTAGAGCTATCTGATTGTATGAAGGAGGTGTTCACTCAGCTGTTGCTACAACAACCTGTTAAAGATACAACAATTAATCAACTAATGGATGATCTTTATAATTATTGTCACGTCAGAGGACCAAGAGCGAAAAATATTCGTGAGGTTTTATCAGGAAATATCAAGCTCACGAGAGAAGAGCTTCACGAGATATCTGATCTAGGAAGCGTTGAAGCGGATTTCATTCGATGTCTTTTTTCATATAGTGAGGATTTGGACTATCACGAAAACGATAAGATTTTCCCCGTCATACTGGAGTTCGATCAACGTCAGATCGAGATTTCCAATAGTGTGGCTAATTTTAGCATCAGTATTGTTGATATTCGTTCACCTGATGTTTTTTTCGCGGCAGCCTCAGCACCCGTCAACAGTTTGGTGGCGATTTATGTTCCCGACGAAGAGCTAAGTGAGTGTAAAGCAAAATATCAAAATGAGTATCCCAGTCTACGTATTCTTCCACTCTCTGCAGTGCCCCCCCAGATGTTGCTTAACAGCTCGTTGCAAAAAAATGAAGTCAACGACCCTCATTGCCCAGCTTGTGTTACACGATATGAACAAAGAGATTCAGTGATTTGTGTTAGACAGATGATGCAAGGCGGCATCATGGCCCCTCTCACAACTACAATATTGGGTCACAAGTACAGCAACCCATTTGTTGAGGCATTCCACCTCGAAAAATTCGATTGGAGCTATCCAATTGTTTGGGCCCAATCTCTAAAGTATACACTAAGTGATTGGTATAACGAACTTTCACCTAAACAAAAGAATGCCGTTGATAAGCTTATAAATGATGTCCTTAATGCTTTTCCCGGAGTATTTGGTCAAAATGAATTTTTCCCAAGAACCACTTAATTTTTCCGATACGTCGTATTGCTTGAGCGGGATACGGGAGTCGAACCCGCTTCTCATCCTTGGGAAGGATGCATACTACCGCTGTACTAATCCCGCAAAGTAGTTATGGAGATTGTACTAGAACAACAACTAAATGCTAGCACGTTATGTATTAGACAGATTGGTTAAACCTCAGACCGCGCAGTTTATTCATTAATTTTTTTTGGTGATATTCCACTATCTGCAGCAGTCAAAACAATGCCTTTTTCATTGACTGTTACCTCTGTTCCCATACGTATTTCATCGATTAGTTTTTGAACTTCGTGTTTTTGTGAACCTTCGGGAAGTAGAATTTTGACTAAACGTAGCACCATTTTACTTACATCAATTCCATTCTCCCTTAATTCCCCCAATGTCATACTGCTCAAATCTTGAGTTTCTAAGTTATGTCTAGCTGGATCCCTTCTAATTTCCCGATACTTTCGAATTACTTCTTCGTCTTCACTTAAATTAAAATAAAGTTTGTTAGCGATAGAAATGTGCAGTTTCGTCAAATCAATTCCGACCTCTAAAAGTTCTTCATGTGTCATATTATGCAATAAATCAAAAAAAGTGGGTGTTCTAGCAAATTCAACTGAAATTATCATAAAGTATTTTCTTATATATACTACTTTTGGTGTTTTATTGTATCACAAGTCAATTATTGGCAGATTGGCTCCTAACCCGTATAATTCACCCACATTAACATAAAGGCCCCGTGGTGTAGTGGTTAACATGTCTCCCTGTCACGGAGAAGATCACCGGTTCGATCCCGGTCGGGGTCGCTAGATTTTCAAAGTTTTCATACTCAATGTTAACTTAATGTTGTATGATAGGTGCATAGTAATTGTATTTACTACAAAGGAGTTTGTATGTTTTCTGGAATTTTGCCCATTTTACTATTTGTCCTAATCGGTCTCGGTTTCTACGTTGTTTCCATCTACAACGGTCTGCAAAAGTTTAAAACTCAAATTACTGCCAGCATACAAGAAATTGGCAACCAGCTCAAGCGCCAAGCGTCCTTGATCCCCAATCTAGAAACATCGGTTGAAGGCTACCTCAAACATGAAAAAGGCATTTATGATGCCATCACCAGCGCTCGCAAAGCAGTCCAAGCTGCAGACAAATCTGGCAATATGAATGATATGGACAAAGCCGTCAATCAACTGCAAAACATGATTCCTCAAATCAAAGTGCTAGTAGAAAGCAACCCAGAACTCAAGGCCGATAAAACTGTTACCAAGTTTATGGATGAGCTGACCGATACATCTGATAAATTAATGTATTCCAGAAGAACCCTGATCGACTTGACTCAAATGTACAATGTCAAATTAGTCACTTTTCCCTCCAACTTCATTGCTGGACTTTTCGGTTTTACTGCCGAAAAAGGCTTAGTCACTCCAACCAGTGGTGAACATATTGAAGTTTCCTCCAAAGAAATGGAAGATGTGAAAGTTGACTTACAAAAATGACTCATTACCAACTGGTAACCCAAAACAAGCAAAAATCTTGGCTGGTGATCATTGGCTTTATGCTGTTTGTAACAGTAGCCAGTTGGCTGATGACCTACGCTTTTGGCTACGATCTTAGTCTAGTGGGTGTAGCGCTAATTTTCTCTGGCATCCTTTCCTTCGGCTCTTACTGGTTTTCGGATAAAATTGTCCTGGCGGTCTCTCGCGCACGACCAGTTAACCGAGAAGAATTTTTTGATTTTTATACGGTGGCAGAAAACCTCAGCATGAGTTTGCAGATTCCCACTCCCAAACTATATGTAATTGACGACTCTGCCATGAACGCTTTTGCTACTGGCAGAGATCCACAGCATGCAGCAGTGGTTGCCACAACTGGATTATTGTCTCGGTTAAACCGAGCGGAAATTGAGGGAGTAATTGCCCATGAACTTGCCCACGTCACCAACTATGACATCCTACTCATGTCCATCGTCAGTCTGTTAGTTGGTTTTATTGCTCTGCTGGCAGACTGGTTACTCAGAATTTCGTTCTGGGGTAGTGGCAAACGACGAGACAGCCGAGACTCTGGGCAAATCGAGATGATTTTGGGATTAGTCGGTTTTGCTTTAGTTTTGCTTTCACCCCTTATTGCTAACCTAATCAAGTTAGCTATTTCACGCAAACGTGAATTTCTGGCTGATGCTAGTGGCGTGGCCATCACCAAAAACCCCGCTGGTTTAATCTCGGCTTTAAATAAAATTTCGCAAGACCAAGAGCCTTTAGAGGCGGCAAACAAAGCGACTGCCCATCTCTATATCAGTGACCCACTCAAAAATCAAAAAGGCGGGGTAGGCTGGTTTGCTAATTTGTTCAACACCCACCCACCAGTCGAATCAAGAATTCAAGCACTCCAATCAATTGCTATTTGATTAACTCAGCTTTGGTTTTCTTGAGTGATATGGTACGATTCCTACATATATGTCCCCTAAAATTAAATCTGACTTTAGTGAAGCACAAGTAGAACGAATTGCTCATTTGGCTCATATTCCCATTACTGCATCCCAAAAAACTTCACTAGCCAAAGCGTTTTCGGCCACTCTAAGAGTCATTGATGAATTGGCTCAAGTCTCCATAGAGGGAGTTGAACCAACTCACCACGTCACAGGCCTAGTCAATATCACCAGAGAAGATGTAGTTGAAGAAGAACGCATGTTTTCTCAGGCCCAAGCGCTGGCAAACGCACCAAAATCTTATCAGGGTTTTTTTGTGGTACCAAGAATTATTGATCGGGATGTGGAATGAACAAAAAAACCCCCGCCCCCAATGAGCTCACTCTCCGCCAGGCTCTTGATGATCTGAAAAATAAAAAGACCAATTTAGCTGAAGTTTATCAGTCGATTGATCAGGAGGTTAAAGATCAAAACCCAGAACTGAATGTATATTTAAACACCAATCAACAAGCCTATGTTGAAGCAGTCAAAGCTGAAAATCTCCCTCTGGCTGGATTACCAATTGCGGTTAAAGATAACTTTAGTACTATTGGTCTCACCACCACCGCTTCATCAACTGTTCTCAACGACTACCATTCACCCTATGAATCCACGGTTACCGCCAAACTACTTGAAGCGGGCGGAGTGATCTACGGCAAAACTAATCTTGATGCTTGGGCCCACGGTTCCTCCACCGAAACTTCTCAGTTTGGCAGAACCTTAAATCCCAGAAATACCAAGCATCTGCCAGGTGGCAGTTCTGGAGGCAGTGCAGCCGCGGTGGCAGCCAATTTATGTCTTGGAGCACTTGGTAGTGAAACCGCCGGCTCCATTCGCCAGCCCGCGGCTTGGTGTGGCGTGGTTGGGCTCAAACCAACTTATGGTCGGTGCAGCCGGTACGGAGTGGTGGCGATGGCGTCCTCCACAGACTCTCCGGGACCGATTGGTAAAACGGTGGAAGATACGGCAATTTTACTCAACGCCATCGCCGGACATGATCCTTACGATGCCACTTCGTCTGCCGAGCCAGTCCCAGATTTTACATCCTTCTTAAATCAATCGATCAAAGGTATGAAAATTGGTATTTTATATCGAGATTTACCTGGGCTTGAGTCAATATGGCCGCATTTTGATGCGGCCACAAAAGTGTTATCAGACCTTGGAGCTCAAGTTGAACTAGCCCCGGCTTTCGACCCCCAACACGCGATTGGCGTTTATACAATTGTTCAGCGAGCCGAAGTTAGTAGCAATTTAGGTCGCTATGACGGTATTCGCTATGGTAATGATCGATCTAACTTTGGCGATGAAGCTAAACGCCGTATTATGCTTGGCACTTTTACTCTTTCTAGTGGTTATAGTGACCAGTATTATCTTCGCGCCCAAAAAGTCCGCACTCTTTTTCTTGAAGACTTTAATCGGCTATTCAAAAAATATGATGCGCTGATCAGTCTCACTAGTCCTGGTTTTGCTAAAAAAATTGGTGCGAGCGAGGGAGCTGCCATGTTTGGCGAACTGGAAGACTTGCTATTAGAACCAAGCTCCATTACTGGTTTGCCCGGAATTAGTGTGCCCTGCTACCGTGATCCAGACACCAATCTATTCTTAGGTTTAAATATCATGACTCCCAAGTGGCAGGAGGGGAGAGTGATTCAAATTGCTGATGCTTATGAGAAGGCCACCGCCTGGAACAACTGGAGGCAATCGTGAGACACCTAATTTGCGGTTTAGAAATCCACGCTGAATTGAAAACTGAGTCAAAAATGTTTTGCTGTTGTAAAAACGATCCTTTTGGCGCAGCCAAACCCAACATCTATACTTGTCCTGTTTGTTTGGGTTTGCCAGGAGCATTGCCCGTAGCTAATAAACGAGCCATCGAGTGGACGATTCAATTGGGCCTAGCTTTAAATTGTAAGATTAATTTATTTTCAAAATTTGACCGAAAACATTACTTCTACCCCGATTTGCCCAAGGGGTATCAGATTAGCCAGTACGATTTACCTTTTTGTGAAAACGGCTATGTGGCAACCAGCGAGGGGAAAGTGAAAATTAGGCGAATTCACTTGGAGGAGGACACGGGCAAATTACTTCACAAAACGATAGATGGAAAAAAAATAACCTTAATTGATTTTAATCGATCCAGCGTACCGCTCATCGAAATTGTCACTGAGCCAGATATTCACAGTGCGTCGCAAGCCAAAGAATATGCCAAAAAACTGCGTCAGATCCTGAGATTTTTAGATATTGCCAATTGTGACATGGAGCAGGGGGGAATGCGACTAGAAGCTAATATTTCACTGGCCACGGCCAAAGATGAATTGCCGAACTATAAAGTGGAAGTAAAAAATATCAATTCCTTTCGCTTTATGGAACAAGCGATAGAATACGAAATTGCCAGGCAAAATACCTTGCTTGATGACAATCAAGTTCCCACCCAAGAAACTCGTGGCTGGGACATGCAGAGACAAGTGACTTATACTCAAAGAGCCAAAGAGGAGGCGGAAGATTATCGCTATTTTCCCGATCCAGATTTACCACCGATGCAATTCAGTCAAGCTCAAATTGACCAGCTGCATAAACAGCTTCCAGAATTACCCGATGTAATTGCTAGTCGTTGGGAAAAATCCTATGGTATAGAGGCAAAAAACTGCGCCCATTTTCTAGAATCACAAGCAACTACGCACTGGGCAGATTCTCTCTTTGCAGAAGCTCAACAAAATAATCTAGAGCCAAATCAAGTCGCCAATTTAATCATTAATAAAAAAATTAAAGTTGATCAATCAGCTTCAATTGCTATTGTGATAAAACAAGTTTCGGTAATGACTCAAACTAGCAAAATTGATCCCGATGCCTTCAAGCAGGCTATTCAAGATCTAAAAAAAGATTTTCCCAATGAATGGCAGCGTTACCAAGCTGGCGATAAAAAATTACTCGGCTTCTTCATCGGCCAACTCAAACAGAAAATTCAACTCCCGTTCGATCCTAAGCAAGTAATTGAATTATTGGATCAGTAAATCTGTTGGTATTTTTTTCAATCTCATGAGAGTTTCTGGATGTAGTGCCTGATTTGAGTTCAATATTTTTGAGAGCTCTTCAAAACGGCTCGTTGATAACCTTTGAATTTTATTTAAGATTATCTGTCTCTGCCTTGGTATTCGATGACGTTCAATAGCATCAATTTGTTTTTTTACCAACTCATGGTTGTGTTGGAGCCAAGCTAGCGAACTAACAACGTCTTCTGTAGGATTATATCCATGTTTAAGCCTACTAAAGTAGTTATCGTTAGCTCTCATTAACCAACCTACCGGTTGACCTAAATGCAATGCGGAATATTCAATGATCTTGAGTAAATAATCAAACGGATCATCACTTCCAACATGAGTCAATATCACTGATAAATTGCTTGAAGCTTCTGATATTAATTCCAACACTTCGTGGGCATTAATTAAAAACAGCATCATTTCTCTCCGCTTGTTTTCTGCTTTCAATATAGGCAACATCCAACTCGGCGCTATTGATGCAATATACTCTAATTTTGTGCGGGTTAATCGGTCAAGTAATAGTAAATCTTGGTGGTTTGTACGATCAACAAATCTATAATATTGATTGCTTACCTCAGGATTTATCTTAGTACTCATCAGTAGAGTAGTATACAATAAATCACATCAGACTATGTCTCAAGTTGATATCAAACAACTCTCGCCGATAGCTCAAAAAGTCTTGGCTGAAGTGGCAAAAATTCCCTCTGGTCAAACCGCCACCTATAAGACCATTGCATTAAAAGTTGGTACAAGCCCAAGAGTAGTTGGCAACATCCTGCACAAAAACCCTGATCCCCAAAGCTACCCTTGCCACCGTATTATCAAATCAGATGGAACACTTGCAACGGGATACGCCTTTGGTGGTTTAAGCCAGCAAAAAAAACTTTTATGCCAAGAAGGAATTCAAGTTTTCTGCTAAGATACAACCAGCATGAAGAGTCAAGCCCCCACTAATTTTGTTCATTTGCATGTCCACTCAGAGTACTCAATGCTCGATGGTTTGTGCCAACTTCCCAAACTGATTAACCAAGTAAAAGAGCTCAATCAACCAGCAGTTGCTCTGACTGATCACGGAGTGATGTATGGTGCGTTGCATTTTTACAACTCGTGTCTTAAAGCAGGTATTAAACCAATTGTGGGTACAGAGGTTTACATTGCCAAAAAGTCTCATCTGGACAAACAAATCAAAATGGGTTCCGATCAAGCTCACCTCACACTCTTAGCGAGCAATTTAACCGGCTATAAAAATTTACTCAAACTAGTCTCTATTGCTCATCTAGAGGGCTTCTCCTACAAACCCAGAATCGATGAGGAGTTGCTCGCCAAACACAGCGAGGGCTTAATAGTTTTAACCGGCTGTGCCTCCAGTCCCGTCAATTTATTGCTCAGAAATGGTGAGCTTGAGGCGGCAAAAATGAAATTAGAGTGGTACAAAAGCATTTTTGCCGATCGACTTTTCGTAGAAATCCAGCGTCACCCGCAAGTCCCTTGGATGGCCGAGCTCGAAAAACAACAAATTGCTTTAGCTCGTGAACTCCATCTACCCCTAGTTGCGACCAATGACGTTCATTACATTACCGCCGAAGATGCGCGAGCTCAAGATGCTTTGCTGTGTGTTTCGACTCACAAACTAATGACAGATAAAGACCGCATGTCCATGATGGACTCACCTGATTACTATTTAAGATCAACTCAAGAAATGCTTGAGTTATTTCACGACTTGCCAGAAGCGATTGCTAATACTTTAGCAATCGCTGATCGCTGTGACCTCACCATCCCCACCGGCCAACTGATTTTCCCTGAGTATGCCATCCCTCAGGGAACAACGACGGAGCAATTCCTGCATGACTTAGCTTATGAACGCGCCAAACACAAGTTTGGCGAACTGACGCCAGAGTTGGTTGAGAGACTAGAATACGAACTTCATATTATCAACGATAAGGGCTACGGCACCTACTTTTTAATCACCCAAGATTTTGTCAATTGGGCCAAAGGACAGGGTATTGGTGTTGGACCAGGGAGAGGCTCGGCGGCGGGTTCTCTGGTCTCTTACTGTCTGGGCATTACTTCCATTGACCCAATCGCTCATGGTCTAGCTTTTGAACGTTTTCTCAATCCCCAACGGCCAACTCCGCCCGATATCGATATGGACTTTGCAGATGACCGACGAGACGAAGTTATCGAATATGTTGCAAGCAAATACGGAGCGGACCGGGTCGCCCACGTAATCACTTTTGGCCGAATGGAGGCGAGAGTCGCTGTTCGCGATATTGGCCGGGTCCTGGGTTTCCCCTATGAAGACCCAGATAGAATTGCTAAACTCATTCCCAACCAGCCCGGCCATCGCACGAGTTTGAGTCAAGCTGTCCAGACTATTCCCGAACTTCAAGCCTACTACGCTCAGCCCAAATTTAAAGAGCTAATCGACTTAGCGCAAAAGGTGGAAGGCAATGTCCGCCACTCGTCTGTTCATGCTGCTGCCATCGTCATTACTGATCAGCCAATGAGTGAGTACACCGCCACGCAAATAGACTCAAAAACTGGCAAAACCATCACTCAATACGACATGTACGCTTTGGACTGCAATATTGCCGATGATGCCATTGGCCTGCTCAAGTTTGATTTTCTTGGTCTGCGCAATCTTTCCATCATTCAAAGCACACTTAACTTAGTTAAGCAGTATCGCAACGAAGATATTGCAATTGATGAATTGCCGCTCGATGATGCCAAAGCTTTTGCACTTTTGGCCAACGGCGACACCATGGGTGTTTTTCAGCTTGAATCGTCTGGCATGAGGCGAGTCGCCCGCTCTCTGCGACCATCTCAATTTTCCGATATTATGGCTCTCGTTGCCTTGTACCGACCGGGACCAATGGACCTGATTCCCCAATTTATTGAGGGTAAACACAATCCAAGCAAAATTGCCTACGCCCACGATTCTTTAAAACCCATTTTAAAAGAAACCTATGGTGTCATGGTGTACCAAGAGCAGATATTAGAAATTGCCCACGTCATGGCTGGTTACAGTCTGGGAGAGGCCGATATTCTGCGGCGAGCAATAGGTAAAAAGAAGAAAAAGTTGCTCGACGTCAACCGCCAACGCTTCATTACCCAATCGGTCAACAATTCGTACAGCAAGGCGGTGGCGGAAAAAGTTTGGGGATTTATTGAGGCCTTTGCCAATTATGGTTTCAATAAGGCTCACGCTGCCAGTTATGCCATGATTGCTTATCAAACTGCTTATTTGAAAGCCAATTATCCGATTGAGTACATGACTGCGTTAATGAGTGTGGAATCGGGTTCAATGGCTCAAACCAGAGATGAAAAAATTGCTCAAGCAATCGAGGAATGCAAGAAAATGGAGATCTCGGTATTACCGCCCAATATCAACCATTCAGCTCGCGACTTTACAATTGAAAAACTGCCAAAAGGCAAGCAGAAATATGCCATTCGATTTGGCTTGAATGCCATCAAGCACGTGGGTTCGGCCGCAATTGATACTATCATTGCGGTTAGAGACAAGCTGGGAACATTCAGCTCGCTGACTCAATTTATCGCCGAAACTGATAGTCGCAAGGTCAATAAGACTACCTTGGAGTGCCTAATCAAAGTGGGCGCCATGGACAGTTTCGGCACCAGGGCCAGTATGCTAGAAAATCTTGAAGAAATTCGCAAGCGAATTTCCGGACTGAGCGGTTCAGATCAAGGTCAAACCACACTTTTTGGCGAGGTTGGGGGAAGCGAATTGGTGATGCAGGATACTTTTGTCAGCTTACCAGAATACCCACAAGCCGAGTTACTTTCGTTTGAAAAAGAATTACTAGGCTTGTATCTCACAGAGCACCCCATGGCAAAAGCACTCAAAACAGCAGAAAAACAAGCCAATAAAAAAATTGCGGAAGTTGAGGGGACAATCCACCAGGACCAAAGATTTCGTTTTGGTGGGGTGATTACTAAGTTAAGAGCGGTGCGCACAAAAAAAAATGACCAAGAAATGGCCTTTGGCAACTTGGAAGACACCACTGGTCAAATTCGTTTCGTGGTCTTTCCCAAAACCTACGCAGAATTTCGACCCTTTCTGAATGTTGATGCGGTGGTCGTCATGACTGGCAGAATCGATGTGCGGGAAGAGGAAACTCAACTCGTTGTTGAATCGATTAGCGTGCCCAATGCGTTTGAAGTTCAACAGGCGGTAGAGGAATCAAATCATCAATTATTTATTCCTCGTAAAACTTCAAAGGAAACGCTCGAAAAACTGGGCGCACTTTTGAAAAAACACCCAGGCAAAGATACTGTCGTGGTGGTCATTCCCAATGGCGCCAAACCCCAGCTGATGACACTGCCCTATGGTGTTGAGTGGTCAGAAGAATTAAAAACAGAGGCCGAACTTTTACTTGCCTAATTAATTGGGATAATTAATTGGGTGTGACATTTCCGATTTGTGTTGTTACAATATTGCCCCATGAGCAATCATGGCACAAATTCTTCCCATTCAACAAAATATATCTTCGTTTCAGGTGGTGTTCTGTCTGGACTCGGTAAAGGCGTTACTGCTGCCTCACTTGGTTTACTGCTAAAAAACCGTGGCTACTCAGTGGGTAATATTAAGTGTGAAAACTATCTCAACCTAGATTCTGGCAATATCAACCCCATCGAGCACGGTGATGTTTTCTTGTGCGAAGACGGACTAGAAGCCGACCTCGACCTCGGTACCTACGAGCGTTTTCTCGATGTTGAAGTTGGCCATAAAAATTTTACCACCATGGGTCAAATTTATTCCACCGTGATTGAAAATTCAAAGAATTTACAGTATGACGGTGCCACGGTGGACGCCATTCCCTATGTACCAGAAGAAGCCATCCGTCGCATTCAAGAATCTGCCCAAGGTTTAGATTTTATATTGGTCGAGCTGGGAGGAACCGCAGGCGAATACCAAAATGCTATCTATTATGAAGCGTACCGCATTATGAAGTTGCGATTGCCTCAGGATGTTTTGCACATTCATGTCACCTATTTTCCCAAGCCATCACACATTAATGAGTTAAAATCCAAACCCACACAATTATCTGTGCGCACCCTCAATTCCATGGGCATTCAACCGGATTTTATTGTTGGGAGGGCCGAATTTGCTATTGATGAAAAAAGGAAAGAAAAAGTGGCTTTCTATTGCAACCTGCGTACCGATGAGGTAATTTCCAATCCCGATTGTAGTTCTATTTATGAAGTGCCAATTGTTTTTGCCGAACAGCAATTTGACGAAAAAGTATTGCACAAACTTCACTTACCACTCAAAAAGCAAGATTTGACAGCCTGGAAGCGCTTGGTGACCTTAATCCGAGCAAAGCGCAAGCACAAAGTGTCAGTCGCCATCATTGCCAAATATATTGCCACAGGCGACTATGAGTTGGAAGACTCCTATCAATCTTTGATTGAGTCGCTGAAAATTGCCTCATGGCACTCAAATGTAGACTTAACAATTAAATTTATTAATGCTGAATCACTAGAGAAAGGTGGTAAAAAAGCTCAAGAAGATTTGGCAAGTGTAAACGGCATCATTGTCCCAATTGGCTGGGGCAGTCGGGGAGTGGAAGGCAAGATTGTAGCTATCAAATATGCTCGAGAAAACAAAATTCCTTACCTTGGCTTATGTTATGGTATGCAACTTGCTTGCGTGGAATTTGCCCGCAACGTAGCTCAGTTAGCAGCAGCGCATACGACTGAAGTCGATAAAAATACACCGCACCCAATTATTCATCAGATACCATTTGAGGAACGCTATCAAAGAATAAAAGGCGAGGGCGCCAGTATGCGTCTTGGGGCTTACAACTGTACTCTCAAAGCTGATACGTTGGTCCACTCGATATATCAACAACATCAGGCTTTTAAAGACGAAAAAGCCAAACTGATTTCCGAAAGACACCGTCACCGCTACGAGTTTAACAATGAATACCGAGAAATACTCAAGCAGCATGGCCTGATTATTTCTGGAACTTCACCAGATGATTTTTTTGTGGAGATGATTGAATTACCCAAAAAAATGCATCCTTTTTTCATTGCCACCCAAGCTCATCCAGAATATAAGTCCAGACCCTTACACCCCCATCCCTTGTTTACAGAATTTTTAGAGGCGACTAAATTGAAAAAATAAGTTGCATTTGCATTAATATTGTCTCTTGAGTAGAATACACCAGTCTAGTTTTACAAAGGTTTTCTATGGCACAATACTTTACCTATCAAGAAAAAAAGGTTTCGGTTGGTGATTCAGTGAGTATTCATCAAGAAATCGTAGAAGGTGGCAAAAAAAGAATTCAGATTTTTGATGGATTAGTGATTGCTATCAATAACAGGGGAGCAGGACAATCATTCACGGTACGCAAGATTGCTACGGGAGGGATTGGTGTGGAAAAGATTTTTCCCACTGCTTTGCCGGGAATTACCAAGATTGTGGTCAAACGTACCGGTAAAGTACGCAGAAGTAAGTTATATTTCCTGCGTGAACGCACCGGCAAAAGAGCTACCAAGGTTAAAGAAAAGAAAACTGTCACCAAAGCAGTTTAGTCAAAATAATTTTTTCTCTGGAGATCAAGCCGAACAGCTGGCTTGTCAATTTTTAATTAACCACGGCTTTTCCGTCGTAGACCAGAACGTTCGAGTAAAAAATCACGAGTTAGATATTATTGCGCTTGACTCACAGTTGAACGAAATGGTGTTTATTGAAGTTAAATCAAGAGCCACCGGTTATTATGGTGACCCAAGCCAAGCAGTAGATTTCACTAAACTGAGATCAATTCAATATGTGGCTGCTTGTTATCGGAGGCAAGTCAACTACCAAGGTGACTTCAGGTTTGATATAATCACGGTCGTCGATGGCACAATTCAGCATTATCAAAACGTCACCTGGAATCGATAAGCTGAATTTTCAACAAATGGCCCCATCGTCTAGTGGTTAGGACATAAGGTTTTCATCCTTGTAACTGGGGTTCGATTCCCCATGGGGTCACTGCATAAACGTTACAACTTTTACCTTGGAACTTTCTTCGTCATGCACTATAGTTGACAATTATGTTTACATATAGGTTGACAATTAGTAAATAATTTGTATACTGACTATGTGTTCCAACCCCAATATACCCTTACTCCCCAAATCCTAGCTAACCTCACCCAGATAGAACGCCTTTATGGACAGCTTGAAGGGATGCGAATTCCTCAGAAGCTTGAGTTGAATTTAGAGCGCGACCATTTAATTAAGTCGACCTATATCAGTAATAGCATCGAGGGCAACCCATTATCACTACCTGAGGTGACCAATCTACTGTTAGGAGACAGAGTGCCTACCAATCGGGATGAGCAGGAAATAAAAAATTATTTTGATCTACTCAAATCACTTGACCAGTATGTTAGTCAATCACTCACTATAGACAACATTACCAATTTACACAAAAAATTGCTCAAAGCTGTTGATGCTAAAACTGCTGGTTCGATCAGAAATACGCGCGTCGTAGTGGGTGGCTACCAAACAAAAAATGGTATCCCTACGCTCCATGTCAAACATGAGCCTCCATTTCACAAAAAAACCGAGATCGAACAAGCTCTGGTGGAAATGATTGACTGGATTGAATCAGATACAAAAACTTCCCCACTACTTAAAATTGGCATTTTTCATCATCACTATGTCTATATCCATCCATTTGTTGATGGTAATGGACGCACCTGTCGACTTCTAACCACCCTGCTGTTCCTGAAATATCAGTACCAAATTAACAAATATTTTGTTCTAGACGACTACTACGACCTCGATCGTTTTGCCTATTCCGATATGTTGAGCAGTGCTGATAAAGGAGATTCAACTCAGTGGCTGGCGTATTTCACGGATGGTGTGAAATACTCCCTACAAAGTGCTCTGGCTCGTGTGAAGACTGTTGTACAGAGTGGCAAAGTGGCTGAGCGACCGACTCCTAAGGAACAACGGGTTCTCTCATATCTGAGCTCACATCCTGAAGTGACTTCTCAAGACTTAGTTGTAGAATTCAGCATCTCTCGACAGCAAGCTCATAAGTTACTGGCAGGTCTAGTTGAGAAAGGGTATGTTGAAAAAAAAGGTGATACTAAAAGTAGTTACTACAAAATAAAATAACGATGCACAAACCCATGCTTGATTTGATATGTTTAAATAAATAATGCTATGATTATGTTCTTATGCCTAGAACACCAGAACAAATAGTTGCTGCTCTTGAAGAAATTCAAAAAGAAGGTAATCCAGAAGGATGGGTGGTGATAAATTTTGTTATAGAACAATTACGTCTTGGTAACCTTAAGGTTGCAAAAGGAAAAATTCTATTGGATAACGACAAATTAGTTTTACGTGGTGATGTGATAGAAATCCTTTCTGACCTTTTCACTGAAAAAGGTGAGCGAAAACCATACAGTATCAAGAGTTAATTCTCCCGATATATTTTTCCTATACTGGATTTGTAAAAGTTTTCCAGATATTTTCACAAAATTATATATCTTACTGAAGACGGTGCAGATTAGTCGTCACTAGCTCGTTTCACATCTGGGAGCGTGATTATGGTGTGTAGTCCACTTTTTGGGAATGACGTCTTAATAAAGGTGATTGCAAGGAAGTAATAAAGAGAGTAAAAAAATAAATTGTAACAAGTTATCTGCAAAATCTATTAACGCCACCCTGACGAAAGTATTCACCCACGCAAATATACCGACACTGACTGCCAATTAAACCCGAACTTTTGTCCGTACAACTAATTCTAATTTCTTTACCACAACAGACGGTGTTGTAGAGATACAATTCTTGGTCATTTTTTGGCCTTATAGTTTCGATACATGAATTGTCACTACACTTGGTGTAAATTGATTCTCATTAAAAAAATTCTTCTGTACCGTGCTTTAAAAGCTCTATTAGCTCCGGTTCATTATAACGATAACCTGAAGGAATATCTAAACAAATTATTTGTTTCCCTTCAACTAAGTCGCTAAAGTTGTCAAACAAATAATCACGGTGTCTAGGTTCCATCACAAATATGAGATCAGCCCACTTAATGATTTTGGATGTAACTTTAACTCGAGCAGTAGAGGCAATGCCCGCAGATTTGACCACCACACCTTGACGGTTAGCAAACATTTTTTCTGCTGTCAAACTTCGCCACCGATTGTAAGTACAAATAAATAAAATGTTCATAATGATTTAACTATTGTCAGTCACTCCAATTATTTTACGAAGCAGACTCTGTTCGAGTAAATTTAATTCATTTTGAATTGAAGGATAATGGCCCATTCTTGCTTCGCCACTTGCTACTCCAACAAATTCACTTGCTTCGCCAATCAATTTTTCAACTTTAGAATTATTGATTACCTGATCGTTTGTAAATATAACGGTCCACATAGGTATTTTTGCCTGCAGAAGCAAATCAAAGAAAGATGAGCCGGTACTTGCTGGTAGTTGGCTTAACAGCTCCGATACACGAGCGAAATTTTTAGTAGAGGGAATCTCGCCTAACTCAATTAAGCGATTCAAGCCGATTTCAAAGATCGATGCCAACCTACCTCTACTATATAAATCCTGAAATCGATCTGAAAGTGAATGGATGTCGAATAACGGAGCTCTGGCGATTATGCCTTGGATTTGAATCGTTGGATGCTCTCTTAAAGCTAGAACAAGCTGAGGTAACAAACTAGCACCATAGGAACAAGCGTGGATGGTCAACTTGATCTCTCCATCGGTTTCAGCTAATTGGCCAAGAGTTGAGACCAAACCAGAAACCAATTCTTTTGGATTATAGTCGTGTTGATATGAAACAGCATAGCCCAATGGTTTATCATCCAAATTTTCTGTCAAGTTCTTGTAATGAAGCAACGCCACATCACCAGCACCAGGTAGAGTAACTAATACTTGTCTTGATTCTGGTAACGTACCTATGAATTCAATGGCGTAACCACGACCCACAATACGTCTCTCTCTCTGGTTAATTTGATTTGCATCCGACTCTACTGACACGCTGGTATTTTATACTACATCATCCAGACTTTTATCGGCATAAACACCTCTCATGTGTTCTGGCAGCAAAGCTGCTACCTTGTAACCAAACTGATCAGCAATTAATTGAAGGAGGATTTTGATTTCCCATTTGATCTTTAGCAGATTTGATGAGATCGACCTCTTCATGTAATTGGGTCTGTAGTACCTTTAAATATTCAACTGTTTTTGCAACTGTTGTCTCAGTAGGCATTTAGATTTCTCTTCCGCCAGTTGTTGCATAAACACCCCACATCGATTCTGGTACTAAAGGTAGAATTTCTTGAGCAAAGCGATCAGCTCCAAGTCTTAAGAGTCCTTTCTTCTCAAGATTGAGCATGTTAACTTCATGTGTATTTGTTGCTAATTCAAGTTTTTTTTCAACTGTTTGTATCTGGTCAACCAACTCGCCAAGTATTTCACGAGCCGATTTTGGTTGACCAACCACCATTTCAAATGACTGGTCGACCTTGGGTACAAATCCTACCGGTAAACATAGTGAGTCGAGAAACAAAAGCGCTGATCGAACAATGCCTGTTTTAAACTGTCCCATTGCAAGCGAATTTCCACGAGTACCTTCTGGAGTAAAACCAATCACTGTGCCGTTCAAGGCCATTAATGCATCTCGTTTGTTTTCATATCGTTTTAATCGTTTTTTTGCAATAGGATTGTTTTTTTGAAATCCCTCCCCATTTGATTCTGGTATAGGTAATACATAAATTCTCAGCAGACTTGCTAATTGAGTAAGTGCCGCAATTGCAAAGGATTCCTTATGCTCCAAATTTGGCACGGCGTAAATATCTTTCATTAAGTAAAGAGTCCTCACCATATGTGGAAGTTGTAACAAACCTTTAGGAATTCCAAGTTTCGCATCGTACTCTGAAATATGATTAGCGAAAACAAACAGTGAGCCATTTTTTAAAAACTCATCGGCTTTGTGTAAGTTAGCTAAGGAATTCGGAGATATCTCCATAGTTATCCCTTTTTTTGCCAAACACTCGATCATTTTGCCCGCAAAAAACTTTCGCAAAGTATACATAAATGGTTTGCTTCTTTTCTCTTCACCATTGATTGAATCAATTTCCGATCTTTTCATAAAGTATACGATTGTATCATTCCCATACTACAACTAGGAAACCATGGATTTAACTCTAGTGGTGTGAGACACTCAACAACGCTGTCTACTTCGACAAGCTCAGTATGACAGCGAACATTAATTTCGACGGGCTCAGTATGACAGCGTCAAGTACTCCAACAAAAAATCCAGCCCCTGGTAAGGGGCTGGATCAAATAACAAATTATTACCAAATGAATGGATAATTAGTCGTTGTTGCGACCGTAGCCGCCGCGATCTCCACCGCGACCACCACCGTAGCCACCGCGGGATTGACCACCACCGTAGCCACCACGACTGCCACCACCGTAGCCACCGCGATCTCCACCACGATTTTCTCGAGGTTGTTGAGGTCTGGCAACATTCACAATGATTGCGCGTCCGTCCATTTCGTAGTTCTTTAATGCTTCAACTGCCTGGTTGGCACTGTCTTCAGTGGCAAATTCGGCAAAAGCGATACCGCGTGAGCGGCCACTCATTTTGTCGACAATTAAGCGAACTTCTACTAATTCTCCATAGGGTGAGAGAAGAGCAGTAATATCGCTCTCCGTAGCACTGTATGGAAGGTTCCCAATGAATAGTTTCTTGGGATTTGCTTGGGCATTATCGTTCATATGCTCCTATATATGACTCAGTACATCTGAGTCTAACTTTTACTCAGCTTGAGAACTAGTTGTCGAATGGAGAAAGGGTATGTATTATTTTTCACCGAGAACAGACTGTTCCTAAACTTCACGGTGAAGTATATCACGAGAATCCAATCGGGTCTACTAGACGAATTGCCTCATCAAAAATGTAACGCAACATGATTCGATGCCTCATGGAAAAA
>CAZFRD010000021.1:0-18757 GCA_964521215.1 uncultured Pseudomonadales bacterium
TAACTGTAAGACAGGGATTTTCACTGAATGCACAAAATGTATTATGTGTTCTACGCCTAACTAACTCAATAAACTTGACCTCGATGCTTTTCAATGCTATTGTTATGCTTGATGTTACGTCCTTTTATTAAAACTTTGCTCGCTATCTTCATCTTAGCTTGGTTTTTGCCCAACATCTCCTATACCGATTGGGTGGCCTTAATACTTTTTTCGGTGGTGTTGACCCTGATTAACCTTATCCTCAAACCGATTCTCAAGTTGCTCACTCTGCCCATCAACATCGTCACGCTGGGTCTATTTTCTGTGATTGTGAATGTTGCTCTACTCTGGTTGGCTTTATACTTAGTACCTGGCTTTACCATCTCGCCCATGGTGCTGTTTGGTGTTCCCCTCGGCGAGTTTTTCACCTTTGTCTTTATCTCATTCGCTCTTAGCCTCACTCAGTCATTTATCTCAATTTTTCTCTGATTTACCAGCATTAAATCCCATGATATAATATCCTATAGTATTGATGATAAAAACCGTATGCAGCGAATTATATTTTCTTTACTGCTAATAATTGGTCTAGGGTTATTTTTCAGCAGTCTTTCCTCGACTGCATTTGCCCAAAGTAGCTTGAGTGCACAAATTGCGGGCGAAATTGAGTTGACCATTCCTAATTCCAGTAACTCGGCCGTTGCGACTGAAACTGGCACTCTAGCCAGCGAGTCGGCGGAAATTATTGAAAAAATTCAAGAAAAAAAAGATCAGGATTTGACCGATACTGGCAGTAAACAAATCAGCGAATTGGCGACCTACCTTTTTCAAAATCCTCCTGGACCACTGAGTTGGAACAATTTTTTACAACACGCTATCTTCAAAACCGTCAGCGAGGGTGTGCCGGCCAATATTATTGTTGTTGTCATTCTATTTCCGTTTGTGGCATCACTGATTGCCGCTTCTAGACACGTAATTGGACTCAAAGGTTTTGGCATATATATTCCCGCGGTGCTCTCAGTTGCTTTTGTGTCTACCGGCGTAATACCTGGTCTACTCATGTTTGTTGCCATCAGTGGCACCGCGTTTGTTACCAGTCGGTTGCTCAAAAAAACTAGTTTGCCTTACTTACCCAGAACAGCCTTACTACTCTGGACGATTTCCATTGGCATCTTTGGCTTATTAATGCTGGCGCCAGTCATCAAAGTTACTCAACTTATGTCTGTCAATATTTTTCCAATTTTAATTTTGGTCTTGCTGAGCGAAAACTTCCTTGATGCCCAAGCTCATTCCAAAGAAAGTCAGGCTTTGGCGCTGACCATCGAAACTATTATTTTGGCACTCATCGCCAGTCTCCTCCTCAAGTGGGGTGTCCTGCAAAGATTTGCTCTGAGCGAACCCGAGCTACTACTGTTCCTCACCGCCGTCGTCAACATCGTGATTGGAAAATTTAGTGGCCTTAGAGTGAGCGAGCGCCTCAGATTTGGCGCCATCATCGAAGAAGAGGAGTAAATGCCAATCAAACCATCGCATATACTCGGCATGAACGGTCGCTACCGTTATACCAAACTCAATCCTAGTTCGGCTCGGGCTTTTGGTTTTTCTAAATTAAAAACTAAACAGCTACTGACTGATCACCAGATACCCACAGCTCAGTTGTACCATATGTTTGAGTCGTACTCTGACTTGGACCAAATTGTCTGGGAAAATATTCCCTGTCCCTTTGTGCTCAAACCAGCCAGTGGCAGTGCTGGCAAAGGTATTCGCATTATTACCAAGTACTTGCCACAACAATCTGTCTGGCTAGATAACGAACACAACCAAGTTACCACTGAGGATCTCAACCTCCATGTGCAAAATATTCTTGATGGCGAATACAGTACTTGGGGAAGTAGTCATCGAGCGCTGGTAGAAGAAATGATTATTGCTCACCCGACTCTCAGAAAACTAGCCAAGGGTGGCACACCAGACATTCGAGTGATCATTTTTAATTCTGTGCCGATTATGGCGATGGCTCGTATTCCCACACTTGAGTCCGGAGGTAAAGCTAATCTGGACATTGGCGCCATCGGCCTTGGCATTGATCTAGCGAGTGGGATGACCACCTACGGCATACAAGGTAAAAGAAAATATATCAAGCGATTCCCCCAACAGAAGCGCAAGGTCGGCGGTCTACAAATACCCTACTGGCGAGAAACCTTACTGATGGCGGTTCAAGCAGCCCAGGCTGCTGGTTTTGTCTTCATGGGTGCGGATCTATTTATTGATGAAACCAAAGGACCAATGGTGGTAGAACTCAATGGGTTTCCTGGCCTGTCAATTCAGTTGGCCAATAAAGCGGGACTCAAACGCAGAATTGAAAGGGTAGAAGGCATTGACGTGCGCAACGCAGATCACGGAGTCAGAATTGCTCAAGCGCTGTTTGCTGAGTACTACGTTGATCAACAACGTGCCGATCATGGACGGACCATTATCTCCAACAAACCCACACTGATTATCAAAGGCGATCGAACAAAAAGTCTGGCGGTACCAGCCCAAGTCAATACCCTACGTGCTCGATCAGCGATTTCTAGAAAATTAGCTGTCGAGCTCGGACTACTGGACTACGACGACCTACTTTGGCAACAACAAGAGGTGAGTGAAGGCAAGGTGCCAGTCGTCGAGGTAGCGTTTGAAGTCAAAGGCCAACAAGTCAAAACAGCCATGCTGGCAATTCAAAGACTAGACAAAACCAAACACCGCGTAGAACTAGGCCAATTTGATTTAAAACAATTTTTAATTGGAGAAATCGAGGCATGAGTTTAATTAGTCGAGTGACACCCACCAACACCACCGCTCAAAGACTTGCGTTTCTTGAAAATCCTAACTTTAACCCGCAGTTGACCTATGAAGCTCCACTTACCCAAGAAGAACTAGAGCAATTTGGCAAACCCCAAGCAAACTACATAGAACTCGCCCAAGCCATACTCAATATGGCTTACCGCCACCGCAACGAAGCGGATCTGAACGCCTTGGAGGGAGCATTGTGCTCACAACAGCAAGTGGAAGCATCCATCCAGGCTTTTTTGAAACTACATCAGTTAGATGTTCGTTTTAAAGTCAGTTTTTCTCATTCTTATCTATCTCGAGCCTCAATTTCCGCTACCACTCTCAAAATGAGATTGCCACTGGATTTCCGCAAAGATGGTTTATTTAGCACGCTGTACCATGAAATTGGCACTCACGCTCTTCGCAGATTAAATTACGAAGAGCAACCTTGGTATAAGAGAAAGGTTAAGTATGGTTTTCGCCCCTATCTTGTAACGGAAGAAGGCTTAGCCTCATTGCACGGATTATTGCCTCAATCATATCAAGTAGCTCACGTGGCCGCTTTGCGCTATCTGGCTGTGCATTGGGCGCAATCAGGTTCGTTTTTAGATGTTTGGCATCAACTGGGTAAGTATATTCAAGACCCTGGTCGTCGCTGGGTCATCGCTATCCGCCAGAAACGGGGAATTGTAAATACTGAGCAACCAGGCGGGTTCACCAAAGATGCTGTGTATTTCCAAGGTATGGTGGACGTTTGGCGCTGGCTAAGTCAGCATGATTTCAATCCCAGTGATCTGTATTGGGGAAAACTCCACCACGACGATATTAGTTTAGCCAAGTCTCTCAAGCCCAATTTTCAACCCAGACTACCCAGTTTTTATCTTTCAAACCCCAAAAAATACAAAAAACAGCTTGAAGAGATTGGCAAAATCAACTTTTTCAGTCAAATTTAAATAGTGTACACTCTGCACTATGGATGCCTTAGTGACCATTCGGGTAAACCCCAAAGCTAAAAGAATTAAATTGCAAATAGTTGAGGATGGCAAAGTACTGGTTACCGCCCCACCCTTAGTGCCTCAATTCATCATTAAACGTTTTGTTGCTGATCATCAAGAATGGATCAATAGGCATTCAAGTAGGCTAAAAGGTAAAGTAAAACTATTTTCTACCGACTATATCTATCTTTTTGGATCTAAATATAGACTTGTATACAATAATGATACAAATTCTTCACCTGGGTTTTTGCTTACTGAAAATAATCTCATTTATACACCCATTGCGGGCAAAAAAAACCAGCTCAATCCCAAGTTACTCAAGAATTTTCTCAAGTCAACTTGTGGGGCGTATGTCATCCCAAGAACTGCGCAAATCGCAACTAAAATGGAGGTATCGTTCAAAAGTATTGGTTTTAAAGAACAAAAAACAAGATGGGGGAGTTGCAGTAGTCGGAGCACCCTCTCTTTTAACTGGCGTTTGGTTCATTTTGAGCCTTCGGTAATTGATTATGTCATTACTCACGAGCTCGCCCACCTGGTCCATCCCAATCATAGTCGGGCTTTTTGGCGTTTGGTCGGTCAATATTTTCCCAATTTTGCGAGTGCGAAAAAAACTTTACACCAGTATTATTGGTAATCATTACATCTATGTACATTTTTCACGGCGACAACCACGTCGTTTCACGGCAAGCTCTGCTGGATTTCATCGAATCTAAGCGAGAAAATTTTTCTCGAATTACCACTTTTCCAGCCTCCGAACTCAACCTCGCTCAACTTGAGTCAGCCTTAGGTGAAATCAGTCTTTTTAACGATCTAGCTTTAACCATCGTTGAAGAGCTACATTCTTTAGTTAAGTCTGCCAACCAAACTGCCCTGATCCATTTTTTGGCAAAATTTCAGACCAATGACTCGGTGGTGCTTTGGGAAAAAAAGCAACTCTCACCTGCGCAACTAGCAATTTTTAGTCAAGCCAAACAAAAATTGTTTCGGAGTAGTAAATCGCTTTTTCAGTGGCTTGATGTTTTTTCACCCGCTTCGGCAGTTCAGGACAGACTGCGGTTATTCCATCAAGCCGAGATTCAAGATAGTATTGAGTATTGTCTGATGATGCTGATTAGGCAAATTAGATTATTGCTCACCATCAAGAGTGGCGGTGTGGTAGCTGGCAAACCATTTGTGGTGAGCAAGTTGCAATCACAAGCGAGATATTTTTCGCTGGCCCAGCTACTCAATCTGCATGAAAAATTAACTATTATTGATACAGAAAGCAAAACTGGTGGCACTCGATTGACAGTTAAAAGCCGACTTGACCTATTACAAATTGAGCTGTAAAGTTAAGTGTCATACTTTGTATGACACTTTGTAATTCGACTAATTAAGTAACAAAAGGAGAATAATAATGTATAAAATTGTCCCAATCAATCCAGTTATTTTTCGAGGCTATGATCTACGAGGGGTGGTGGATACAGATTTAAATGAAGATGTTTTTTATTCCCTCGGACTCGGTTACGCTACCTATCTGGCCAAATACCGCATTAAACAAGCTGCGGTGGGCAGAGATAATCGCAACACAAGTGAGAGTTATGCTAAGGCATTTAGAGCTGGGTTAAATCGAGGTGGAGTAGACACTATCGACCTTGGGCATTCACTGAGCCAAATTGTCTATTTCTCCTCCTACTTTTTCCAAACCAAAGGTGGCGCCATGATCACCGCCTCACATAATCCCAGCGATTTCAATGGCATGAAATTGAGTACGGGTTATTCGGAAACCATGGTCACCGAAGAAATTATGGAATTGAAAGCCATCTGTGAAAAAGCGGAATTTACTCAGGGAGCAGGAACTGATAAACAGCTGGATATTTTTCCTCAATACAGCCAAAGCATTCTTAAACATTTTAATTTGCAAAAGAAATGGAAAATAGTCGTCGATGCGTGCAACACTACCTCTGGAAAGTTTTATCCCGAGCTTTTTCGCCAAGCTGGTTGTGAAGTGATCGAACAAAACTGTACGCTTGATGGTAATTTTCCCATGGGAGTGCCAGATCCGACCGAAGTTGAGGTGTTGCACCGATTGGCCACAGGTGTCAAAAAGCACCAAGCGGATATTGGTTTTGCCTATGACACGGACGGCGACCGCATGGCTGTGGTCGATGAAAATGGCCAAATGCTCTGGATGGATACTATCGTGGCCCTATTTGCGCAAGATGTGCTCGATTTTATCCCAGGAGCAAAAATTGTTTACAACGTGCTTTGTTCTAGACAAGTGACCGAAACTATCGAGTCAGCTGGTGGCGAGCCAGTGGCGTGGTTGACTGGTCACTCCTTTATTAAGGCCAAGGTCAAAGAAGTAAAGGCACCTTTTGGTGGGGAATTATCTGGCCACATCTTCTTTATGGACAACTTTTTTGGCCATGACGATGGCGCTTTTGCCAGCTTGCGCTTGCTCGCCTACTTGGAACGAAAAAAGTCTACGCTTTCACAAGCAGTGGGCAAACTCAGTCACTATATCAGTAGCCCCGAAATCAAATTTGGCTTGGCCGATGCCATTAAGTTCGAGTTTGTTTCATCTAAAATTCGAGCCGCTTTCACCAAAGCCTGGCCAAAAGCGAAATATACTGACATCGACGGTATTCGGATGGATACCCAAGAAACAATGGCGATCATTCGAGCTTCGCAAAATGGACCCTACATTACACTTAAGTTTGAGGGTAAAACCCAAAGTCAATATGATGAGCTGAAGGCAATGTTGAAAAAAATGTTAGAAGCTTACCCAGAAATTGACTGGAGCCAAGGCGTCAATACCAATGCGTTACAATAGCTCAAGTCAAAATATGACAGATTATCAACCCTATCGTTTATTTGCCGAACTATTGGTCAAGCTGGGCGGCGAAATTGCTTTAGATGATTTTAAGCAACAAAAGTTTGCCACCGAATGGAAAAGTGATCATTCCTACGTCACTCAAACTGATCTAGCGATTGAAACTAAATTCCGCTCAATGATTAAGGCTAAATTCCCCGATCATGCGATTTATGGTGAAGAATTTGGTGGCTCGCTTGATTCGCAAACTCCTACTTGGATACTAGATCCGCTAGATGGCACAACCAATTTTTCGCATCACGTGCCTTTATTTTGTTCGATGGCGGCGCTCCAAATGGAGGGAGTGATAGTCGCCGCCGCCGTGGCTTCGCCAATTCAGGGATTAATTTTTAGCGCCAGCCTGGGGGCTGGCGCCACCATAAATGATAATCCATTTCCTCCACCGTCCACGGAAACTAATCTTGAATCAGTCACTCTGCTGGCAGAAAGTGGCAAATCAGCTGAAGCTCGAGCTGACTCTTACCGATTTTTATCCCAATCTTGCAACCAATTTAGATCTTTTCGCAAATTTGGCTGCATGATTGTTCCATTACTCTATGCGGCGCACAGCAAGCTTGAAGCCTCAATCATCTTTGGTACAGATGTATATGACATAGCCGGTCTATCATTACTTTTGCACGAAGCAGGCTATGCTGTACTTGGAGTCGGAGGTAAAACTTGGCACTTATCTGAAAATTCAGATTTCATCGTCACCACACCAACCTTAAAAACTCAAATTGAGTCTCTGCTGACAAAATTTAAAACTTAGGAAGCTAAATAGTATTAACCAAAATTGAAAGACCTTATGACGCCATCTTCTGTTAACTTGAATGACCGAAAAAGTATTGCCAAACTAGATACGTCCAATATGCTTGGTTCCATCGAAGCGCTGGGCAAACAAATTGAGCATGCTTGGCAGGCCACTCGCTCGATTACGATCAAACCCACCCAACCAGTTACTCAGGTAGTGATCGCAGGCATGGGTGGCTCTGGTCTTGGCGCCGATGTCATTAAACATCTCTACACCGATCAACTAACTGTCCCTTTCGATTTCATTCATGATTACTCACTCCCCAAATATGTCAATGAGAATACTTTAGTCATATTGTCCAGTTACTCTGGTAATACTGAGGAAATTCTTGAGTGCGCCAAACAAGCTCAGGCTAGTAACTCAACTATTGTTTGTATTGCTGCGGGAGGTGAGTTGGTCACTTTAGCGCAAAAAAATCACTGGCCCCTCTATCTAGTTGAACCAACCCACAATCCCTCTGGCCAACCCAGAATGGCTATCGGCTACTCAGTCATGGGCACCTTAGGATTGTGTGAGCGAGCAGGGATTATCAAAATTGCGATATCTGAAATTGAAGATACGGTCAAACTAATCGAGCAACTTTGCCAAACCTACTCGGTGGAAACCCCCCAAGATACAAATTTTGCTAAGGTTTTAGCCTTCACCATGTTCAACAAACAGTCTGTGCTCATCGCACCTGACTTTTTGGAGGGAGCAGTTCATGTAGCCACCAATCAAAGTAATGAGAATGGCAAAACTTTTACCACCTACTTTGTCATACCCGAAATGAACCACCACCTACTCGAATCTTTACGTTATCCCAACAGTTTGCAAGATACACATGTGGTGTTGTTTTTTCAAAGTTTGCTCGCCAACCCCAATAATCAACTGCGGGTTAACCTATCGCAACAAATTTTTGAAGATCACCAAATTGAAACCATGCGCATTACTCTTGAGGGGTCATCCAAACTTGCTCAAGTCTTTGAACTAATTACCACCATGGGCTTTGCTACGTTTTATCAATGCATGTTGGAAGGCATTAATCCCAGCCCGATTCCAATCGTGGAGTCGTTCAAGGAATTGCTCAAAAACAGTCGTTAATCAGCTTGACCGTTAGCTACTTCCAAATGCTATGATTAGCTTATGCCTGCCTTGCCTATTGTAATTAGATTAGAACAGTTTGCCGATTTTTCACGATTGAATCTAGGCGATCGAGCACTGGATTTATCTTGGATACATCAGTTTGTTTCCGTTACGCCAACCCTACTCATTCCCGCCGATACACTCGAGAAGGTGCTGATCACTTCTCACAAACTTTTGAAACTCCAAAATATACTCGCCGATGATCAGCTTAGCCATGCAACCAAACATAAAAAAATCAGTGAGTTTTTTTTGAGTTTACCAGTACCCCAAAGTCTCGTCACCACTATTCATGCCGAATATCACGAGTATTTTGCCAATCAGCCGGTGCGCTTATCATCTGCCAACGCAGCGATTGGAACCAAACTAACCGAAGTCCAAGGAGCGGTCAACCTACTGTTGGCTATCAAGAGCATCTGGTGTGAACAAATCCAAAATACTCTCAAACAGACTCGTTGGCAGCTTCAGCTTGTTCCTAGCGGGATTTTGGTGCAGTCCATTCCCAAATCGAAAGTGAGTGGCTTCGTCGCATCTCATCACTTGGGGGGAATTCATAAATCGGCTCTGGTGATTCAAGCTCAAAAAACCTCAGATGAGAACATCAAGCAAATTGAAGAGTATCAAGTTGACGTTCGTAGTCAAGCAGTGATAATGCGCCCCGATGGTGTTTACGCCCAAAAAACTGCAAAAATAAACCAGCTGTCGCTCTTGAGTGACAGCGAGTGTCGCCAGCTGGCGACACTCGCTGCTCCAGTCATGCGCCAACGACTACATCCACTAGTATTATCCTGGTCCTTGACCGAAAAAGGCTTTGTTTTTTACGATCCTTTGCAACCAAACCAAGAAACTAGTCACCGACCAAAAAAAATTGCCAGACCAGCTACGGCAACCAAAATTTTTGTTACCTCCAATAGTATTACCAGAATGGCAACTTCCATAGCCCTAGTGGATGGAGTGGGTCCCCTCACTGCCCGCTACCTCGTTCATAGCTCTGGATTGCATCCACTTGGTGCCCTCAGACATCCTTCAACCCAAACAGTCCTAAAACACAATATTCGCCGGGCTTTGTTTGAACTGGTTTCAGTCAAAAGAGATTTGACGATATTTTACGCTTTCTATCATGCTTCACCGTCTCAACGAGCGACTCTGTTTCTATCAGAAAGCGATCAATCCGACGATCCAGAAACAAGTAATCTTTCTGGCGCCAGTTTTCTGCTCACCTTTCCCCAATGGTTCAACTTCGAACTGCAAACTTTAGTCGAATTTCTCAAGCAAACTCCCAGTAACTTAGATCTAGTTATTCCAGAAGTTAAAACGCCTGAGGAAGTACCTCAAATACTGAAATTGATCGACAAAAGTGGCATCAAAAAACTGGCCAAGATTGGAGTCTGGTTGGAGGTGGCAACACCGGCAACAGCTCAAAGCTTGCATCTTTTTCCTTTGGATGGAGTGGCTGGCTTACTAATTAATCTAGATGAGTTATTGCTGCGCTCGCTGTGTCTGAATTCTGCAACAATGAGGAAAGAAAGTACGAGACAACTTGCCACCGCTGTTGCTCAAGATTTACTAAGTACTGTCTCTAGACAACTATTACAACATTTTAATACTCAAACTATTTCCGTGGTCGTCTCCTCCTCAATCATTGAAGAGCCGATCATCAAAAAGATTGTGAGTCTGGGTTGGCAAGGAATTTCGGTCCAACCCGATCATATACTTGAAACCAGATCTATGATTCAAAATGCAGAAAAACTCGTAGTCGAACATAAACTTTAACTATGGCAACAATACAAGGTATCTGGGCACGAGAAGTTTTGGACTCAAGAGGCATTCCTACCATCGAATGCACTCTTTGGTTGGATACTGGTGGTATTGTGGCCGCCAGTGTGCCCACAGGCACCAGCATTGGCAAATACGAATCCCATGAGATGAGAGACAATGACCAAAATCGGTTTTTGGGCAAAGGCGTGACACAGGCGGTACAAACAATAAATACATTAATTGCACCGCAGCTAGTCGGTAAAAATCCGACAGCTCAACAAGAAATTGATCAGCTACTAATTAATCTCGATGGATCTGCCAAGAAAGAGAAGATTGGCGCCAATGCACTCTTAGCGGTTTCTCAGGCGGTGGTGAAGGGTGGGGCATTAAGCGTCAATCAGCCACTATATTTTTATATCCAAGAAAAATATAAAATGATCCAATCGCTCAAAATCCCCACCTGTATTTACACTATGGTCAATGGAGGAGAGCATGGCGCCAATAATTTAGATATCCAAGAATTTCAAATTATCGCCGCATCACATCTGGACTTTTCTAACTCACTCAATATGGCTGTGACGATGTTTCATCAACTAAGTCAAGTATTGGCGGCAAAAAATGCTATTCACTCTGTTGGTCCCGTGGGAGGATTTACACCCAACTTATATAACAATACCGACGTCTTTGAGTTACTCATTGAGACGGCAAAAACCACCTCCTACGTTTTTAGTCAAGATTTTTTCCTCGGCATTGATGCCGCTGCCACCAAGTTTTACTCTGGTGGTAAATATCATCTACGAGAACGTTCAGAAGGATATTCCTCTGCTGAACTATTTGAATACTATAAAAAGATCTACGAAGTCTTCCGAGTGCTCTGTTTTGAAGATCCCTTCAGAGAAGATGATGAAAAAATGTGGCAACAAATTACCACAGAATTAGGAGAAACATCAAGAATTGTCGCAGATTTATTAACGGCCACCAACCCAGAAAGAACTCAAAAAGCCATAGATAAAAAAATGGCTAATACTTTGCTAGTCAAACCCAACCAGATTGGCACAATCACTGAAACAGTGGCGGTCATTCAGCTCGCCAGAAAAGCGGGTTGGCAAATTCTGGTTTCTCACCGTAGTGGAGAAACCAATGATGACTTGATTGCCGATTTTGCAGTTGGTATCGGTGCAGATTATGTTAAGTTTGGGCCACCCAATCGAGGAGAACGAATCGCCAAATACAATCGTTTACTAATGATTGAAGCAGATATCAGACGCAGTCAAATTTAACCTACTTTGATCTATTTTTACCCATTGCCTTACTACCCTTAGTTCGGGTACTGTATGGGTAGTTCGGTAATTGTTAGCCAGAATTTACACGTAAGAAATATATAACAATTATCTAAAATAGGAGTTAATATGGCAATCACTTTATATAAACGCCAACGTCAAATTGTCGATTTCATTGCTCAATATATTCAAAAAAATACGTATTCACCAACATTAAAAGAAATTGCTCAAGCTATTGGTGTATCCTCATTGGCGACCATCCACGAACATTTACAAGCATTGGAAAGAAAAAAAGTGATACGCAAACAGGATGGGCAGGTAAGAGGCATCGAGCTAGTAGAAAAAACTTTTCTCTCCACCTCGGAAAGCGTTGATCTACCAGTCCTTGGCTTCATAGCGGCGGGTGCTCCCATTGAGCCACACACAGACCCCAATGCCTCTTTTAAGGTTTCTCCAGAGCTAATTAGTGGCAAAAGAAGAGCTTATGTTTTACAAGTTAAGGGACAATCCATGATTGAGGACCACATCGACGACGGCGACTACGTGGTAATCGAGGAAACACCCAACGTCAATGATGGTGATATTGTGGTTGCTTTGCTCGACAATGGCTTAGCTACTCTCAAGCGATTTTATAAAGAAGTCACCAGAGTCAGACTGGAGCCGGCCAATTCAAGTATGAGTCCAATTTATGCCACCAATGTGCAAATCCAAGGTAGAGTGGTGGGATTAATCAGAAGATATCAAAATTAATTATCTTCGATTTTTCACAAATTGTTTCTCTTGATACTCAAGCGAATGGTTAATAAAACAACGCAAAATATATAGGTAGTCAGAAAAACGATTGAGGTACTGAAAGACCACCGGCCTCACCTCTTCATGCTGTGACAAGGCAACAACGGAGCGTTCTGCCCGCCGGCAAACTGTTCGGGTAATGTCTAAGTAACTACCAAGCTCAGTCCCCCCAGGGAGTAAAAACTTCGTGTGCCAATCTTTCGCCAATAATCGCTGAAGTTCGTCGGATCGCTCCTCAAGCTCACTCACCATCTTTGATTGAAGCTTAGTAGTTTTTGATCTAGCTAGTTCGGCACCCAGGTAAAATAAAGTGTCTTGAACGGCCAAAAGAAACTCTCGATGCTCTGCGAATTCATTGCTCAATTTAGCAACCACCAAGCCCAACCATGAATTGAGCTCATCTACGTCGCCAATGGCGGCAAAAAGCGGGTGACTTTTAGCAACCCGTTGACCGTCAATTAATCCCGATTGACCTTGATCGCCAGTTTTTGTCGAAACTTTAATTATTTTGACCATATCGTTACTCTATCAGACAGAACAGAGGAATAAAAGAGTGCACGCCATAAACCAAGTCATTGTTATACTACGTCATTCATGAATCTGATGATTGATCATAGCACCAGCGCTTCAGCTTTTTTTGAGCTCCGCCAAGATTGGCACCAACTACTCGAACATTCTGCGGTTAATGAGATTTTCCTGACACCAGAGTATCAAGCGGTTTGGTGGCAAACTTTGGGAAAAGGCGAGCTGAAAATTATTAGTTTCCGTCTGGAGTCTGGCAAACTAGTGGGTCTGGCTCCACTACTTGTTGAAAACAACACCTATAGTTTTATTGGCTGTAAAGATGTGAGCGATTATTTGGATTTTATTGTGCATCAAGACTATCAAGACATGGTTTATCAAGCTATATTTACAGAACTAAAAAAATATCAGGAAGCGATGTTTTCGCTCTGTAGTCTGCCTGAGCATTCACCCACCATTAACCAAATTTCTAATTTGCTTATCAAGACAAATAAGATGCAAAAAGTTCAACAGACAGTTTGTCCTCAGTTAATATTGCCACCTAACTGGGAAATCTATCTCAGTCAACTGAAGCGAAAACAACGTCAAGAGATCAGACGAAAATGGAAAAAGCTTGAAGATACTGGATTAGCCACATTTGTTTGTCTCACTGATGTAAAACAGATAGAAAACGCGATACCTCAATTTATTGAGTTACATCAACTATCAAGTGAAACTAAAAGGGAATTTTGGGATCCTCATCATCAGGCTTTTTTCGAACAGCTACTGCCTGTGCTGGCAAGACATGGTTGGCTCAAATTATTTTTTTTATCTCTCACCACCCATCCGGATCCAATTGCCACCATGCTGGTATTTGACTATGGCGGTCATTATGACTTGTACAACTCTGGCTTTAATCCAGCGTTTTCCGACCTTAGCCCCGGCCAAGTGCTGACTGCCTATACTATTCGGCAGGCAATCGAGCAAGGCAAAGAGCTGTACGACTTCCTGAGAGGTGATGAAGAATATAAATTCAGATTTGGCGGGATACCAAAGCCTATCTTCGATCTTAGCTTTATAATCGAATAATCTGTCAAGTTATTGACACAAAAAATCCCGCGATAAGCGGGACTTTCTGACTGTTTTGCAATGGGTCTTGATTAGCCAAGTTTGAGCATTGTTACTATCTCAAAAAATTTAAAAAAAACAAGTGCCATTTTGTTAATTTTCGTGGAGGCGACGGGAATCGAACCCGCAAGCCAGGTTGCTCAAACTTGGCTCAAGACCGCTTGCGCCCCCACGTGAGTGGAGAGTAACAGTGATTAGTTACAAAAAGCGTAGCGGTATGGCTAACTGCCACCTTTGAGCCAATCGGCCTTTGATATGATCGGCCAATAAACATCGTCTTCTGGATTAATTTGTAACGATTGTTTTTCTTTGGCTGAGGGAGAAGATTGGGCAAATTCGATTTGTGGCACATCAGTAATGAGCACCAAAGGCTGAGCTTCTGCAGTTTCACCACCAACATAAACCGAGGCAACCGCCAGTGATTCGGCATTATTCACTTGGGTCATGTGCATTGGTCGACCATACAAGTCTGGTTTCCCAATTTCACTGCGCAAGCCAACAAAGCCACAATAACCCAAGGCTGTACCCAAAACACCCCATTTAAGCGGAGCAGTTCGACTATCAGTAATGATTACTCCAAATTCTCTGAGCTTGAACCTTCGACGTCCCCATTGCCAGATTTTTTTAGCCGACAAAAAAGAATCCTCTGGTAATAACACGTAGTGATCTGCGTCCACATTAGATTCATCCACGCCTGCATTAACTGCCAACACCCCCGTTTTGATGGTCAACATCAAGTTATATTTTGAGCCACTTGGATCCAAGTATTTTTCCGCTTCCTGGCGCACTAACTGATGTTTTTCGGCTTTCTCACCAGTTTTTTTGGGGACAACCCGTCCCTCACATAAAGCCACTACTTTGCTGGTGACTGAAAGAATACTGCGTTCTTCAATTTGTTTAAGATGCTGATTCAAAAAAAACTCCAAGTTGTCATTAGCTTTCACGATATGGGTTTTGATCGCGGTGATTTGCATGGGTGCTATCATACAGTACATCGACATAGAACTCATCGCTTATGAAATTTGACTTGAAATCCAACTACCAACCAACTGGCGACCAACCGCTGGCAATAAAAGCATTGGTTGAGGGAATTGCTGCACAAAAAAAACGCCAAGTGTTACTCGGCGTCACTGGATCTGGCAAAACATTTACCGTGGCCAATGTGATACAGCAAACCCAGTTGCCCACTTTGGTAATTGCTCACAACAAAACTTTAGCCGCCCAGCTCTACCAAGAGTTTAGAGATTACTTTCCAGATAACGCTGTCAGTTATTTCGTATCGTACTATGACTACTACCAACCAGAAGCTTATATTCCCAGCACCGATACCTACATAGAAAAAGAAGCTACCATCAACGAAGAAATTGATCGGTTACGATTGGCCACCACGACCAATTTAATGACTCGCAGAGATGCAATTGTGGTGGCCTCTGTCTCTTGTATTTACAACTTGGGTTCACCAGTTGAATATGGTCGCTATTTACTCAGAATTGCTGAAGGTGAAATTATTCAAAAAAGAACGCTCTTATTGCAACTAGAAAATTTGCAATACGATCAAACCGAAACTGACTTGTTTCGGGGAATGTATCGGTTACGAGGTGATTCAATTCAAGTCTGGCCAGCCTACGAAGATAAGGCCATGCGAATTGACATACTAGCAAATCAGATCGAGCAAATTGCCTGGATAGATCCAGTTTCGGGTAAACCACTACCAATCTCTGCCCAACAAAAACCAGATAAATATGAGTACGTCTTATACCCAGCTAAACACTATGTCATCGATCCAGTTTCACAGAAACAGGCTGTGGCACAAATTAGAAGTGATTTAAAAGACCAAATCCTTAAACTTGAGGCTCAAGGCAAGGTGGTCGAACCGTTCAGACTCAGACAAAAAGTTGAATACGACTTAGAAATGATCGAGCAGTTTGGTTTTGTGAACGGAATCGAAAACTACTCCCGCTATTTTGATAATCGTATGCCTGGAGATCCGCCATTTTCGCTCCTCGAATATTTTGCCGAAAATGCCAAACAGTTTAAAACAGGAGGTTTTCTCACTATTGTGGATGAAAGTCACATGACCATTCCCCAAATCACTGGTATGTATCGTGGTGATGAAGCCAGAAAAAAGACGCTGATCGAATATGGCTTCAGATTGCCAAGTGCACTTGATAATCGACCACTCAGATTTGATGAGTTTGATGCGCGGGTACCACTGCTGGTGGCGGTTTCGGCCACGCCAGCCAGTACCGAAATCAAAGCGGCGGGTGGAGAAGTGGTTGAGCAATTAATAAGACCCACTGGCCTGTTAGATCCCACCATTGAACTGCGTGACGCAGAAAATCAGATTGAAGATTTGGTGGTGGAAATTCTTAAACGCAAAATGAAGAGTCAACGAGTGTTAGTCACTACGTTGACAAAAAAAATGGCTGAGGCGTTGACTGAATATTTAAATACAGAGGAGAAGGTGCGCGCGCTCTGGCAGAGCGCGCGCAGTAAACAGCAGATCAACAATAGTTTGATTGAAAATAATCAAGTAGATACCGAAAAAATTGTGTGGAGAGGGGAACAACTACCGATTGAACAAATTGAGATTGGACCCATTGATCCAATCTATTTTACACACCTACAACACCAACCCAAATCAATTACGGAAAAAGCGATTCTGGTTGAACTCAATGAGCTACCCAAAGTAGCATATTTGCACTCTGATATTGAAACTTTAGACCGGAGTGATACTTTGCGAGAACTACGAGAGGGTAAATTTGATGTTTTGGTGGGCATCAATTTACTCAGAGAAGGACTTGATTTGCCAGAGGTAAGTCTAGTGGCAATTATTGATGCCGATAAAGAAGGATTTCTACGTTCAGAAACAGCGCTGGTCCAAACCATGGGGCGCGCTGCCCGTCACTTGGAAGGACACACGATTCTCTACGCCAAAAATCTGACTGGTTCTATGCAGCGCGCCATCCGAGAAACCCAGCGTCGTCGCCTGGTTCAACAACAGTACAACCAAGCTCATCAGATTACTCCAGAATCAATCAATAAACCAATTCGCACGGATATGATTGTCAACCGAAAGAAAAAAGAAGCAAACACCAAGCAAAGTGTTTCGATCTTTCTATCGGAAAGAGAGCGTCTCAATCTGGATGAAATTCATCCAGAAAATTACACTCCAGATGAAAAAAAGAAACTTATTAAGCAGTTAAAAAAACAAATGAACGTTGCTGCAAAAGATCTCGATTTTGAACTAGCAGCTAAACTGCGTGATGCAATTGCAATTCTTTTGTAATATATCAATTGGGGAATATTATCAAATCACTCACTCTTCTAATAAAGCATCATGTAGAAAAGCCATGGGGTTTATGGGTCTCAATGTACTCATCCTGTTGTTTAAGTCTCCAGCTCGTAGAGCCCTAAAGTCTTCGATTGAAAAAACAAATAGTATAAATTTGTTTCTCAATCTAAATTCCCTTTGAATTGTATCAACTGTCCCCCCATCTGTGATATTCGATACAATTGATATCTGGAACTCGACTGATTGATCTTCAGAAATCAAAACGCTGTCGGCTCGAATAATCCAAACAGTTGAATTATCATCAAGAAACCCACTTAACTTTGCCATCTCTAACCAAAATGTAAAAATCTGAAAATTTTCTGCAGGATTGTTTTTAAGTATTTGTGATAGATTAGCCCATTTATCAGGTGTTCGAAAAATATCATATTTTTTTGACAACTCATTACAAACAAGCTGAAGATTTCTTGAGTCTGAATTTTCTAATACTAAACCAACTCTCCATTCTAATGTATAGTTTTCAGTGAGCAAGTTAATCCTCGATAACAACCTTTTTAATCCCTCCTTGAAGTTGTCAAATTCATTAAAACCAGCCTGTTCTTTAATAACCATTGTTATACTTTCTTTAATAATAATTTTCGCCTCTCACTAGAAAAACACTCTATTGAATATCTGAGGGCAGTTCTGGGCATATTTTTGCTCTGTTGGTCCAGAAACTTCAGTAGTAAGCGCTCGTCGGCTTTGCCGACTTCGCGCAGTACCCAGCCAACGGCCTTATGGATTAGGTCGTGTTGATCATCTAGTAGTTTTTTTGCTAACGCTAAGGAAGGTTGAAGCCACTTAGAATCAACGGTATTTTTTTTCACTGCTCTCACAAATGCTAGTGTGGCGATTATGCTGATTCGTCTGTCCCAAAGTAGGGGAGAGGTAGCCAATTTGGCGAGTCTATTCATATCTAATTTTGTCGCCAGCATGTACTCACCAACAATATTTGGTGCTGATAAATCCACCAAATCCCAATTGTTTATATTTGCGGTATTTTCCAAATAAAAGTCGTAAATCACTCGTTTTTTTGTTAAATCAGATTTCGGAAATTGGTAAGTTAACATCAGCAACGCTGTCAACCGGTGCTCATGGACTTCACTGGATAGCAGTTTTTCAATCACGCTTAGGTCGGCGAGTTGATAATACTGCTTGGCAACCACTCGCTGATCTGGAACAACGACGCCCAAAAACACATCGCCCTCGCCGTATTGCCCCGGCCCAGTCTTGAAGAATCGCTGTAACACTAGTTTTTTCTCCGTTTTGGCTCGTGAAGCTAGATCGTTAACTATCTGCCGATAAAGTGTCATCACTTGATTTTACAACAGTATCATTTTTATCTCTACGTGATGCCTCATTTACAAATGTAACGGAACCGAGCATTCGTTGCCTCATCTA
>CAZFRD010000022.1:0-18327 GCA_964521215.1 uncultured Pseudomonadales bacterium
AATGATTCATCAATCAAAACAATCACTTTCAGCCACGCGTTTTTTTACTTAAGCCGACACAACATCAAAATATATCATGAATAAGCCCAAAAGTCAAGTTATAGGATATACTCACAATTTATGATTAGGCGGCGTAGCGCTCTTTACTCACCTTGAGCACCTTTTCTCGATTCTGGTTATGACTTGCCGCCAGAGGCAAGGTGTAGGCAGGGAACGGATGAGAAATAATATTATCAATCGTCATTTTAGTGATCACTTGATGCTTACTCAACGAAACTAAGTCCGTTTCGCTGTACATACTGTTAAATTCTTTGGAAAAGAGTGCTGCATCCTCCGCTCCCATCACGAAACTTAACATACTTCCGCAGTTACCAAAAATAGCCTTTTGCACTTCCTCTGGTATTTGCGCAATATACTGATTAGCCAAAGTTAGATTAAGTCGATATTTCCTTGCCTCGGACAAGATTTTATTAAATGATTCGGTGGCAAAGTTCTGAAATTCGTCCACGTATAAAAAGAAATCCTTACGCGTTTCTTCCTCTTGATACACTCGTGACATGGCAGCTAGTTGGATTTTAGTAATCAACATGGCACCTATCAATGTAGCGTTGTCTTCTCCTAGCTTGCCTTGAGATAAGTTAACCAAAATGATTTTGCCTTCATCCATAGCTTGCTCAATGCTAAACGAACTTTTTTGCGCATCTACCACATTACGAATCATCGGAGAAGAAACGAATTGACCGACCTTGTTGAGGATTGGCGCAATCGCCTCATTGCGCAACCTATCCTGCAGGGTTTCAAATTCATTGCGCCAAAAATTGGCCAAGACTTGATCCTCAAGATTTTCTGTGATCTTTTCCCTAAATTTTTTGTCAGTCAGTAAGCGAGTAATATCTGACAAACGGGCAGTTTTGGCGGTCAGTAAGGTGAGTAAGGCATTGCGCAAAATGTACTCAAGTCGTGGCCCCCAAGAGTAACCATAGAGTTTATAAAAAACTGAAACGATACCAGAGGCAATCAACTCTCGATGGACCAAGTTTTCACCTTCAAACAAGTTAATTTTCACGGTTTTGCCAGTATCGGCGGGGTCGAAGTAAATCACGTCATTAACTCGGCGGGAAGGAATATAGTCCAACAAGGTTTCTACCAGATCTCCGTGGGGGTCAATCACGCAAATGCCCTCGTCATTCTTGAGGTCATTGATTGCCATATTGGCTAGTAAGGTTGATTTACCTGTACCAGTTTTCCCAATCACGTATATATGACGTCTGCGATCAGCGCGCTTGATGGCAAAGACACGTTCCTGATTTTTAAAAGTGGTCTTTCCTACTACGTTAAGTTCTCGCCGAGCTTCTGAATCCATGTCCTTAGACACTAGAGGCAGATTTTCTGGTGGTTCACCAGGTAGCAACTTGCCCCAGTGGATATTATGAATCGTCGACAAACCCTTATGAGGCAGGTGAAATAAGGTAGCAGCTTGACTAGGCGTAATTTGCCAGGGTTTACCTGGTTTACGATTCAGCATCGCTTTGAACGCCCGCTTTTGACCAATCGGCTTTGATAAGGTTAATGGATGGGATAGATCGGCACTCCAACTCATGACTATTGCGCTCAGGGCTTCAAACACAGATTGAGTGCGAGTAGCTGAGGGTGTCCAGATACCAAATCTAAGTGTGGCTTGAAGAGCTTGATTGAGCGGATCGGGTTTTTGAGTGGTTTCTACCGATTGAGTGCTAGTTTGGGCAACAACTTGTTTGCCGATTTGACCAAGTAATCTTGATTTTTTCTTGGTTTTCATAATCATTTGAAACACCACAATAGTTTCCTGATCAGTTTTGGCAAAAAATGATAATAATGGAGCGAGTGAGTCGCTTTCAGCAAAGGCTTCGAGAGTTTTGATTTCACTGGCACTAGAAAAAAGACTGGGTTTTATTTCTACAACAAGTGGTGCCACGTTGGCATGGAGTTGCCAAGCTTGAATGGTTTGGACTGGATCGTATTCGGGAATGTTAATCAAAGCACTTTGGTAGGCGCTTGTGGTAAGCGCCTGGATGTAGGATTCGTGTTTGGCAGGCACAGCAATCGAAAAGCGGGTGCTTTGCAGGAGTGAGCTGATTTCAAAACTAATGGTGGCGCGATTAAATAATAGACCGGAGGAAAATGTGCCTCGCTGGGGCAAAGCATGAAAAATATTGGTGGCGACGCTTGGTGCATCGAGTGAATCTCGGCTGGTTCTTAATTCTAGTAGGACAGTTTCTGACACTCTTCCAGTATAGCATCGCATGGTATAGTTGAGGATAAAGAAAGGTGTTTTTATGACTGGTTACGTTGGCAAAATTGAACAAGTGACACTGCAGAATACCGCTTTTAGGCAGGTATTGTTTACTGGTCAGCATGCACAATTGGTGGTGATGTCGTTGTTGCCTCAAGAAGAAATTGGCGAGGAAGTTCACGATACAGTTGATCAATTTTTTCGAGTTGAATCTGGCAAAGCCAAAGTCGTGATGAACGGTGAGGAATCTGAGGTTTCAGATGGTGATGCTTTTATTGTACCTGCGGATACGGTTCATAATGTGATTAATCTATCGGCTGACCAACCACTTAAGCTTTACACTATTTATAGTCCACCCAATCATCCAGCTGGAACAATTCATCAGACAAAAGCTGAAGCCGAAGCTGCTCACCATGAAGAAAATCATTAGACCAAGTATTCTCAAATCGCTCGTCTTTGGTGCCAATGATGGCATTGTCACAACTTTCGCTGTGGTAGCAGGTGTAGCCGGGGCAGGATTAAACGCAGAAGTTGTTTTAGTCCTTGGTATTGCCAATATGTTTGCTGACGGTCTGGCTATGGGCCTAGGTGACTATTTGGGAGAACGTTCTGAAAGAATGATGATTAATAATGGTAAGCGTCACATTGGTAAGGGTATTTGGCACACTGGTTTAGCCACTTTTATTGCTTTTGTTTCGGCGGGATCTCTACCGCTATTGCCCTATCTTGTTCGCACACTTGGGCTCACACTCGCCGAAAGTTGGCAATTTCCTTTATCGATCATTAGCACTGGGGCTGCCCTATTTTTAGTTGGAGCTGCTAGATCTGTTTTTACCAAATACAACTTTTTTCGCAGTGGTCTTGAAATGCTCGGCGTAGGCGCAATCGCCGCTATAGTTGCCTATGTTCTTGGTGGATTTGTTGAACGAGCGCTAGTTGGTTAACATTTATGATAGATCTACTTCAAACCAACGCCAAAATTTGTTTTACGGCCGCCGGCCAGACTTTTCATGAGGGGAAACTATTGTTGGTGCGACACAGAAAACTTGATCTGTGGCTAGCTCCCGGCGGCCACCTTGATCCTGGAGAGTTGCCACACGTTGGTGCCGAACGTGAAGTCTATGAAGAAACTGGAGTGAAGGTTCAGACTTATGACCCCAATCCTCTGCTAGAGTCTACCACCTCGACTTATGTTCCCTCCCCCATTATCAGCAATGTGCACTGGGTTTGTGAAGAAAACTATAGACGGAGAATGCGAGATGGCAATTCATATCAGCGTGACCCGCAATGGCAAAAAGGTTGCGAACAACACTTGGGATTTATTTATTTAATGCGAGCCGTCGATTCAACTTCACTCACCATCAACGAACGTGAAAGCACGGATATTGGTTGGTTTAGCGAGCAGGAAATATCAGCCCTTCAGACGACCGGAGATCTCAAGCGGGAGTTTTACTACGGTTTCCGTCTGATGGCGACAACGCATCAAGAGCTAAACCAAGGTTGATCATACCAATTGTTTGCGGTCCGCCATAAATCATGCCGGTGATCATTTGTAGCAGATCGGCACCTAGTGCCAGTTTGCGCTTGGCATCTTCTGGTGTGAAAATTCCCCCAGTGCCGACAATGGTAAAACGATTTTTGAAGTGTTTTTTAGTTAAAGCAATTAATTTATTTGATCTGTCCCACGTTGGTTTGCCACTCAGATTCCCTTGGCGCTGTTGCCAGATCTCACGATCGGCTTTGGTCACTGCAGGGTTATTTTTGTCTTTGGTTAAGTTACCAAAAATAACCCCAGCTACTTGATGTTTATCTATCACTTTTAGCAAAGCCAATGTTTCAGCTTCTGACTGATCTATGGGCATCTTGGCATAGACTGGCAGTTTGAGCTTCAGCGAATCAACTGCCGATAATAGTTTTTCTAGTTTCATTGGAGTAGTGAATGGTTCGCCACCAAAAGTATTCGGACAACTAATATTTAGTTCATATAATTGATGTTTGAGTTGAGAACTTTCAAATAAGCGGAAACAAGCCAAAATTTCAAGAATTTGCTCCTTTTCTGAAGTAAATTTTTTATTGGTACTGGCAATACTGATGGCGGTAGGAATTGACAATGGCAGTTGCGCTAGTTTGGCTATCACTGCGCGCGCGCCAACTGACTTGAGACCCTTATTAACAATCAAGGCTTTGGAATCTGGCAACCTGCCCAATCTTGGTTTTGGGTTTCCTTCATATGGCTCAAGTGTAACCGTGCCAATGGTGTGCCAGCCAAAGCCAACACTGGGCAGAATTTGAGTTAGGTCACCATCGTAATCAAACCCTGCAGATAAACCAATCCGATTGGGAAAAGTGATGCCGTCAAATTTGACTCCTAAAATTGGATGAGTGAATTTAAAAAGCGCTTGGGTTTTTAGTTTGAAAATGCCGAATTTGCCCAGTAAAACACCTGTCGAAACCATCAAATTATGGATCGTTTCTGGATCAAACAGAAAGAAAATCGGCTTAATGATATTTAGATAGAGAAAATGAAAAATTGAGTACCAAGTTTTTTTTAGTAAAAACGGAGACTGTCCCGCTGTTTTGTGATAATAGATGCTCATGGTGATAAAAAGCGAGGCGCAGGTGGCTGCGGAAACCAAGCAGTATCGACACCAAGCACCAATTGGCACCGCCATGATAAAAACGAGATAGGCAGAAAATCCCGCCCCAAAAGTGGTTGAAGCTAAAAGTAGTTCGTGGAGCGTCAATTGTCGGATGACGCTTTTGGGTTTAAGTTTAAATTGATCGGCGAGTTGATTGACTATGGGGCTGATAGAAAACTCGAGAAAATTCAGAATCGCTAAAAGGAATATCCAAGAGTAAAAAACGACACCAACCGCAGCTAGCGGAACTGGTCCGATGTTGGCCCAAGGGCTATTGAGTACGGCGCCACAGTCAAACCCGTTACCACAAGGTGGAATCACCCCCCTAATTTCTTCATAAGTGATGTAGCCGGCATCGGCTATACCGATCAGGGAAAGAAACACCAATAACATTGAGAGTAATTTTTTCATAGCTAAACTCAGATTATATACCAGCAAGTTCAGCCAATTACGCAACCTATGCATATTGCTTAAATCTAAGATGACCACTACTGTAGCAAGATGATTGGTAATAAAGAAAACTGGGAAGGACATCACGATTTACAACGCTTGATTTCCATTTATGAAGCACTAGAAGTCAATCATGTTCCCCTGGAAACTTTTCGCATGGCCGAAAACTATATGGGTATTATTTCTGCACCAACTCATTTTGGAGAAAAGGTTGATGATGAGGCATTAATTGCAAAAATGCTTCAGTTTGAGTCTGCTAGGCTTGGGGCCGACCCAGATTTACCGATGAAAGCTCAAATTGGTCAGGAGGAATTTGAAAGGTTGAATGCAAAATACGCACTGGTAGCTATCGCCAAAGATACCAACCAGGATGAAATTACTTTACGCCAGGCGGTTACAGCTGCAGTAACAACCGCAGCCGAACTGGCTGGAATCCATCAGCGTTGGGTGGCAATTCACGAAAAAGAAAAATCAAAAATTGAGGTGATTGCCAAATCGGTAGCGATTGGCGTGCGATTGTTGAGGGAATATATCTCACAATTTAGTGAAGAACCTGAGGGAATTATTCTCACCTCGTCGTTTTTACCAAAAAACATGGCCGAATTAATTATTGACCGAGCTCTGCTAGAAGGTGTATTAACCAAAAAACCAAAATTTTTTGAAATCCGTTTGTATTGTGCTGGTTCGGCAGCAGCGATGGCCGTAGCCCTCACTCATCCAGAATTTTCTCAGATGAGTAACGTGGCCATCTTAGTATGTGAGCCAATCAGCGCTTTGGTTGACAAAGAGCACTCTGGTTTTGATCATCACCAAAGCGCAGTGATTTTTAGTGATGACTTTTTAGCGATGAGGCTAGACCCTCGCAAATTTAAGTTGAGTCCAGACTCAGTTTTGACAGCCATCGACGACAACGGTGCCATCCAACTGGAATCTTGGCTTGAGAGTTTCGATGCGACTGACGCCGAAGCAATTCCAGATTGGGCTAAAGAACTACTGCGTGATGGCGAGCCAGATTTACTCTATGTTGATCATAATTGCCTAATTATCAAAATGAGAAGTCCCGAGGCTGGTCAACCGAGGGCGTTGATGAATCCTAAACGCACTGCTAAGTTTTTTGCTTTCAACTCTCCAGCCAAAATCATTGAGTTACTAAAAAAACATCTGATTAAACATTTGTTTAATCATGAACCGTCTTATGGTGTAATCGATCTAATTAGACGTGGATTGGGCCGATTAAGAGAAAAGGTAAATGAAATTTTAAAGAAAGAAGGTAAAAATACAATCGATTCTGTACCGGATTTTGTTTGGACAGGACAGGGAAATTCGAGTTCTGGTACATTTTTCCGCCAATTAGTTGAGCTGGCAAAAAACGGTCAACTGGATGAACAGGCATTTCTTGAACCAACGATGATCTTTGCCCCAGGCGCAGGGGCCACCTTTGCGGTTTTAGTCATTGAAAGAAGAGTCGATGCTAAGCCGGTAGAAACGATTATTTTTTCAGCACCAGATAGTGATTGAGGTTGTTGGTTGCGCCGTCGGCGAAGAATTCATCAATTACTTTGAGTTGTGTCTGTTTGAGTAAGGCAATTTCTTCTTGATTATTGATGTAATGACAGTAGCGGTGGGCAGGTTTCTCCCCCGCTCGCCAGTCCAGGATGTAGTCATTTTCTTCAAATTCAGCGCTGTCTAACCCCAGTGTCTTGGGTTCGACTAATCGCTCGCGCAGTTTGACTGAATTTAGAAATTGCCAAAACCCAATGCAAAGAATTCCGTTTGGGGACACCAAGTTTGCGAGTTGCTGAAGTAATTTGCTACGTAAATCGAAAGCTGGCACGTGATGGAATATGCCAAAAGCGACCACTAAATCAAATGACTGTTTTTCTAGTAAAATCTGTTTCGAGAGTAAGTGCTCGATGAGATCAAGCTCGATTAATTGTGGTTGGAGTTTGGCTGATTGAAGTTTGACTGCTGCAGATTTGAGTAACTCAGTTGAGTTATCAAGGCCAGTGTATTTGATTGTGAGGTCTGGGAATTGTTGGAGAAGAAATTGACCAAATCGACCGTTGCCACAACCCACATCCAAAACGGAGAGTGAGTTGCTGGTGGAGGTAGAGATATGCGGAATTAGACTCTCCCAACCCTGCCAAAAACTGTTTCTAGACCGGTCAAATTCATCTGCTACAGCGAGATAAAACTGTTGATTTACACGGTTGAGTTGTTGGATAGTTTTTGTTTTCATGCGCTCTTCCGAGAGTTAACAGGTAGAATACCCACAGTATAAATCACCGATGACAAAAAAACAGATCAATCCGCACCATTTGGCAATCTTAAAAGAAATTGAATCAACGCCAAATTGTTCAGCTAAGCAGTTGAGACAAATACTTGGCAAACTTGTGCCTGCTACTGGCGGTTTGTATAGTAAAACTGAGCTCCTTATGGCATATAGAGAATTAGCCGGGACAAATGGATTACAACCATATTCTGCCACAGTTGCGCTGGTGCTGAGAAAAAAACCAGTGCGAACCTTGTCTGGTGTGGCGCCAATTACGGTTTTATCTAAACCATTTCCTTGTCCTGGCAAGTGTATTTTTTGTCCTAACGATATTCGAATGCCCAAAAGTTATCTGGCAGATGAGCCTGGCGCTCAGCGAGCTGAGCGCAATTGGTTCGATCCCTATTTGCAAACACTGACGCGCTTGCAGGCTTTACATAATCTGGGACATCCGGTTGATAAGGCGGAAATTATTGTCTTAGGAGGCACTTGGTCCGATTACCCAGAGTCCTACCAGATTTGGTTCATCAAAGAGTGCTTTCGTGCCCTCAACGAATTTGGTTTTAAAGATGATCGAAAGAAAATTCAACAGCAGTATCTGGCAATGCAAAGCACCTACCGGCAAAATGGTGGCTTGGGTTTTACAAATAGTCCTGATGAAAATGAGCAGTTGGTCGAGCACAGGCAGATTCGTGGTGAAAAACTCGAGAAATCATACAACCAAGTAATTTCTGAACTCTTTGTGGCACCAGAGAGAAAAGCGGGTTTTGATAAATACCAATCGGCTAGTTGGGAGGAACTAATTGAACAACAGCTGAAAAATGAGACTGGCAAAATTCGCTGCGTGGGTTTGGTGGTCGAAACCAGACCAGACAACATTACTGAGCAGGAAGTCATCAGAATTCGTCAGCTGGGAGCGACAAAAGTGCAGATTGGTGTCCAAAGTTTGCAAGATGAAGTGTTGAATTTGAACAAACGCGGCCACGATGTGGCCGCGACCAGAAAAGCGTTTCAGCTGCTTCGATCGATGGGTTTCAAAGTTCACGCCCACTGGATGCCTAATTTATATGGTTCTTCAGTGGAACGAGATAAAGCAGATTTTCTAAAATTATTTGCCGATCCAGACTTTTGTCCCGATGAACTTAAGCTTTATCCCTGTTCCCTGATTGCCAGTGCGGAATTGATGCAACAATACCAAGCCGGCACTTGGAGACCATACACGAGAGAGGAATTGCTTGAGGTGTTAGTTTTTGCCGTCAGTCATACGCCCGAGTACTGTCGGTTGACAAGAATTGTGAGAGATATACCCTCGACCGATATTGTGGTTGGGAATAAAACGACGAATTTTCGCGAGGTGGTTGATGCCGCCATGTCCGAACTGAAGGTGAAAAGCAAAGACATCCGTGCCAGAGAAGTGAAAAATAAAGAGCTCGACCCGAGCACTTTAGTTTTTAGTGAAATAGAATATCCAACCTCCGTTGGTCCTGAAATCTTTTTGCAATTTAAAGGTCAAACGGTTGGAAAAGATCCAGCGGAAAAACTTGCAGGTTTTTTGCGCCTCAGTTTACCTACCTCGGTTGCACCAATTGAAGAATTAAGTAATTGTGCCATTATCCGAGAAGTTCATGTTTATGGTCAAGCCGTGCCGGTTGGAGACAAAAAAAACGAACATTCACAGCATCTGGGTATAGGCAAAAAGATGATTGATAGAGCCAAAGAGCTGGCAAAAATAGCTGGCTATGAAAAACTTGCAGTAATCTCAGCGATCGGAACAAGGGAATATTATAAGAAATTAGGGTTTTACCAATCGCAATACTATCAGCTATACGATCTCAAATAAGTTATAACTTAGTTGGTTTGAGGAGTATCGAATAATTGGTAAATTTCCTCAAGTGTTTTTCTTATAGTTAGTTTGGTTTTAGTATCCATAATATCAGAACTTGAATTAATTAGTACATTTTCTATCTCTATTAAATGTTGTCTAATATCTGCCAAATTTAAGAGCATCAATTCATACAGATCATTTTTGAAGCCTGAATTCTCAGCTGTGAATAAAATCCTTAAATCATAAAATTTGGCTGCTGAAAAAAAATCTAAACAAATCTCTATGAGTTTATCAAGTTCGTTTGAAATATCATCGGGTTTTACGGCACTATCATCTTCCGCGACTTTCTTTTTAATATTCTCAAGATTTCTGAAGAAAATCATTAATCTGATTTTTACACTGAACAAAAACTCAATAAGGAAGAGATCAAAATCTTTCATTATTGACTGGGTTTCTGAATCTGAATAAATGTTTTCTAGTCCAAAAAAATTCAAATATTGTTTAAGATTTGATTTATCTCTTAAAGCTTCATTGAGAACTCTCTCAATATCCATGCCGTCACTTGCCCATTCGCCAATCTTATCAAGGAACTTTTTGATAGGATTTGAGTGAGGATTAATGGCTCTATAGGATTCTTTGCAAAATTTTTCCAAAAAGGTAGAGAATGAACGAAAGTAGTTAATCTCTTCAATAAAACCATAAATTAGGTTGTCTAACTGTGTTATTTTGGATTGGTCACCACAGTCCTCATAGTTAAGTTGTGAAATATTCTGTACAAAATTATTTATCCTCTCAACAATCCTATCGAGAAGCGTAAACCATTTTTCCGCGTATTGACTTTCTTGTAGTTGAATCAAATCTAAAGGTGTTCTATCAAATTCGGGAAAATTTAACATTATATATAGTGTATCACAGAGTATCAAATCTTTTTTTCGTAAACTCAAGCTTCCGTTTCATCACCGCTTCAATATCGATATCCAACTCAGCGGCCAGCAACACTACGGACGCCAACACATCAGCAAATTCATCTTCCACCTTTTGATCATGAAATGCCTCTTGCTTGTCCTTGCGTTGCAGGTTCATGCTAGAAAGCAATTCATCTGCCAGCTCGCCCAATTCTTCCACTAATTTCATCGTCCGGGCGAAAACTCGTTGGTTTTTTTCCGCAATTGGCCATTTTTGGTCAATAATTGCTTTGATGGTTAAATATTCTGCTTGAAGTTGTTGGAGTGTCATGATAAATCAATTTAAATACTATAGGATAGTATAACAGTTTATCAAAATTCGTCAAGATAATAAAGGTGAAAACTTTGCCCACCATTGTCTGATCCAGCCCTGCCCTACCCCAGCTAGTTTGCTTGCATGCTCCATCGTAGTGGGTTTGATCAGAGCTAGTTGATACAGCACTTTATCAGTTGCAATGCTACCGGGAGATAATCTGAGCGTTTGGGCAAGAGACCGACGAAGTTGCTCTAGCTGGTGTAGCAAATCAACTTCGGCAGTTACTTCTTCTTCAAGAATTTTCGACCGGCGCAATTGTTCTAGACAGCGATCGCACTGACCACACGTCTGATTGGAAATTTCTCCAAAATACTGAAGTACTAGTTGTAGTCGACAATGCTTAGTAGTCGCAAAAGAGCGCATAGCTTGTAGCTTAAATATTTGTTGCCTTCTGTGCTTATCAGAGATTTGTGTATTTTGGTCAAGTAAGCCTAAGTGAATACAAAAATTATTTTCGTTATAGAGTAAGTAGGTTTGGCTTGGTTTACCATCCCTCCCGGCCCTACCAACTTCTTGGTAATAATGCTCCAAACTGCCAGGGATGTGAAAATGAATCACAAACCTAATGTTGGATTTATCAATACCCATGCCGAAAGCGTTGGTGGCGACGATTATTCTGATTTGATCAGCAATAAATCTTTCTTGAATTTCTGTTCGTTGTTGAGCGGTAAGTCCAGCATGGTAGGTCTCAATGCTACAAAATGGCAAGAGACTTCTCACTACTCTAGTCAAGTTTTCCGCTGTTTGTCGGCTAGAAACATAAATAATGCCAGATTCAGCTCTATGTTTAAGGAGTAATTTGAAGACTATCATTTGCTGGATAAAATGACTCGGACAGGTGATCACTTGTAAACCCAGATTAGTGCGAGCAAAACTGCTCACTTGTTTGAAAGGTGATTGTAGTTGGAGTGATTGGCAAATATCTGTTTGAGTTTTTGGTGTGGCGGTGGCGGTAAAGGCCGCCACGATTGGTCTAGTCGCATGTTGAGCCACAAATGGGTCAATCATTCTAAATTCTGGTCGGAAATCATGACCCCACTCGGAAATACAATGGGCTTCGTCTATGACTACCAAAGAAATATTCAAAGTTTTAATAGCGGTTAGAAACCTGCGTGATTGCAATCTTTCTGGCGAAAGATATAGGAGTTTAAGCTGATTAATGTTGAGTTTTTTATAGACACGCTGTCGCTCTTCTGGAGATTGTGAGCTTGACAAATAATCTGCAGGTATAGCTCGTTTGGCAAGTGCATCGACCTGATCTTTCATCAGCGAAATGAGGGGGGAAATTACTAGTGTTAAGCCAGGTAGAATTAGGGCTGGCACTTGGAAACAAATCGACTTGCCTCCCCCCGTGGGCATGATAGCAAGAGTGTCTTTTCCAGCCAGAATTGCCTCGACGATATTCTGCTGACCTAGTCTGAATTGATCATAACCCCAGTAGGCTTGTAAAATTTGCTGTGGCGTCATGTCGCCAACAATACCAGCGAAGACTTACAGTAAGTGTAGCAACTATTTATGAAGATATTGTTTGTTTTTTAATTTTGTTGGTAAGAGAGAGTGTTTTTGATCTGGATACATTTGGTAGTTTTTACCGTATTGTAACTCCCGCATTAATTTGGTTGGAGCATTTCTTAGCTCGAGAGGAATGGGTAGATTGCCGAATTTTTTGACATCTGCCAAGGCGGAAAAGAAAGCGTCGTGGGCTGAACGATCTTTTTTACAATGGCTTAAATAGGCTACTCCGTGGGCCAGCATGATTTGGGCTTCTGGATAGCCTGTTTTGTGTACGGCGTCGAAAACTACGTTGGCAACGACTAGTGCAGTGGGGGCGGCCAAACCAATATCTTCACTGGCAAATATGATCATGCGGCGAGCAATGAACTTGGGATCTTCGCCGGCTTCGACCATTCTGGCTAAGTAATACAGGGCAGCATCAGCATTGCTCGCCCGCATCGATTTGATGAAAGCGCTGATAGTATCGTAATGTTCTTCGCCGTTCTTGTCATATTTGAGAGAGGTTGTTTGTAGGGTGGTTTTCAACGATTCCAAATTAAGATTTTTGTAAAGATCGGAAGTATGTTCGAGTAGTGTTATGAGGCGGCGGGCGTCGCCCGCCGCATACGTGACCAACCACTCTCTAGTGGTTTTAGCTAATTTATTTTTCCCAATACTAGTTTTTAATTCAATTAGTGCTGAGTCAATTATTTTTGACAATTCTGCTTCAGTTAACTGGCTGAGCACAAAAACTTTGCTCCTTGAAAGTAACGGTGCGATGACTTCAAAACTAGGATTTTCGGTAGTTGCTCCAATTAAAATCAACTCACCTTTTTCTACAAATGGTAATAAGTAATCCTGTTGGGCTTTGCTAAATCTATGAATTTCATCCAAGAATAGGACTGGCGTAGCATAACTTTGGTTCAAGCCTCTTTGACCTTTATGATCATCGATGATTTTTTTGATGTCGGCTTTGCCAGCTGAGACAGCCGATAGTTCGTAAAATTCTTTATTGGCTGCTCGGGCCAAAATTCTGGCCAGTGTGGTTTTACCAACCCCCGGCGGTCCCCAAAAAATCATCGAGAAAATATGACCCATATCGTGCGCCACCCGAAGTGGTTTCATCTCCCCCACTAAGTGCGATTGGCCAATAAAATCATCAAGAGTCTGAGGTCTGAGTCTGTCTGCGAGCGGTTGCATCATCCAATCATACAACAAAAAAACCCGAAACATAAAAAACCCAATTATTATTGTGATATTCTTTACTAACATCAATAATATCTATGATAATAGAATCGCGCTTAACCGACCATGAACTTAATGATTATGTAAAAGACCTCATCGAAGGGGAAAAATCCAGATTAGTACAAATTCCGTTTGACCAGGAAAATCGGAGAGTAAATGAAATATTTGCAGGGAAATTGCCACAACCAAGTAAAAAGCTGTGCGTAGTAACTGTGGTTCCCGCTCTTAATGAATTAAGGAATAATAATTTTTGGTTGTTCCTATACACACTTTCACACCAGTTTGTAAATCCATCGCATGACTATGAGGTCTTATATGTGGTAAATAATACAGAAGAATTACTTCATAAGCAGTCAGAAGAGTATATAGATAATCAGAGTCTGTTAAAGATACTCAGGGTACTACGAGTAGCGATTGATATGGTTAGGAATGACCAAACTAGTTTTGAAAGAATCGATGAGTTTGTTAACCTTCAACTGTTAGGCATGGATTTAACACCTTGGCAAAAAAAAATAATACTATTTGCGATTAGACGTAGGGTTCCGATTATTGGTGTTGATCTGAGTTCTTCTGGTTTTACTGTTGACACCATTTTTGACCATACCGAATTTGACAACAAAATAGGTACGGCTTTTAATATTGGTTCTCATTTGGCTTATAGCAGATTGAGTATGTCAGAAACACCAACTAATAGGCAGTATATTGATTTTCTTGGGGCTGACTGCATGTTGCCAAGGGATTATTACAAAGAAATGATACAACGGCTGAAAGAAGCCAACTATCCAAAATTTGTTTCAAAGTCAATCAGAACTAGCATCTATGAAATTGGATATCGAATTACTGAGGAAATAGATCCATGTAAGAAGTTGGCAAGATTGATTGATCAGTTTCGGCAAACTATTTCTTTTCATTACTCATACCTTCATACGCCTAAAGCAAAAGCGGGAGTTTCGCAGTGTCTTAGTGTGGATACTCTCAGGCAATGTGGAGGATACCCTTACATATATCGCTTCGATCCAGACTATGCTCTATACAAAAAGGTAGTGACTACAACAGGAGTTGATTCTTTTGGATTATCAGAACCTCACGTTGAACTCAATCATCGAAGCAGAAACGGAAGCTTTGATGGGAGATATGTTGGGCTTCTTGCTGGATATACTAATATTAGTGGAATTGATACACTGGTTAAAATTTTGGATAAAAAACCAGAAACAGCAGAGTTACTTTTTTGGTTAGAAAGAGATGAAATTATTATGAATAATACGCACCTTCGCAATGAATATATAAAGCTAAAAAGAAAGTATTACCGAGAAGAAGTAAGACTGAAAATGATTTTTATTAATCTTTCAAAACGGTTGATTAAAGCATTAGTTGAAAACAAGCGTAAACCAAACGAAAACAGAAGTGCTTATCTTAATAGATTGTTACTTCTTGGTTTGATTAGTTCAGATCTACATACTTTTGTTCTCTCAAACCAAGCGATCATAGATCTTGTCGAAAATTTATTCAGTATATTGGACAACTTTGAACTAGGTGATGTGATCATGACTGAGTCTGATGATTTTTCCACAGTATGGGATTTTCTTGTAAGATATGTTCCTGAGTATTTCGCATTGCCAGCGACACAAGAACTTGATTTTGGTTTAGTAAGAAAAGCAATTGCCGATAATGAACCAATTAATCTTGGAGACTTTATGTATCTACCTAGAGCTTTATACTCTTTTTTACCAGAATTGAAGGGAGGAGAATATTGGAGGTAGTATAACCCCAATCATACAACAAAAAAACCCGAAAGCTTGAAACCAGAGTTTGAAATCAGAGTGTGAATTTTGGGATTCTTTGATATACTTTTGACCAAATGAAATCAAAAAAACAGCAAATACTAGATTATCGCATCATACTAAAACCCGACAAGCGGATTGGAAGAGAGGATCGATGCTATGTGGCACTTTGCCCCACACTAGGATTGGCCGATGATGGAGATACTGCTCAAGAGGCACTGGCAAATATTAAAAGCACCATTATTTTTCACCTAGATTGTTTGAAGAAAGAACATAAAGAAATTCCGATGAAATTTGCCAAAGGGAACTTTGAGAGCGATTTTGCGGCAATGCGAAATTACTTTTGATGAATTTCTTGAAAAATAGTTGAGTTAATATTCATTTTTTGCTTTTCTGATACACAAATTTCCACCAACCCAACTTTTGGCTGGCCATAATAAACCATCGAACCCAATGGGGCCAGCATGACGGCGGGGATGGCCGCCAGATCCTCTTCTCCTTGAACATAGAGATATTTGGGATTGGCGGAAGTTGATCGAAGTAATTCCTGAATAGATTGGGCTAATTCTGGTGTGATAGATCCGGCGGGATTCTTAATAGCTTTATCTGGATTTATACGTGATGTCACACCCTGAACAGGTTTCCTTTCGATTTGTCGATCAAAAATACCGAGTTGGAATGGCCAGTTGTTGGTGATGAATTTTTCAATCGTCGAATCACCAACCAGGATTACTTTTTCTGGACTAGAGTCTGCAGTTGATAGAAAACTTGGTTGATCCACAATCGGTCCCTGGGCTTGGGCGAGCAGCAATCGTTGTTTTTCAGAAATTGTGATCGTTTGGTTAAAAAGTTGTAAGTAAACCAGGCTTTTTCGGTCACACTCCCCCGCCCTAATCCGGTCGGAATGTAGTGGTTGCCCATCGGAGGCCAGAAGTAGCTCGCAAACATGCAGTGGCAGTTGATCTAACCCTCGTTCTGTTCGCAGTTGATTAATCAGATCTCCACCTCCTTGAGTTTCGGTGGTTACTGCGAGGGCCTCGATCCGATTATCGGTGATAGTAGTACCAACGGGGTCGTTCAACTCAAGGATCTCGCAGTGGATTTTTTTCGCAATACAAAAATTACTTACTGAATTTGACCGTTTTGTGAATGATTCTATGGAGTGAGGATACTCTTTGTGATCAATCAAGCTCTGACTGGTCACGCCAATCACTAACGTCTCAGCCAAGTTACTAGCAAAGTCTAAAAACTTTTCATGACCAGCATGGAAATGGTCAAAGGTTCCGCCCAGACCAATCACTTGGTAGCGCTTAGTTTTCATAGTTTCGATTGTATCAACAGTTTTAGTCAAATCGAGGTTGATTGAGCATTTGGTCGTACCAACTACTATAATGTCTCAGCTTTGAGTTGAGTATATCTCAGGACTTTCAGTCCGTCGTTTCAACACAAAGTTAAGTTGCACATTAAAAATAGATACTTTTTGATACACTAAGCACTGCTTTATGCAGTACTACAAACGAGGCAGTCATACTACTTATAACTGCACCTACCACGTGGTGTGGATCACTAAGTATCGATACCCAGTTCTTAGAGGTGACATTGCCTATAGAGCAAGAGATTTGGTAAGAAGTATTTGCTCCCAGTATCAAGTTGAGATTATCAGAGGGAGTGTGGGAGTGGATCACATCCACCTTTATCTCAGCTTACCACCAAGACTCGCAGTTAGTAGGCTAGTACAGTACCTCAAAGGCAAAACATCGAGAAAACTTCAACAAGAGTTTCTTTCACTCAAGAAAAGATACTGGGGCAAACACTTGTGGGCAATTGGGTACTTTGTCAGAACTACTGGCAATGTCACCGATGAGCAAGTCAAAGCGTATATTGAAAACCAAGGAAAGGATGACCAGTTTGGTGACTTTCAAGTCCAATCGTAAGACTTCAAGTCACAAACACAATCTATGCACTTACAGTGCATAGTGGTTAAATAGCCTGTGTATGAAGCAAATGCGGATGGTGATCGGTGGAATTTTGGTTTTTGTTGTCTGTGGTCTAGCTGTGGCAAGGTTGCTGTCTATGTTAGTGACCACCCAAACTAGTCCGGCTGAATCAATTGGCGATCCCTTAGTAATTGACCAATTAGTACCCTCACCAGCCCCTCAATGTGCCACTTTGCTTTTTGGTGGCGACTTGATGTTCGACAGGCATATCAGAGAGAAAGCTGAGGTTGTAGGCAACTATGATTTTACTGTTGAAGATTTAGCTCCAATTTTTGCTGATGCTGACGCTATTGTAGCTAATTTAGAAGGTCCTGTCACCGATTTTCCTTCAAGAAGTGTTGCCAGCGAAGTCGGTTCCACCAATAATTACCTATTTACCTTTGATCCGCAAGTCGCTGCCGAAACTCTGGCCCATTGGCCGTTTATCCTGAATTTGGGCAACAATCACATTTTAAATTTTGGTCCCGAAGGATTGACCCAAACTTACCAGAATTTAGAAAAATCAGGTTTACTGTATTTTGGTTACACTCAGCCCGATCAGAACAAAACAGCCTATCTCATTAAAGAAATCAATGGCATTACCTTTGGCTTTGTTAATTACAACCAATTTGTACTTGGCGGGCAAGAACGAGCTTTGGATGATATTGCTGAGCTAAGAAATTTAGTAGATATTCTGGTGGTTTATACCCATTGGGGTAATGAGTATGTTCAGGAAAATCAAGTGATCAAAGATTTGGCACATCAGTTTGTTGATGCCGGCGCCGATCTAATTATTGGTTCTCATCCCCACGTGGTCCAAGGAACTGAGGAATACCAAGGTAAGCAGATCTACTACTCACTCGGCAACTTTGTCTTTGACCAGTATTTTGAAGAGGCAGTACAGAACGGTTTGTTGGTTGAAACAAAAGTTTGCCGATCAGCCGATATTCAAACTTTTCACTGGGAATTTATCGACCGACCGATAATACTAAATAGAGACGGATCAACTAAGCTAGATAGCAAGAACTGATCTTTGTTGTGCCGAGGGCGGGAATCGAACCCGCACGATATTGCTACCACCAGATTTTAAGT
>CAZFRD010000023.1:0-18250 GCA_964521215.1 uncultured Pseudomonadales bacterium
CTTTTTATGTGACGCAACGAATCGCTTTCGGTTAGGTTTTTGATGGCGCAAAACGAAATCTTGCTCGATCATAATTTTCGGCTAAACTAGCGGATAGTTCCCGTTGGTGTTGAAGTTTACCAAGTTCGTTAGTAAGTCCAATGATTCGAGCTTTTAACCCGGCACTCAGCATTAAATATGCTAAGTACGAGGCAGATCCGTCATGGGGGTGGATTGGTTCTCCAACTGGGGGCATAATACCTTCGGAATCAAGCGACATGTTTTTTCTCCTTATCTAGTACAACAATATAATACAATAGTGTATTGTTTGTGTGCTTAATGTAAAGATGGATAGACTAACTTTTCAGCTCGGAAAACTCTCGTTTGGTCTTGGAGAAAGATTTCTTCCCAAGGTAAGGTTATGAAAGTTTGTAACTCCCAAGCGGGATTTAGCTTACTAGTGCTTTCATCATGGGGCGAAATAATATACAGCACATCGGCATTGGGATATTGGTCGATACCAATTGGTTGCAGCCCGCCGACTATCAAAAAGTAGCGATACCTGATCGCACGTGTGTCGGCATCTGTCAACGCTGCGACGGCAATTTTTGTTTGAGCACTGTAACCATGAGCCTGAGCATCCAAGACGATTGCGTGACTGAGATTCCTAATGAGTGGCATATTTTCTGACCAATTGAGAGCGGAAAAAACCTGATTGTGAAAAATAAAATAAACAGTAAGTAAAATAATTGTGAGCGGAAATGCAAACTGGCTAGTTTTTTTGATGAATTTTTCAATTAGTAATACGAAAAAAATAATCAGGCCAAACCAAAGATAGTTGCTGTGATAATCGTTAACGGTGAGCGGAAACAGACCGACTAGAATCATCATGCCAAACCAAGAAACGCTAAACCAACCTACTAAATTGGGTTTAATTTTAAATAGGTTATAGAACAGCCAAGCAAAAAAGCTAAGAGTGAGAAGACTGGTTATAACTGTTGGAAATTCAAATAATCCTTGTAAAACTGTTTTTGTATAAACAATCGGGTTGATGAGAACTGAAGAGATTGATGGCATTAAATACTGTTGTTCGCCTCCACCGGCGAGAGTCGCTTTCAGAATATTCCAGTAAAAATATTCGTGCGTTAAGTCGAAAATTACAAAGGTAAGATTGGGTAAGGTGAAGGCACTGCAAAAAACAATCCAATGACAAAGCTTGCGCTTAAGTGATTGGTCGTTGAGCGATGTAAGCATCGTAAGCAACCAAGCCAAACCAAGTGCGATGGTGAAATAGTGGAGCTGAAAAAGTAAACCGAGCAGAAACCCAGCGAGGAGTGACCAAGCCACTCGTTTGTGATGTTTGAGCATTCCTAAACAAATTAAAAATAGTAGGGCAAAAAATGGCGTGGTGTTGGGGTTCCATGGCCATGAGACTTGGTGAACTACCAGTGGACTAACGGCATAGAGTGCAGTGACGGCGAGGGCAGTGCGTGTTTGGTAGTATCGCCTGGTTAACCAATAAAGCAAACCGACGCTGAAGATACCAAGCACTGCGGTAAAAATAGCGGGGCCCACGGGGTTGTAGTGCGCCAGCCAGAGGGCTGGCGCCATTAAATAATAATGAAACACGCCAAAGAAGTCCTTTTTATTACCAATTTCGTTGAACGGACCAAACAAAGTGATGTCGCGATTCACCAGCATCTGGCGAATCGCCAGCATGTCTCTCCCCTCGTCCCAAATAAACCGCATTTTTGCTTCAATATTGTACAGTCGCAAAAATGCTGCTAACACAAATATTCCAAGCAACAATATCTTTGAGTAATATTTTTTCACAAACAAAGCTCATTGTACCGTCAAGAAGCAGATTTATAAACCTCTTTTGATTACTTCATCCAAAGCCAACTGATGAATAAATCCATATGCCCTACCATAATCTCCCCACGAAAATTCAAAATCGTCTTTTTTATAGATGTCATCGTCACGCAACTGAAAAAGCTATTAACCAGCAATCGAATTCAATTTCCCATCGTCTTAATACTATATTATATATAGTGTACTTCCATACTCTTCTTGTAGAGAAATCAAATGACTTCTTCTTTGATGCTCAATCTCTTCAACTAATCCGCTTGACTTAAACTGCTGTAGATTAAGTGTCAAATCCATTCTCTGAATACAGATGCCGATTAACATTTGACCAGTCTGATCTATAAACAACCTAAGCCCATATATTCCTTCGTGACAATCTTGATCATTATTAAGATTACAAGCTCCACATACACTGGGCAAGATCGCTCTCTTAATTTGTTTAAAACCAATGATTTCACCACTTGGCAATTTATAATCAACTCTCATACCAGAACTACCAGTTGTTATGTAACGTTTAACAGGTTCTGCCTTTAGTTCGGCAAGAATACTATATATAGCATATGGTGACTCAAGTCCAGAGTCTAAAGATGTTAAGAGGCGAAGTTTAACTCTATCTCCATACTGTTCTCTGATCCTATGCACCCTTTCAGTGTGATCTAAATCCGGAACCACCACATTGGCTTTGACATCGATTCCATGAGCGCTAGAGGAATTTATCGCATCTTCGAGTGCAGCCAATTTCCTTGAACCAAATCTAGGATTTTGAAATCGAGGTGCCTGTACAGCTGCTAATTCCCCTGGAGTAGTACCGAAAATACTGTAGTTAATTGACGAAACTCCAGCTTGAGCAAGCACTGGTATGAAACGAGAGCCTGTTTCCCCATTGCTAGTAACTTTTACTACTAGTCCAAGTTTAGTAGCTAATTCAGTGATTTTAACAATATTCTTTGCAAGGGTTGGTTCTCCACCAGTTAGGTGGAGTTCTGTTGCGCCTAGAGCGACCTTAAAGTAGATTAATGTTTCGAATAGTTGATCGTTTGCAACTAATTCTCCAGGAGTAAAACTTACTCCATTTGTTTCAGAGTAAATTGAGACTCGTCCATTTCGTCTTTGCACCGAATTTGCTACCGGTGTGCCCTCATTGTGGCAAAATGTACAGGTCATTCCACAGCTATCTGTAATTTTTGCTCTTATACTAAAGTCTGTATTATTTACTATAACAGGAACAGTTCTTTCTAATAAAATTAGTTCTGCAATTTTCTCGGAATCGATTGAATTCGCATTTCTTTGGTAATCATGAACAACTTCAGCAGGTTTCATAATTTCTCATTCATATGTGTATTTGTTATGTATTATAATATATGTTGAATATTTGTAAATAGTTATTGTTATAATGCTTCTAATCTCATCTAACCCAATTCTCAAGTTAGGAGTTACAATAGTGTGGTATGAAAGTTTTGGTAGTTGAAGACGAACATCGGATTGCGACTTACATTAAAAAGGGTTTGGAGTTGAAGTCGCATGTGGTGGATGTGGCGTACGATGGTGAGGCTGGGTATGACCTGGCAACTTCAGAAGGTTATGATGTGGTCATTTTGGACCGAATGTTGCCCAAGCTGAATGGGGTGGCGATTATTAAAAGATTACGAGCAGAAAATAATCATGTGCCGATTTTATTATTGACTGCCAAGACTCAGGTAGAAGACCGGGTGGAAGGTCTGGAGGCAGGTGCGGATGATTATTTGGGTAAGCCGTTTGCGTTTACAGAGTTGTTGGCAAGGGTGCGGGCTTTGGGCCGGCGGCCCAAAGCCCGCACATCAACATTCATCCAAATCGCTGACTTAACCATTGATACAGCCAATTTTCAAGTCAGCCGTGCCAAACAGCCCATTCCCCTATCCAAAAAAGAATTCTCCCTACTTGAATTTCTTGCTCGTCACAAAGGACAAGTTCTGAATATCGATCAAATAACCCAACAAGTTTGGGAGTATGATAGTGATGTACTACCCAATACTGCCCAAGTTTACATCGGTTACCTTAGAAAAAAAATCGACCAGCCTTTTAAATCATCACCGCTAATCAAAACTATTCGGGGCTTTGGCTACCAATTTGGAGAAAAATGAGTCCAATGTTTACTTCTGCCAGATTAAAACTCACATTTTGGTATGTAAGCACTGTCGTGTTGCTAACAGTCAGCATGAGTACGCTGTTCTATTTTAAAACCTCTCAAGTGATATCCGCTGAATATGAACGCATCAATCGGCGCATAGAACGTGAATGGATTGGTTTGCCTCCCCCACCCGGAGCTGGTATGGGCAGACACATCACGTTAGAAGATTTGACCGAAGCCAAAAACCAAATTGTTTGGCAATTACTCAGTATTAACTTATTTGTCATTGCCTTCTTTTCTATTGTGAGTTACTGGCTAACTGGGAAAACGCTCAAACCCATTCAACAAACTCACGAAGCGCAAAAACAGTTTGTGGGTGACGCCGCTCATGAACTTAGAACTCCAATTACGGCTTTAAAAACTTCGCTGGAGGTTAATCTACTTGATAAAAAACTTTCAAAAGAAACAAAAACTATTTTAAAAGAGAATCTGGCTGACGTTATTCAACTCGAATCACTCAGCCATCAGTTACTAAATCTGGCTCAAATTGATGATCAGCCGATTGAACTAAAAGAAACCTTATTGCATTCTATACTAACTGAAGTAATAAAAACTGTTGCTGGACTGGCCAAAAAGAAACAAATTTCAATAACTATTAAACAACCAAATAAATTACTAACAGTCAAAGCTAATCAAGCCATGCTCAAAGAAGCAATTCTCACTCTGCTTGATAATGCCATCAAATATAGCCCAAACAAATCACAAATTACAATTGAAGCAACATCATCGAAATCGATGGTCCACATTTCAGTCCAGGATCAAGGCTCTGGGATTCCCCCAGCCGATCTGCCTCACATTTTTAAACGGTTTTACCGCGCTGATCAATCAAGAAATAAACAAATGGCTAAGGGTTACGGACTTGGACTTTCAATTGCAAAATCAATCATTGCTCAGCATCATGGAAAAATCAGCGTCAAATCAACAGTTGGATCTGGTAGCACCTTCACCACCCAACTGCCTCTTAATTAACAGATCGTTTCTCAGCAATTTCTTAATTTGGGTCTGTATATTCCTTTCACAGTAGTAATAAATAAAGGAAATCTATGAAAGCAAAGCTTTTTCTTCCCATCATGGCGGTGGCCATCACCGCAGTCACTCTCTATGGGACTAGCCAAATTATGGCGTTCAGTGGTGGTGGTAATCATACTGAACTAATTCAAAAATTAGCTTCCGCGTTTGGTAAGAGTGAAACTGAGGTGCAAACAGTTTTTGATGAATTTAGAACCGAACAGCAAGCCGACCGAGAAGCGGAGTTTGCGACTCGTTTGGATCAAGCGATGACCGATGGCAAATTGACAGCTGATCAAAAAGAGTTGCTACTGGCCAAACATGAAGAATTGGAACAACAGCATGAGGTAGATTTTGCCAACAAGGACACGATGACGCAAGAAGAATGGCGTACCCAGCGTCAAACTGAGCGTGAAGCACTCGAGTCTTGGGCAGAAACCAACGGCATTGACCTCAGCTACATCATGCCAGAAAGGGGCCCAATGGGCGAAGGTAGGGGTATGGGTGAAGGCAGTGGCATGGGCAGAGGTGTGCATGGAGCCGGATTTGGTCAGGAATTCGGTCAGGAATAATCAGTTTACCTGAATTAATGTGGATTACTGATGGAATAAGTTTACCGATGGGTGGAACGACAGCGCTCTTGGCTTCAGCCAAGAGCGCTGTTTAGTTTTCTGATAACTTACTGACTAGAAAAATAAATATTTTCAACTGCTGGTATCTCTGGTCTCGACCATATCATCAATAATATTCACAAATGCTTCTAATGAACCATAAGATTTAATTATCGACCAATATTTCTTAATCTGTTCAGAATATTCACCCCAATCTTGCTCTTTCATACTAGCCGTTATCATTACAATTGGCACTTCAAGCGCATGGCAGTTAAGAGCTTTTCCAAGAACTTGAGCTTCATGTAACGAAATCGGCTTACCCATATCTACTCTTGGCCATTTAGCAAGATTTTTTGAATTTTTACCTAAAAATTCACTGCTACCAATAGTTCCTAATGCCACTATAAGAGCTGGTTTCCCGACCTCTCTTCCTGCCTGTTTTATTTTTATTTGCAACACTCTACAAATTAGTTGGTCAGCCCTTGAGGCTCCAGGACCATCTCCTCTGGTTCCCGCTGGGAACACTGCAAATATTTCACCGTTAATAAGTGCATTATATAATTTGCTCCAGGTTGTTTCGTTGATTTCTTTAACTTTACTTTTTGGTAAATTACTCCTGAGTTGTTCATCTTGCGCTTGCACAACTTGCATCAATTCTAAACCAAGTATTTTGAGCACATCAAGCAATAAGCCTTCCTTCATTCGCAGGGATTCGTCAGTATCACCGGGACTGAAAAATTTTGATGAAGCTGGACCTACTACTCTAATATTAGGGTTTTTGATTAATTTATGTTTTTGTACTTTAAACAACACCTTCAAAAAACCAATAACGTCTACCACGCTCCAATGGGGACTGATTAGTATGATAGGTCTGCCATCATTGATTGCCTCAACTATTTCATCAATGTATTTTTCTGGAATATTTTCAGGTGTTGAATCAATTAATAATTTCATTAACACAGCAGCCATATCTGGATGATCTTTTGCTAGATCAAGCAGTCGACCAGAAAAAGATTTCTTATCCTTAGGAGGTCTTGGTACGCCACGACTATGTTCCGGTGATTTTAATGACATTTTTTTACACTTTTCTATCTTTTTTGTATCAGACCCGCGATTGTACCAAACATCACGGCAATGTCACTGGTGATTTGGAGAACTGGCAGCCAATACCAAGCCGATGGAGCATAACGGTAATTCTTGGCAACAGACCAAAGCAAGTACGCACCGGCGACCAAAATAATGATAATAAATAGCGAAACTGACTGAAAATATATTTGCGTAAAAACCAAACTCAGCAATAAAAAATATCTGAAAAAAATTAAGCCCACCTTTGGTCTCCAAAGATGCGCCCGCGCATCACCCCGAGCAAACCTAAAAATCATCCAGGCAAATTGACTCAAAGTTGTTCGCGGGCGCCAACCCACCACCGCTTTCTTGGTAAAACTAAGAATTTTTTTGCCAGTTTTCAGCTGGTAATCCAGTATTTTTCTCGCCAACGCATAATCTTCATTATCACTCAAATTTTCATCAAAACCACCAATATCGATAAACCATTGCCGATTAAATAACATCGACCGTGTAGCTGGCAAAAATCTTGAATAATCAATGCTGTTGGGCATGGTCAAGACATAGGGCACTTGAGCAATTTGAAAATCATTTAGCGGTAACCCTCGGTAATATCCCGCTACAACCAACGAGCCACTCCGTTTTTGTGCTCTGACCAGTTCTGCCAACCAATCTTTTTCTGGCACACAACCCGCATCGGTACTGGCAATCAACTCAGTTTCGGCTAATTCCACCGCTCGATTTCTTCCCACACTCCGATTACCCTTCACTTGAGCAATTCTCAATTCTACTGGCAAATTCTTTTGCTTCCACTGAAGTAGTTTTTCCCACGTTCCATCAGTTGATCCGCCATCGGTAATGATAATTGATTGTGGCAAAACACTCTGAGTTATCAAAGACTGCAGTAACTCATCTATCGTCTTACTCTCGTCAAGCAAAGTCACAATTACGCTGACTTTTGAATCTCTTCGCTGTTTATTCATTAACACGACTCCAACCAACTGCTAAAAGTTCTTTTTGCGCTTGCCTGCGTGTCAGAGCTTCTTCTAATATACCAACATACATTGGACCAATTTGGTCAAATAAGTAATTTTTTTGCACATAATTCTTCGCCATTTTTCCTAAGCTTATCTGCAGTTGGTGATTATTTAACAAGTCAATAATTGCATCTGCAAGTGCTTTTTCTTGATTGGTTGAATCATCTGGAACTAAAATTCCAGTTTGGCCATGCACGACCAACTCATTTAAAGGAGGTTGGTCAAACACAATTACTGGTTTACCCATTGCCATCGCTTCAATCAAGGTCAGCCCAAATCCTTCAAGTGGCCAAGTTGAAGGCAAAACACAGATACTCGCTTGTTGCATTTCTGTAGCAACATCAGCGACTCTACCAACTAATAGCACTCGCTTTTCTAATTGGTGTTTTTTAATCAAAGTGCTTAATTCGGTTGAAAACCCTCCTTCGCCCACAATTCGAAGTTCGGCAGTCGGAATTCTTTTCACTACAATTTTAAAAGCAGTAATTAAACGGTCCTGACCTTTGCCTGGTTCCAAACGAGAAACACAAACCACTCGGTTATTAATCGAAGTAATAGTTTTTGCTTTCTGATTTTCCAGTCTGACGGCGCAAGGAACTTTGCGCAGTTTCGCTAAGTCTATTTTGGCTCCACTAATCAGATGCTGAAACGTATGGCTAGAAGGTACAACTACTAGTTGGGGCAAGCTTTTTGCTAGGTAATACCACAGCTTGGGTAGTTGATGAAACTTACTCAGTACAGATTCCAGCGGGCCAAACTCAATCCAAACAAGCGGGCGGCGCCAGAGCGCCGCCCACCACGAAACCGTCGGTTTTTGGGAAAATCCAGCTAACAAGATTGCAGTATTTTTTCTCATTTGCCAAACCACCCAGCCATCAGTTAAGAAAACCAAGGGCAATAAAAGTAAAGCTTTTAGTAAACCTTTCCAATCGCCAACCACGTCAATCGCCACAGGCACTTTTTTAGTTGAGATGTTTTTACTCTTCAATAACTGGATCCACGGTTGGTAATTAGTCCAAACTTCAACGTCAATATCTTGTTGTTTAAAATACTCAGCTAACTGAGTGATAAACTGCTCCGCTCCGCCCAAACCAAAGGTGTGAGCCAAGATAGCCACTGATTGTAAAGAAATTTTACGATTGGTTTTTGTAAATATTGCGTGATAATTTGTGTCACACACAGTCCATTGCGTGACAGAAAATCCCTGACTAATAAATAAGTGAGTCAAGTATTCAGGTGTTAACCCTACTTTGTGTACCCCAAATATACCCGTGTGTTCGGTGGTACCATACAAAAACTGATTTCTTGCTTCTGGGAACGCCGCTAAGCGTGAATAGATGGCGGAGACACTGGGAACTCTAATTTCCACCTGACCATTCTTTTGCACTAATCGGCCGATCTCTTTGAGTAAAATAGGCAAATCTTCTTTAGTAAAATGTTCCAAAATATCTTGAGCTAAAATATAGGTAACGCTCTGATCGGGAAAAGGTAAGGGTGATGTTAAATCATGAACCAAATCTGGCTGAAAATATTCCAACGCGTCAACATTAACCCAACCTTCCCGGTAGTCAGAGCCACAACCAAGGTTAATTTTAATAGGTTTATTTTTGCCAAAGTTTTTCATAGGCTGATGCCACCTCCTCCCAAGTCGGTGGCCATGTTGGTGAATAGTGAGCCGTGATGGCTGATGATCTCCAATTATTGACTACTTCATCATAGACCGAGTGATATAAGTCACTGGCATTGCCAGCGATTGTCATACCCGCCGTGTTAGGTAAGGTTTCCAAGTAGCGCTGTTTGAGTTTGTGGGAATAGAGTGACCAAACTGGTTTGCCCAACGACCTTGCCAAAAGAATACTTAGATAAGAACTGGCAAAAACCACATCGGCCTTTTTTAGTACAAATTCGGGTTTCTCAATCATCCCCGTGACAAATCCATATTGCTCACATTGGCTTCTGCTCGCACCTTCGCCCAACCAAACAATTCTAAATGCTTGATTTTTATGCTGTAATAGATCCAGGAATTGACAATATAATGCAATATCGTTTTCTTTGACTAATCTTCCTATGAAGACTATATTGAGTATTTTTTTATGTTTGGTTTTTTTTTGGTTTATTTGTCTCGCAATCTTTCTGCGATCTACTCCTCCATAGAGCGTTAAATGTGGTTTGTCCCAATAGAATTCTTGGATCCACGCCCCAATATGAACAGTTTTACGACTAGCTTTGGCAAAAAACCAACGGTGTAACTTAGCTTGCCAACGAATTGGCCAACGACCTTCCCAACCATGGAAGGTGATAAATAACTTGCGGTAGATCAATGGCAAGATAGGCAAGATCCACCAGCCAACATCATGCGCCTGCACCACATCAGTGGAAAAGAATAGTTCTTTTTTTGACCAAAGCCACTGCCAAGTTAATTTTTTTTGCCTATCACATTGTCTTGGCAGTCTCAATATTTTAATTGAATTTGTATTTTCTTCCAACGGTTCTGCCAAAGCACTCTGCGTGGTCACCACAGTTAGCTGATGTCCTCTGGCAGATAACTGCTCTGCCACTTTTTGCACATGAGTTTCCACACCGCCAATTGATGGGTAATACTTAGGTGAAATAAAAAAAATTTTCATCGTTATAGTTTCTGAGCCAATATCACAATATCACTGTAACCAAATATTTTTCCCAGCATCTCATCAAATTTGTGAAATAATGGCACGAGTGGACCTTTGATCATTTTAATCAAAATTCCCAGTTTTGAAGTAAACAGCAGTGATCTGATTGGACCTTCAACCGTCGTAACTTGTTGCAGACTAAATCCCTGCGCGTTGAGTAAATTAGAAATTTCTGCGACTGAATATCGACGTAAATGTCCAACTTCCTGATCGAACTTCCGATAGTATCCAAACCGAGTTAGCCAATTGTCGCGATTGGGAGTAGTCAGTAACAACCAACCTTTGGGTCGTAAATTGGTGAAGATTAATTTGATTAGTTGAGTAGGATTGGGTACATGTTCAACTACCTCGGTGCAAAGGATGAGATCAAATTGGCGAGCAAATTGTTTAAGTTTTGTCTGACTAAACTCAACGTTTTTACTTCCAGTTAGTAATTTGGCCTGATTGGCTATATCGACTGCTCGCTCCGATACATCGATACCAACCACCGATTTGCAGATTTGAGCTAAGTAGAGTGCCAGAGTACCCACTCCGCAACCAACATCTAACACTGAAAAACTCTTCAGTTTTTTTAGTAACGGTTGATGCAAGGTTTTCAGGATATACCAATAGGTGAAATTATTGCGAGTAATAATTTTTGAGTAGCGCTCATTTTTTAAATGGTATCGGTCGTAGAAGCGGTTAATTGAATTTAACATGAAACTTAAACTACTTTTGTCATTGATAATATCTAGCTCTATTATAGCGGTTCATCCCCAAGTGGTTACAGCCAAAACATTGATCTTCAGTGAGACATTTGATGCAAGTCAGACGTTTGACAATTGGCATGAAGTCAGAAACCGGCAGTGGCAGTACCCACTCAGAGTCTGCATGAACTTAACTCAACCAGCTCAATGGCAAATAGTGGATGGAACAGCCCAAATCGTCATAGACAGTAAACCGTGTGTCATGGAAATTGTACCCAATGAATTTACTTTACCAGATAATGAACATTATCTTTTTGCCATCGATGTTACCTTTTTGGAGTCGGTCAATATGGACAGAAATTTGCTATTTCTGTGGGTAAATGAAAATAACTGGTATGACATAAAAGTGACTAATAATGAGGTTCGGCTCCAGAAGGTGGTCAATGGTGTCTCTTACGAACTACCAAGTTCCGTCACTACCTTTCCTTTTGCCATTAATCGTACTTATCACCTCGAAGTTGTCTTTGCAGCATCCAAAATTCAGTTGAAAATTGACGGTAATCAGTTACTTTCAGTCACAGACGAATTACCGCTGATTGAACACCAAACTATGACTATTGGTTTAGAAGCTGGCGTGGGAGCTCTGAGGCGGAGCGTGACTCGGTTTGATAATTTGCAAGTTTTTCTTCTGGACACCAATGATTTGGTGGCTTCTGTGCCAAGCCTGAAACAAAGCGATCCTATTTGGGGTCAACTTGAATATGACCATGCGAGCCAATGGTCTAATCGTACTACAATTCAGAACTGGGGCTGTGCCCTAACTTCACTTGCAATGATTATGCAGTTTCACGGTCTTACAAAGATGACGGATGGCACAGCCCTTACTCCTGCCTCACTCAATGACTGGCTCAAGCTACAACCAGATGGATATCTTGGAGAAGGCTTAGTCAATTTTTTAGCTGCCACTCGTTTGTCAAAACAGCTGAGCACTTTATTCGGTACTCCAGCGCTAGAATATGGTCGTGCTAATTGGAGCACCAACACTGGTCTGACAACTGCGATTACAGAAGTGACACAACAAAGACCAGTAATGGTGCAAATTCCAGGTCATTTTTTGGTCGCCGATGGAATTACTCCAGACCAAAGTGACCTCATGATCAAAGACCCGGCTTATACCTATACAACTTTAAGTCAGCACCAGGTGGATCCTTTGAGCTTCCGTATGTTCTACCCCAGTTTTACTGATTTGAGCTACATCTTAATTGTTTTTAACCAAGATACGAACATTACTTTGGTTGAACCAGCATCAATAGTACCGATCGAAATTGATGAACAGCTCACCGCTTTTACTCAAGAAGAAACAGTGGAATTTAATGCTTCAATTCGCACTCTATCCATCGCCAAACCTGCTAATAGTCAATATCTGTTTGAAGTTAATTCAACAAATCCTGACCCACTCACATTTACCGTGTTTACCTACGATAGCAATGGTGAGGTAACTCAACACGATATTTCCCAGCCCAACTTGGGAATAACTCAAGACTACCAGCTTGAGTACTTTACCCAACAGCCCAGCTTGATAAGTCGTGTCAGTTCATTCTCGGCTTTTCGCCAATTACTGGAAAAGCAATTTAACAACCAAGCTTTTGCCAATCCTCTAGCTTGGTGGTGGCTTGATCATACGGTGGAGCAAGCAATGCACGAGTCAGCATTAACATCAATTTATAAAAATTATCTCAGCAAACTACTTGACTGGTACCAACTATCTATCATGGCGGAGGCTCGGACAACATTATTGGCAGAACTCGCTATAATACCTGAGTGAAACAAGCATCGTTTTGGTACCAATTAGCTAATCCAATTATCGGTCTAGCACCGATGGACGGAGTGACCGATTATCCTTTCCGAGTAATTACGAAAAAATACGGTCATCCCAGCGTGATGTTTACGGAGTTTACCAGTGTTGAAGGTCTGGGCCATGGTGCCAGAAAGCTGCTTGACGACTTTCACTACGATGAGATGCAAAGACCAATCGTGGCTCAAATTTACGGCACTACACCCAATTTTTTTTATCAAACTGCGCTGTTGTTATGTGCGCTTGGTTTTGATGGTATTGATATCAATATGGGCTGCCCCGCCAAAAGTGTCCAACTGGGCGGTGCCGGGGCAGCCCTCATCAAAACTCCGGAACTAGCCCAAACAATTATTCGCTCTGTCAAAGAGGCGGTTGCCGATTGGCAACAGGGTTATGATTTATTCACCGATAAATCTGTTGATCCTGCGATTTTGCTTGAAGTGCAAAATCGCCATCTGAATTTACCAACGGCCTTTCAATCAAGAGCAAGGTTCATTCCCATCAGCATTAAAACTCGGGTCGGCTATGACTCGCCAGTAATTAATGAGTGGATCCCCTCTCTCTTGGAAGTAAGTCCCGATGTAATTACAATTCATGGGCGAACTCTGCGTCAGGGTTACTCGGGTAGTGCCAGTTGGGAACTCATCGCCCAAGCGGCAGAACTAATTCACCAAACAGATACTCTAGTAATTGGAAACGGCGACGTTGAATCTTATAGCTCGGCGATCGAACACCTATCGACTTATCATGTTGATGGTGTACTGATTGGCCGAGCCAGTTTTGGTAATCCCTATGTTTTTCTACCAGAATTTGATCAAGCAAATAAAATTTCATTGGCGGAAATTGCGCTCGAACATGCCCAACTTTATGAAGACACCTACCAGCATCACCCCAAGTATTTTTTCTCACCTATGCGAAAGCATTTGGGTTGGTACATACGAGGTTTTCCAGAAGCCAAACAAGTGAGAATAGAATTATTTCAAAGTAAAAGTGCTGAGGATGTAGCAAGTATCCTTCGCAGTTTTAATTTAGTTGAATGATATAATTAATTTCTATCTTAAGTATGATTGGTCGCATAGCTCAGTTGGTTAGAGCGCACGATTCACATTCGTGAGGTCCCAGGTTCGAGTCCTGGTGCGACCACAATGTCCTGTTATACTTGATGCTGTCATGAGCCTTCGCCACCAACTAATTCTGTTAATCTGTCTCATTTTACTTTGTTACGTTCCCTTCATTAGCAGTCCTTTTATTTGGGACGATCAGCAATTTGTCACAGACAATAGAACAATTCAAAGTTTCAACCTAGCACAAATGTTTTCCGAAAGTACTACGGCAGGCGCTGGCATTTTGAGCAATTATTACCGCCCGCTCACTAGTTTCAGCTTCGCCATCGACGCTGGTTGGTGGGGCAACAACCCCATCGGTTTTCATTTCACCAACCTTTCACTGCACTTAACCGCTGGTCTGCTGCTTTTTTGGTTACTCTCAAATCTGAAGGTTTCTCAACGCTGGCGATTTTGGATCACAGCTTTCTTTTTACTCCATCCAGTGCAAACAGAAGCTGTCACCTACATCAGTTCCCGTGGCGACTCGCTTTCGGCTATATTTTTGCTTTTTGGTCTTAATTGTTTTTGGCTCAGCTTGCAAAAAACAAAGCTTCATTTTTCTCTCTACGACTTGAAGATAAATTTTTCTCAAACATTAATACTACTCACAAGCGCCGTATCGCTGATCTTGGCAGTATTATCGAAAGAATTGGCTTTAGCTGGTTTAGGTCTTTATGGTTTGGTACTGTTGTTCCATTTATTTCAAAAACAACAAAACATCAAAGTTTTGTTTGCAAAATATCTTCCCGCTATCATCACTATTATTTTTCTACTTATTCTCGGATTGGTTTATACCTATCTGCGCCAAACCTCACTAAACTTCGATCCAGATTTTGACTACAGCGTCATCGATCCTCAGTATGCCACCAATTTGACTGTTAGGTTACTCACTTTCACCAGAGCCCTACCAAGGTATCTTGGCACATTTGCTTTTCCTTATGCATTGCATATGGACCATGTGTTACCGGTGATACATGCTGTTGTGAATGTCTGGACGATATCTGTGCTCATACTTGCGATGTTGATGATTTGGTTGAGTTGGCTGGAAGTAAAAAAACAAAAAACCATGTGGCTGAGCTTTGGTTTACTCTGGTTTTTCGCCGGCTTAGTCCCCGTATCTGGCATCCTGCCAGTCAACGGTTTATTTTATGAACACTGGTTGTACCTGCCTATCATTGGCTTGTTGATCAGTACCGCTGCGCTGTTTAGACTTGTTAGTATTTCCTTTTCAAAACAAAAAATGCTGAAACGAGTACAACAAGTATCTTCTGATCTGCAACTTTATTTACCAGGTTTTATTTTAATAATTCTGGTGGTGGTCACAATCCGGCAAAATTATATTTGGAGCGATCATGTTCGTTTTTATGAATATACCTTGCGTTTTTCACAAACTGCGAGACTATACAATAACCTCGCCATGGCTCAAGCCGAGCGAGGTGCGATTAATTCTGCATTGGAGAATTATCAAAAGGCGCTAGAAGTTTCTCCGAGTTACCCACAAATTTACCATAATATCGGCAACCTACTTGAAACTCAGAATCAACAAGCTGAAGCATTACAATACTTTCTTAAAGCTCTAGAAATTGATCCCACTTTTACATTTTCTTATCCCAAAGCCTTGCAACTTGCAACTGAATTAAACAACGCTAGTGCGAGTGCAAAAATACTGGAGATGGCTCAAGAAAATCTGCCAACAACTTACTACGATCAACTCAGAACTCTAACTAAATAGTAAGATACGGAACTTTCATTCACTCTACAGTTAAGTACGGTCTGGATCTTTATACTATTTGTTTGTGCAATTGATAAATTTTTTCTTCAAGATTCTTTTTTTTGTATTGGCGCCGCCGTTTTGTGTACAGTGCGAACAGTGGAGCGAGCTGTTGTGTGATAAGTGCTACGAAACTGTTGATTTTTTATATGATCAACCACCGCCACAGCTCGCCCCATTATATTTGGACCAGGTAATTAGCGCCTGCCGTTACGGCGGCGCTATCAAAGCCTTGCTCAAGTCTCTCAAGTACCAATCGGTGATTGAGGCCGGCCGCCTCTGCGGCCGGCTCCTCTACCAAACTACTATCATCCCCCCAGTCGATTGCATTACATGCGTGCCCATTCATCCCAAAAGACTCAAAGGGAGAGGTTTCAACCAAGCTCAAGTGATTGCTCAAACTTTAGCAGCGTTGATAGACTCACCCTACCAAGATTTACTCATCAGAAAAGTTCATGGTTCGCATCAAGCCTCAATCCAATCAAAAGAAGAACGACTCAAGCATGTTACTAACCATTTTGCTTACAACCCAAGTTTGACTTCACCACCTCCGAACACAGTGCTCTTAGTCGACGATGTCTTCACGACTGGTTCAACCCTCAATGAATGCGCCCGAGTACTCAAAGCGAATGGATGCAAAATAGTGATCGGTTTGACTGTTGCCCGTCAAGCAAGTTAGTCGGTTCTTGTCAAATTTTCTGATTCTGCAGTTGATACTCATTCTAAACAATTCTAGTTAGCGGTAAACTCTGTATCATTTCCTCAAGTGCAGAGTCTGATACTTTTCTTGAGTAATAAATCTGCCCCATTTCTTTTTGTGACAATACGATTTTCCAGTTTTGCTCTATGCTGGTTTTGGTGATGGGTTGTCTGACTTCCTTTTGTTGTATTAAGCTGACGACTTCCGTCATATCAATCGAGTGTGTTTCGAGAATCAAGTAGAGGTCGTAATAATCACGGTACCGCGCACGGTCACTCATGGCTCGAATTTTCTCAGCACAAATTTCTCTGATATCCATGACTGAAACAACGAACTCTACTCCCCAGACATTCTGATATGGGAGGACTTGTGGGGGCAATATTACATTTTGCAGATAATCGATCTCAACTTTGAGAGAGTTGGGTTGAATTAATGGACCAACATACTGAAGTTTTTCGATTTTGATAGTGGCGTCAGAAAGGTATTCTTTTTTGATAGTCAGATACTCAATCTTATTAAAAACTTGACGGACTTCTTCCAAGGAAACAGACATTTGGTTGGTAGAAAAATCTAAGTCCTCCGAAAAGCGGTGTTGATCTAGGTAACAATGATGCACAGCCGTTCCTCCCTTGAAAATCAGTCTGTTGCCCAGGTTGGAATGAGCAATTAGTTGTAGCACTAGGGTTAAGAGGTGGTCTTTTTCAGCAATATGCAGTGGATATTTGAGACCCTTGCGGTTGATGATTTCAAGTTGTTGGCGAGTGATCATGTGTTGATTCAATCCAACCGATACTTGTCAAAATACTCATCGTAGTACAATCTCCATTTGGCATTAAATTTTTTGTTATCTACAAGCATCCAGTGTGTACCAGACTTGTGGCTACTAGTTTCATAGAGTCTTTTTGAATCAATTCTGAGTAAGTCGAGTATAAAGCCAAAGATTTTAATGGTAGTGATCGACATCTGGCTGACGTATTCGCATAGCTTTACAAAATCAAAATCATTTCGATGTCTTTGTAGTATTTCTATCACTTCATCAATTGCATACTGACTTTTGTGAAAATGGACAATGTCAATGATAGCCTTTTCGGCTGTGGCAATTCGAGCTACCTTGCCCTCAATGATCACTTCATGCCAGCCAAAGAAGAACTGATCTTTAACATGTATAAAACTAAATTCAGTACTCCCCAACTGCACGGTTTTATAGCGACTGTTGGCAATTGAGGTTGTTTTGCTTGTTAGCTGATCAAACATGCCATAGTACGTTAAGGCTGATTCAAATGATACATACGAATTTTTAACCAACAGATTAGCAATTAAAAAGGGTGAAAGTGATAAGAATCCTCGATTACTAAAATCTGAAATGGCATAGAGTCCACGTTTAATACGAATTAACCAGCCATTACTCACAAGCTTAGTGACTAGTTTTTTGGTTTGCCGATTATCTTCTCCATCAGCTTCCTGATAAATCTGCTCTGAGGTGACAATCTGACCATATTTAACAATCAATCCCTCTAGTAGTTCACTTTGTTTTGTGGTCAAAATAGTTTGTTTCATATGCTTGTAGTTCCCTCTTATGGGTATTATCTAGCACTAATATAAACAATATAGAGAGTATTTGTCAAGTACACACTAAACGCTTGAGAAAAAGACAATATTTTGCTACAATGACTGTCCCAATGGGGATGTGTTGCTTTGACGTGACACGCTCTTTAACAGTCGCAGGT
>CAZFRD010000024.1:0-17350 GCA_964521215.1 uncultured Pseudomonadales bacterium
TGAAGTGTATCAGACTGTGTCTATTAGAGTGTGTAAGATTTGGGGTTCAGTCCATCCTAATAATACATTGATAGGATTGCAAGTTAGAATAATTGAGCGGATGAGAAATTATACCGCAGGAGTTGTTTGGCAAGATTCCTATTCTCGGCATGGTAACGCACAAGTTATGTATACTTTTAACAACTTTCTAATGTCATACTTTGAAAGTGGTATTCCTCAAACAGACAACCTGGGAGAACACTTTATTTTTCGTGATGCTCATCCGTTCCTTGATGGAATTAGTGTTCAGGAATTAAGAAAAAAGACTGAAGTTGAAGGGAAAATTGTTGTGCTATTTGCAGCTGCAAGTTCTGGGGTATTAGAGGCGGGTATTTTTGCTCATTATATGACTACTGAGCTAAAGATACCCACGACGGTTGATCCGGTGTTTTTTAATCAAGGCTATAACGATGTTGAAGTTGATGTAACGAATAGTATTGTTCCTCAAAAAGAGGTTATTGTAATACCCTTTGACGATCGAATTTTAGGGGGTGGCTATTCTGCGAGGATGACGCGTGAAGCAGCGATAAGAAAGTATGGTTTGAATTCTATTGTTATGTCCTCAAAAATGAAAAATATGAGATATGACTATTGAAAACGTCGTAAACTTCTTGTGTTTCTGATGTTGCTGAATTGTTTTTGTCACCATAAATCAGTGGTTTAATATTTCCAAATTAATCTTTTTACCCGATGCTTTTAAACTCGCTGTGCCACCGATGGGGAAAGTGATTTGTGGCGTGGTGTGGCCAAAATCGGCGTTGGCAATGACGGGCAAATGTTTCAGTTCCTTTTTTGAGCTAATGATTTGCTCTAGCAGATTTCTAGTCATACCCGATTCCGGTTGAAATCTCCCAATTACAAGTCCCCTCACAGCTGAAAATCCCGGTTGGTGGATGAGTGATTGCAGGTCTCTGTCGAAAGTGGCGGCGTGAGCTTCGTAATCGTCTTCCAAAAACAGAACGCTATCTTCTAAACTAGGCATGTACTCAGTCCCCTGCAATAAATTCAAAGTACATTGATTGCCACCAATAATTGTACCGGTGCATTCACCTTCGTTAATCAGCCAGTACCCTTCATTCACTTCAAACTTTCTCTCATCCTGCTTACCGACCCACAGGTCATTACTCCATTTTTGGGCAGGTTTGATGGCGTATTTGTCGACATTAAAAAGTGCATTTTTAAAGTACTCCAAAGTGTAGTCAAAACCACTTATGTCACCAAAAGAAAAGTAGTGAGGGCCCGAGTAGGTGACCAAGCCAGTTTTGGCAAAAATTGCATTTGTGAGCGCGGTAATATCTGAATAACCACAAATGATTTTTGGATTATTTCTGATTAGATCGTAATCTAAAGAGCGTAAAAGTTGGTTGGTGTTAAAGCCACCAACTACGGTAATAATCATCTTGACTGTGGGATCTTTAAACGCTTCGTGCAGATCAAAGACGCGACTTTCGATAGAAGATGAATCAAAGTCATCTTTTTCATAAACATTCTCGCCGAAAGTTAATTTTAAGCCTAACTCGGCAAATCTTTGGTTGGCAACATCTTTCATTTCCTGGTTATCCAGCCACGGCATCGCCAAGCTTCTGGCCGGGGCGATCACTCTCACCACATCGCCTGATTTTAATTTGTTTGGAATTATTCGGTTCATCGTTATTTTTCCTTCACTTAAGTCACTCTGAGCAATGTCACACTGAGCCTGTCGAAGTGTGATGTCACCCTAAGCAATGTCACACTGAGCCTGTCGAAGTGTGATGTCACCCTAAGCATTGTCCGCTTCGTCCCACTTCGACAAGCTCAGTGTGACACCAGCATGACAATGGGCGTACCCGCTGATGTCATTCTGAGCCACCCGCTTTTGTCACCCTGAGTTTAACGAAGGGTGGCGGAAGCGGTGGGATTTACTGCTCGCTTCTGCTCCCAGCATAGGCAGGCTCATTTCATTCGCTTGCCTGACTTCTCATCCCACCTTTCTCGCTCGTCTCCGCCACAGGCGGATCCTCGCGGAAGCGGTGGGATTCGAACCCACGAACCCTTGCGGGTCTGGTTTTCAAGACCAGTGCAATTAACCACTATGCGACGCTTCCTTCATTTAAACTCACTGTATTGTACCAAGAGTGCCAACGAACGCCTAGTCAACGAATTTCAATATGTTAAATCAAGCACTACATATGATAAAAACGCGCCGACCACCGACATTGAAAGCCCCCAGATCATTAATTGACGGAACAAGCGATTTCTCACCGCACCAATAGCAGGCACGCTTGAAATACAAATAGCGCCTAAGGTTGAAAGTGGGCTTACATCGACCATATGTGAACCAACGGCAATAGCGATTGCCATACGGAAACTATCGCCACCTCCCAATTGCTCGATTAATTTGGGGACTAGAGGCAAGAACGCAGGTAAAACTACACCAGATGAACTGCTGTACGCTGAAATAATTCCCGTAATCAGAGCAAGTATCGCGTTAATGTAAGAAATTTTTGAAATTGAAACCAACAGAGAAGTAGCAAGTGCGATACCGCCACTTTTTTCTAATAAACAAACGAGTAAACAGACACCAGTTACAAGTAAAATTGCATCCCAGGGCATTTTCTTTATTGCTGCCTCACTATCTGCAAGATTTAATAGAACTATTGGTATAAATGCCAGACAGGCGGCTAATACGAGTGGAATCTTCAAGAATATAATTGAGAGCAATAAAAAACTTAAACAAACGAGAGTAAGTTTTTGATTGTTTGTTAGGGGAGTGAGTTTTTGTTTGCTTTCTGGTACAGCGATTATAATCGAATCAGATGATTTAGATTTCTGGATGAAAGAAAAGAAAAAAAATGCGAAAAATGCTGTTATTGATTGAATTGCAGCGGAAGTAGCAAAAATAATCCAAGGAAGACTTGGTTGATTCATATTTATTTGGTGCAAAATTCCTGCTGTAATTACTCCGGTGGGAGCTATGGGAGAGAAGGCTCCAGAATTTGCTCCGGTACAGATCATAATCGCCATCAGTAGCATGCTCTGTTTTGTTTGATAAGCCATTACCATGCCTACCGGAGCAAGTAAAGCCACTGCGGCAATATTACCTGGTCCTGCCGCAGATAAGCTGAAACTCATGCCAAAGAATATGAGTGGTAAAAGAATTGGTTTGCCGTGGACTAAACGCACCATTCTGTCAGTTAGTTGTTGTAAAGTGCTGTTTTCATTTGCCAGTGCAAATAAGTAGGTCATCGACGTGAGCATTAAAAATAATGATGCAGGGAACAAGCCGGCTAACTCTTTTTCTTTCATCCCCATCAGCCAGACACCAATTGCATATGCACAACCGATAGCCAGCAACCCAAGGTTGACTTTGGGTTTAATAATTCCAATGATAATAATCAAAATAAGTGCCCCGAGTGAAATTCCAGCTAACATTGCTGATTCCTTTCTAGTAGAAATACAAAAGAAAATACAAAAGAATGGAGGGTGAAATCTAACTATCTGCTGTGCGGAAGACAAGCAACCATTTGTCAAAATGTTTGTGTGAAATGGCTAAAATATTTTGAAAGGCAAAAATTTCGTGAGTTAGCGGCCGATAAGTAGGCAGTGGTAGTAAGCCGTTGGGACTGAGTCGATAGAAAGTGTAATCGTGAAGCAGATCGACAAAATCTTTGAAAAAGACTCGGTGATAAAGATGCATTTCGTTAAATTCAAATTGAATTAGCTCTATCTTATGTTCGGCAATCAGTTGCTTGGCACCTTTGAGTACCGTTAGTTCGTAACCTTCGACATCAATTTTCAGTAAATCAATTTTGTTAACTTTTTGTGTTGCAATAAATTTATCTAACGTTACTTGTTTTACGGAATAAGCTTTGGCTTTTTGGTGGTGAAATTCTTCTATCACCTGGCGGTTGATACTGGCGAGAGTGGCGGTTGGTTGGGAGGATTTGAGGTCAGCGTCGTCGGCGAAGTCGTAAAGTTTAACTAGTTTATTTTTGTCACCAACCGCCAACGAAAAAAGCTTAACTCGTTTGGGATAGTTTTTTTGTTGAAGTTGGGCAAATGTTTCTGGGTTGGGCTCAAAGGCTAAAAACTGGACTTGTTCCGGCAATTCACTGAAGCCATAAACGCTTACATTTGCCCCGACATCGACCACCGTTTTGATCCCAGTCTTTTTTAGACGTGACAGTAGCCAGTCTTCTCCCGTCACATCGTCGCCATCCGCATTGTTTATGCCCAAGCCACGCAACATCAATTTGTGCCCATGGCGGAAAAACTTTTGCCAGTTTGGCCGGCATAACCAGAGAGCAAACCAACGATTAAACAAAAAAAACAAACGTTTTGTCATAATCAACTGTTTTTTTTGCAGGCTAACAAATTCTACCACTGATGATTGACTAATCTACCGAGTTTGATAGAAAAATACAACGATAAAGCATCCCAGCCAGCTTTGAAAATCACTTTGAAGTTTGCCCCCGTGGGATTACCCCTTAGGCGAGGATAGTGAGTGACTGGCAGTTGTTTGAATTTCACATGGTTTTTTTTCAACTTGTAGAGAAGTTCTGCCGATATGAAGGCGCCGTTAGATTCTAGCTTGATGGATTTGAGTAAATCGGTTTGAAACAGTTTGAAAGCACAATCGATATCTTTAACGTGGACTCTGAACAGCAGGTTAATGAAAAGTTTAAACATATATGCATTGCGCGCTCGGCCGAAACCTTCCGCGCGCGCCGTTCTAAACCCGATGATGGCTTTGAAAGTGTCTGTATAAGCCAATAAATCTTTTAGCTCCGCCAAATTAAATTGTAAGTCGGCATCGGTGAAAAATACCCAATCATACTTAGCTTCTTTGAATCCAGTTTTTAAGGCCGCTCCGTAACCCAGATTTTCTGGGTGCGAAATTACTCGAATGTGCTTGTTATTTTCGGCCAGAGATTGGGCGATCGCCTTCGTGTTATCTTCGCTCCCATCATCAACGACAATTAATTCGTATTTATCTGCAAACGTGGGAATATACTTTAAGGCTTGCTCAACCAAGTGAGAGATATTTTCTTCCTCATTGAAAGCGGGAAAAAAGACGGAGAGTGAAGTAAGTTTATTCATCGTTAAGTATCATACCTTGGGTAGGCAAAAATGTCATTGAGTCAATCTTAAATTATACGTTATACTAAAGGTTATATGAGTGAAAAGCACCACCATTCCGCCTATCAAATTGGTATCTTTTTTGTCTTGTTTGGCTTGATTAGCATCTTATCTTTTTTAGTGCTCAGGCCTTATCTAAGTCTGGTATTTTTTAGTCTCATTTACTCGATTATTATTTGGCCTTTGTACCAAAGAATTAGTAAATTATTAGGTTACCGACGCTCGCTCTCAACGTTTACCACGATTGTTTTGAGTATTTTACTGATGGTGATACCTGGTCTAATCTTTGCTCAGTCACTTGCCTATCAAACTATCACTGTAATTACCAATCTGAGAAGCCAACTGGGGCCAGATACACTCGACCAAGTAGTGACACAAATCAATGCTAGTTTAAAAGTTTTTCCCCTGGCACAAGAACTCCAGGTTACCTCTGAGCAATTGGTGCAATTGGTCATCCAAAATATTCAACCAGTCAGCGACTGGTTCTTGGGTTCTTTTTGGCAAATTGGCAATTTTTCCATTGCTTTTATGATCAATTTTATCTTACTGTTGTTATTGGTTTACTTTATTTTGCCCAACTTACCAGACCTAAAAAAGTACATCTATAGAATTAGCCCGCTCAGTAGTGATGCCACTCATCAATATTTTTCTCGAGCCTACGCTATGTTGTTAGACGTGATTAAGGGCACATTTCTCATCGCAATTCTCCAAGGCTTGGTGGGAGGCTTGCTTCTTGCAGTGATTGGCGTGCCAGCTTGGGTCTTGTTTGCTTTTCTAATGATGATCTTTTCGATGATACCAGTTCTTGGTACTGGCTTTATCCTCGTACCAATTGGTCTAGTATATTTACTTACTGGTCACCCAATTCTTGGTATATTGATCATGTGTTGGCAATTTTTTGTTGTTGGTACTATTGATAACGTTGTGCGTTCTATGGTGGTTTCCAAAGTAGCCAATGTTCACCCAGCCCTGATGATGGTGGCGGTTTTGGGCGGTTTACAAGCTTTTGGTTTTTTTGGGCTGATCTATGGACCACTAATCTTAGTGGTATTTGTGACTACTTTGGAAGTGTACCGCCAAGAATATCATCAATGAGTTAGTTTTTCATTCAAAAATGGTTTGAGCTTTTCAGCTAACGCTGGTTGATTCAGTGCCACCGTGATATTGGCCTTTAGCCACTCAAGTGGATTACCGCCGTCTAAATATTCACCAGTCGGAATGTGAATCGCCACTGGTTGAGTTTGGGCGAGCTGGGTGATTGTATCGGTAATGTACAGCTCGCCAGAATTGTCATCCAGCTGTTGGTGAGCGAGAATTTCAAATATCTGGGGGGTAAAAATATATTTACTAATATTAACTAGGTTGGAAGGTTCACTCCCAGGTTGAGGCTTTTCTACAATCGAGTCAAGCAAGAGGTTGGGTAATTGCCCCTTGGGTTTGACCACACCATAGCGAGAAAGTTGATCACTGGGTTTTTCCACACAAGTAGCCACCGCAACCGCCTGAGTCTTTTCCATCAGGCTCAACATGGTAGCCGATTCGGATTTACCATCGGTATTGTAAAGTAGGTCGTCGCCCATAAACACAAAAAACGCCTCTTCTTTTTCCAGCATCGTTTGAGCTAGCTTCAGGGGTACGGCGGTGCCGTATTGTTCGGCATCACTTTGTTTGATAAAGTGAAAATTGGCTTTTTGATGCAGGGGGGCAACGTGGTCATATAAAGCGACTTTATGACGAGCTTCTAGATAGCGCCGAAGCCTTTGATTTTCACGATAGTAGTGGATGAGTTGAATGTTGTGCTCGGCGATAACAAAAATAATATCAGTCACGCCTGCGGCAATCAGATCGTCCACCACGTAGTCAATGATAGGCCTGTCGAGCAATGGCAACATTTCTTTTTGAATAGTTTTGGTGATTGGTAAGAAGCGAGTGCCAAATCCCGCCGCTGTGATTAGAGCCTTGGTTATTTTCATAGAGGTAAGTATACTATGATCTAGCTGTGATAGAAACCAAGACAGAGAGAAAAACAATTCTCTCCACCACCAACTTTATTCATTGTGGCAACGATTACTTATTTATTCATCGAACAAAAAAAGGCAATAGTGTTGATTTTGGCAGATTAAACGGGGTGGGTGGCAAGGTTGAGCCAGGGGAAACTTTTTTGGCGTGTGCTCTTCGTGAAACCGCTGAGGAAACAGGTTACTTGGTTACTTCACAAAATTGTCAGTTGAGGGCGATAGTTAATCTGTCTGGAGGTTACCAACATGACTGGCTGATGTGTTTTTTTTCGATCGCAGTCGATTCAAAAACCGTGCCGATGGGATTAGAAAATTCAGAGGGAAAATTATTGTGGTTACCAGCTGATCAAGTGTTGAATTCAGGGTATGAACTAGTGGATGATTTGCAGTACATTTGGAAAGATTTTGTAGAGACATCGAAAATGCTATTTTTTGCCGCTCAACTTGACGGGCGGGAGAAGATTACACAGCACTCACTTTATCATCTATAATAAATTTACCACCTATTGATAATGGGGGGCTAAGGGGTGCTGTTATGTCTGGATGGTTTTACCTATTAGTGGTTGTTCTGGCGATCGTAGGCCTCACCTTTTTGGGTTTCAAACAATTTGGCTATGATCCCATTGCTCATTTAAGTTGCCAAGAGTTGGGCAATGATTATGTTGCTGTGAAAAAAACTGGGCAGGCTATGGGTCAGTATTATTGTGTTCACCGGTATATCGATGCAGACAAAGAATGTATTAGCTCTAATGAATGCGAAGGTGATTGTTTGGTCACTGATGAGACTGTGGTAGAAACGGACGGTTTTTATGGTAAGCAAGTTTCTGGTCATGGTCGGTGCCAAGCCTCGGATCAACCAATCGTGGGTTGTTCCCAAGGTACCATGGAGAACCCGGCTGTTTTTTGTCAGTAAACTTAATTTTCACCGAATAATTTTTTGATTCCCGGAATTTGGATTAAGATCCAAGCTAGTCCAAAAGAAAGAATTAAGCAGAGAGTTGATCTGAGGATAAAATACTCGATTAAACTACCTGGATAGGCATCGAGGGCTAAACCAAATCGATGATCGAGTAAGTTCAAAACAAAGACGTGGAGTAGATAGGCGCCAAAGCTGGCTCTGGCTAGTTGACGCAGTAGTTTGACAACTAGTTGGTGTTTAAAAAATCGATGGCCGAAGGAAAAAGCAGTTACCAACCAAAAAAAACTGATGGCGAACAGGATAATTTGTGGACTTAAATATTCATCCACGAACGCTACTCCGTGACTCCGCCAAAGCCAAGCGGTAGTGGTGGCGCGGTGACCGACGACGTAAGCGCTGAGGGCGATGGTGGAGAGGAAGGAGGCGACTACGATAAGACTAAGGTATTTGGGAGTGGGCGGTTTTTTGCTGGCCAAAAAACCGCCAAACAAAAAATAGCCCAAATATGGCACCCAAGCGGTAAACAGATTAAATTGCGCTTGGTCTCTGATCAGTCCGTAGGGGACAAAGTACATTAAAATGCCAGCCAAAAAACTTATTGCAAGTAAAATGCGAAGATATTGGTTTTCAAGATGAATGAATATCAGGCGAAAAACCGGTAGTAAGAAGTAAAGACCAATTAAGATTAGTAAAAAATAGAGGTGATAGGTATTTGATTGGTAGAGCAAAGTTAATATTTCCAGTAAGGAGTTGGATCGGTGAAAAAATAACCGATCCCAGAGTAAGTAAAAGCCAAACCAAAAGGCGAATGGAATGATTAACCTTTGTATTAAACGCCGACTGGTTTTTGACCAGCTTTCTGTTTTGGGAATCAGCAAGTAGCCACTGAGCATGATAAATAAAGGGATCGAAATTCTGGAAAATGCGCTGATGATAGTGACCAACCACCAAGTGCTACCGCCAAAAAAATCAGGTCTGGCGTAAATTGGGTAGGTTAGATGGATAAATAAGGCGCCTAAAATGGCAATAAGTCTTACAATATCAAGGTTAATTAAGTGTTTCATAAGTTACCACTAAACCACACTCAAGAAATTTTAAGTGATATACTTTCTGTTTTCCAAGTTGTGCTGATTGGCCAGTGAAGGTTAAATGATCACCTGGAAGAATAGGAGTAGAAGAGTTGATTAAAAAAGGTGTTTCATTAGGTATTTCTTTATAAATACTTCTAAATTGCAGATTGGAATTAAACTTTAAATACCATTCGTTAGCAGCTCGTGTTGGGATTAGGTATCTGTTATCGGACCAATAGAATAGAGGTTGCCCAATACCATGGCCTGGATGCTGATTCCTTTCGGAAGAGTTGAGATAACCGACTATCTTGTAAGGAAGTGGAATGGTATCTAACTGGCTTGCTTCAAAGAGAGTTTGAGTTGAAATGTCTGTTGCTGAAATAAGTTCCAACTGCAAGTCAAATGTAAACAAGTAGGTGGTTGAAAACCGACTATTCTTATTTTGAATGGTTATAATATCGCCGGGTTGTATTGGAAATTTGGTTGTGGCGGTTCCTAAATGATATTTGTACACTGGTTGATTATCACGTGCTAACCCATTGATAACGACCAAAAGTTGATTACTGGCTTCTATAGAGTCACAAGTTAAGTAGATAGACTGAGTTCGATATTCACGATTGGATGTGATTGAAACGTCTACACTTGGTCCTCGATGAGCCAAGTCTGGGTTATGGTTATAAAATAACCTTTGGCCATCCATCAGTCTGACAGATCTAGTTGAAGTTGAAAGACCCCCATCATCCAATCTAGTTTCAAGTTGAAGTGGAAAACCTATTGTCGCTTCATCTGGTTTTTCAATTGTAACAATTTTCTTTATCTCGCCACCAGGTTGTAGTCTGGGTTGATGTTCAATGTGCGGTTTGGCTGGAACATCGGGTGGTTGTTGATCGCCCGGAGTTAATAGATCATTTTGTTCATTGGCAACTGGAACTGGTCGCCAATTTGTAACTGGTATCAATTTTCCACCACTGTCTTTTCTGTAAGTTACAATCAGACCATTTGGTAGATATGCTAGCCAGTGTACTATAGACCCAATTGTTTTAGATAGATAATTGTTGGGTTGAAGTTGTTTCCAGTTTAATTCTGAAGTTTCTGAGTTGGATTTGTAGGTTATTTTTGTCTGCCCATCGTCATCGGTTGTCATTTCTAGCACCCCAATATCATCCCAAGTGATGGTTTTTTTGCTCATTCCAGCATAGCCAATGATTTCATAACTATCGGGAGGGATTTTTTCTGTATTTTGCGATTGAGTAGCAACATTTATCTCCCCAATTGGGGCAATTGTGGAGTATGATCCAGTATCTTGAAACTGGTTGGAGAAGAGCAAACGGAGTTTGCGGGTGGAGTCAAATAAAAAAGTGGAGTAATTATGTCCATAATAATTCAGAACAGTCACCACATCTCCGGGATTTAAATTAACTCCGTCGTTCACTTCATTCGGAGAGAGTACTCTGCCGTTGATTTTTGGAAAGTTACTGTTTAAAGAAAAATAAGCGCTCTCGAATTTTATTGCTGTATTGTTTCTAAGCTCAAGAATAGTAATAACTATTTCAGTTGCTCCGTATCTACGTGAAAGTCCATCTATCATCAAGTCAAATTGCAATTTAAGTTTGTTAACTTTGTTGTCAGGCATTTCAGCAATTTCGGTATAATCTATTGGGTATCCCAAACTCTCGGCTACTGATAGTTGATCCATTCTAGAAGTTTGACTATAAGTGATAATCAAACCATTCTCATCTACTTTCAAGTGATGAGTAACTCCTGTTTTTTCGTTAATAGCAACAAGATGACAATGATTTTCTAACTCTAATATATTCATTTCGTTTAAACTAAATAACTTGTCATTGTTTTGCCAGCTATATTGGTCGTATGGCAAAAGAGCATATTTGCAATCAGCTCTTAAACTAGATAAATCGACCGTCATTTTGTTGCTTCTATCTCTTAATCCAGGAGCATAACTAAATCTGCAGATCAGTTCATTAGCATCATGGTCTAGCCAGCTTATGACCTTACGGTAAGGAATTTCTCCGATTGATCTAGCTCTGGACAGTGTTTCTGCACTTAAGAAGTAACCAATGACTCGCTTGTCTGCCGGTATGGACTCCTCGCTTGACTCACCGGTAGTTGTATTAGATTGATTATCTGTGCTATATCTTGTTTGCTCTTTACGTACCAACTCAAGTTGACCAGAATAACTATATACAAAAGTTAACTGTCTATTAAAGTTAGACCTATTCACAAGGGTTAGAGTATCTCCTTTGTCTAATGTCACTACTATTCTGTCCGACTGTCTTGTGAATTCGGATGAATTCATTTGGCCGTTAATATAGACGTCAGTATCTGATGCTCTGATCTGTTTAAGCAAGAAAATAAATTCTTGGGAAGTTGCTTGTTTTTCCCTTTCGAATAAATGGATTGTTAAACTCGCCGAATTATCATTTGGCCAGAATAAATCGCCTTCTAGCTGATATGTTAAGTAACGATGACCATCACCGCTAAATTCAGGATTGAGTTTAGGAGCTATTCCTACTTCACTAGCGATGGGGGGTGACATTTTCTCTCTGTCAATTGTTTCCCTACTATCATAGTCTGCTCCAGTTGACTGTGAAGCTAGAGTGGAAATAGCCTTTTCTGACCAAGTTACTACCAGTCCAGCGTCTGTGATTTTTAGGTGGTGTGTTACCCCAGTCCTAGTATCGTGAGCCACTAGATGACTCCTGATTCTCAACACTATTACATCAGATTCATAACTCTCACCTCTTGCAGTTGATTTATCTTCGGCTTTTGGTTTTCTGAAGGTAGTTGTGCTGTTTGGTGCTGCTTGATCATAACCCAGTAGTGCATATTCTAAATCTCCACCGAGATCTTCAGAATTAATGATTAAATTACTGAAACCTTGTAAAGTTGGTTGGTAATAAATTTCACAAAATTCTTTCGACTTACCAGGGATATGCCAGCACATTGTACTTACTCTAGGTATGTTTGTTTTAAGATATTGATCAACTAATTTATCGGTCATGACATAGCCGACAATTTGATAATCTGGCGGAAATGATTCATCCTTGAGTGATGGAGACTCAAAAGTTTGGCGATTGGCAACTTGGTTGGTTTTCACCAGTTCAAGCTCTCCCCTGTAGCCCAAAACAAAGGTTGATTGAGTTTCACTACCGTGGTCACAAAGAGTAACAACATCTCCTGGAAAAGCACTAAAGGGTAATGAATTTGCGCTGACTTCATATCTAACTTGTTTGCCATTTACAAACAAAGAATAATCTGTTGTGAGTTTGTTACCTAAGAAAAATTCTAGATCTTTGATATTGCGGCCTTGTATCCGAAAATCACTAATAATTATACTAAGATTAGGTCCCAAGTATGTGGGCGCATCTACACTTAGTGTTGGCCATTTCTGATTATTTCCTAGATCATACTTTTTTTTCTCTTCACCGAATTGTACAAAAACTGAATAGTTTAACTTCAGTCCCACCTCGTCAGCGCTGGTTGGCTCTAAGATTTCTTCGCTGGCTTTTGATGGTTTTTCTGGATCTCCACTTGCCACTTGCTCACTTTCTGTAAAATCGACTTGTTTTATCGCTGATTTTGGTGCTGAATCTATTAGCTGATTATCAGTAGCTCCATCTTCCTGAGTTAATATTTGCCCCAGTTTTCTTACGGTTTCTAGAGCCTCAGCGGCTGTCAGATACCTTTTTTGTTGCTCACACTTAATGACTGTCTCGACAGCTTTGGCTACTATATCTACAAACATTACTGAGAGATTTGAATGTTCTTCAAAGAAAGGTTTAATTACTGAGTTATATAGAGTCCCTTCTAGCGGTTTACTTGCATTATGTGCTGATGAGTTGAATTGATTTCTGTTGGAAGCAAAATCTAACAAGTTATCTGTTATAGTCCTCTCTTGTTTTTTTCTTTTGAGATGCACTAATAATTCTCTTTTCAGGATTGATAAGTAAGCATTTCTAACACGTCGATTATGTCCGATTCTTAACTCTTTTTTTCTTGCTTGGAGATAGTTTCCTAAACGTGGCCAAAGTGGTTTGCCCTCGTTTTTTTTGTCATCTGTTGTGCTGGGGACGGCTATTTGTTCCAAAACGTAGGGTTCTGTTTGTTCTGTAAGTTTAGCAATGATCTGATTTACGAACTCATTTATAATCTCATCTTCAATCCCAAAGCCTTCAATTAATCTTCTAAGAAAAGGTCTTCTTTCACCACCGTGTTTTGGATTAAGATCGGTAAAAAGTACGCTGACGATCTCACCGACTAGTCTTTCTCCAGCCGGCCCACTGTGTCCAATGGTAAATGTTTGATCTGTCTGTAAAGCAACTGCCAAGATATATGAGGCCTCATTTCCCTGAATGGGAATAAGCACAATTGATTGTTTTCCCGTGGTTGTGATGACAGCATTGGCAAAACCTCTATAAACTGAATCGTCTGAGAAAATAAATTCATTTACGTCGTCTTCGCTGTCTATTTTAATAATTGGAATTTTCAGAAAGTCAGGGCCTTCGGCATGATCGTCAACCACAATTCTGTCCAACTCAATCCTTCTGCAATGAATTATAGAACTAGAAAAATTCAGCTGTGGCAATATTCTTTCCTGAGCAGTTTTCAATTTCTGATACTGATCTGCTGCTGGACTACCACGTAGAAGATCAATTTGTCTTTGTTCCTTAGATGACGACAAAAAATCACTTAATGAGTGACTCTTGTCATTAAACTCAAGGAGTTTTAGCGCGTTATTATTATTAGCAAGTACAACCAAGACTCCTCTTTTTTGTTTTTCGTCCTTAACCCAAGAGACTTCAGCTAACAGTTGAGAAACCACAATTGGTTCCACTTTTTTCTCTACTTCTTGTGTTTCCTGATCGGGAATTTCATTTTCAACCATACCCCGCCATTATGACATATCGCCAGTATAATGTGTATGGCCTCATGACCAAAAAAACCATTCCTTTTACCAGTGAAAAATACTTAGAAATGCAGCAGCGTTGCGATTTTTTACAAAAAGAGTTAGTTGAAGTAATGGCTCGATTAAAAGTGGCGCGTGAGATGGGCGATCTTTCCGAAAACGGTGCCTATAAATATGCCAAGTTTGAAATCAGCGACATCCGTCGCCAACTGGGCAGTCTGAAACATTTACTTACTCATGGCTATGTGGCAACCAAGTCAAATCACAATGGCCAAGTCGGTTTTGGCAGTAAAGTTACTCTGCAAAGCCAAAAAGGTCAGATGACATTTACTTTAGTGAGCCAATTTGAATCAGACCCTCAAAACAATAAACTATCTGATGCCAGTCCGCTGGGAAGAGCGGTCTTGGGCAGATCTGCAGGTGACTCAGTAACGGTGGTTTCACCGTCTGGCGAACTAAGCTACACAATCGTCAAGGTTGAGTAAGGTTGGCAGGTTCTAGCGCTGGCCACAAAGCTGGATCAAGATATTTTTTCCAAAGTTGGTATGCCTCTGGATCTGAGTGCCAGCGCTTGGTAAATTGAATTTGGTCACGATTTTTTGGAATTGCCGCAGAATAGTAACTCGCATTTTCTATGTATTTTTTATCAGTCCACTGGAGCAGTCCAATTTGGCTAAACGTCCAGTCATCGTGATAGCTATAGACTTTTCCCGATACATAGGTCAACCGAAAAGAACCGTCTGGCTGTGGTACTCGATACCAGGAAAATGGATTGGTATCTAATTGATAGATCTTATTTTTTTCATACAAATTTATAATTTCGCAAGTTTGTCTTACATCATCTACGGTTAAAGATTCTGAGAGGATAAAGCTAGCAAGACAACTTGAACCCTCAGGTAGTGCTTCTTGAATTAAATAGCGATAGGGTGGGCCTGCTGAGTCAGTTGCAGTCACTGCTAAATGAGCGGTTTGATATTGATCCAATACCGATTGGCGATCAATTGTCTGAAACAATGATTTAAATTGATTGATTTTTTGAGCGTAACTAAGGGAATTAAAAAAATCTCGATTGGGTATCTTGATTACTTGGCTAGGATTATCTCGTAGTTGATAAAGAGTAAATTTTTTACCAACTGCAATTGGCTGGGGGTTGACTGCTACCGAGTCAGTACTGCCAACTAAGTTGTCATTATCTAATTTTTTCCAAGGGTGAAAAATAATTACCCCATCTGTTGTATTTATTTCAATTGAGTCAAGGAGTTGATCAAAATCTACAACTTGTGGTTGGATGTCGATAGCTCCTTCGATCTCTTCAACTGATGGTTTTTTGCCACTAACAATCATGTGGGTTGGAGGAAAGTCAATTGCATTGAGCTTGCTGTCTTCTGAGAGTTGGTAAAGGCCAATTTTTCCTCGCAACCAGTTTTTGAGCATATACTCACTTGAGTCGGCTTCAACCAAGACTTCGGCAAATCCAGCGTTTGTTAGTACCTCTTTGGCTTCGGTAAGCGTCCAGTAACTATATTTTTCTTTGATCTCATTTCTCCAATTACCTGTATATTCTTTTCTCATATAAAATTCATACGCCCATTCAGCATCGACTTGAATCAGGTTTTTACCTTCGATCACGCACTCAGTGAACGTAAAGGCATTGCCTCCTGCAAACTCATGGTGAAAGCGAAGGAATTTCGCATAGGTTGAGAGCGTGTTGTAATCAACACTTTCGGAAGGTGTTTCTAGATTGGTTGGTAATCCATCTTCGTAGGGTAACTCCATCAAGATGGGTCCACTAATATCCGGTTTGACAAAGTCACGAATAATCAGCTGACCTTCCGATCTTAAAGCACTAAAGGCACATACTACAGCGTCAACTATTTTTTCTGATCCCCCAAAGGAAACAATTTCATGACCGCTGGTCGAAAAGTAAATACAATCGACTGAATTATCGGGCAAGATTGGCTTCGATGCATCGCCATAAATCAGTTTGATCAAAGGTTGGTCTCTTGATGCATCATAAAACTCATGAGATACATCAACCGCAAATACTTCAACGTTAAATCCTAGATTACGACATTTTTCGGCGATTTTTTCTGCTACCAAACCGGTACCAGAACCCATATCTACAATTCTCATACCGTCAAAAAGCTCGCGAAATTTAGATAACAGACTGGCAACCTTTGCATCACTAGCAGCATCCATTCTCCAAATATAAATAGTGAAATCTCTTCCAGCATTAGCGCGTTCAAACTCAGTTTGAGTAGTTAATTCTTTTACTGACATTTGGTTTTTATCTTGTTACAGTAATTTCGCCTGCTGGCAAGCTGAGCTACACAATCGTTGCTGTTGATTAAATATATTAAAAGAAAACAAAACTGGCAATGAGGCCATAAATGAGCACGCTTAAGGTATCTTGAATGACCGTGGCAATTGGTCCAGCGCCCACCGCTGGGTCTTTGTGTTCTAATTGCAAAATCTCAGTAACGATCAGGGCCACTAGTGGTGCGAGTGCAATTGAGGCGAACATGGCGACTGAAACCGATAGGGTGAGTTGGGTGGAATTAAACCAAAGCAACGTGACAATTGCGCTCATTCCTCCAGCAAGCAATCCTAGTAATAAACCTAAAACTGATTCTTTGTACAGATATTTCTTAAAGCTAGCTTTGCCAGAACGGAGGTCTCGGGAGTAGATAGTTTGGGTTTGGGAGCCCACGGCATCCGCCATGTAAACAATGAAAGGAATAAAAAACGCCACTCTCACATCGATGGCCAAAACATCTTCAAAACGAGACGCGGTAATGGACAAGATGATACCCAGTAACAGCCCCAAAAACAGTGGAGGAAAGCGCATTTTGATTAAGTTAAGAATTGTCACATTGTCATCATCGGCGTAGGTGATTTGGTTGCGATGATTGAATAAATTGAAATGCATCATATTAAGACTATCATAAGTCCGAGTGAAACCACTATCAAAATTCCATGCAATGTATAGGTGAAATAATCAGATGGCAACCATTCTTTCAATGAATATTTTAACAGATGAAGTGACACCAAACAGGTGCCAAAGTAAATAGCCATGAGAACAAAAAGCAAAAGACTTTTAGGAATAAAATCTGTGGATGAATTAATCGGTAAATTAGAGTAATTTTCTTGATTTAATAAAAACAAAGTCATTAATCTTGAATTCCCCGATGCTCTGCATCGGTGGTTACCGACTCGAAGGGGATGAAAGGGGAAACTGAGTTTCCCCTTCACCAACAGCAAA
>CAZFRD010000025.1:0-16973 GCA_964521215.1 uncultured Pseudomonadales bacterium
CTACTGGAAACGACATCTATAACTCTATCCAGCCACGCGTTTATTTACTTAAACTGTTGTGTCTGTGATTTTATATCATTATTAGTCTGAATTGTCAATACTATAGGTTTATATCGCACTTACCCAATCATTAAAACTTAGTTACAGTTTGCCTGAAAATAGTAGTGCTATATAACATCACTTTTTTCCTCCATGATACACTTATCTAGTACTGATCAACCTAGCGTCATGTCAATCCAAAAAAGTCAAATTATCTTTACCAAGCACGCCCTGAGTCGTAGTCAACAACGGTATGTACCACAAGATAAGATTGAACAAGTATTGCTGTGGCCAGACAAAACCTTTTCGCTCGAAGATAATAAAACTAAATTTATTCGGGTCATAGATCAGCGCCAATTCCAGGTAATCGCTTCCTACTTAGCTAAAGAAGATAAGTGGCTGGTCATCTCTGCCTGGGTGAGGGGAGAGGAAGACAGCAAACCAATCTTCGACCAACTCCTCGAGGAGTTGGGCGGGGGATTACTCTGGTTTTTCAAACAAATCATAGGAATTTTTCGGCAAAAATAAATAAATTCAACTAGTCTTAGTACGTGCTTAATAAAAACATGAGCTTCTGACCACTTCAGGCGTACAAATCTGCCGTTCAAGACACAAAAACAGAAAATGGTAACTTGTGACTAACCCAAGCCCGTTTTGACCTATATAAATTAGTTATAAATGTTTTTTCCGTTTTTCCAGATTTATGATATTATTCCCATGGGCATTCATATTACAGAATCATGCAAAAATCTTTAATCCGCTTACTCCCCAACTCAACATTCTCATCGGTCAAAAATCTCATCATGCACCACCAATCTCTGTACCCCACAAAGTACATTTTTAGACCAATCGCTTTAGAACTTGAAATCACAAACAAGTGCAATCTCGTCTGTACAGGTTGTGGCCAACGAGACGAAACACAGCGACCACTCGATGCTCTCAAGAAAGATGACTTTCCTACGATCTTGTTGCAGTCTAAACAAGAGCTACCACTGGTAGGCTACTCCATTACTGGAGGAGAACCACTGCTTTATTTAGAGACTGTTTTGAACATAATTTCGCAAACAGCGGGACAAATTGATCTATATAAGCTTAATTCCAATGGATACCGGTTTGTAAATCTTGAATTAACCAGCAAAATATTACGCCAACTCAAAGACGCTGGGTTTGGTAGAACAAACTCCAACCTGGTATCTCTCTTCGTCAGTTCAATTGGTCAACAAAACGAAGCTGGTGTATCCATTCACAATGCAGTCAACCTGGCCTCAATCTTTTATACTGTTTTTGATCAAAAAACTGCGATCTGCACTTTTAATGCAACCGATAAAAACCTAACCAAAGCAAGCGCTTGGCTAGAGCAGTTCAAAAAAGAATACAAATCCAATCAGAGTATTGATCTGAATGATCAATTATTCCCCCTGCGATCTTTCATGCTAAATAATATTCCCACACTTACTCGGCTGGGAATAGTCATCGATCATCAGGTTCCAATTAACAAACTCATCAATCATTTTAAACATGATTATCAGGCTTGGAAGTGTTTAAATCAAATACCCAAGACTTCAAATGAAATAGCGTCTCTTGTTCCACGTATGATCCTCAGACCAAATGGTGATGTTTTCGCCTGCCCCGGGTATAATTACACTCATAAAATTGGTAATATTCAACAACAATCATGGGCCGAAATCCTCAATCATGCCAATTCTGATCCAATTTTAGTAATCATGTTTTCTAAAGGATTGCCTGGTTTATATCAGTATGCTAAAACACTCGATCCTACCGTTACGCAATTGTCCCTTTCGCTTTCGTACTCACCATGCGACGTTTGTCAGTTGTTGACGAAAAAGATACGAGCCAAGTTATAGATATGCCTGGATTTTCGGACAAAAACCATCAATTACTCGTTAAAGCACTAAACAAGCGGACTATTTGCACACACATTGCTGAAACACCAATCACTAGTTGTCGCTTGGGACAAAAACGGGCACTGGTTTTTAATACTGCGTTGCCTGCAACTACATATCCAGCAGGTTGGCTAGCGCAAGATAAATACTTGCAAAAACTCTGGCTTATTGATCACGATATTCCAACACCTCGAGGCAAACTTATAAACTGCGAGCACACGACAGTTTTAAACAACTTAACTTGGCCTTATTCTTTTCCCGTCGTACTAAAACCAGTAATCGGACAATTCGGCGACTTCGTGTTTTTGGACATCAACTCAAAAACAGAACTGACTGAGAGAATTGAACAATCATATTTATCACGCCAATTGAGTCAAGCAATTCTTGAAGAACAAGTAAGCGGCATACATCTTAGAATTTATATAGATGCATCAAATAACTTTCGGGTGGGCTCCTACTCGCCACCTCTAGTACTCGGGGATGGTAAGAACTCGATTCTTTCGCTGGTCCAGATTGAAAACTTCAAAAGACTGAATGCAAAAAACAGGAAAAACGCAACAATTAAGATTTCAGAGATGCTAATGAGTTATTTAGCAAAACATTTTCTCACGCTGGACTCTGTACCCACACTCAAGAAACCCACTCAACTTAACTCGGTTATCAACCGAGGCATGGGTGGAGTTTATACAGACTTAACTAGCAAAGTGCATCCATCCTTTATTACAACTGCTATCAAAATTCTTAAAATATTCCCTGGCTTGTCTGCCGCCAGCTTAGAGATTATTTGTGAAAACTACTCAGCCGAATTGGAGAGTCAAAAGCATTGGGTTACCGAGGTAAGCACAGATCTAGGATTATTTCTGTATAATCGCAAATCAAACAACAAAAACCAGCAACCACTCCTTGATACCCTTGCAACAAGCCTGCTTAAGTATTAATGACTAAAGTGAGTATGAAAAATATTACCGATATCTCTCATCTCCCCACCTCTCAAAAACAATTACTGAATAAGCTACTGGATCTTGGTGCTAACTTACTTTGGCTTGAAAATACTCAAGTGGTTGTGGTCAAGTACAAAGGTAGGGAGCATTTATTTGTTGGAGACTATACACCATTAGTACCCCACAATATTGGATTGATCATCAGCAACAAATTCTTTGTGAGTCAGTTGTTAAAACACGACAAAATATCCACACCCAACACAATTGTAATTGAACCTCCCTTACTACATGTAGCTAGAACAGCTGTACGCAAACTCGGCTTTCCCACAGTCATTAAGCTAGAGAACAGTCAGCTAGCTACTACGTCGAAAATTATTTCTAATATGGGCGATTTGCCAGCACTCTTTTCTGAATTTGAACGCCACCAAACAGGAATACTTCTGCAAGAATTTTGCGCTGGAATTACTTTACGGGTTTTTTATCATCAATTGGGGTATTTTCAAGTAATTCAAGAAACAGGTGGAAACCAGCAAGTTGAAATAACAGACCAAGTGCACAGTTCACTGATAAAGATTGCTCAAAAAGTACTTCAAAGTATTGCTCCTATGACCTATGTAAGCTTTCGTATCATAGTTGACTCGATAAACAAGCCACTCACCTCGAAAAAGTACGCAGTTATTGAGCTATATCACTCGGCTGTATCACACTATGGTTTCTTGGCATCGAACGAACAAAGTTCTGAACTAGTTGAAACGATTCTCGCAAGAACCATTCTTGACTAATATCATGTCTAAGTTGCTAACTACACGTATCAAAAACATTCAGCATTCTTTCACGCATTTATCTGAGGAAAATATTGTTCGCTCCTTACTTCTGAGTGAAGGAGTTAGCGTGGATGACAAAACAAGTTTTCCAGACCCATTTATTCACCATGAGCTGATTTTTACACCATTTCCATATTCATCATTTCCAGTTTTGACATTGTACAATCCTCAATCTGCTTTTCGATTGATCCCGTCTGGATCAGTGAGCACTTTCACCTTACTTTATCGAGATGAATTTCTAGCATCCATCACGGATTTTGAGGATAGAGTATTTGATCTACGAAAACCAGAACCCCACTATTTCTATGTGACTGAAATTAACGGCGATCTGGTTCTAAAACTCAACCCAATTCAAATGTGTGATTTTTTTCAAAACAAGAATCATGATAAACCCTGTAGTTTTTGTTTTCGCTCCGATATGGTCAAACGATTCACTAATCGTACAGCAGATCAATTATTAGATAACATTTGGCATCATGAAAAAGCTCGTGATGATTGTAAGACTCTGATGTCGATAGACGAAATTTCACTTGTGACGGGGTCATACTCCAATAATGATCGCTATGTAAGTGAGGTCACTAAGCTCATTACTGGATTAAAGACAAAAATTAGACCAGACGTGCGAGTAGTGGTAGGTTCACATGAGGGAAAATCTCAATCAACCTTTGAAACGTTGCGGAACGCGGGGGTTACTCATTTTGCCTTCCCAATTGAGTCTCTTGATGATTCAGTGAGAGCCAAGCAAATGAAAAATAGGAAAGGAATAGTAGAATTCGATTATCTTTTTGAATCGATCAAAACTGCTATCAAGATTTTTGGGGCGGATAATATTATGATTAGGTTAGTTGCAGGCTTAGGCGACTCACTAGATAGTGGATTTAAACAGAAAGTCTCGGCTTTACATCGGCTAATTCCTTGTAGCGCTCATTCATGGAACATCAACCAATACATGCCATTCACGCATTATCATTGGAGGCTATTTCAGAAACAAAAACCATTCGATCAAGAGTATTTGTGGCGATACTACGATATAATCAACTCAATAGTTCCAAAGGAGAACCTATTACGCTTTAAAGTCTCGCCCTGACAGCCAGTTATGTCTGAAACAGAAAAACAGTTTTTAGCGGATCTCATCGTAGGGTTATCTAATCCAGAGCTTCTAGAGAGGATTCCTCAAACCGATGAAGAAATCAGGGAATGCAAATTTATTTGCTCTACTCTGGCGCAAACAATTAATGGCGGCAAAGTTATTCCCATTACCTGGGAATCTGGTCAAGGATGGTACTGGAGTTTTGTTCCAGGTCAAGAAAAAATAGTGGGCGATGAAAAGGACTTAAGAGAAAAAGGACTTTGGTATGCCGCTGGCGCGATGGTGCATGAAGCAAGCCATAACCGCATATCTCGTCCAGGTGTATTTACCAATGATGAATGGCAACAGCGTGGCTGGGGTATTGGCTATAACTGGGTAGAAGATTGTCGAATTGAATTTGATCCAGACAACGTGGTTAGAGAAGGAAAAAACTTAGTCAGAGGCCATTTAATTGATGATATGAAACCTGGAGGAGGACTTGATTTCAATGCTGATTCGGTTGATAGTCCTATTGGTGGAGTAAAACAAAAAATTGGCTATATCCCAAAACATATGGCCTTTGGCGCAGCGATGCGACAATATTTTTACTATAAGGTATACACGGACGATTTCACTGATCCTGCAAAAGAACAACAATTTTTCGATAAACTACATGATTACGATCCGACGATTGCAGCAGCATTTGAAAAAATTCGAGAAAATCTTGAGGAATACTACCATCTCGCACCTCAGATGTTCGCTGACGAAAACGAAATTGATGCTAAGGCGACAGAAAGTGGCGAAATCTACAGAGACAAGATTTGGCCAGAATACCAGAGGTTGGTTGTAGAAGCATATGACGAGCACGCGTTGAAAAAATTTATTGATGATTTGATGGATGGAGCCCAATATCCTGGACAGGGGGGTGGTGGAACAACCATTATTATAGATTTCGACTCACTTCCAGAGGAAGTTAAAAAAGAAATTGAAAAAGCAATTGATGATCAACAAAAAGCTCAACAAGGTGGTGGTCAACCACAGCAAGGCGGTGGAGAAGGGGGTGGTCAAGCCGAGAAGCGGGACGGAGAAGGGAGTGATGGACAGCAACCGAGTGGAGGATCGTCAGGTGATGGGGGATCCGGTGAGAATACTGATGAAGAGCCTCAGTCTGGCACTGGATCTTCCGGAGCGAGCGAATCTAATCAGAGTGGTAGTGGCCAGCCACAAGCTAATGGAGAAGGACAAAGTAGTGCTGGAGCGTCTCAACCAGGTGAACAACCACCACAAAACGGAGAGCCATCTGGAAGTAACGGATCTAGCCAGGATGGCGAGGGGCAATCACAAACTAATCCCACTGAGCATGAGAATTCTGATTCTGGCTCTGGTTCTACAGATACTGCTTCCGAGCAAACAACCCCAAGTATTTCAAAACCTGTATCTAAACCTTCGGTACCATTTGATAAATTATCTCCAGAAGCAAAACAGAAAATTAAGGATGAGTTCAACAAAGTTAATCAGGGAGATCAAGATAAAATCAAAGATGATGCGGAAAAGGAGATGGATGAAGTTGAACAATCAGTCAGTGAGCAAATCCAAGGCCATACTGATCGAGAAGGTGTTACCAGACCAGTTAAACCAAAACCATCGATGCCAGAACAGGGTGGTAAAGAAGGAGGAGATCAAGGTGGTGAGCAGGATGGTGAACAAGGTGAAGAAAGTGGAGATCAAGGTGGTGAGCAGGGTGGTGAACAAGATCGAGAAGATAAACCAGCTGATGAGCCAAATGACAAAGAACAGCAACCCCCACAACCTCAACCACCCTCACCTCAGAAACCCCCAGTTGTCACTTTATCACCAGAGGAAAGACGTCAACTAGATGAATACAGGCAAGAACTCAATGATATGGTGCGTGAAGAATCAAGTGATTTCACAACCATTGAACTGAAGCCTCACATAAAAACTTTAATCGAGACCATATTATTTTCATTAGATTATGTTTTAAATCCAAATAGAGACCCAGCTCGAATATATGATTATTCAGCACAATATCTTGATATTGATCTAGCAATAGCATATGACTTGGGAGTAGGTGATGGCAGAAATATGTATGATGAAATTACCCCAGAGACAAGAAATTATCGATTTATTCTTCTAGTTGACCTTTCGAGCTCCATGTCGATTCACATTCAAAAAGTATTTGAATTGATTGTAGCCCTTACCTCTGTGTTGAAGCATCTGGCTATTCCCTTTGAACTATTGGGGTTCAGTGACTATGCTCCAAAAGCAGTTTCTACATATTATCCTTTAGTGAGTGAAGAAGGTTTTTATGGGGCAAAACTAACTGAAGCAGAAAAAGAAAAGATTTCGGGAATTCGACACGCCACAGGTGGAAATACCCCAACTTCAAGAGCGCTGATTACTCTGGGCAACCACCTGCTTGATATCAAATCCAAGGATTTAGAACCCACAACTGATTTTGTATTGGTAATAACTGACGGTCAGCCCACAGACAGATTGGATGGTTTTTATTCCGCTGAGGAATCTGCTAAGCATGTTGTGGATACTATCAGAGAAGAATGTCAGAGTCGTAATCTTGAGGCTGCACTCATCGGTTTGGGTATAGGACCAAATACACAATTTGTTGATAATTTATTTGGCAAGTTGCCTCTTGAGTTACAGGTAAAAATCGCAGTTGCACTAAACTGGCACCAAAATGGTGTTGCCATTACCAATCCTAATATGATTTCTTGCTCGTTTGAATCTGCCGAAGTGCTTGGGAAGGTATTTGGTATACTAATAGAGTATATTCTAGAAAATCCGAGCGAGTTCTAGAAATATTAATTGGTATGAATCTAAATCAGTTCGTTAAACAACAAATATCGTCTGCTCTACCAACTAGCAACTCAGTAAATTTGGTTCTAGGGTCAGATTCCGACACTCTTCCCACAATAATAGAAGAATTGAAAATAAATCAAAGAAAGCATTTAACAATTTCTAATGATATTATTTGCAGATCGCAACCACATGAGGTGTGGACAACTGTGAACCGAATCAAACACTCCGGAAGAGACGTAATTCTAATTTTCAACCGCCTAGACCAACTTGAACTACACGAATCAGCAATTCACCAATTTCAGCTTATAACTCAACATTCTACAGTTAATACTTCTCCGCCGGGAGCAGTATTTCTACTCCTTGCTAATACCAACCAAACCGATCTCACTCCTCCCGTCCAAAGAAGTGTGGATACGATGTTTGTTGATAGTTAGAACAACGCATGTCATATCAATCCAAAGAACAGCTTACATTAAATTCTCAAGAGCTTCCTCTTGACATGCTTGAGGCGGAGGGTGGATCTGATAATGATCCAATCCGATATTACATAGATACAAGAACTCATGATAGGTATGTGAGATTGCTTAGTCCAGATAATGGATTTCCACTCATCATCCAGCTGCCCAAACCATGCAAAGAGGAAAGAGTGTCCGACTCGATTAAAACTTGGGAAAAAATTAACAATGAAGTAATGCTTGACCCAATTAGCATGAAGCTGTTAATTGAGATACTGAGCCGTTTTGCTCGGACTAAAAGACAACCGCTATTCATCGAAGGACCCCCAGCTGTTTCCAAAACATTTTTGATCTGGGTTGCAGCCTGCATCCTGGAAATGCCTTATGTGAGAGTTACTTTTTCTGGAAGTTCTACTGAGTCAACTTTTATTGGTGGTCCACAACCAAACACCGAATTTAGACTAAACCTTACACTCCAAGAAGTGCTCGGTTCTTCTGCCGTTACTAAAGTCGTTTCAAGAATCGAAGGTAAAGCAGTGAGTGACCGTACGACAAAGGAGCAAGAACAGATCGAAATTGTTGGGATCATCAAGGACAATTTGACTAATAATATTCCAACCGTGAAAATGAAGGTGGACATACAGATGCTTGAAAATCTTTTTGGAATAAGCATCATTGATAGGAGTAATTACGTTTGGAAAGATCACCCTATGATCTGGGCAGTTGAAGCTGGGGGACTTGTTGCGCTTGATGAACCAAACCTTGCGAATACAAAGATATTTGAAGTACTATTGAGTTTTCTTGATATTAATACTACCGAAATACATGTTTCAGGAAATAGGCCTGGACCAGTTATTAAACATAAGGATTCGATTATTGTTGGCGCACAAAATCCCCCCAAAGTAAAAGGGCGCCAGATTCTTCCAGGCTCAACACTTAGTAGAGTAGATCATATTATTTTACCTCCGATCACTGGTGAGTTTGTTAGAAATCTTCTTGAGTTTTTCATTTATGGAAGAGATCCGAAAATGTTAATTAACGGTTCAATGAGAAGTGGCAGAACTAATGTGCCGACTAATTTTCGACAGCTTGAAATGGTGCCTTTAATTGATGGCATTATTAAAACAATTACAGACATTTTCGTCACGATTATCGGTTTAATCGATAATCACGAAATTGGAACAAGTGTGTCTGAGGGAGGGAACTATGAGTTTGATCAAAGAAAAATTTACCGACTGCTTGAGGCGATTCTTTCTTTTGCACGAAATCAATCATTCTCAGAGCATAATTCTCGTCTTGAATATGAACCGGTACATTGGAGCAAAGCAATTAAAGAAGCCATGAGGAAAACATTCTTATCAGGAATGTCTGGGTCAGAAACAACTGGAGACTATGCTCGTGTAAAAGCAATTATCGATAATAATCCGCTGTGGAAACTTTTGGATAAACAAAGGCCGGGAATACCCTCGTATGTTGGGGGGAATATGTCGGGTTGGGTGAGTGGTGAAACGTTTACACCAGATTTTTGATAGAAAGGAAATATGATGGGATTATCTGATTTAGAACAACTGAAAATAACTAACGATGGCGATGAGAATGGCCCAAAAAATGTTGATGAGCCAAGCAAAGAAACTACTAAACCACCATCCGCTCTAGTCGAAGCACTAACTGGCCCGTATTTCAAAACTGGAGAAGCAAACTTGCATCCAGAACCCAGTTCATTAGCAGAGCTAGACAACTTTCAGATTGTGAACGTGGGAGACACAGTGGGTCGATCAATTATTTTTGACAAATTTCACCTTAACACTAAAGAGACTGAGCTAATCCAAGAATTCCTTACAACGTGGGATGAGACACTAGGAACAACTCAAGATAAGGCAGGTGCAATAAGAAAACATCCTAATTTTAAATGGTATTTTGACGAATTAGACGACTCATTCTTTGAGGAATTTGTCAGACAAGTTAGAACAAGGCAAAATAGTTTACAGATGGCTGGGTTAGCTACAGATTTTGATGAATCGGTGAGAATTTTTAGAGACAAGGCACAAAGAAGGTTACTTAAAGAGGCACTCGGAAGACATTTTGATATGTTACCAGTCGCTAAGTTCGAAATTCGAGAACCAAATGGCACTCTGAGAGATGCTGATTACAATCCACAGAATCCTCAGGACAAGTCAAATGATATTGATTATTTATATATTAACGGAAAAGACGGCTCTCAAGAGTTAGTCATAACGCATAACAAGGCAGGGTGCAAATTACGACCACAACTGTTTACAGACCCACTGAAAAATGGAAAATTTGGGATGACGAGTGGTTCTTTTGAGAAAATTGGTTCAGGAAAAGATGAATACTTTCAATTCGAACTTCAATCTGACGCCAAGGGCAACGAGCCTATGTTTTCTAGAGTGCGAGTCTACATTAATCCAGTTGACCTTGATAATGAAATCGACACCTACCTTGAACAAGAAACACAAAAAAACGAACTGAGAAAACGAGAAGATGAGGAGGTTGAAAAAAGAAGACGACAGCAAACATACGCTCCACCAGCACCATCAGTGCCTTCTAACCAAAAACCACGATCTTCTGGAACTACCACTTATGTTAGTCCACGGTCGGGTTAATAGGTTCACTTAATTAGTGAAGCACAAAAAATTTCTTGGTAATTAAAGTAGCTGTTTTTGGGAAGATGAAGTGTTCGTTCTTTTAACTTGAAGTGTGTTCGCAGTTGTTGTTGAATATTTTGAAATGCTAGTTGGGATACAACAATACTTGACCAATTACTCATAAGTTTTTCTTGATAACCCGGATATTGAGTGATTACTACGATAGTCTTTTTTTTAACCAATTTTTTCACATAATTTGTCAGCATATTGATAGCAACTCCAATCGCTTCGTCTGGCCTATCGCTATATATTTGATCCCATATTTGCAGCAAGTGATTTGGTTGACTAAAGAGTTGTTCGGCATCGTATCCTAGCTTTGGAGCTAACGCATATAAAATGAAATCATCCAAACAGTGATTGAAAACTAAGACATCCACGCTATTTATGTTGCAACTCTGATGAGAACTCTTTGTTTCTACCTTAAAATTAAGTGCTAATGGGTCAGCCATCATTCTCAATGTAGAAAGTGCTAATGAGGACTGATCAAGTGCAATATACGTTCCAGTAAATTCTGTCTGCGAAAGTGCCATTATCATTTTGGGGGCCCAACCAGCAGAAACATCCACAATCGTCATTGGTTTATCATCTATTAATTGATGGAAAATTACTTTCCAGGTATTGCAACCATTCAGGTAGTAGTCATACTTGATTGGTATTCCTTGCATTATTATCATTATTTTGCAGACTGTAAAACAAAGTAGTAAGAAAAAGCTATTTTCTTTGTTATTACGTTTGGTGGTAACGCATCAAGATAATGCCAACCTCCCAAATAAGGATTGCCTCCAATTAAACCATTGAAAATACCGTCAGATCTTTTTCGGTATCCTCGTAGGTGCAGTAGTTTTGAAAGAATTGTATTGTTAGCTAAAGTTGATAAGCGTAATAGATCGTCATATTGAGGAAGCTGTACCACCCCAAGCTTCTCGTTTCCCGAATTTCCTGATGTTTTCTGGATAATTTCTTTTATCATTTTTTCAGCTATATTTCTCTCACGATAATCATCTAATAAAAATGAGTTGGGAAGTATGATAGTTTTTGGTTTAGCTAAATCAAAGTCCAACTCCTCAGACTCAGTTAGACAATATCTATGCATCGATAGTAATTGCACCAAAAACCAATAGTCATTTCTCTCAGGGAAACCAGGAAATAATTTTTCAGGTAAATTACAACTTGCCCACTCGTTGTATAGAAAGTGCGATAGCGAGATCCGTTCTAATTCTGATTTGCGTTCAGCTCTATGCATGAATTCATCGAGTAACTTCTGTGCCTCAGGAAAACAAGGCAGTTCTATTTTTTGGCATGAAACTAGTTCTTTAAATGAGTTGAGTATTTTCATACGGCAATAATTTGCGTAAATTTTTAATGATCAGTAAAGAGTGAAATCACAGCTGCTTCGATTCTCAGTTTTGGTTGACTATTTTACATAGTAGTTCACCGAATCAACTATTGCCCCAGCAACATTCCTGCTCCTTCCCTCTGCTGGTAACATGTGCAATGACAATCCTGGAGAAATATTACACTCACATATATAATATTTTTGGGTTTGAAGCGGTTTAGCTATATCTTCACAGAGTAAATCAAAACCTAGATAGGGGATACTAAATATCTTAAGCAATTTATTACCTAGATCAACAGCTGATTCGTGAACATGCTCTGTCACATCAATACAATTACCACCAGTACTCACATTTGAATTTTCTCTTAATCTAACGATAGTATTTTTTTTCACTACGGATGATAATTTTAAATCCTGTTTAGATAAATATTTTATTACAATTGGATCAATTTTTATCGTGCACAAACAAGTAGTGCGTGGGTTCATTCGACGTTTGTTTTCTTGATATATTAGGTTTGCAATCGAATCAACTCCATTACCAACTATTTCTGCTGGAATCCGATTAACTACTGCATAAAAATCATTTCTAGTAACAAAAACTCGGTATTCCTGACCGCAAAAATGTTTTTCAACCAAAAACATTCCTGTGCTATGGTAAAAATCATCCATTTGAGTAATGCACAATTGTAGTTCTGATCTTGTTTGAATATTCAAATGCACTTGTTCCCCATGACCACTTGTGATTGGTTTCACAACCACTGGATACTTCAGTTTATCAGCATACAGAATTGCGTCTGAAGCATTTCTGTATGAAAAAATTGCACCCTCAACTACTGGGATATTTTTGACACTTAAGTATCTTTTCGTTAAATATTTATCATTCAGTAGCCAGGCTTGAGCGAAAGTGTAGGCACTGGAAAAAATATCATATACTAATTCTCGAGAGCGATTTTTAGTTATCACTGCAAGAGGAGCAGTATCAACAAAAGCAACTTGAAAACCCAACGCCTCAAATTCTTTTAACAATAAGTTGGGATTAAAATCCACTCGACCCAAATAGCTTTTCATCTGAGTATTTTACCCCTAATTCTATTGATATGCAGATTTCAACTGATCAATATGCCGCTGGCAAATCTTCTCAAGAGTAGAAGTTCTAGAAAACCCAGTTTTGTATAGTAGATTTTGACATGCTTTATCACAATCCTTTAACTTCAACACCTTTGGAAATCGTCTACAGAATTCAAGATTAAGTTGCCAAATTGCAACCGAGAAATCTCGTTCTTTTTCTGGATGGATTTTCGCTCGTGAAGCAAGTGAAACATATGGTTGGGCAAAGATGGCTCGACCCAGAATGCTATCTTGCAAGTTCAAAACAAGCCCCCCTTGTTTACTACCTAGTAAAAAATCTCTCGCATCGACAACATCATATACTGTTGAATTTTCAGACAGTTTCACTCTTAAATACTCTTCTAGTAATGAAACTGTATTTTTAGTACGAATTCTCTTTGGCAACATTTTTTCAATAGAGTTAACAGTAATCCCCGATGCGATGTCATCATCCACTAGGCTATAAATGCCGGTGGGTATTTTTTTTAGCTGACCTGATAGTGTCTCATGCCCAGGCCGAGCAACTAATTTTGTAGGCAAAAGTTGACCATCCGCTAATTCAAATAGTCTCGTAACTTGCAAACGGTAGTGGCCATCAGTTAGCAAATCATTTGTGATTATTTTACCTTCGGTCATGAGTTTGTGAACAATTTGTTGTTGAACCTCTACATCAATTAGAATGCAGTCAATTCCGACTGTTCGTTGAATTAAATTCTGAAGTGATTTGCTGAACTCTTGCTGCAGTCCCATGACCTGTCGGCATTCAACATCATTTAATTTTTCATGCCATGGTTTTGTTGCCCAAGCTAGATCATCTCTTACACAATAGATCTGTTGGGTACTTGATTGACTCACATTTTCTTTAATTACTGCAATTGATAAATTTTCCCTAATCTCCTGAGATGATAGATTGGACGCAGGTGTGATTTGTGACGAGAAAATAATGTGAGAAGAGGAACTGATTTTTTTATCAATCTTTTCAATTTTCTGTTGATTGGAAAATCCGAAGCGTTGGACGCAAATACCTATCCCGTGATTGATAAATGCGCGGCTAAATAATGAATGGTCGCTGCCATAAACATACGCAATCTCGACTTTATCTATAAATGAAATATGTCGATTAATGTAATTCACTAATCTTTCTACTACATCGGTAAAGTTAATTGCTGTGCTTACATATTGCGATTCCCATGGATCAACCATCAACCAAGGATCATCTTGTAACTCTCTTTGCAATTGAAAAACCCTTTGAGAACTCGAGCCAAAACGTTGCATGTGAGGTTTCGTTAGCACATAAGAATCATGAGAGGGAGAAAGGTATCCACCCAACACCACATAGCCTTTCTTTTCAGCCTCTGCTTTGGCAACTTCCATCATTGCCAAATGACCTTTGTGAAGAGGGGAAAAGCCTCCCGTACTAAGTAACACCAGATACTTTTCGGAAGAAATGTCTGTTTTGTGTTTTTTCCAATTTAATTCAATTTTATGAAGTGGAGTCGTCAACAGATCGGTGTTGTGCAACTGAGTGACTGCGTTGAATTCAAGCTCGTCGTCAAAAAAACCGGCTTCAATTATTCTAGGTAAACTTTTGTAAACTTTATAAGCACTAGAATAATATTTGTCTCTAAGGATCCTCCAGGCAATTCGAAGTTGCTGCTTATCTAACTGGTTTTTTTTATGTAATTTTAAGTATTGCTGATCGATACCCTCTGTATTCGCAGTTTCTGCCAAACCAAACCACTTGAACAAGTCTATTGGTAGCTTGGGAAGCAGTTCAACATCATCTATTGTGGTGTTGTATTTCATGGTCGGTACACTGTTCGATTTTTACTGTTCCATCCACCCGGTACTGAGCTTGGCAAGATATCAAGGTGTACAGCTGGCGACTTGCTGAAATATTTGTGCTGATTGTATGAGTGAAGCTTTTCCAAACGATTGGCAAGTAATTGAAATTGTGCGACTGTATTTTTTTTCCATTTATTTTTTAGATTTTCTTGATCACTTAATTTCAATCTCAGGTAGGAAAAATACAATTCTACAAAATCATAACTAGCCCCAAATACTTCTTCATCACTGCGACCATCAAACATGTCGCCACTAGGAATTGCTTGTAAAATTGAATCTGGAAGATTGAGCACTTTTGCCAATGAATAAACTTCGCTTTTATGAATATCTGAGATCAATTGGAGATCCACTAAACCATCCGAGGCTTTGCCAAAATAACCAAGATACCCTCCCTCATCTAGATTAGTTGTACCAATTACTACTGCTGGTTTGCTATCTTTCACCAACAAACTAGTCGCAAAATATAATGCTGGGGTTCGTAAATATGAAACAAGCTGACCGGCAGACCAACCATCCTCAGATATTGCCAATGTGTTTGACATTTTCTCAACCAAGCCTTGGTGTAGATGAGTTAGATCAATGACAGCTGGAGAAATCCCCAGTGAGCGACATAGCTCCATACCTCTGGCTACTGCATTTTTTTGATTTGAAGCTACAGTAGTAGAAAATACTGGTAGTAATATGGCTCTTAAGTCCTCAATAGGAGAGTGAGGCAGCTCTGATGCTGATTTAAGTATTGCGAGTGATACAGCAGAGTCAACACCGCCACTAATTCCAATTACACAAGCTTTCAGTTTATGTTGCCTCAGATAGTGGTTAAGTAGTTCTGTTTTTTTTTGTAGATATTTCTGTGGATTAAAGCTTCTTTTTTTGCGAATATTTCTCAACCAATCGACTAATTCCCGATCCAATTTAGTTCCAGTATTTTCATTTTTGATTTTCATTTTGAATAGTAACTGGTTATAAAATTACTTACCCTTTTTTTAATCGGAATTGAACCATATTGTTGATTTTCTTTCGCTATTTGCTCTTTGTATATTGAGTAACAATCGCACTTGACTGAGTCAAGTAACTTCAGATTTTTTGTCATATTAAATTCCTCTAGAGCTTGAATAGCTCTCGCCGTGCATTTAGGGCAATTTTTTGCCGTAAGTGAAGTTGTTTGTCTGTTTGAATCCAACAAAGATGTTGCTATTCTTGCAGGGTGATTTGTTTTACCTACATGAATTTGCTTAAGTATTTCTATGATCGTCCAAAGCCATGGCGGAGCATATTGTTTACGTTGAAATAATAAGTTAACAATTGTCGCCTCATCAACTTTTGTGGGACACAAAATTGCTTCGTTAAGTCCTAATGATTGTAAGTAGTTAACGGAAGAGACAGCGTCTTCGATTGCCTCACTTTCTGTGAGAAAAGGAGGTTTTATCATCAAAAAAACCAACGGTTTATATCCATATTTTTCTAATAGCGCAACTGATTGTTCAAAGTGGTATTTAGTACAAATAGTATTAATTGCAGATTCTCTTATAACGTCGTTGGAACTTTGCAAACCAATCGCAACCATTAGTTTACAATGACTGAGATTTTTTTTGGCAATATCTAGCTCCCTCTTAGTAATAAATTGAGGCAAAGATTCCACGATGAGTGTTTTTACTTGGCTTCGGGATAGACTCTGAAATATATGCTCCCTGGCCTCTGGTGGAATTTCAGCATCGGCAAAAAAATTACCATTGTTATAGAGTGTGAGTACCTCAAATTCTTGCGTTCTATCCTGGTAGAACGCTGAATCGAATTGCTGAATTATTTGTTGGCTTGATATCTGAGCAGAGTGGGAGAGAGCCTCATTCGGCAATGGACACATGGTACAGGTTGCAACCGAACATCCCCTTGATAACAATGGACTGCACCCCTACCGTTACACACTAATGAACGCAGTTTGATCACTACTTTTA
>CAZFRD010000026.1:0-15929 GCA_964521215.1 uncultured Pseudomonadales bacterium
TTTAGTATCTGCTTGTCAAATCGTGCTATTTAGGGGATTGGTGCGTAACTCCTGTTAATACTAATAATTCTTCTTCAGTGTTTTGTTTATTCGTAGCAGGAATAATAAATCTCTCTGTTGCATAAGCCCAACCCGCCAGACCAAGTCCAAGCAAAACCGCATTAATAAAATGTTGAAGGTGCACCTCAGTTGCTTGTCCCTGGACATAACCCTGAATTTCTCTAGTTGCCCAGATTGATTGTGTCACTGTTGTTAAGTCATTGGGTATCTGGCGCAATCCATCTCGAAACGGAAAAGTTTCCTCAAGGTACAATAGAAGTTCTTCAGTTTCTTTCAAACAGTTTTGAATCTGCTCTTTAACCTCAGGCCACTCTCGCTCAGTCCAAAACAAAAATTGTTCACCGTTGTATCCTGATGATAATATTAAACTTAATTTATTTCTAAATTCAGTTAAAGAAACCACCATTTTCTCAAGATTGTAACCAAAATATCTTTCAAAGTTGGCATCTGGTGTCGTATTCATTTTATTAACAACACTCTTAGCATGAGTTTTTATTCTTTCTAATAATTGGGAATTCTTCGAGGCGAATGTTCGTTGTAACTTATCTAGATAATATCCTCCCACAAATGCTCCGATTAACTTGAGAAAAGTGCGTCTCTTAATGCCATTATTACTTTCAATCAGTGGTAATTTGGGCAATTTTTCTGATCTAGAAAGTCCGTTGATGACTTCCTCATAAAGTAAGAATGCAACCCCCACCAGCCCATACAAAAAGACTGCTTCGATTCTCCCCGTCTGCATGTTTCGAATGTTCTCCTGATAAAATAGGCTGTTTTCACCTCTGCTAAGATCAAACTGTTCGGAAACTTCGGGTAAGTCTCTTTTTATCGTTTGGTTAATATGTCTCGAAAGTCCTAGTAGCACTTCTATCACAGAATGATCTAAGCCGAATCGGCGTTTCATATGGCCATCATTAAAATAGAAATAGGTGGAACAAGTTTCACCCTCTCCATCTGAATCTGGTACACAACTTTCGTCTTCCTTCAAGTAAGAATTTCTCCACGAGGAGTAAAGTGCGCTCAATGCTTCATTTAAGTTGCCAAATTTATACCCAAACTCTTTTAGCAAACCTAGTTTTCTATCAAAGTCATCCAAATCGTTTTGCTTAGCCTCGCTATCCACAGTATAGAAAACTGATTTTTTCCGACTACCTTCATATGCTGTAGCCATGATCACAAATAACGCGGCTCCCTCACCAAGCTTTTCTACCAGATTATCAAAAATTACTGTACTGGTTTCAGCTGTGACTAGTTCCTTTTTTTTACCAATTTCTGGAAGAAGAAGTTTCCTAAAAAACTGTCTCCTAGAGTATTCTGGTTCTTGTTCATTCATAAACCCGGATTGATCTGAACTTTACTTTCTGTCCTATTATACCTTACACTTATAGCAGAGTGAAAAAACAATTAATTAAACTGTTTTGGGTAGTTGATCATTTCTTTGAAAAACACCGCATACTAGTCATTTTATTGGCATTGACAATATTGCTCCGAATCCCCTCTTATTTTGAACCATATTGGTATGGAGACGAAGCCATTTACTTAACCGTCGGCAATGCTCTCAACCAAGGCAAAACTCTCTACCGTGACATCGTTGACCACAAAACGCCGATCATTTACCACCTAGCGCGGGTACCAAATCAGCTAAGCTTTCGTCTATTACTGACAATCTGGATGATCCCAACTGTCATCTCTTTTTATTACTTGGCAAAACAATTTTTGAAAAATCAACATCTTGCCTGGGTGGCAACTACAACTTTTATAATCGCAACTTCTCTGCCTACCTTTGAAGGTCTCATTCCCAATGGCGAACTATTTGTACTTGGATTTTTCTTACCAGGACTGGCGCTCCTATATTCAGTCATGAGCTCAATCAAGCTACAACAATATCCGTCACTCAAAATCTCCACCTTTGTGCATTTGCGTCATCTCATCGCTTTGGCTCGTTGCACCCTCAATCTCAAAAAACAGGTAATATTGATTATGGCGGGTGTGCTGTTTGGCTGCGCTATCCTGACCAAAGTTCCAGCGGTTTTTGATGTGGTCGCTGCCTATTTACTTGTTGCCTTCACCACTCTTGGCATGAAACGCAGTATCACCACCAAAAAAATAAATTTGTCCAAACTAATTCAATTAGTAGTAGTCTATTTTTGGTTAACGCTTGGTTTGTTAACGCCAATCTTGCTTTCAATCGTCTACTTTACCCTCCTTGGCGCTTTTAATGACTATTTAGCTTTTGGCTTACTCTATAACCTTCGCTACACGGGCACTTGGGTTCCCACCAGCACAATTCCGCTAGCCTCTCTATTTTTCTCTCTAAAAGGCAAACTCTTAATTTTATTCGGAATTACTTCACTATTATTGTTACTAAGAAAAAAGATTCCTGCTGTTTATTTGTTTGCTATCGCTTGGACTTGGTGGTCATTAGTGGCCGCATCATTATCCAATCGCCCCTACCCACATTATTTCATTCAAGTTATACCAGCCATAGTACTATTGCTCTTTAGTTTTGCTGAAGCTACAAAAACTTTCTTTCAAGCGCAGACGACAAATCATAAGCATTTCTCCATTCAAATCTTTCTTTTCGTCATCACAATTGGCATGTTAATTTTTACTAATCTAACCTTGGGTTTATGGAGCAATCGTTATTCTAGTACGCTCTACTACCAAAGATTTTTTGCGCTACTGAGTGGATCTCTATCTTACACTTCCTACCAAGACAGTTTTGATGCGCTTGTGGCAGATAATCGTCAAGTGGCCAACGAACTAAAAAAAACTCAGCCACCAGAAATATTCATCTGGGGCACCAATCCATCACTCTACGCTCAAACTCATACCTCCCCGACCGACAAGTTTACTGTATTGTTCCATGTGGCAGATTTAGGGGTTTATGATCAAACAATTGCCAATGTAATTGACCATTCGCCCCAATACATCGTGGTGATGAAAAACACCGAGAAAGTGCCAGCCACTTTACAAAGATTTATTGCTAATAACTACCTACCTCTGTTCAATCTGGAAAACATGGCTGTTTGGCAAAAACAAACAAGTCGTTATTAAAAATAAGATACAATACGGGTATGAATTTCTCCCAATTGGGCACATCTCTCGATGCCGTGAAGCAATCAAAAATCCCCCTTTTGATCAGCTTGTTATTAACGGGACTAACAACCGCCACCACTGTCTTATACATCTCCGTCGCTCAGCCAGTATTACCAATCCTCTATACTCTTATCCAACCAGAACAAACTCTGGTAGCTAAGTGGTGGCTACTATTATTACCAGGTTTTTCCTTCTTGTTTAGTTTAACCAACTACCTACTTCACCTAACCCTACTTGCAATTGATCGGTTTATTTTGCAATTATCTGCCTGGTTTACAGTTTTCATTCAAATTGTTTTGCTGATGGCTTTATTCAGAATTATTTATATTACTAGCTAAACACTCTATGTTGGGAACGCTCACTTCATTTTTGCTTGCTCTCAGCCTCACGCCACTGATCTCATATTTTTATCGAAAATTTGGTTGGCTGGACGATCCCCAAGTTCAAAAGCACGCAAAAAAACTCCATTCACAGCCAATTCCTCGCGGTGGTGGTATTGCTCTTTACCTAGCAGTTTCTTTACCAGCGCTGTTTTTTCTGCAACTTGATAAGTACCTCATCGCTATCCTGTTTGGCGGATTGATCTTGATGATTGTGGGACTAATCGATGATATTTACGACATTCATCCCATGTTCCGCTTGGCAACAAATATACTAGTGGCCTTGCTGGTAGTTGGCGCTGGCATCGGTATAGCTTATGTTTCCAACCCATTTGGCACGGGCGTGATTCATCTCAACCAACCTCAGATTACCTTTTGGTTTTTGTCCACTCATCACTCAATTTGGCTTTTAGCCGATCTCTTTGCAGTTTTATTCATTGTGTGGAACATGAATAGTATCAACTGGGCAACTGGGCTTGACGGCCAAATGCCTGGATTTACAGCTATCTCTGCCATTTTTATTGGTCTACTCTCAACTCGTTTTACTGATGACCCAGCCCAGTTCAATACACTTCATCTTTGTTTCATCGTGGCTGGGGCTTTTTTGGGGTATTTAGTTTGGAATTGGTACCCCCAAAAAAGCATGCCTGGATACGGAGGTAGTACCTTAGCTGGTTTCCTACTTTCTGTGCTCGCCATTCTGTCTGGAGCTAAAGTTGCCACAGCACTGATGGTTTTGGCCATACCCACCGCCGATGCTGTTTTTACCATTCTGAGACGAATTTTGGCAGGAAAATCACCGTTTTGGGGCGATAGAGGACATCTACACCACAAACTAATTGATGTCCTTGGCTGGAGTAAACCCGCTGTAGCAATCTTTTACTGGCTGAGTAGCTTGAGTTTGGGCATTTTGTCACTCTATTTGAATACTGGACAAAAATTGTTTACAATGATGCTAGTTTTTACCCTTGTATTTGGTTTCTTAATATGGGCCAAAATTGGAGGCAAAACCAAACATGAGCTACAGTAACTTCATCCTCCTGCCTTTCTATCTGTTCAAATCAGCTCGTCCCAGACAGTGGGTAAAAAATTTTGCTGTTTATGCTGCCCTGCTTTTTTCTGGATTTCTCTTTTATATCCCCAATAATGGCATACCTTATTTTGTGACGGTCACTTGGTCTTTTTTATTATTTTGCCTGCTCACAGCTAGCATTTACCTAATCAATGACGTGATTGACGTGAAGGCAGATCGCAACCATCCCTTCAAAGCCAAGAGACCAATCGCCTCGGGCAAGTTACCAGTCTGGTTGGCTCTCGGCGCAGCCGCTACGGGCATTTCTACCGTCTTCTTTTTCTCCCTCTTTTTAAGCCCATATTTTCGCATCTTAGTTATGGCTTACATTATTTTACAATTCTCTTACTTTAGCATTCTCAAGCACATTCCCATTCTTGACGTTGTTTCCATCGCCAGTGGTTTTATCATCAGAGTTTATGCTGGTGCTGTGGTGGTGGACCTGCACCCCAGCGTTTGGTTCTTACTAACCGTGCTTTCTGCCGCACTATTTTTAGCGGTGGCCAAAAGACAAAGTGAAAGAACTTTACTCGTCAACAATAAGGAAACATTGGGAAATACCAGAAAAATTCTCACTCGTTATAGCCAGCGTCTGCTTGATCAGTACACCAGTATGTTTGCCACCGCCACTTGGCTAACCTACGCTCTTTTCACCTTTCAGCAACAAGCCAATGAACCAGTCAATCTTTACGGCTCAGTTTATTCGTTTTTACCCAAAGCTTGGCGATCAGAAAAACTCTTAATGCTCACAATTCCCTTGGTCATTTTTGCTGTCATGCGCTACTTACAGCTGGTCTATGAAAATAATCGTGGTGAATCACCAGATAAAGTTCTCTTTTCCGACCGACCCCTCCTGATCGCAGCCATTAGTTTCGGAGCCTTAGTTTTTATAATTTTATATCTTTTGCAATAAGTTTATAATCTACCATCATGTTGCACGATTTATTTATTCTCATTCTCAGTTGGATGCTGTTCTCCCTCACTGCACTGATTAGCGCTCCCTATGTGCTGAGTATTTTTGGCAATCATTTGCCCGACCGTGGCTGGGGCTTCACTCGTGTCATTGGTTGGTTATTAATTGCGCTACCTATTTGGTTTTTAGCACATGTGGGAATTGGTATTAACACCACTGCGGGTATCTGGTTGGTCACACTGGCATGGATAATCATTAGCGTTTATGTGATTCAAAAAAATCAAGTTCAACTTTTGGCATCTATTCATGCGGCAAAAAAATACATCGTGGCGGAAGAAATATTGTTTATCTTTGGTTTGGTCTTTCTGAGTTTAATTCGGGGCTTTCAACCAGATATTAATGGTCTAGAAAAATTCATGGATGTGGGCTTGATGAATAGTTATCTTCACTCTCCCAAACTCCCAATCGAAGATTTGTGGCTGGCAGGCAATTCTTTCAACTACTACACCTTCGGTCACTATCTGGGAGCTATCGCCACTCAACTAATTCGGCAACCCATAGATATTAGCTACAATATTCTTCTGGCCGTAATCATGGGGTTGTTATTGATGGAATCATTTAGCGTGATCGTTTTATTGATCGGAGATAAGATTTCAGCCTTCCGATCTACAGCAGCAGGTCTGATTGGATCTTTACTGGTTGTCTTTGGCGGTAATAGTCAACACCTTTGGTATTGGTTAAAAAATTTAAGTTTTAATGCCTACTGGTACCCTGACGCCACACGTTTTATCCCCTTTACCATCCACGAATTTCCGGCATATAGTTTTATCGTTTCTGATTTGCATGCTCATGTTTGGAGCATGGTATTAGTGTTACTCATGATTCCATTTCTATTTATTTGGTCAAAACTATTGTTGACAACTAAAACGCTGACGCTAAAGCTAACGGAAACCAACCCGCTACTTTGGTCGGTCGCCATCGGCGTGTTGTTGGGTATTTTAGCCTCCACCAGTACTTGGGACACCCTGATTTATGGTCTAATGCTCACATTATTAGGACTGGCTTTATTTTTTGTCTCTCGGTTTCGATTATTTAAAGCGCTACTGATTTCAGTCGTAATCATTGGTATTAGTGCGCTGATTTCCGCGAGCCCCTGGTTTCTGACCTTTACTTCAATTTCTGAAGGGGCTCGATTAGTTACAGAAAGATCGGAATTGTGGCGCTTCTTAGCCCTTTGGTTGAGTCATTTAGTGGTTACGATCATTGCCGCCAGCTTCTTATTGCGACAATTCCTGATGAAAAACTCAAAATATCAACACCAAGCTCTATTTTTACTCGTGATCATTGCGACGGCTTGGGCCTTGCTGCTGTTGCCCGAAGTTTTTTATATGAAAGACATCTATCCCGGACATCCCAGAGCCAACACCATGTTTAAACTAACCTTCCAGGCTTTTATACTGATGAATTTTGTTTTTGGCTGGCTGATTGGATTCATGCCCAAACTCTTAGCAAACCAACTAGCGCAAAAAGTGATGACTGGGGTATTACTGGTATTAGCGGTATTATTGTTGATTTACCCATATTTTGGTTATCGTGATTATTATAATTTAGTGCAACACAAGTACCGAGGATTGGACGGCTTACAGTGGATGAAATACGAAAATCCCAATGATTATGCGGGCATATTGTGGCTACGACAAAATATCACCGGTAGGCCAGTAATCTTAGAAGCGGTGGGTGAAAGTTATACCACTTTTGCTCGTGTTTCCACGTTTACCAGTTTTCCCACCGTCCTCGGCTGGAGAGTCCACGAATGGCTCTGGCGCGGAAGTTTTGATATTCCCGGCCAACGCACCACTGAGGTCCAATCGATCTACGAACAACCACTGAGCGAAATGGCTCAAACCAAACTCCGAGAATATCAGGTGGAATACATTTTTGTCGGCGATAAGGAGCGAGAGGCTTACACCGCAATCAATGAACCCTTGCTCAAACAACTGGGCCAAATCATCTTTGCGCAGGGTTCAACCTATATCATCAAGGTGCAAGACATCAACCCGCTGCAATCAAGAGTACAATAATAATGATGCAGCGGCAAGCTAAATTCCTCACAAAGAATGCTCGAAAGTATTTCGTCAGTTGGGTTTTTTTGATCCTTGGTTTAACTTTTATTTGCCGAGTAATTACCATTGACCAACCCAACCATTATATCTTCGACGAGGATTTTTTCGCCTTCACCGCTCAGTTAATGAAAAATAATGATCAACGAATATTTGAATGGTGGCATGGACCACTAACCACCGAGGTCAATCAATTTACTTATCGTCCACCGGCGATTGAGTGGCTTCATCCACCGCTGAGCAAAACGTTTCAGGCCACGAGCATTGCCATCCTGGGCAATACTCCTTTTGCCTGGAGACTGCCTTCGGTTTTGGCTGGTCTGGTTTTAGTTTGGCTCAGCATCGAACTCACTCAGGCCTTATTTGGTAAACACCTGTTAAGCCTAATGGTTGGAGTACTAACCGGTTGTGAACAATTGTTATTTGCCCAAACAAAATTAGCGGCGCCCGATATTTTTTTGGCTTGTTTTGTGTTATTGGCCATTTGGAATTTTTGGCGCTATCACCAAGCCAGAACCATCACTCGTCTACTCAATGCTGGCATCGCCATCGGTCTAGCGATGACAACAAAGTGGTCGGGCGCCTTTATTATCTTTGGTTTACTGATCTTTGATTTTTGGTTTTACTGCCATGCCCGACCACAACGCTCAATTGCAAAACCCTTGTGGCTAATAATACAAAGTTGGTCGGTACTGTTGTTCACAGCAGTAATCATTTATCTGCTCAGTTACTGGCAATTATTTTATCAAGGTCACTCGTTCAAATATTTGCTTCAGTTGCACCAACAAATTTTGCAATACCAAACCACTACTGCGTTTGCTCACCCGCATGCCAGCCGACCCTGGCAGTGGCTCTGGGGCGAAAAACCCATCTGGTATGTTTACGAAACCAGCACTGAAGGAAAAACGCAAGTAATTATTGCTCAACCCACTCGTTGGCTATTATTACTAGGTGAATTAGCCCTAGGTTTAACGATTGTGCAATTAATCAGAAAAGCTCCAACCAAATTGAGTTATCTAAAATGGCCGCGCTTAATCTTAGTTTTATCAATCTTATCACTGTATTTGCCTTGGTTTTTGGTAGCGCGGCCTCTATTCATCTACCACCTCACGCCCATCATGCCGCTGTTATTGATCATTTTGGTAGATCAAGCTCATCAGCAGTTGAGTCAGCTAAAAAAGCCAAACTCCTGATTTCCGCCATCACTTCAACAATCAATTTTTTTAATAACTCGACCTCATCTTCAACTAAAGCAAAATTGTGTTGGACTAACTTGCCACTGGCATTCGGTTCAATAAAATCAAATACGCCCTCCGTCACTTTGGCAGAAAAATTAGGTGATAAATCAGCTAATAATTTATAAAATAATAGTTGTCGCTTGTAGTCACCACGAATGGGCTCAGGTAATTCAAGCTCTCTCTGACTCATGCGATCGGTTTGCGATGTACCCAAAATTGCATTACGACTTCTTGGTTTACCTGTTTTATAGTCAATCACCTTCACTTGGTTGGAAAGTTCTGCCAGCGCATCAATCCGATCAATTCTACCGGTTAAATGTATATCGTCCAAATAGGTTGGGTGCAGACCGTAACCAAAAACCGTTTCCAGCGATTTTATTGGTGGCATACCAGTCGACAACTGCTGATAGTAATTGGCTAACACGGCCTGACCATGCTTTTTTCTGGCTTGTAACTCAGCTGGTGTCAAGACTTCACGATCTAAGGCGGTAACGAAAGCTTTGGTAAGGAACGTAAGAGTCGGCAATTTTTTGGTCGCCAAGAATTGTTGATAAAATTGTTCTAATGCAGTGTGAACCGCTGTACCGAAAGCCATGCTTGGTTCTTTGGCTTTGGGCAATCTTAGTAACACGTCGTGAGCAAAATTGGTTGGATCACGCAAATATTTATTGAGTGAAGAAACTGAAAGACTAAAATTAGCCACCAAGTATTGATAGTACTGCTTTTCCTGAGTTTGTAAGCGTCGGCTTGAATTCGTAGGTAATAATAAGCGCTCTAGCTGAGCTTCCAATTTGGGTAACAAATCGGTGGCAGACAAACAGCGCAGGTTTTGCGCTTGATTGGCTAACAATTCAACTAAGAATTCTGATTGATTAACAGCCTTACTGCGAGTTTGATCAACAATGCTTTCCGCATAGCTTAAATAGACCTGTGATTTGGCTCTGGTAAGTGCCACGTAAAATAATCGTCGCTCTTCCGCATTCGCTTCCTCTACGTTCACACTGGCGTGCGGAATTAATTCTGAGGGCAAGGGTAATATATTTCTCTTTTTACTATTGCCCCACTTACCATCAATCAAACCAGCTACAAACACAATTTGCCATTCTTGCCCCTTGGCTTTATGGACGGTGGAAAGTCGAACGGCATTATTTTGCAACAACAAAGGTGCTCTTTCAATTTTTATTTGGTGTTGTTGCATAGTAGCTATCGAATTTAAAAATTCTGATAAACCATAACTGTGGTTCGCATTGACCTGAGCTTTTACTTCTTCATATAAGGTATTGACCGCCAATAAATATTCAATTTTTTTTGGTTGTTTCAATAGCCAAGTGAGAAATCCAGACTCCTGCAAAATCAGTTCGATCCATTGAGTAAAAGGCAGATTGTCGTGCCGACCCATCCAAGTCACCATTTGTTTTAACTTTTCGGCGACGGTTTGCCACTCCGTAAGTGTAAGGTCGGTTTCGGTCGTAATTTCGGCAAACTGGGGTTGAGTTAACAACAAATCGAATAGGCTTGTTTGGCGCGCATGGGCCATGCGCGCCAACTTCAACAAAGTCAAATAGGGCATCTCTAGCCAATCAAAAGCCAAAACCGTAAATAAATCTGGGTGACTGACTCCACTGCGAATTTCTTCTAACACTTTTATCAGCGCAAGCAGTTGCCGAATTGGCTCAACAGTCAAAATATCTTCTCCAGCGTCTGACTCATAAGCGATTTCGTGATGAGCAAACACTGCTTCAAAGGCCTGAATTTCTCGATTAGTGCGGAAAAGGACCGCGATATCTTTTGGAGCAACTCCTTCAGCTATTTTATCAACTATTTGTTGACTTATCCATATATACTCACTTAGCTGAGAAGGCGCAGACACAATCTCCACTGGTAACTGTTTTTTTTGTATGCCCCGTAATGGTTTTTGATTGGCTAATTCCAAAATGGCAGAAAGTGACTGGTCTGAGCCAAGTGCCTGATTATTTTCTCCTCCTGCAATCAAGCTGTGAGCAACATCATAAATTGTTTGGGTGCAACGATAACCCTGATTAAGCACAATTATTTTTGAATCAGGATAACGATCGATAAATGAAGCAATATTGGCCAGCGACGCTCCCTGAAAACGAAAAATGGATTGATGTGGATCACCCACCACAAACAGATTTGGTTGCTCTTGCCAATAATTCATCAATTGGTCAACCACTTGGTTTTGAGCGGAGTTCGTGTCTTGGTATTCATCGACTAACACGTACTGAAATTTTTCCTGATATTGCAGTCGCACCATTTCATTGTCGGTGAAAACCTGCACTACCAGAGCCACCATATCATCAAAATCATAACGCAGGCTCTCACGCAAGGAAGTTTCGTAAGCTTGGTAAAACTTTAGTAATTCCAAATTTTTGGCACGGTTTTTTGCCTGTTGTAAACGGACAGTTTTGGATTTAGCTGTGTCGGCTTCGGGCCATGCAGTGGTTAGCACTTGAGCAAATTTTTCCGGACTGACCCCTTCTTTTTTTAAATCGGCAATGGCTTTAATAATATCTCGCAGGTAATAGTCTGTTCTGTTAAGTGGCTTGAGTAGCTCCAAATCTAGATCATTCAATAGTTGTTGAAAGAGCGAAAAACGTTCCAGTTCGGTTAAAACTTGGGCATCTCTCGCAATCGGAAACACTTCGGGAAAGTCTTTAATCACATCATTACAAAAACTGTGAAAAGTCATGATGGGCACGCGGTACCCAGTGGCACCAATCAAGCTCACAACCCGATCCTTCATATTTTTGGCCGCCGCATCGGTGAAGGTTAGGGCCAAGATATTGCCTGGCTTGACATCGGTTTGAGTTAAGATATGGGCGATGCGGGTGGCGAGCACTTGAGTTTTGCCAGTACCAGGACCTGCTAAGACCATTACTGGCCCCTCGATGGTGTCAACTGCTTGTCGCTGAATTTCGTTTAATTGCTGGTAGGCTTGATCATAACTAGGTTTCATCAAATAGACCCTCGGTGTTGTTTTTAGCAGCCAATTGGGGCTGATTATCTGGTACTGCCGAAAGTTCTAACTGCTGAATGCTGGGCAACGCCCCACCCACAATACCTTCTAAATCACCGTACATTTGGGCAGTGCTAGAAATCATCCGTTCAATTTGCATTTCCCGCTTACTCCAAATTCGATCAAACGATTTGCGCTCGGTTTCTAAATCTTTACGCATTGCCATGAACGACATCACTAAGTTTTCCACACGATTCTTGAACTGTGCCCCAGTTAAGTATCGATACAAAGATGTCATTTTTTCATCCTGACCCTCCAACGATCGTTTGATTTTAGCAATTTCGATTAGCTGAAGTCGCATGGTAGTTGCCAGGGCGACGACAAATTGGGGCAAACACACCCAAACTCCCTTGACTAAACCAAAACCATCGATCTCTTTTGGCAAAACTACACTCACCAAGATCGCTATTTCTGACTTAGCCAAACCCTGATCTTTTTTTAGTTTGTCCAACCAACTATCAGCAAACGCTTTGGTACGTTTGGATTCCCACAAAATAGTGGCCAATTCTCGACCTGAGCGACCATTAATTTTCTGGATTAGATCTCCTCCCAGCTTGCCCGTGGCCACATCTTCAATTAGGTCAAGTGGGAACGCCTCAATTAGGGCTTGCTTGAGCCAATCTTCTCCGACTTCTCCTTGGATTTGTTGCGAACCTTGCGAGCTCTGACGCCTAAGGTCTTCAATGGTCTTTCTCATGATTTCCAGTTGCTTGTCTTTTTCTTGCAGGCTTAACTGACTGCGCTCAGCTTCAATTTTTTGGGTCTCTTGCCGAATTTTTTCTCGTTCTTGATCGATGCGACGTTGGGTTTCCAGCTCCAAAGCCTGCTCTTTTTCTTCGAGTTGGCGTTGGCGTTTGCGCAGTTCTAGTTCTTGTTGTTGAGCTTCGGCGAGTTTTTTATCTTTTTCGACTACTTGGGCCTCCAAATCTTTGGTTTTGGTGTCTTGTTGTTTGGCGGCCTCAGCTTGAGCGCGCGCCCAGAGTTGCCGTTTCTCAGATTCTAGTTGTTTTTTTACTTGATCACCGACTACCTGCGCTTGCGCGCGCTTTTCTACTTCAAGTTGTTGTTGCGCTTTCTCAAGTTCAAGTTTTTTTTGGGCCACTTTGGCCAACGCCACAGATTCAATTTGCTCAGTAAGAGCTTGAGTAAGAGGGATTGGCTGTCCACAGTGGGGACAATTAATAGTGTGATCAGACATATGGCGATACTCTAGGTGTCCAACAGTCACAAGTCAAGCTTGGATTAGTGACTATGTCTGTACTGCAGAAAAAGCCACACTTAGTCTTCAGAAAATACAGTCATCGAGCCCTCAACGTTTTTTATTGTAAATTTTCTGCCCGAGTGGATTATATCAATCCCTAGCCTTGTTTGATGGGTTGAGTTCGAGTGAAGTACATCTACCTCAGAATACTCAGATATTTCAAGACCGTCTTCAACAACTTTAATAATAAGGTTATTTACAAGATAACTACTATTTCCCACTGTTTGGATACCTAAAAGAAGTTCGGCATCCTTAAAAGCAATTTTTGCCATATCATTTTTCCTCTTTCTATATGCTAACATACATCAGAATGTCAGAAACTACTGAGCCAGTTGCATACAGAAAAAAAGGATCGCTTGAATTAGAATTACAGATTAAGTGTCTCCCACCCACTCCAATCACGGAAAATGCACTTATGGATTTAAAAACCATGGGTGTTTCCGAGATGCATATTGAAATGATCCGTGAGTATTCCGCTACCTTCCGCTATGACCTCTGTTTAGAAAAGGTTCAGCGCTTGGTCGCTCAGCCAGTCGAACTTTCAAGAATTGGTGATCAAGAGGTTTTGAATTTTCCTCACTTTTTTGATTTAGGTTCTCGATTTGATGGTCAATGTGGCGACATTGCTGAACAATGGTTAATTCATTTTAATAATTCTGGATTACTTTCAATAATTAATGCGTCATTACCTGTCAACCGAAAACTTGTACTAGGGATACACCAAGGGCAATCTAGAACTCATTTTTGTCAAGAAGGTTCTGTGCATTTTTGGAATAGTGTTGTTCTCACTAGCTCCAGTGGCACCATTATCACAAAAGTGTACTTTGATGTAGCATTTCAACAAATAATGAATGTAAATGAAAGTGGCTACGAAGTCAAAACTTCCTGGTATGATCCAAATCTTCTTACTCGAAAATCAAATGCAATCATTTCTATGGGAGCTGTGACAACAACTGACTCCGCTGGTCAATATGTCTGGAGCGCTAAGATTATTAACGCAATTGTACTTGGAGTTTCTTCAGACTTTAAGTTGAGCTACCTGTTAACCTATGCAAGGAATGCTCAAAATGGAGAAATTACACCAATCATTAGTTGTATTTCCTCAAACGGTACAAGAGCGGATTATTTATTTGGTCCCGATCATCGCTTCTTAGCATCAAGTGGATCTCGACTAGAAGATCACCATTTACAAGAAGTTGGGGAGCTTCTAAACACGGCAACAAAGCTCGAGATTACAGAATCGCCACCAACAATCCTCGAATCAACCTGGACCCTTTCGTAATATAACGATCACAAGTCGTTGTGTGGTTGCAGTTTTTCTGCCCACCCAACTCAACTATTAATCAGTTTTTTGCAGTCGCCCGATTTGGCGCTCCAACAAATTTCCTCGTTGTTGAAAAACCGAAGATAGGTCTGGTGAAGCGCTGGCTTGACCCGTTGCCATTTTGCGTCTTTCTGCACTCAGCTTTTCCAGTCTTTGCGCTTTCGCCACCGCCCTACTTTGTCCAAAGGTCGATTGAGCGCTTCGCTGACTTGGGGGCAACACACTTCTCACAAGAGGTCTCATGATACAAGTATAACAAATTGGGAGTAAAATACACTCTCGCAATGACGAGAATAAGAGATGGAGTTGAACATTTTCTAAATTTTCATCGAGGAGTTGTCGAGTCTTTAGCTGACAGATTATTTCGCCTTAATAGTATTGAAGTCGCTGAGCCAACCGATACTGCACTTCCTAGTGTCACAGTAACAAAGAGCGAACGAAAACCGATGCTGTGGTACACCACTACGGGTATAAAACAGACATTTAGTCATACCTTAACCGACAAACTGGGTGAAACCCATGAGCTCTCAATTGAGGTTGAAAATCAACTATCTAACGAAGATTATCATGCTGTATTAAGTCAGATTTTATCAATCCATCGGGCAGGCATCGATTCTCAAACGAACTTTCACTTACAATTGCCGATGTCAGTCCTTGAACAAGTAATTACCACAGATTCGCTGGTGATTATTGGTTCGATTAACGAAGAACCTGTCGCTTATGCGCTGTTAAACAAAGTACCTAATAAACCAGAGGAAACCTGGGAAATATTAATTGAGGTCACACCACATAAGCGCAACTTGGGTGTCGCCACTGCGTTGTTTTTTGCTATTCTGGAACATCCAGATTTGCTACCAGAGCATATTGAGGCAGAAATTGAATCAATGAATCATCAAGTACTTAAACTTTTACAAAAAGCTAGAGAAGAAGGGTTTATTCGCTACACTCTGACTATTCAGGGACCTTCAACCCAGGCTCATATTGAGCTAGTACAACCAGATTAAGACTAATCTGGACATGAAATATGAATACAATTCTGAATTGACTTGCGAATGGTTTCACATTCTTTTTGAATTATATCTGGAGTAACTGGTGGACAAGATGTCTCTTCACCATTTTTTATATAGACCATACCGCCACCAGGTAAAAACGAACTAATCACAATAATTTCTTCATTACAAATTGAAACAGACACTTTTTCGTCACAATATTCACTTGCTTTCACGACTAGGTCTTGGTTGATAACTTTTTCTTGAACAATTAACTTACCAACGTAGATGCAAATTACAATCAGCAACAACACAATAACAAAGAAGACTAATGGTTTCTTCATCTCTTAATTATGCGAGAAGGTTCTACTAATTACAAATTTACGAATTGCCTCATCAAAAATGTAACGCAACATGATTCGATGCCTCATGGAAA
>CAZFRD010000027.1:0-15005 GCA_964521215.1 uncultured Pseudomonadales bacterium
CAAGGAAACATGTAGATCAAAAAAAACTAATCGACATTATTTCAAAGTATGGATTGGAAGAAAGTAATGCACAAAATGTATTGACAGGTTACCATTGAGTTAGTTAGGTGAGTTGGTGAATTATTTAAGTAATTTGCGAGTTCGTAGACGAGAGTGCTGTTTTTTACTGAAGCGATGTGCCTCATCTCTGATTTGCTGCACCAACTGCAAGCCTGGATGACTAGCATCCAGGCTGACAACAGAGTATGAAATTTTTAAGCGAGCGGCTGACCGATCAATTCTGGGAAAAATTAGCCGATCGGGGCGTTTGGCAATACTCATGATGGGAGTGGGCCATTGCCAAACGCCCATAACTGCTCTGAGTTGACCCTTGCCTCCATCGATAATGATTAAGTCTGGTATCCCCCACTCTGGATGGTTTTGCCGACGAATTAACGCCTCTCGTAACATTTGGTAATCATTGGGAGTATCCAGCGACCGAATGTTAAATAACCGATAATCAGCGGGATTTGCTTGGCCATCGGTAAAACTTACCAGTGCTACCGCAGCGTTAGTGCCACTTGTGTTACTCACATCATAGCCTTCAATTTTTTTTAGCCCAGCCTGCTTGGGCAATCCAAGATACAGCTGGAGCAATCTGTTTAAGTATGTTAACTGATTGTCTGGCTGATGATCGGCCAAACTCAGGAGTTGAGGGTCTGGCTTGAGATAATAAGGCTCTCTGGTGACTGCAGTAACGGCTCGAATCATATCTCGGGTTTTGGCTGCAGCCTCAAATTGTTTGAGTTTGGCTTGTTGTTTCATATTTAACTTCAGCTCTTTGAGCAAATCAGTCGACTTTCCATGAAGAAATAGTGAAAGTTGTTTGAGCCCAAATTGGTATTCCGTGGCTGATATTTTGCCACAACAGACGCCAGAGCAAAGATCTAGGTGAGAATAAAAGCATCCTTGAGTATTGGTGGGATCATCACACCAACGGAAAATTGGACGAGCAATCTTAAGCACTTGTTGAACCTGGTAGCTACTCGCAAAGGGACCAAAAATATTTGGTTTGGCTTGACCGAAGACCAACTGTTTTTTTCTCAGTTGAATTACTCTGGGATAATTTTCGGTTGTAATCGCAACATATAATGGACTTTTATCGTCTTTTAAGAGAATATTGTAGTCTGGTTGGTAGGTACGAATTAATTCGGCCTCGGTCAAAATAGCTTCAAGCTCACTGAGTAGTGGTTGATAATGCAAGTCTTGGGCAGTCGTGACCAGCTGAAGAATTCGTGGCGTCAGTCGTTTGAGTTGGGCGTAGCTAGACAACCGGTGTTTGAGGTGTTTGGCCTTCCCGACGTACAATGGTTTGCCTTCGGTGTCGGAAAACCAGTAGACTCCCGGTAAAGAGGGTGCAGAGGCTAAACGCCAGGCCCACGCCAATGTAGAATTCGACTTGGACGAGATAGAACGGGAGGATGAGGACTGGTGTTTCGCTGTTGACATATTGAGTTGGTCCAGATTGATTGGCGATGGCTACAATGATGGTATCCGTTACCGGTAAGAGTTGCTGACTGGTAAGGAGTAAGAGGCGTTTTTCTGTGGCGTAGGGCAAAAAAACTTGGGGAAAATTATTTGAAGCTAGCCACCTAACCTCAATTTGGTTTTTTTGCCCACTCACTCCAACTGATGTATTGTACCAAGCCTGACCGGTTTGATTTTCAATCGCCAATTGGAACAGTCCTGGCACTTTTACCTTGTATAACTCGTTGTTTTCAAATTTGGCAGAAAAATTAGGTGTTACCTGGGGAAAATCTGCCACTACAGCCACGGTCACGGTTTGGGTTTTTGAGTCGAGCGGTTTGAAGGCACCGGCAGATGGTGGTTGGGAACTGGAGACGCCATTATAAGCAAAAACGATATGATTTAAATCGAAAAAATTGAAATAGTCAACACCTCCGGTAGTATCCTCCCAAGTCGGGTCAATTGGTTTCCACATTTGACTCGTTGCATCGTAGTATTCGGGCCAAGTGTGAAGAACGTCGGCATCAAGGCTGAGTGGTCTTAGCTCTGGTTGGCTGGTGTAAGCGTAACCCATGGCTCGACGAGCGGGCAGATTATTTGCCCGTGCAAGGGCAATGAACAAGTCGGTGAATTCCTGACAGACTGCATCTTGAGCATTGAGCAAACTGCCCGCTGCACCGTAACGCACTCGACTATTAGTCAGTGGTTGTTGGGTGTAGTCGAGTGCCTCCACCACGGCGTTATACATAGCTAGAGGAGTTTGGTGTTGATTGGCTAGCGCAACAATGCTTTCATTTTCAGTTTCCCAGAATTCTTGCGCCTGAGTCCACCGAGCACTAACGGTGACAGGAGTTTGCAGTTTGGGTTTGACTGAGAGTTCGGTATAAGCTTGAGCCTCGACCACTTTTTGTTCCTGTTCATCCAGATAATATTCGGCAAGCCAGTTGCCGTCTTCGTCCAGACTCGTACTCACTGGCTTTGGATCCAACTTTGTATATAACATCCGCTGGTAAGCTGTATCTGGAGGCAGAGTAATGCTGGTACTAACACGGTAAGTTTGAGGGTTTTCCAAATGGTAAGTTAGATCGAGTAAGTATCTTTGTTTTTCACCAAAGACGGCGGTTATGCCTTGGCCAGCATAATTCTGGTACACAAATTCGGTCCACCCAGCTAAATCATGGATGGCTGAGGGTGTGGGTTCGATTCTGTATGGTTGACCAAAAGTCTTGGGGACGCGAACGATAGCAGATGTTTGGGTATAGGTGTTTACTTGCTGGGTTTTGGGAATAGTTACCTCAAGTACCTCACCGCTGAGAGTGGCAAAGACCGGGCTAGAAAACTGGATCGAAAAATTTCTTTGTTTCCCTTCGCCCACAATTTCATTGGGAAAAGTAAATGAAATTGAGGTTTTTTCTTCCGTGATCACTACCTGGGGTTCGAGAATTTGCCCCTCATTGACAACTTGAACGTTACTAATGCCAGACAAAGAAGTCTGGTAGCCATATTTTGAAATATAATATGAGGGTGTGGTATTGGTCACGACGAAGTGATGTTTGACCGACGACGGAGCGGTTTGGTTGATGGTGTAAATGGAGTTTAATTCAGTCTTAAATTCGCCTTCGGCCTGGCTAATCGAAGTATTAGCAAAAAAAACCCAGAACGAAAAACCGACAATCAAAAAAAAGCGAAAAAAGGTTTTCACTCAACTAGTGTACTGTGATTTAAGCTAAATTAGAAGCAGAATGAATTTTTCACTATTAAACAATCTTGAACTATTTCTCAAGTCTCCACCGATCGTCATAAGTGACCTTGACACCGTTCATTAATCCTTCCAAAATTACCCCTTTATTATTGAGGTTTGTGATGTAATCTGAATTTGGCCATATTTCTCCCTGAGCACCTAGGTTTCCTCGACAGTAAAAACCCAAAAAGTCTCCGAATGTGCAACCAAGCTGGATACCAGAAGTCATATTAGACTCCACATTAATTTGCCATGCCAAATCACTTTGGAGCCAGTTCGCAACCTCAATAACGACAACTCCTTTACCGTCAGCTGGTTGTCCTTCTGTAGTTGTAAGTTCTAAACGGCCACCTAGTTGAAGTACTGTGGTTTTAAATGTCCGTTCTGGGGTGGGGGGGATTTCATAGTAAGGAGGAAGCGCAGTTGCGGTTGGTGTCGGAGTTAGAAGCGGTTGATCTGTAGCTACTACATCATTTGCGCAACCACTTAGCAAAAAAATTAAAGCTAATGTTATTACGATGGGGAGACGTTTTTTATCTGGACGTACCAAACGATCTAATGATTGACCAGATGGTTTAATCACTTCACGCAAATTGTGAACCTGACGATGGAATAATTCATTTAGTCCTTTTGACATAAGCTTAGACATTAGTAGTAACTATTGGAGTATATCACATCAATATATATCATCTTTGAATAATGACAATGATATTAAGAATAACTCTAAGTATCACCTTATAGATACTTGCCCGTGACTGAGATTTTTTGACTATGAGCTTGGGTGGGTGGACCAGCGTAAAGTAATTCGCCTCCTCCCTCTCCTCCCTCTGGTCCCAGATCGATTAACCAGTCGGCATTACGAATGACATCCAAATTGTGTTCAATCACGATTACGGTATTTTGGTGAGTGACTAATTGGGAAAGGACATTCAACAGTCTTTGCGTATCGGCAAAGTGTAGACCAGTCGTGGGTTCGTCGAGTAAGTAGACATTGTGTTGCTGAGTTTGGTGAGCTAATTCTTTGGCCAGCTTCAATCTTTGCGCCTCTCCCCCACTCAAAGTTGGCGCTGGTTGACCGAGTTCCAAGTAGCCCAAACCAACTTCTTTGAGTGTACCGAGCTTTTTCCTCAAGGCAGAGTGAGACAGGAAAAAGTCATACGCTTCATCAATAGTCAAATGAAGCACTTGATCGATCGTTTTGCCCTTATATTCAATCGAAAGTGTCTCCTCATTGTAACGCTTGCCTTGGCAAACATCGCAGGTGACATACACATCTGGCAAAAACTGCATTTCAATCTTGAGTTGGCCATCTCCTTGACAGGCTTCGCACCTGCCGCCTTTAGTATTAAAACTAAACCGCCCAGCTTTGAAATTTCTAATTCTGGCTTCGGGGGTTAGAGCAAAAAGTTCACGGATGTAGTCAAAAGACTTAGAATAGGTGGCGGGGTTGGACCTGGGAGTTTTGCCAATCGGTTTTTGATCAATCAGATAAACTTTTTTCACTATATCTGGAACAACTAGTCTCTCCAGCTCGGCTGGTTCTAGATCTACTCGATAGCCCAGTTGTTTGGCTAAATGATAATACAAAGTATCATGAAGTAAGGTTGATTTGCCCGAGCCAGAAACTCCAGTAATACAAATCAGTTTGCCCAGCGGGAACTTCACGTCGATTGATTTAAGATTATGATGAGCTGCGCCAAATAAACTAATTGCCGATGAGGTTTGAGTTGGCGCATCTTCGTCGACCACCACTCTTTCCAGGCTTACCTTTTGGATTTTTCTGGTAACGTTTTTTTTGCCAGACAAATACTGACCTGTGAGCGAGTGAGGACTTGCCTCGATTTCAGCGGGCGTGCCATGAGCAACAATTTTGCCACCATGACGTCCAGCACCAGGACCAAAATCAAAAACATATTCGGCTGAGCGAATAACTTCCTCGTCATGCTCCACTACTACTACAGTATTGCCTTTATCACGCAAATTAAACAGCGTTTGGATTAATCGTTGGTTGTCACGCTGGTGCAGGCCGATGGTGGGTTCATCTAAAATGTAGAGCACCCCAGAAAGGCCGGTGCCGATTTGCGAAGCCAAACGAATGCGTTGGGCTTCGCCGCCAGCAAGTGTTCCTGCTTCTCTACCCAGCGATAGATAATTCAAGCCAACGGCTGATAAAAATTCAAGTCTGGCAACAATTTCTTTCAGAATTGTTTGGGCAATCAGGCTTTCTTTCTTTGTCAGCGTGGTCGAACCGGGGTCAAAAAGCTTTTGTGTCCAAGCTAAACAGTGGTTGATGGGCAATTGGGTAATTTGGTAAATAGATTGCCCATCAACTTTTACTGCTAAAGCATCTTGATTTAAGCGTGCTCCAGCACAGGTGGGACAAATTTGTTTTTGCATGAACTGGTTGATTTCATGTCGCATGAACTCAGACTCAGTTTCTTGGTAGCGGCGTTCTAAATTAGTGATGAAACCCTCAAATTTTTCTTGGATACTGGTCATTCTGCCCTCGCGGTTTTCTCCTGCGACGGTATAAAGCTGGTCGGAGCCATAAAGCAGTAGGGCTTGGGTGGTTTCATCAAATTCGCACCAGGGAGTTTTACGAAAGTCGTAGGTAGTTTGGGCTACCACTTCTTGGACTAAGCGTGACCACCAAGTATCGGTGCTCAAGGTTCTGGCAAAAGGAATCATCGCCCCCTCACTCAAACTTAGGTTGGGGGCGATAATTTTTTCTCGATCAATTTTTAACAAAGACCCCAAACCAGTACAAGTGGGACACGCGCCTTGTGGTGCATTGAAAGAAAACAAGCGAGGCTCCAAATCTGGGAGTGACAAATTGCAGTGACTACAAGCCAATTTTTCGCTAAATAAAATATCTTCATATACTTTCGGTTTTTCTGGAAAAGTAAAGCTGTCATCTTGAATAAAGCTGAGAGTGACAAAACCATCGCTGAGTTTGAGTGCCTCTTCAATCCCCCGATTAAGATCGCTTTTTAATTGTTGCTTTTCGGAGCTATCTTTCTGCTGTTGTCTGCTCCAAGCAATCCGGTTCAACACGACCGAGACCGAGTGACGGTTGGTTTTCAGTAACTCAATTTTATCGGCCAGGGCAAACACTTCTTTGTCGATCCGGACGTGGCGGTAACCCTGTTGCTCGAGTCTTTCTAGCAAAGTGGCAAAACTACCTTTTTTTTCCCGGACGACTGGCGAAAGGATCATCATTCTGAGTGGCGCGCCAGTCAAACGGCGTTCGACTTCAAATATTATCTGATTCACAATTTGGTCCACTGTTTGGCTGGCCACTTCTCGGCCACAGATGGGACAACTAGGATGACCAACCCGTGCATAGAGCAAGCGCAAATAATCATAAATTTCAGTAATCGTACCGACGGTCGATCGCGGATTATGGGAAGTAGTTTTTTGATCGATCGAGATTGATGGTGATAACCCCTCAATACTTTCAACCTCGGGCTTCTTCATTAAACCCAAAAATTGACGAGCATACGAACTGAGTGACTCCACGTAACGACGTTGACCCTCGGCATATAAAGTATCAAAAGCCAGTGAACTCTTGCCACTGCCAGATAGACCTGTCAATACCACTAGCTGATTTTTGGGTATTTGCAAATCGATATTTTGCAAATTGTGTTCTTTGGCACCTTTAATAGTGATAAATTGTGGTTGAGTTGACATAAAACAGCAAATTATAGCGGAAATGTGGCTATTTGTCAGGTATAAGGCTGTTGGTAAAAAGTCATAAAGGATGCGGTACAATAGGTAGTCACCGCCGAGGTGTTGGAATTGGTAGACAAGCACGGCTTAGAACCGTGTGCCGCAAGGCGTGAGGGTTCGAGCCCCTCTCTCGGCACCCCAACTTTTTCACACAGGTGAATTTCAACAAGGTGAATTATTGTTATTCTGCAGTCGGTTGGGCAAATTCCAGCACAAAGTTTTCATTTTCCGCTTCAATGCCCAACACTCGGTCGTTGTAGCGAATTTCATTCATAAATTGGTTCACAGCCTTGGCCCAAGCACCATTGGGGCTGTTGGGAGTATATTTGGTCATTATTAACTCTGGAGTGACTAAGCCTCTGTCGATGTAGTTTTTTTTCAAAATGGCAGCGGCGGTGGCGAAATTTTCTTCATACGATGAAAAATGCCAAGTGCCTTGACTATGAACTCCTAACCCCAAGCAATTGAAAGAATTTTCGGGGATCACCCGACAAAGTCCACTTTCGTTCATGGCGATGGCGGGCAATAATCGGTAATCCAGACCTTCTTTGTCTGCTATCGACACTAGTTGCTCATGGAATTCTGGAGCTTCCTCAAGCAGTTTGGGATTATGGCGAGCAATAAATTGTTTTATTGACTCACTGCGAGCATCTTCAATTTCGACGATATCGGTGGCGGTTTGGGTAGGCATTACTTCTTGGGGAAGTGCTATTACCTGGTTGGTCTCTGTGGTCACTATTTGCTGAATTGGAGCAGATTTTGCTTGCGATATTTGGTAGAGCGCAACGCAAGTGAGTGTGGCTCCCGTCACACACAAAGTCCAAGAAAAGAGAAAAAACAGTCGTTTCATAATGTCAGACTCAAGTCACACTATAGCGAATTACCGCCTTAAACGCAAATTTACTGTTATACTGCGTTTAATGAAATGGTTACTTGGATTCAGTTGGTTAGTGATAGCTTTGTTTTTGGGTGCAAAACAGGCGATGGCAAGCGTGGACAGCATTGGCATTCATATTCTTCATCCACAGGAAATTAATCAAGTACGACAATTATTTTCTGAGCAAAATGTTAAAAAAGATACGGCGGTGTATGTCACGATTCCCTACGCCCTATCTGATACTCAACAAACTGACCGTTGGCAAGCTTTTTTTACCCAAGCTAAAGAATTGAATATTATTCCTTTGGTTCGCTTGACGACAGAATATAAATATTCAGTTTGGCAAACACCAACTCGCAAAGATGTGGTGCAACTGTTAGAAAATCTTGATGCATTTACTTGGCCTCAAACGGAACGTCACATTATTGTTTTTAATGAAGTTAATCACGCCAAAGAATGGGGTGGATCAGTTGCGCCCAGCGAATATGCTTCAATCTTAGCCTTTACTGCTAATTGGGCTCATACCCAGGCCAATTCTTATGTAGTATTGCCGGCGGCGTTGGATTTGGCGGCACCTCAAAGCGAGGTTAGCTGGGATGCCTATGCTTATTGGCAGGCGGTTTATCGTGATGATGCTGAGGTATTTTCGTTGATTGATGCGTGGAATTCACATTCTTATCCCAATCCAGCGTTTTCTTCTGCTCCGAGTAAAACTGGGCGCACTTCACTGCGAGGTTACATACAGGAGTTGAGTTGGCTTAAACAATGGAGAGAAACAGATCTGCCGGTTTATATTACCGAAACTGGCTGGGAGGTGAATCGGGCTACTAGTCGATACTTGAGCCAGTATTATCTTTATGCACTGCAACACATCTGGAGTGATGAGCGAATTGTGGCAGTGACTCCGTTTGTGCTAAAAGGTGAGCCAGGACCGTTTGCTAATTTTAGTTTTTTAACTGCCGATGATAAACCAACGGTGCAATACATGGCATTACAAACCGCGCTGAGGAAATTATGTGGAAGCAACTGTGATCAGCAATTAAGTTTTGTGAGATGAGATGGTAGGGTTTCTAGCCACAATAACAATTTAATCTCACTAAATTACGCAGAGGTAAGCAAGCTTAATTTTCAACTGGAAAATAACAAAATATAGAGTACTGCTCCGCGGTATTTGGTTCACTGAATATTCCAAGATTTTTTAGGGGAGTAATAATAATTCTCATGCCATTCCTCTTATTAGATCCATCTTCATTTGGGGGTGGGAGGTAGTAAACTAGGGCATTTGTATCTAAATTTAGGATAGATTTAGTTTCTTCCTCACTGGGTAGGTTGCTTGTATCATTAGCTAGCAAAAATACTATTTGTTGAACCGAAACGTCTCCATCAGTTGTTCTACGAGAGCCAAAGTAAGTATCAAATGACAGTAGGTCATCGTGGGTAATTATTGACCACTGAAATTGATCGAAACCAATTCTTTCTTTTACGATAGAAGTGTTAAATTGACATTTAAAATACTCAACTCGTTGACCATTATATTCGATTTCTCCACTAGTTTGACTCATTACACCTTCAAGTTCAGAACCACTTTCAACACTTGTTGGTTTGCCTGCCTGAACACTCGGGTTATTAGAACTCTTACTGTCTATGGATCCGCAACTTGCCAACGTGACTAGTAAAGGTAATATAAAAAGCTTTACCCATTTATTAGTTCTGTGTCTAGTTTCTTTTATGTCACTTTTGGGTAGTTGTCCTTCTCTTGTCATAATATAAGTAATTAATACATATTAGTGAGCGAAAGTATATCAGATGCCTGTTAGGAATCAAGTGTTTAATTGAAAGCATCGATTGGTACCATACCCACGTTGGATTTCGGATTTACCTTTAAGGCAACGCTACACACGATTTAAGTTTTATAGTTTAGTGTAAAGCACAACCCCGTCTGGAGGCATGCTTTAGTGTAAACCATAGTTTTAAATATAGTGTGTGGTTCCCCAATTTAATTACCAATCGCGAATTAGATTATTCCTTTAAGGTTTCGAAAATCTGAGAACAACTATTTATATTTCTAAACTGTCTAATCACTACATCTGTTTTTAGATTGATAGTTTAGTGTAAAGCATTGCCCTGTCTGGAGCCGTGCTCTAGTGTAAACCATCTTTTTGAAAGCGGTGTAACGGTTATTGTTAGAACTTCGTGTTACTTTGACAGGAAAATGAAAACTAATACCCGTTTCCAAATACTGCAATATCTTAAGGATTTTGATCGAGCCACGCCTCACCAAATGAGAAAACATGTTGGAATCAGCGCTCAGGCACTTCATAGACAACTAAATAAACTGCGAGACGAGAGAAAAATTATTAAACGAGGCTTTTCTCCAAGAGTTGTTTATTTGTTGGTATCTCAATGAGACTTGTAAATACGATGAAATCATTTTGAATAGTGAGCGCTGTGCCCCAGGAGGGATTCGAACCCCCGACCTTTGGTTCCGAAGACCACTGCTCTAATCCGCTGAGCTACTGAGGCGAGTACACCAGATTATAGCATTGTAATATTTTGATGTTGTATAATCAAATATTAAGATGAATTTAAACCTTTCCCCCATTCTTAACCGAGCGGCTAATTGGTCTTGGCTGAAGCAACAAATGGAGTTTGCCTATGCGCAAACTGAGTCGATTTTTGCTAAGCCATTCATTACCATCGCGCGGGAACCAGGGAGTGGCGGCGCGCCGATCGCTAAGGCGTTGGCGGAAAAACTGAAGTATGAATATGTAGATGAGCAATTAGTGGATGAAGTGGCGCGTTCCACGCGCCGCCGCAAAGAAGTGATTCGTACCTTAGACGAAAAAAGTCGCTCAGCTGTGGAGGACTTGGTCCACTCCGTTCTAAATCCAGAATATGTAGACGAATCAAGATATATCCAAGAGTTGTTTCATATTATCCTGGCCTACGCTTACAAAGGAGAAGTAGTTATTCTGGGCCGAGGGGCAAATTTTATTACGCCCTTTGCTCGTGGTTTACACGTCTTGGTAGTGGCGCCCTATGCGGTGCGTGTCCAGCGCGCGATGGATTTTGAAGGTCATAGCAAGGAAAAAGCCAAGCAAGTGATTGCCGAAGTGGAGGAGCAGCGCCGAGATTTTGTCAAACAGTACATTAGCAAAGATGTCCGCAAACCCTACGTGTATGATCTGACGATTAATACCCAATTTTTTGATATTGAACAATCGCGAGATTTGATTATTTCTGCCTTAAAGAAGAAATTTGCTCGTTCCATCAATCTTGCCACTAAGTAGTCACAAATTGCTGTGGAAGTGATAGGATACAGGATAGTTTTTGCCGAAGTGGCGGAATGGTAGACGCGCACGCTTCAGGAGCGTGTTCCCTTACGGGAGTGGAGGTTCAACTCCTCTCTTCGGCACAAAACGATAAAGCATTATTTGGGTGATTTATTCTTGACAATCGTCTAATATTAGTCTAATTTTCGTCTAAATGCTCATACCAAAGAAATGAATTTGATTGAACGAAAAGGTAAAGGAAAAGCGACGAACTATGTAATGGCAACCTTGAGTTAAATTTCATAAAAAAAGACCTAAAGGTGCATTGAAAGTCTTGCTGTGGCGACTTGGTTGCGTTTCACAGAAACAGAGGGTATTCAACTTGGAGAGTTGGTTATATTATTTTCTAAAGTTAACTCAGTTTCGATCTTTATTTACTCCAGACTTCACCCAGATTAAGCTTAGCTCCGTTTTTGTACGTGTCTGCAGTCACTCTTTTTAAAATAGGTTTTCCATCCTCTTTATAGTACTCACATTCAAATCCAATATTCGTTGCAAGTGGAAATTGATCTTTCAAGCTATCCTCGCTGAGATTAAGCTCCCTCAACTGTTGGAGTTTTTGGGCGGATGCTTCAATGTAAACTTTTCCTGGTATAAGTTCGGGTTGGTCACTTGATGAATCGACCATGACGATCAAATAAATGCCATTTTCATCTGTTTGAGTGTTTAATCTACCCTCATCACTAGTGGGAATCTGACAATATCTACTCTTCAATTTTGGTTCTTGATTTGATTCTCCAACACCACACCCCGAAAGCGCTAACACGGAAACTAAAACCATTAGCCAACGTGTTACAGGGTGAATATGGATTTCCGGTAATCTAAATCCAGACTTTAATATTTCACTTATTCTTATCATGTCCAAAATTGAGTACGAAAAGATTCATAATATTGCTACTACTAATTGTTTGTTAGACTAGGTAGTTTTTGCGGGGGTTTTTCGAAGAACCCAACCTCACTGTTTTATTGCCTCTATTTGCAGCATCGTTAAGAACGCCGTAATCAATTGTAAGCTTGCGAGCAATTTCTATAAGATTGCCATTTTCATCTACTCCAAACATGCTTACCGCAGCTAAAAATTTTTGTCCATACTTTTCAATAAACGTACACATAAATATCTCAGAAGTACTTGGGCTCATATCTATTTTTTTTAATAACTTCGAGTTTGTTTCTTCGGGATCATAAAAAGAAAATTGTTCATAAGGACTATCTATAGTTTCCCTATAACTTCCTACGCTAAAATCATCATCTATTGGCGTTATACTATTAAGATCAATTTCACAATTTTTCCAGGGTCCTCCTTCTTGTGGCCATGGATCTATGTCGGGGGTTGCTGTTGCCTCAGAAGTAGGTGTCGCCAGAGGTGCGGGGGTTCTAGTACCGTTTGGGTCTGGAGTAGGTATGTCATTGCAGGCGCCTAGAAATGCGAATGCCAAACTACCTGAAAGTATCCATCTCAATATCTTTGACTTTTTTTCGTTAATTGTATGAAAGAATTTTGACTCCTTTAATCTACTAGATGCTGACATAGAAACCTCCTTTAATAATGATCCAGATTGTATTACTAGCATATACTTTGTCAAGTAGGTATGTTACAGATGTGTATGACATACAAAGTCATGATTATTTAGTGTTGTATACTCGAGCTGTGAAAAATTGCACGATATATTTAATTCGTCATGGGGAAACCGAGTGGAATGTGGAAGGACGGATGCAAGGTCATGCCGACTCTCCCCTCACCCAAAAAGGTTTGAAGCAAGCACGTGAGCGCGCGGAATCGCTCAAGCACATCAAGTTTGCCGCTTTTTATTCATCGGATCTACTCCGCGCCAAGCGCACGGCAGAAATTATTGCTCTTGACCACCAACTCACAGTAACTACCACAGAAATGTTTAGGGAGCGTCACTTTGGAACCCATGAGGGTCAACTAGTGAAGGATTACGATGCAGAGCTAAAAGCGTTGTTAGACAAGCGTTTGCAGTTAACCGATGAAGAACTAGATAAATATGAACTGTTTGAAGGTTATGAAACTGATGAAAAAGTGGCCACCAGATTTGTGAAAATCCTGCGTGAATTGGCCACTGCATACTTGGGTAAAACCATTGGGGTCGTCACTCACGGTGGTGCGCTGAGAGTCTTACTGCGGCGATTTGGCTACGCTTCACATACTCAGTTGCGCAAAGGTTCGGTACACAATGTAGCGTATATCAAAATCGAAGCCGATGGTACTGATTTTTTTGTCAAAGAAACTGAGGGGATTGAGTTAGGTGAAATTGATTAATGTTAACCATAGTCGTTTTTTCACCTTGTGAGCCAGCTGGGACTCGAACCCAGGACACTCTGCTTAAGAGGCAGATGCTCTAACCAACTGAGCTACTGGCCCATTACCAAGTCTTCGTTTCAAATACGCTCTTCCAAAACCTGTTTTCAACTGCTTCTCACGTTTGATGGCGTTTTCTTTACTCGCACAGGCCTCATAGTATATCAGCTTGAGTGGCTCCCTGCCTCTAGTAGATTTAACTTTGCCCAGATTATGACTTGACACTCTACTTTGAAGATCATCTGTCCAACCAATATAATACATACCATCTTTGTTACTTATGAGAACATACGTAAAGAAAAATTTCATACTATTCTAACCAACCTGCCCGCAATGCTGCGCATAGCGCTGCAGGCGGGCTGAGCTACTGGCCCGTCCCGTTCACAAACAACAAAGTGCCAAGCTGAGGAATCGAACCTCAATTTCATGTTTTTCAGACATGCGCCGTGACCACCTTGGCTAGCTTGGCATGGTGGACTCGAGAGGGCTCGAACCTCTGACCTTCCGGATGTAAACCGGACGCTCTAACCAACTGAGCTACGAGTCCTTCTCAAGTGATACTATTGTAACCTATTTGTCAGATATATTCACAAAGAGTGGATGTATTTTACCAGAAACTAGATTAATTATTTCTGAAAGTTCATTATAGTTAGTTTCAAAAGCCCCATGACCCATGTCTTTAATGGTGTAATATTTGAGCCGATGACAATCGAGCCTCGCCTTTTCGATTTCTTTATCTCCAAAGATAAGCTGGATTCTATCGATGAAATCCAGAGGGTCAACGAATGAATTAATCGCAGCTATCATTGTGTCATATGCTCCATTTAAGCTAACACGATCATTAGTGAATTTGGAAACAAATTTTTTTCCTTCTGTAATACTACCAACACTGGAGTAAGCTTTGTTTACCAATAGTTGTTTTAGTAATCGGATACTTCGGATGAGACTTACCAACTTTGTAGATGATAGCAATAATTTAACATGAGGAGGCGTATCATCGAGTAAAGAGTGTAGTATTGGTGAGATTAGAATTGCTTTTTGTTTTGGATGTTTTTGTAAATAACTCAAAACTACTTGAGCTCCCATTGAAAAGCCCACAATGATGAAATTTTTTACACCTAAAGATAAGATAATTGGATCGATTAGTGATGCTAAATATTTAATCGATTGAGCACTTTCTGTTTCTTCGGAGCCTGCATACCCTGGATACGAAAAAGTTACTATTTTATATTTCTTTGTTAGCACTCGGATAAATTTATTATCAAATTGAAAATCATGTGTCCAGCCAGCAAGCAAGAAAAGGCAAGGTGATGAGTGATTGCCAAATACATTCACTTCAATTTTTGAATTACTGACGGTAATAAACTTTTTCATTTTCGACCGTTATTTACAGCAGTTTGTGCGGAGGACGATTCTTATTTTGAACCGCTCTCCGACAATTACCTAGGAGACCGTTCCAAAACGGTCACCTTTTTTGGTAATTTTAGACTGATTCATTAA
>CAZFRD010000028.1:0-14833 GCA_964521215.1 uncultured Pseudomonadales bacterium
AATAAATGACGCAACGAATCATCGGAAAGTCAGGTTCTTATGTGACGGTACACGGATTTGCAATTCTTTTGGAACTAAGACAGCAATTGTTGGAAAAATTTCAAGCATTAAATCAGGCTTACTTAGATGGAACTTATGATGCAGAAGAAATTTCTAACCTATTTGTAGAAATTGGTTCTCGGTTGAATGAGATAATCTTCATTGCTTATCTCAATGGACTAGAAATGATCACTGAAATATTAAAAGTATTAGCAGTTGATAAAGTAAAGAAAGGTGCTAAGTGGCTTAGAAAATCTACAGTAGAATTAGTAATGAACAAGCTAAGTGAAGAGGGCGTTGTAATCCCCATTGCTCAGTGGGATGCATTGCAAGTCGCAATTGAATAACTTGATCAGCTAGATGCTGTTTTTTTGAATTTTGCTTACTCGATACATGGCGAAGAGTAAAACTCCGGCGGCGAGGTACTGGCTGGGAGCAAGAAAAGTTTTATACAAAAACACGTCGACAAATACCGCCAGTAAAGGAAAGGTCAGTTCCATAATAGTAGCCACTTTTGCTTGGGTGACTTTTAAGCCCTTGTAATAGAGGAACATGGCCGCCAGTCCAGTAGTAAAGGCAATAAAAATTAGGCGGCTCACTTCCGATGGTCCCACACTAGTAAGCTGGTTGCCACTGCCCAACAAAAATAGCGCCACAAAGGCTAAAACAGTGGCGCCGTAGTAACGCAAGACGATTCCAGCTTTTTCTGAAACATGGTTGAGTAGCATTTTGGAGAAAGTCGTGCCAATGCCCCAAACCGCCGCCGCCCCAAAAGAAAAGAGGGCGGCGATGAGAGTACCCTGACCAGTTGACAAATTTACATTGCCATTGGGAAATGTTACGAAGAAAACTGCTACGATCGCTAACACCGCCCACTTCAGATATTTTGCAGAAATTTTTTCACCCAATAAAAGTGCCGCTGAAGTAATCGTAAACAGCGGTTGGAGTTTTTGAATTAAAAAGACCACGCTAAATGAAATAAAATTAACGCTGGCGAGGGCAGTGGTGATCCACAAGGTGCCAAGTAAGCCACCAAATAGAGCCACAACCAATCCGATCAGTAACACTTTTTTTGTTAACTTCTGATTTTTCATGATCGCAGGTACGAATGGTGCTAATAAAAGTGCGCCGATCAAATGTTCATAAAAGACAATGATGATCGGCGAGAGGTGATATAAACTCCGACGGGTAATACCATCAAGCGCCCACATGCTCGCCGCCAGTGCGATGAACAATGGCCCGTACCAGATGGTTTTAGGGATTATTTGTTTTTTCATATCGCCTTCTTTGAGCAGTTCAACCAGAACCAGCAAGGTCTACTTTGGGTGGGATGATATCGGAGAAAACAAACCAATACCGCACAGAGTAGAGAAAAACAATCTCCACACCCGTTACAGCGTGTTTGACTTTCCTTCTTTCATCCAGACTATACTGTCGGCTTCGGAGTGGATCAACTGTTATATTGATCGCACCGAATCCTGCGTCGCTCGCTGTTTATTTTAACCAACGAACTCAGCTCGCGGGCTTTACCGCCGATCGGGAATCGCACCCTGCCCTGAAGGTTTGACGTTAGTATAGCAGAGTCTTATTTAATGATGGCCAACTTTTTTGCCTCACTAGCTATTGCACTTACAAACTGATCTAGATCATCTCCCGTATGCGAAGCGGAAACCTGGACTCTAATTTCATCTCTGCCTTTGGGAACTACAGGATAATTAATGTTGGTAACTAAAAATCCCTGTTCATAAAGTTGAGCTGTTAGCTGTTTGGTTTTTTCCGCATCTCCGATTAGTACCGGTTGGATAGCATGGGTTGATTCGGCGGCGAAGACAATACCGATGTCATTAAGCTTTTTCTTGAGTACCGCAATATTTTGCGAAAGCTGTTTAAGTAACTCAATTCCCTTTGGGGAATCCACTAGATTGACTGATGCCAGTGCCGCCGCCGCAGTTCCCGGCGAAATGGAATTTGAATAAATGTAGGTCGCAGCAGACTCTCTCAGATAATCAATCACTACTTGATCAGCTACTACATATCCGCCGTCGGCACCAAAGCCTTTCCCGAGAGTACCAACCAGCACATCTGCTTTACCACCCGTGACTTCCTCAGTGCCCCTACCTGTTTTTCCCAGTGAGGCGATGCCGTGGCAATCGTCAACCACAAGGAGGACTCCTTGATCGTATTGACTATCGAACTCATCGACGACCACTCTCATTTGCTTAAGATTCTGGAACTCTCCGAGCATGCTGAAAATTCCATCTGTTACAACAACGACTCTGGTAAACTTACCCACGTTGGCACTTAGCACCTCGGAAAGTGAATTCATATCCATGTGTTTAAAAATAGGTTTTTGGGCAGAATCAAGGTTGGCCAAACGAATACCGTCAATAATACTTCTATGGTTTAACTCATCAGAAACAACCAGCGTGTTACCATCAACTAGTGAGTCTTTATTCTGTCCTTTGATCAGGCTAAACAGCACTGCCAAGTTAGTGGCAAAGGCAGAGGAAAAAACCATGCAGTCATCTCTCCCGTGAAACGTGGCAAGTGCTTTTTCTAATTGATTGTGGACAGCAAATGATCCAGAAATAAATCTTACCGCTCCTGGACCTGTGCCACAGCGTTCTGCCATCTCATGTTCTGCAGTTTTCAAGGCTTGGTGGTGGCGGAGTCCAAGGTAATCATTAGAATTGAATACCCGATATTCTTTGCCGGCGATGATGGCTTTGGGAGAAGGTTCTTGAGTAAAATTTTCAATTAAATGTTCGTTTCTTTTGGTAATTTGAGCCGTATCAATGCGAGCCACTTCGTTTTTCAGTGACTGAAAAAATGCAGTTTTTGACATAATTCCTTTCGCTTGTTGATGAAACAAGTCAGTTAAGTTGCTAATTTGTTTTTTACGCCCTTGTACAATGCCTGTGTCATTTTTGTTAAATCAAACTGTGGTTGCCAACCCCAATCTCTTTGGGCTAATGAATCGTCAATTGACTGCGGCCATCCTTCAGCAATTTGTTGTCGGCTATCTGGTTTATAAGTAATTTTAAAAGCTGGTGATAATTTTTTTATTTCTGAGGCTAATTCTTGTGGGGTAAAACTAATCGCGCTAAAGTTATAACTGGTACGGATAGATATTTTTTCTTTTGGTGCTTCCATCAGAGCAATGGTGCCAGCAATGGCATCAGCCATATACATCATCGGCAGACGGGCATCTTTTTTTAGAAAACATTCATACCTGTTTTCTTTAATCAGACCATAAAAGATATGGATGGCATATTCGGTGGTACCGTCGCCTGGTTTTGCTTTGTAACCATTTAAACCAGGATAACGCAAACTTCGAACATCGACGCCAAAGCGGTTGTAATAATATTGACAGAGTAACTCTCCTGCAACTTTTGCAACTCCATAGATGGTGGTTGGCTCAAGAATTGTGTGTTGAGGCACGTTTTGTTTGGGTGTGGTGGGACCAAACACGGCGATTGAGCTGGGCCAAAAGACTTTTAAGTCAAATTCCTTCGCTAAGTCGAGAATTAGTTTAAGACTGCCCAGATTAACCTCCCAAGCGAGATCGGGTTGTTTTTCGCTGCCGGCAGAGAGCAGTCCGGCTAAGTGATAGATTGTGCCGATCTTGTGTTTATTAATCAGGGAGGTTAGCAGGTCTTTGTCGCGAACATCTCCCATTTCGACAACGCAGTTAAACTGATCATGAATGGTTTCCCGTGCCAGAGCCACAACGGAGTCTTGGCCAAATTTTTTTTGTAATTCTGGTATCAAATCATTACCAACCAATCCGAATGCGCCGGTCACAAGGATTTTTTTCATAACCTCAATCATACAATAAAAAATTATTAAAGTGACCTCCAAGAGATACGGGTTTATTCAATCAGTACAAAGATAAACATGTAACACGGTTTCTCGTTGTTTGTCAGACTAAATTTTATCTAACACCATTTTAATGAGAAAATTAATTAGAAGAGTGGCGGGAATTAGGGAAGGTTGAAGTTGAGAGACCTACCTTACCAATGTTTCACCATAAATATTTTTTGTGAGTTGTTGATTTTTCCTTCCGTAATTTTCTTGAATCCTTGGCGTGAGTAATAACCAGCCGTCTCTGGTACAGAAGATACCCAAAGCTCAGAAATACCTTTTGAAGATATCACTTCTTGTAGTTTATTAATTAAAGCAAAACCGATACCTTCGCTACGCCTACTTTCATGTACAGTGAAAAAACCAACCCAGTAAGCATTTTCTCCAGGAAACTTGTTGCCCATAGCTTCAGTGGCATAGTTCATAGTATCCTGATACCATCCAATGACTCCAATTATCTTGTCATTTTCGTCTAGTGCAACAAAGTGGGCATCTGTTTCTTTTAGATGGTGTTCGATTTCTACACGAGTGTCTAAATTTGCTGCTAAAACAAGATCAACAGCGTCGTCGAATCTGTCTTCCGCGAGTGGAGTAATTGTATAGCTACTCATTATAGTAATTTTACAACTAATTAGCTTCTAAAGTAGGTTTAAAAATACGAGAGCATGGGAAGAAGTTGGAACATTGATTAATTATTGGAAACTAGCGTTGCACTAGTTGTATATTAACGCAAAGTATTCTTAATTTATGTTGAGCATTACATACTTTCTATCCTTATAAGTAGATTGATCAAAAAAGATACAATCTGATATAATAAGTTAATATTGCCTTCTTACTAAAGTCAATTTGAAATTTTGTTTTAATGAAGTTACACTTAGATTACGATGAAAAATGATATTAGACTACCAGAAAATATTAAAGTTAATATTTCAAGAGAAGAGGGGTGTTTTTTTGCCGAATTGCCAGATTATGATTGTTTTACTGAAGCTGATTCTATAGACGAACTATTTACCATGGTCAATGATTTAATTTATGAAGTTTTTGATGTACCCAGAAAAATTCAAACTCAAATTCGTTATTTACCCCAGAGAAAACCGGAAAAATCTAAGTTTTTAACAGTAATGACCACACCGGATATTTTCAGAAGGAGTGTGGATTTTCATGTCGACTGATCGTCTTTTTGGTACGAAAGTACTCGTAAGGGCTCTAAAGCAACTTGGTTTTGAACCTAGGAAACAAGTCGGAAGTTCCCACAATAAGTGGTCTGATGGAATAAAAAAAACCAATCTAAAAGGAAAGAGATCATTTATTACTGTTATTCAGGGCAAGAAGCAATACAGCAAAAAAACTTGTAATAGCTATCTTAAACAACTAATGTGTTTAGGATACGACATTGATGAAATTAGAAAATCTTTTTCTAAATAAACTTTAAATTAACACCCTACTGAACTTTAAAGTTTTCTACCTATTCAAATTATTTCGAACAGCAGGTTGATAGATCAGAAAAAATTGCTGTGAAACCATTTAGTTAATTAGTTAATTTGTGGCGGAGACGGTGGGATTTGAACCCACGAACCGGAAAACCGGTACAGGTTAGCAACCTGTTGCAATTGGCCACTATGCGACGTCTCCAACTTGATTAAGACCCGCCTGCAACGCTGGGTGTAGCACTGCGGGCAGGCTGTATTGTAACCTAATCCGCAACTCTTTTCTTGCATTATTTGTTTTCAAATACCGTTCACGTAGCAACGCTTCTTTTCTTGTTAGATACACTTCAAAACAGAGCAGTTCCAACGGTCTTCTATTTTTTGTTGATTTGACTAAACCTTCATTGTGTAATTTCAGTCTATGTTTTAGATGCGCTGCTTGCCCAATGTAAAAGTGATGATCTTTACGGCTGAAGAGAACATAGACGACGAACATTTCTCAAAATTACATCAATACGTGGTAATTTTGCGTAGAGTATTAGCAACCTGTTGTGGGGTAGCTACCCCAGCCACTATGCGACGTCTCCAACTTGATTAAGACCCGCCTGCAACGCTGGGTGTAGCACTGCGGGCAGGCTGTATTGTAACCTAATCCGCAACTCTTTTCATATTCTTTGTAAAAAATGCCAAATTTTATATAGAAACTATCGCTAAACCATAGAAACAATTTCTTTTTCTTATTTTATTAGTCACACTCATGACACTCTGAGCAATGTCGTGCTGAGCCTGTCGAAGCGGACATTGTTGGCCTACTTTACTAAGTATTTCCAACCTTGAAAATCGACTACTAATCGACTGCTATTCGACTATATTTTTCAACAGAACTATACAATTACAAATTGTCAACTTGATAAAATTAAGCGTACTCACACGCTGATTGTCGAGATAGACTGCTGTCCTTAGAACTGATTGAACGAAAAAATAAAGGTAAAGCCACTTATTATGTAGAAAAGGTAGTGTGACATTGCTAATCGCCGCTGATGTCACTCTGAGCCTTGTCCGCTTCGACGGGCTCAGCATGACAATGCATGGCGGAAGCGGTGGGATTCGAACCCACGAAGCCGTGAGGCTCTGGTTTTCGAAACCAGTGCAATTAACCACTATGCGACGCTTCCTGTTGTGATGAATATCATCTGGTGCGCCCACCAGGACTCGAACCTGGATTGGTGGTTCCGCAAACCACTGTTCTATCCCTTAAACTATGGGCGCACAGTTACTTACAGGAGGTATTGTAACAGAAAAGCCTGCCTTATTCGAAAAGTAAAAGCTAGACATCGATATCAAGTGGAAATTTCTTTTGTAGCCAGTCACCCGCTTTTTCTACCCAAGTTTTTTCTGGTCTCTGCTTGAGTAAAACTTCGCTCAGGATTTCTTCAATTTCTTTTTTCTGTTCCTCGTTGGTGAGCACCATTGTCAATCGATTAGGAAATCTGGCAACTTCGACAATCAAAATCGTCGAGCCCAATTTTTTGTCAAACCAAAAGCGCCCCAGTTCTTCCCAATAATAAAGTTCTTTTTCGATCCTAATACCATAAGTTGTAAATTGCTGGGTAATTACTTGAGGAGGAATAGTCGCTAGCACATACGCCATAAAACCCACTGCGAGCACCACGGCCACGGGCAAAACTTGTCCAGCAAAGAAAAGAATCAAGCAGAGCAAAACAATAATAGTGGTGAGAGTGGTGAAAAACTGTTTTTTCCGGTGCTTGAAGGGGCGACTGGCAGATTGCCAACGGTAGACCAGTTCCTCTGGTAGTGGTTTGACCATGCCGGGAAACCTTTCGGACATTTCTATGCCAGGAGGCGTGGGGTAGGGTGCGCGATTTGTTTGCTGGGTGGAGGCTTTGGAACTCACGCCAGTCAGAAATGATTTAAGAATATCTCTAGGTGATTTCGTTTTTTTATCGTTATCAACTGACTCATCGCTACTCGAAGCTTGGTAAACTGTTTCGTCCATACCCTCAGTGTACTAGATTTACCAGTATAAATGCAATTGCTCAAACCGTTACTAACCCAGCGTGGGTTGGAGATGATAGTAGGGTGGTTTGTTTTTATATCTTTTGATAGCTAGAGCGATAATTTCTTCCAAAAAATCGCCATAATCCATACCGACTAACTCAGCGCAGAGTGGCACTCGATTATCTATATTGATTGAAGGATTTGGGTTAAGCTCAAGAATGTAAGGGTTGTCTTCTTTGTCTAACTTAATTTCTACTCGGCCATAGTCATGACAATCCAAAATATTATATGTATCTAAAGCAATTTCAGTAATCAACTTGAGCAACTTCTGGTTGACGTTTTTGGGCGGAATTTGAGTAATGATCTTATCGGTATAGATTTTGGCTTCGCCAAATTTATAATCATAGGGATTAATGTGCCAGTAGCCCTCGGGCAAATCATCAAAAATTGCTCGAGCCAAAGGCAAGACTTGCAAATCATCTTCTTCGCTACCAATAATCGACACATCGTATTCGTCACCCTCCAGATATTCTTCAATTAACGCTGGTCGTTTAAGAGTGTTGACTACGTATTCCAGCTGCAGATCCAGTTGTTTTTGGTCGGTCACGACCGAATCGTTAGTAATACCGATCGAGTTATCGGTATTGGCTGGCTTGACAATCAAGGGAAAACGCAAGTCTTTCCGAATTTCATCCGATAAATCATAAGCATAATCCCAACGAGCAGTGGGAATGTTGTGAAAGGTCAATAATTTTTTCACTCTAATTTTATCGATACATAATCCTAAAGTGAAAGGGTTGGAACCGGTATAAGGTATCTGCATGGCGTCAAAAATAGAGGCAATATGTGGCTCGAGTAAACTTGAGTCATTCAATCTTTCGCCCACATTAAAGACTAAATCAACATTGCCATTTTTTAAAATTTCTAATGCATTGTTCAAATCATTAAAATCAATAAAAGTTGTTTGATAACCTCGTGCTTGTAGCGTTTGTTCAATATTGGTGCCAACGGTGGTCAAATATGCCTCAACGGCACCTTGGGCTGCAGAATAGGTGTTGCAGGCGATGCCAATATGCAACTTGCGTTGATTTTTCTGGTCTAGCAGACGAATTTTTTCAATTCTGGCTTTGCCAGAGGCTAAGTTTTGACTAATTGCGGCTGAGCTGAAACGGGACCGGCGAGCGGTTTTACCAACGGCCGACAAAGGAGAAAAAGGCACGATTTCGTATGAAATCTGCTTGAGCACTTCATCTAAGTTTTCTCTCGCCTCGATTGGATTATCGGCAGAGACCATAAACCAACCCAGAAAGTCATAGGCAATGGGCGGAGTAAAAACTGTATCGCCGACCTCTTTATCAAAATGAAATTCGGAAACGTTAAATTTGGGATCAAATTTTTTGGGAATAAATAGCTTGGATAAAATGCCAGGCTTGTCTGAAGTGAGCGATTGAGTCACCACATACTCGACCGGCTCTTTATTTTCGATCTTATTAATATATTGGCCACAAGCGATTTTGATTGCTTCATCAATCAAGTCAACTTTCCAAACTTTTTTAACCGCCGGATATACTTCATCTCCCCCCAACCGTAAGTTCACTTCTAAAGGCATAGGTCCAGTATCGGTGGCTTTGGCTTCAAAATGAATACAGCCATTCATTACTCCTAATTTTTCCAGCACTAATTCTGCCATATCAATCAATTGTTTTTGGTTGATGTCTGGTAGAGAAGATGGTAGGGAGTAGCCGGACTCCAAAAAGAAAGGTTCTTTGGTTTGCAAATTATCGCTGATAGAGAAAAATTTAATTTTTCCATTTTGTAATAAAATGTCTATATCTACCTCATTGCCATCTATATACTCCTCTACGATGATAGTGTTACCATCTTTGAGAGCCGATTCTACTCTGGTGGTCAAATTTTTGATCACAAATGCATAAACTTCACGCAACTCATCAATCGTTTCGGCTTTGATGACATAGGCACTACTCGAGCCGTAAGCCGGCTTGATCACCACGGGGAATTTCAATGCTTTTTCCACTACGGCCAAATCATCCTCATGGTTTATGGAAATAAATTTGGGAGCAGGCAGGCCATTTTCCTGACAAAATTGACGGAATAACAGTTTGTTTCTAGCTCGTTCGGCAACCTTGTAAGGTATGCCAATAAAATGATATTTTTCTGTTAACTTGGCTGTGAGCAGAACATCGTCCTCCCAAAAAGTGATAATGCCATCAACTTGATGATTTTTTAGGTAGTCGCCAACCGCCCGTATGGCCTCATCATGTCTGGCGGTATCTGCGAGAATCCAGTCATTCACATAGGGAGCGGCCCAGTTTTTTTCTTTATTTAGTACCACGACATTGACACCGAGTTTTTTTAAGCGTTGCAAAATAAAGCGTTTTTGGTGACTGCCACCCTGGGGGCCGGTATTAACATAAATAATTGTTTTAGGATTAATTGGTTCGAGTGCTTCTTGCATAATTTTAAACTTATTCTAATTTGTTTTAGCCAGTTGCGTCTGAGAAAAATATTTTAGCCACAAAGAGCGATTGGTGAGTATTAACCAGCCATAGCCAAAACCCAAATCACCAATTAAAGTGCGCAGATAGAAGGGTAAGGCTAGGGTGTAGCACAAGACTAAACCGCTTAGAGTATGGGGATACCAATACCAAAATGAGCCGAAATTAGACAACAGAAAAAAGCAAAAAGAAGCCAAAGGTAGTAGTACTAATTGCAGTTTTGGTTGTCGCCGACTGAGATAGCCAAGTAGCGGATAGGCGGCAAAGCCAAGGTATGTCCACCAAAAACCCTGGTAAAATCCGCCGAAAAATTGATCAAAAACAATAATTGAAAGAAAATAGAGCCATGGTGTTTGGGAGAAAAAGCCAAAACTGCCCAGTGGAGAAAAATTGGCGGGTAACCAGCCTAAACGAGAGACAAAAGTGGCAAGAGTGGCAAAAGTACGTGCTGGTGATATCATTCTGAACTCATCTCGGTGGGAAAAACCTCAACCGGTTCTAGGCGAAAGGTAACGTTGTCTCCTGCCTGCAAAACTATTTTATCCGCCGCTTCGTTGGCATATTCATCATTAACATAGAATGCCCAATATTGTTCGTTGTTGCCTAAGACGTCGTTGATACCTTCAATGAAAGTACCAAACCCGTAAGTCTTACTTTGGACTTGAGCTTGAGCAGTTAATAAATCCAAGGCGGTTTGGCCACTGACGCTGGCTACAAATGTATATTCAGTGACCGTGGGTACAGTGGCGGTTTCGGTTAATTGATCATCTTGTAGTTGCTCTGTTGGGTTGGGCGTGGTGGCGCTGTTGGGTGGTGCTTGAGTCTGGGTCAAACTACACCCACTCAGGCTGAAAGTCATGACCATCAAACTAACTAATAATGCAACAAAACGGGTGGTTTTTTTCCTCATAATTAGTTTCAGCATATCAAAAATTATCTAAAAGGGAAGTCGGCAATTGTGGCTTTTTCTCCCAACTCACGCTCGATCTGCATTAGTCGATTGTATTTAGCGATTCGCTCTGAGCGACTAAGTGAACCGGTCTTGATTTGACCAGTGCCAGCGCCCACCACAAAATCGGCGATAAAACTATCTTCGGTTTCTCCCGAGCGATGAGAGACAATGGCGGTCATGCCCGCTTGCAAGGCAATAGTGACAGTCTCAATTGTTTCCGAAACAGTGCCAATTTGGTTGAGTTTAATTAAGATTGAATTGGCGGCCTGCTCACGAATGCCTCGTTCTAACCGAGTGGGGTTAGTCACAAATAAATCATCACCCACAATTTGAGTTCGGTGACCAATTTTCCGAGTCAATTCGCTAAAGCCTTGCCAATCATCTTCTGCCAAGCCATCTTCGATGGAATGGATGGGATATGTTTCTACCCACTGGCAATAACGAGAGATGAGTTGTTGGGAGTCCAACGTGGCGTGTTCTAGGGCCAAGTTGTATTGATTGTCTTGGTAAAATTCGCTGGCTGCGGGATCGAGTGCAAGGACTACGTTCTCGCCTGGCCGGTAGCCAGCTTGAGTAATCGCTTCAATCATTAATTCCAAGGGCATTTCGTTGGTGGCAAGTGATGGAGCATAACCACCCTCATCTCCAACCAGCGTCGACAAATGCTGTTTTTTGAGCAAATTTCCTAATGAATGGAAAATTTCGGCACCAGCACGAATAGTTTCGGCTAGCGAAGGTAGGCCGACTGGCATAATCATAAATTCTTGCATATCGCTCGAGTTGGCGGCGTGCTTGCCTCCGTTGAGCAAATTCATCATTGGAATTGGTAGTTCAAAATGGGAAGCGTCTTTGCCAAAAAGATGGGCAATATATTGGTAAAGGGGAATTTTTTGTGCTTGGGCGGCCGCCTTGGCGGCCGCCATCGATACCGCCAGCAACGCATTAGCGCCCAAATTACTTTTGTCCGCCGTGCCATCAAGGTCCAACATTCGGTTATCTAGGGCAGCTTGATCAGCGACAGTCATTCGTTCCAGCGCTGGTCCAATAATTTCCGTCACATTTTTGACTGCGTTCAATACTCCTTGTCCGCCGTAGCGCTGTGGATCGTCATCTCTCAGCTCCAGCGCTTCATGTGATCCAACCGACGCACCAGAGGGAACAGCCGCCACTCCAATTTCTCCCGAATTGACCGTCACCCGTGCCTCAACTGTGGGATTGCCTCGAGAGTCTAAGATCTCTCGTGCGTCAACTTGAGTGATTTGCATTTACACCTTTCACTAATTTGTTGGTTACAGTATAGAGAAAGATCATTTGAGTACACAAGACGAGTTTTTTGGAGTACAATACACCCTTTGCGCAAATGAAAGTCAGTCATGTCACAAAAACTAAGAAACATCGCTATTATTGCTCACGTTGACCACGGTAAGACGACCTTGGTTGATGCTATGTTTAAACAAACTAGTACTTTTGCGGTGCATCAAAAAGAAAACCAACAGACGACGATTTTGGATAGTAATGAATTGGAGCGGGAGCGAGGCGTAACAATTTTGGCCAAAAATACGGCGGTTTTTTGGCATGATTATAAAATCAATATCTTAGACACTCCTGGCCATGCGGATTTTTCGGGTGAAGTGGAAAGAGTGCTAAATATGGCTGATGGTTGTATCTTGTTGGTCGATGCCGCCGAAGGTGTGTTATCGCAAACTCGATTTGTATTGCAGTTAGCTTTGCAGTTGGGTCTGGTTCCAATTGTGGTCATCAATAAGGTGGATCGCAAAGATCAGCGAGTTAAAGAAGTTGAAAGTGAAATCGCAGACTTATTTTTAGATTTAGCTCACACCTCGGAACAGTTAGATTTTCCCACACTTTACGCCCGAGGTTTTGAAGGTATTGTGGGTCGTCAACTGGAAGAACAAGCCGACTATTCGATGAAAATTACCGACAGTGACTCACTCACACCTTTATTTGAAACAATCATCGCAGTGGTACCAGAGCCTCGAGGGGTGGCGGAGGGCAGTTTGCAATTGCAGATCAACTCGCTCGAATCGGACGAATACATCGGTACTTTGGCGATTGGTCGGGTTTTTCGAGGACAGGTCAAACGTGGGCAGGCAGTGGTAATTATGGATGCAGAAGGTAAACAAAGATCAGCCAGAGTGGAGCACTTATTTGTATTTTCTGGTTTAAATCGTCAGCCAGTCGAGACTGCTCCGATGGGAGAAATTGTGGCAGTGGCAGGTATAACCAAGCCTCACATTGGCGAAACGATTGCCGATGTGCTCGAGCCAGAAGCCTTGGCGCCTCTTTCCATTAGTGAACCAACGGTGAAGATGCAGATGAGTGTTAATACTTCGCCATTTTCTGGTAGGGATGCTCAGTTTTCGACGTCCAGACAATTGCGGGATCGTTTGGCCAAAGAAATTGAAACTAATGTGGGACTAAGACTTTTGCCTGGATCAAGTGCGGAGTCGGTGGTCCTGGTTGGTCGTGGTGAACTCCATTTATCGATATTAATTGAAACCATGCGGCGGGAAGGTTATGAATTTTCGCTCTCAAAGCCAGAAGTAGTGACCAAAGAAATTGATGGGCAAACCATGGAACCTTGGGAAACAGTGACGATTGATATTACTCAAGCGAGAACAGGCACGATCACGACTGCCATGGCACAGCGCAGAGCGATTTTGCATAATATGCACCAAACCAAAAGTGGCGTGCGGTTTAGTTACGAAATTGCCACGGCTAATTTGATTGGTTTTCGCAGTGAGTTACTGACTACAACGTCGGGAGAGGGCGTGTTGCATAGTAACTTTTTGGAATTTCGCCCGATGGGTTTTCAGAAGAGTTTTGATCGAGGTGGCGCCTTGGTTGCTAGTCATCAAGGTTTTGTGACTGCTTATGCTTTGGAGAAAGCTCAAGACAGAGGTGTATTATTCGTGGACCCAGGTGTCGAGGTCTATATTGGTCAAGTCGTTGGTATTTCCAAACGTCCAGAAGATATGCAGTTTAATGTGGCCAAGGGCAAAAAGTTGACCAATATGCGAGCGGCTAGCGCTGATGCCACAGTGGTCTTGGCTCCAAGTTGGAAACCTTCGCTCGAACAATATCTCACCTTAATCGGTCCAGATGAATTACTGGAAGTAACACCAACATCACTCAGACTAAGGAAGAAAAACTTGGCTATTGGTTAGTAAACTTCAACGTTTCCTAATTTATCTATTCGGCGTATTTCAATAAACGGCTGAGCGATCTCACTGAGAGTTGACCAGTTGTACTTAGATGTTGGTAAGTTAAGCAACTCATTTTCTAATCTTTTATCAATTGAACCGAATATCCTCACTCCAGTCACTAGCACGTAAGAATATTGCTCTGAGTTTAAAGTTAATAGGTGTTTTTCTATTACTTGTGTTGCACCCATCTTTCTAATCGACACACCAGTTTGTTCTGAATCATCTTGGAAAGACATTGACTTAGTTTCGTACCAATTTGGATCTGTAATATCATTGGAAAATGTACTGACTGCCAGCTGATTTTGATACATTGTCAATGCGACTTTCTGTGAATTTTGGAGGGCTAATTCAAGTAACTGCTTCGCCTCAGGTTCAAACGAACTAACTAATTCTAGGAGCTCTTCGCTGTATTCGGGGTAAAGTGTGATTTGGGTAAACCTACCTGGGATTTTTGAAACTTCAATTTTTACAGCTCTTGATGGTATTTGTACTTCTCCAATCCGAGCCATTATTCCTTCACGCCACCCAACTTTTTGTACAAAACTTGCTACATGTTGAACTTTGTTTTGACTAATATAGTCTGCTGATGGATCACTTCGAACGATTGCACGTTGAGGAATAAAATCGAATTGAGATCCACCTGCCAGGTCGGATGGAGGGATAATTGTAACCCATTCACCATTATTTAAACTCATTAAGGCGAGATTGTATCATATAGATACTATAATGAAATATTACGAATTGCCTCATCAAAAATGTAACGCAACATGATTCGATGCCTCATGGAAA
>CAZFRD010000029.1:0-14442 GCA_964521215.1 uncultured Pseudomonadales bacterium
TGAAGTGTATCAGACTGTGTCTATTAGAGTGTGTAAGATTTGGGGTTCAGTCCAAGTTGGAACTTCACTGAGTAGTAATCGACTGATTGAACACATTGCATTTATGGAGTAAACTATTATTAGTATATTGAAAAAGGACACTATGATGGGATTAGACAATTGGTTAAATAGAGGACAATCTGATAGCCAAACAGATCAGTCGGTCCAACCTACACCTGCTGAAAACCAGGCAGAAGTCAAAAATGTGGTAGAAACAAATTTATATAATGCACTAAGGGAACTAGAGCCACAAATACTCGCTTTAGGAATCTATAAAGTTGGTGCAGAAACAATTGCTACAGCAAAAGGAGCCTTAGAAGGACTTGAGATTAGTATTAAAGGCACAATTAATAGCATAGATTTAATTGGCGTTGAGTTTTGGTATCGGGATGGTCGAAGAGAAACAAAATCCATAGTCGGTTGGCAAGAAGAAAAGCAATATTTGTCTGGAGCTGCAAGTGTAGAAACATTTAAAGAGCGAATCAAAAAAGAATTGGGGATCGTTGATAAGCCAACTGTTGAGACTGAAAGGGCTGGACGAGACTGGAGTAGTTATATTGAAACTCAGGGAAAAAAATTGGCATGGGAAGAATTAATGTCTCGTGAATATCTGCTTGTTGAAGAACCGCAACTTAGTTTGAAGAAAAGTGATGCTGGAGGAGGTGCGTATCGGGCAGCTTATGATGTGTATCCGCTTGCTGAACCAACGGCAATTGTAGTTAGATTGATACTAGACACTCGGCAAGTTCTGGATCAGGATGGAAAAGTCAACCCCTCGAAAGCTGAAAAAATTAAAGCCCGTCTTATGTTGGCAATTGATAAAGCATTCGACGATAAGGTTCCACAGACACTTGATCTTGACCATGAATTTGAAGTTTCTGATTGAAAATAGTTTTGTGTAATATTGGGGTCCTAAACTCGTAAGTGTATTATCTATGCTATTGCATGATAAATCAATCTTATTGTGGATTTCATTTGGCGGGGAGCATGGGATGAAGTTGGAACTTCTATCAATTAGAAGTGACCTATGATATTTGATTACTTGAGTTTGCTCAATTTTTTGTTAACCGTTGGATGGTAGTAGTAATTGATTCCTAAAGTCTTCAATAGAAGTGAGGTTCAATCCGAGACTTATTCCAATAATAAAGTATGTCTTTATTTGAGCTAGTGAACTCTCTTCCGTATTTGACACTAGTTCCGCAAATTTTGATATAAGCTTTTCTCTAGTCAAGGATTCTATAATTACATTATCGGTATTTTCTGAATCGAGATTTTTTGTTTCTACAGTTCTTATTAGACTATTTCTTATTATTTTAAGATCACTAGTGCTTAAACCTAGTTGGAGACCAAGATCAATATAGTCTCTTAGCTCCTCTTGTGTAAGTGAATTTGTTTTTAATGCCAAATCTACAATCTTAGAAGCTTGAATTATTTTTTTTCTAAGATTTTTTTCTTCTTCTAGTGAATCTGTTTGGTTATTCATTTAATCTCCAAATAATATTTAAATTTTACTAATTTCCACATCGCCACTCGCTGTAGTTACACTCAATCTATCTGTAGGTTGATTGCGTGTTCCAAAATATCCCTCGACCACACTCCTGCCGTTACCACCACCGATTGAAATTACCGATGAACCACTATTAATCACAACAACATTACCTGCAGATCTTCCACTTTCTCTTGTATCTTTGGTTATATTTAAATCATGATCAACATCAATATCTCCGGAATTAGTATCAACTTGCATCTCGAGTGAATCGTTAGCGACGCCAATCTCCACATCCCCAGAGGTAGTTCTTACCATACTTGATTGTCTAAATACACCTTTTTTAATTTTTACATCACCGCTCGCAGCATTAATATTTGCCATACCTTCAAAGTGTGAAATTCTTGTATCTCCGCTCGCAGCTTGCAAATTCATTTCTCCGGAAAAACGACCAATTGATACATCTGCGGAGGCAGTATTAATTGTATGTCTTCCTGTCAACATATCGGCAGTTAATTTTCCACTACTCAATCTTAGGTTTCCTCTTGTAATTTTATCTTTAGGTAATTTTAGTATCATTTCCCTGCTCAATACAACTGGGTCAGGGCTCATACCCTGCCCCGGCGTAACTTTTCGTCCATTAATCCAAACCTCTCCACCTCCAACCGATATATTACCTCCTGAAATGTTCCCAATGACAATACTTCTGCCACTAACTACCATTCCACCGCCAGAAAAAACTGAGTTATCATTCCTAGTTTCCACAGTCAACTGTTTACCAGTTGTTCTTACTCTAACTAATGAATCCATTTCTTTATCGAGGTAGTCTTTTGCAGTTTGTTGATCACCTGCTTGAACCTGCAGGCGGATCACCAACTCTGCTACATCGCCACTTGCTTCTTCAATACGTACATTTCCTGAGGAAAAGTCTAGATCTATGTCTTCTAAATCTCTTGAGAGTATTTTATTTTTCTCTCTATGAAGGACTTTTTCTTGAATATCCCATCTGTCAGTGATCTTTGGTTGAAATGTTTCCGAATCATAAGCACTCATATTTTGCTTTCCATATTAATTAACAGCTACATTATAAGACATTTAATTTGAAAGTGTGGGTTAAACTGCATTTTGCGTTGGTTTTTAGTTAACTTCTCATTGATGGGTAGCATATAATCTCACCACTTTAATGTGTTAGGAGATTAAATGACGAAAAAAAACGATGTTTGGTATGCCAAAGATCCATGCAGAAATGGGGTACAAACAGGAATGGCTCTGTTAGATTTTACTGTGGATACTGTCTAACAACACAAACCAGAAAACGGTCTGATTTAGTTCAAAAATATAGAAAAGAAATGTTTGTAAGCTGGTTGCTTTCTAAGCTATCACTCGTTGAAATAGCAGAAAAACAGAGCATATCGTTGCGAACAATCCACACTTGGTTCACACCATTTTGGAATGACGAACCACTACCAAAATCAGTTAGTTTTTCAGGTCAGGTGGTCATCATTGATGGCAAATACGTTGATCAAAATGCCTGTGTGTTAATTGCTTCAACTGCGAAAAGCGTGATTTCATGGCAATTTACTCAACGAGAAACAATGGGCAGTTGGTATCAATTCATGTGTAGTTTACAAGAGTTTCCCTTTGCCATAGTCTCCGATGGTCAAAGAGGCATGTTAAAAGCCATTAAACTGCGGTTTCCTGGAGTAATTATTCAAAGATGCCAATTCCATGTCATCCAATACCGTCTAACCAAATTGACGAAAAGACCTGAAACTCAAGCTGCTTGGGAGTTACGACAAGTCGTAACAAGAATTGCAAAGGTTAAAACAAAAGAGCAGTTCAAGGAATGGTTAGAAGACTACATCGTTTGGAGGAAAACTTACCACGAATTTCTCAAAGAGCGTACGTACCAAGAAGATAGCTTGACCCCCATGGGTAGAAGAAAGTGGCACTATACCCACGGTAGATTGCACGCCACCCACTCTCACTTAAAAAACGCACTTCCCAACTTGTTTAAGTATTTACTCTACCCACAGATTCCCAATACTAGCAATTACATAGAAGGAGCAATTAACTCTCAGATGCAAGAAAAGCTAAGGTTTCACAGAGGATTGAAACTCCCAAAACGTCGGATTTTAATCGCTCACTATTTAGCTTCCAAACAGTAGTGATCTCCGACTAAAAACCAACGCAAAACTTCCATTAACCCGAAAGTTGGAGATACTTATACCTTGAAGTTGGTAGGTGATATATCTCACTTAGGTTTACACTAAAGCATAGCTCCAGACGGGGTGATGCTTTACACTAAACTATCAATTGAAACTCAGCGTGACAGGCGCTATAGCTCGCTCAGACTGATAGAAAAAATTGGCTTGGTAATATCATCTGCTTCATCCACCAAAATTACCGACGTTTCAGTCAAACTGATGTTGCGGGCAATGCCACTGGTATCGTCTAGCACTCGCTCAAACACAAATGGGTTAAGCATTTCCGAACTTAGATCGTTATCTATAGGGGTATCTTTCAACAATGGTGCAAGTCCAGGCAAATCGTAGAGTCGAAGTTTTTGTTCACCGCTAATTCCCTGACTGTAGAGGACTAGTAGTCGGTTGTTGGGAAGAAATTTCATATCTAACACCGATTCGGTACCGAAGTCATCCAGAGTAAACACTCGATTGCTAGCTAGTTCGTAAAGTGAAACCAGTGCATCAATTTTTGTACTAGATAAATCTTCGAACGCAGCAAACTGACCTGAAGGAGATAATGTACTGACGACATATTTTTCGCATTTGGCGATGGTAGGATCAAACGCTGTGGGTAGAAAGAAAGTATTGCTGTTAGTGATAACCTGAATTGTGCATTCTTTGGTCGCACTCACCTGGGTGATGATTGGTTCGGCAGGAGGAATCGTAATTAATTCTTGGGTTGAACGATTCTCAAATAATCCATTTTTTTGTTGCAAAATCAGTAGGATAAGAGCACAACCGAGAAAAATTACTCCAAATAACTTCAGAATTTTCGACATACAATTTCAGTATACAAGATATATTGTCATCACAGCATCAACAACAATGCTGCGCCAATGCCCAATATTGCCAGGCCGGCTTTGAGCCAATTACCCCAATCTTCTGGTCCAGTTTCTGGTAAAGCTTCTGGTAGGACTGGTTGTTGAGCTTGGGTTACAACTGCGGCTGGGTTCTGACAGCTAGAGTTTGTGGGGTTTGTTTCTAGTCGGCAGCGATTTTCAGTTTCGCTGACGGCAAAGCAGATGTGGGAGGCGTTGCTACAATCAGCATTAGTGACGCAAATGTCATTACATCCCACGACTGGAGTGACTCTCGGAGTTGGTGTGGCGGTAGCGTTGGGTATTGGAGTGGGTGTGGCTGTCGGAGTGACAGTGGGTGTGGCCGTTGGCCCAACAATGGTGAAACTTACCGTGCAGTTTCTCGCATCATTACTTAATGTTCCTTCTGGAGCAACTGGCCACTCGCTACTACAAGCAGGCTTGCCATCAGTTCCTCTAGTAGCTACCGCTCGAATTAAAAATCGATTGGTTTTAAGCGATTTGGGATCAACCACAGTGAAGGATGTGGCAGTGCTCGGTAAAGGCTCGGGTGTAAGGTTAACTAAGTAGTATTCCGAAGGTTTTTCCTGATTTAAGTTATCGGTACCAATATTCCAAATCTCAAAATCAACAGCTTTTCCCTGTTTGACTAACCACGATATTTGAATTTTTGTTTTATCAACACTCCAAACTGCACGCTGATCGATTAAAACAGGTTTAATCTCGTTACAATTGCCAGTCGTGCCCGTAGCTAGCGTGGGTGTGGCTGAAGGTTCAACTGGTAATCCCGTCATATCTGTTGATGCCTGCTGTCTGACATCTTGAGATTGCTTTGTGAGCAAAAACGCCATGCCTCCACCTGCAACTAAGACGAAAACAACCAATCCCGTGAGCAGATACTTCAGATTATTTTTCATTTTCTGAATACCATTGTGATGATTTAAAAGTGGTAGCTGTGTTGATGGATCCGCTGTAAGAACAGGTTGAGTTGCCACTAAAGGTAGTGAGGGTGCTGGCTGGGAATTGCTGGTGGTTTGTGATGTAGCATTGACCATAATTTAATCTGTTGCGGCACTAATTGGATCCCAACCCCAGTTGGGATCTTTGCAGTAGGTGTATTGACTAGTTGGCTCGGGACAAATTCGGCACTGGGCGGTATAGGTGCCAACCTTGTTCACTTTGATAGTTTGAGAGATATTTCTGGAACTAGCTGCCAATGAGATGGGGTTAAGGGATCCAGGTTCAAAATAGCGGAATTCATATCTGTTCACTCCAACAACTAACCCACAAGCAAATGAGACTGAGTCGTTGTATTTGGGAACTGCTGGTATAGAAGAGATGCTTAGGCACATTCCACCAAAAGGTGCGGGAGTAGCAGTGGGAGTTGGGGTTGGGGTAGTCGAAGGTTTGGTGGTGGGGGTTGGAGTGGGTGTAGCCGAAGGTCGACCTGTTGGCGTGGGCGTAGCTGATGGTCTGCCGGTGGGAGTAGGAGTGGGTGTAGCCGAAGGTCTACCTGTTGGAGTGGGTGTAGCCGAAGGTCGACCTGTAGGTGTGGGCGTAGCCGACGGTCCGACGGTGAGCGTCACCAGTTGGTTGCATTGGTTGCTACAACTTCCCAGAAGATACTCGTAATTAAGTGGATCGGCTGGTACCCATTGTGATCGCCAGTTACAGACATTTAAAGTCACATTGCTGGTGGTCTGAATTAAGTATGCCTCAACTGCCGTTTGAAGTTTTTCTTGAGCAGTAAAGTTGGCGTAGAAACTCTCTGGCACGACACAGGTGTAGCTATTCAACTCGCAGTATTGCCAGGGACCAGCATTAGTGTCAGAGACGTATTTTCGATACTGAATTTTTGGTTGAAGCGAAGTGTTAGCAAACACATTTTGACGAACAGAAATCAGAGTTTGATCAGCCTGCACCTGAGTTGTGAGTGCATCAGCAGGACAACTGGCGTTCATACGACAGTCGTCGGCTGTATAGCCAGGTAAAGTGCAAGCAGGAGCCACACAACCAGCATGAGCGAGATTGCCTAAGATTATTCCAGAGCACTGAGTGGTTTGACCATTGCTGATAATGCTGTCAAAACCCAGATCTAGTTGGTATCCCCCACATCTGGGTGGAGCATTGGAAAGTACCACATCAACCCTTTTCGACTCCAGACTTGATGGATCAAAGTTAAGACTGATTGTATCAGAAGTATATCGAATTCTTTCTCCTGTCACCGTATGTACATACCACTGAAGATTGCACTGTCCATTGGTGCTTGGTGGTCCTGATCCCTGCTGACCAATCGCCAAAGGACAGAAAAATTTAAGCAGATCTAGTTTGACTTCGGTAGAATGACTCAGTGAGCTTGGAGGCACCACGTTAAACATACCAGTATATGAAGCGCCACTGGGATCATAGCTTTCGCCTACAGCTTCAATTCGCCATTCACCGTCCTGATTGGTGCATCTGGCACTGCTTGCATATCCCGCTTGCTGTCTGATTTCTTGTTGTTGTTGGGTGAGCACGTAGGCGGTGATCAAGCCCCCGATGAGTACAGCTATTAGTACGCCCAACCCAAAAAATTTAAAGATAGATCCAGATTTTTTGGATTTTTTTGGAGGACTGGCATTACTGAAAGCTGGTGGCGAAGTGGTTGACGTGGTAGAGGTGGGGTTGGGTGATTTTGAAAGATCGACAGAAGCGCTGGAATAATCAGTTCCTACACCCGCATCGATCGGCGCAAAAGCAGAATTTATCATCAACAACAGAATACTCATGTTTAGCTACTGACGTCAAGGGCAGATTGTTTATTTGGACAAAACTGCTAAGCCAGGAAGTTCTGCGCCACTCAGAAACTCGAGAGAGGCGCCGCCGCCAGTGGAAATATATGAATAGGCGGCGCCAAGGCCAAAGTGATCGATGGCGGCGATGGTATCGCCGCCACCAATGACCGATGTAGCGGTGGCATCCGCCACCGCACAAGCCAACTTGTGCGTGCCACTGGCAAATAATTCATTTTCCCAAACACCCATCGGTCCATTCCAAAAAATTGTCTCCGCTTGAAGCAAGATTTCACGGTACAAACGAACGGTTTTTGGTCCAATATCGGCGTATACGAGCTTTTCATGCTCTGGTCTGTCCAACATATCGTGAGATAAATCAAGCACCTGTGTCTTTTTTGACTCACTTTCCTCAATCGAAGGTGCTGCTACCACATCGACCGGGTAAATAATCTTTGGTAATGGAATGTAGCCATCTTTCAGCAACCGTTCGTGTTTGTGTTCGGCAATTAGCTCTTTGGCTAATTGGGTGAAGTCGGTACTAGTTTGAGTTGTTATTTGGTTAGCCTCTTGGGTGAAAGATCGATAAATTTCTAAACCTTCCGCTTTAAAAAAGTTATTAGCAATGCCGCCTCCAATCAAAACAGCGTCGGCACGAGTAGCTAAAACCTTGATGGCGTCTACTTTATCGGCGATTTTAGCTCCTCCAATTAGGCAAATAAATGGTTTTCTTGGTTCAGTCAGCAACTTATTCAAAGTGGAAACTTCTCTAGCTAGGTCAAAACCGGCGAAACTGGGTAAAAGCTGAGGTAATAAGTAAGTTGAGGCATGTTTTCGGTGTAGTGACGAAAAGGCTTCATTAATATAGATATCCCCAAGTTTTGCCAATTGGCGAGCAAAATGGGGATCGGCGGTTTTTTCCTCTGGATAAAAACGTAAATTTTCTAGTAATAAGACTTCTCCATGATGCATCTGAGCAATAGCTGTCTGAGCAGTATCGCCAACGGTATCGGCGACAAAGGTGCAGGCCAGATGAAATTTTTTTTGTAAGTGTGAGGCAATTGGTGCTAGAGAGAGATGTGAGTCACTCGCGTGTTTGGGTCTGCCCAGATGTGAAAGTAAGACGACTTTGGCTCCAGCTTTTAGCAAAAAATGAATGGTTTCTACCGACTGAGCAATCCGCTTGTCATCTTTGACGGTAATTTTTGAGCGCTGACTTTCCAGGGGAACATTGTAATCAACTCGTACCAATACGGTTTTATTGGCAACATCCTCAACTTTGGGTGTCTTGAGATTGTGATAGCTTTTCATACGCAATCCTCCAGAGAAATTTACTGTTGTGTATGGTATACTCCCTCGCACTCGTTTAAGAAAGGGGATATATATAGTATGACAGTAACAACTCGTAAAACCAATGCGAGTCCTAAGGCTACTACCCATTTAACTATGGATGATCTCTTGGCTATGCCAGAGAATACTGTAGTTGTAGCCAAAAAAGGAGAAACAATTATTGGTACAGTCACTGGTATCGATAATAAGGCCGTTCGAGTGGACATTGGCTCAAAGACTGAGGGTCTGGTCACTGAGCGGGAATATGATCTGGCTCGGGACTATATTAGTGAGCTCAAGATTGGTGATAAGGTTGAAGTCACGATTTTTTCCACCGAAAATAGTCAAGGTCAAGTTTTGCTTTCACTCAAGCACGCGGCTCTTGATGCTCGTTGGGACTATTTTGCCGAAACCATGGAAAAGTCAGAGGTGCTAGAGGCAAAAGGAGTCGAAATTAACAAAGGTGGTTTGATTGTGGTGGTCAACGGCGTCCGTGGTTTTGTACCTTCGAGTCAATTTGGTAAGGAGTTGGTTGGCAAATTCCAAACTCTCAAGGGCAAATCATTTAAAGTGAAAGCGATAGAAGTTGATCGAGAAAAGAATCGACTGATTTTTTCTGAACGACACGTGTCGGAAGAAAAAGAGTTGGCCCAGAAAGAGCAAGCCATCAGCTCATTGGAAACGGGTAAGATTTACGAAGGAGTTGTCTCTGGAGTGATGCACTTTGGGTTGTTTGTAACCGTCGAGGTGCCCATAGAGGGCAAAGAAAGTGTTGGTCACGTTGAGGGTTTAGTGCATATTTCGGAAATTTCTTGGGAAAAAGTCAATCATCCGAAGGACTTTCACCAAGTTGGGGACAGAATTCAAGTCAAGGTGCTTGGTCAAGACGAGCGTACGGGTAAACTTAACCTTTCCATCAAACAACTGAAGGACGATCCTTGGATTGGTATTGATACCAAGTATCCAGTTGGCACAACTCTGGCTGGCAAGGTTTCACGAGTTGAATCCTTTGGTGTTTTTGTGAACATTGATCAAGGAATAGATGGACTAATCCATAATAGTAAGTTGGAATCAAGTCATAACTTCAAAAAAGGCGATGACGTCACGGTCTATGTGGAAAGCGTTAGTCCTGATCAAAAACGCATGAGTTTGAGTCCGGTAATGACCGAGCGTCCTGTAGAATATCGTTAACTATTAGTAAAACACGAAAGGGAACAGCATGGCAAAACAACGTATGATTGTGACTGATGACCAATTATTGATTGACATGGATTTACTATTTAATTCCATTCGTGAAGCAGACGGAGACTGGAAAAAGGTGGAGTCAGAAATGAAAGCCTATCTTGAAGCAGTCACGGGCATGGTTGATTCTGGCCACGACGATTAAGAGTAAATATTATACTCAAACTGTTTTTATTTGCTAGATTATTCGTGGTATAATAGCTTAGAGTTTTTATGATAGATGCCGTTCCTCAGCCATTTGTGATCACCTGCGGTGATGAAGGAGTCCAAATTAACGTGGGCCGACGTTTGGGTTTTGTGGGGGCTGGTTTTCGTTTGGCAGGATTTGAACAAATTGTGCCATTGCTAATCAAGCTTTTTGGTGAGACACCAGCTATTTGTGCCAGTGAAGAAAATGACTGGCTCAAAAACAAGTTGTCGTTGGTGGAGTGGAACCAGGTGAATGCCAGCATGCAACAGCATATTGAGGCTTTGGCCGATCAACTGAACTTGCATTATGCGGGTTATCTGCCTTTTTCTGACCCCAAGCAACTCAAGTTTGATGTGAAGGGTCACATGGTGCGCCCTCATAAAGTGCATATTGCTAACAAAATTTCGTTTACTTGCGGTGGTGGCGAGCAAATTTATAACTTGGGTAACTATGTGGTTTCGGCTGATTGGGTGCACTTGGCGCCCAAAAAATTGGTGAAAGCAGTTATTACTGATCAAGTGGCCTTTTACCAGTCACTCGCAGGCAAAACCCAACTCAACTTTGTTTTTGAAACCAATGGCGTGTTGGGAGAAAAAATCGCCGCCAAAAATCAAAAAATTGTCGAATCGGTACTCTAACTAAATTTTTAAATTATTTGTTGATCATTTCAAAAACTAACTGATATAATTCAGACTTCTTTGAGTTATAAATGAAGGTATGGTGGTATGAGCTGCGGAAACGGCTACATACACCAACTAGAGAAAGGATCCCAAATGACAGACATGCAACCGGTATTAGAGACAACTCCAGAAGCTAAATTAGAAGCAATTAGGATAAAATCTTTTCGAGTTGAAGTTGGAGAAGGAGTACCAACAGAAGTTGTCGAACATGTGCGACGGAATTTGGTGTTAGCGAACAATGATTCATCCATTTGTGTTGATGGCGGTTATAAGCCAATAGAGGCAATGGGAGAGTTGGCGCGAGCAGGTGCAGATCTGGGTATTTCCATGGCATTAATTAAGTTGAGTCTTTCTCCCGAAGATGCATTTTTAACGGTGTATAACTATAGAATTGATAAAAAGCAAAAGTATGGTTGGCACAGCGATAATCACGCTGATCCAAATAATCATGCTCACAGACATCATGGTTCGGGTCCGATTGTTGGCTGTGGACATTGCAATGCTGCTCATGAATATGCAGAGCGCTATGGGATTAGTCCAGAATCAATTGAAGAACTCCTCGTGATCGTTAAAAACTACCAGGCAAATCACCCTCAACACATGAGATATATCAACTTAGAAAGAGATCATGCCGAACAAGGTGTTCTGGTAGTTCAGAGCGAAGGAATATCCGTTTTACCTTGGGACTTAGAAAGACAGTCTCAGTTTTTCGTCTATGATGCGACTCGGGATGAAGTTCTGCTTAAACAGATAGCAGAAAGAGCTTGTGAAAGGCTGAAAGTGAAGAATCCAGATACAACATCTGAACTTGCTTTTGATGAACTTAAGAAGATCGTGAAAGAGCAAACCAATGCAACACTTGGATTGCTTCAGTCCAGTAAGGGCAAACCTATGTATAGTGTTACCTATGAGCAAGACAAGGTTGCAATAGACCTCATTGGTTGTGCTCCAACTGAATAGTGCGAGAATGTTTGATTAATACTCCTCACTCCAAGTAGTGTGAGCTTGCTGGAGCACTTTGGGGAAATTCTTCACTAAATCAGGGCTGAATATAAATTTTTCGGCTGGATAGGATGCATCGTAATCAGATTTAAGGTCTCGGCTTAGTTCGATGCCGTTGCAACCGATGAAGCTTCCAGACCCCACAAACTGCTTCTCTGTGTCTGGATCTCCGTTGGAGTTGATGATAATCATACCGTCATCTCGTGTATCATTTGGTCCATTGCTCAAGAAAATACCTGCCAAGTTTGGCCCAGCCACAGCTACGCTTAGATCATAACCAATTTCTTCCTCAATGACGATTGAGCCACTAGAGAAAAAGCCTAGAAAAGTATCATTATTAATTGCAGTAATGACTGGGATACCAGTTGATTTTTGGAAAGTAGTTTTCCCTTCATTAATGATGATGAGAGGTGTGCCGCTGACGGTTAGAGTATCGGTCAAATCTATTTCTAAGTCACCCTTATGGCGAAACACCCGGTAAGTGCCAAAATTTTTAAAGCCGACACTGCTGGAGCTAGTAAACACCGACGCATCTACGATTCTCAATGCTGTGTTAGGAATTAGGTCTCTGGCATTCACCATCACGAGTAATTTGGGAATAGTAAATTCAGTACAAAAAGTGTTGGTATGTCCTGTTGCCTGCCTCAAGGTGCTGTGAGCTGAAGGTCCACCAAGGCCAAGAAAAATGCCATCTGTGTTATTAATTGGGATACCAGCACTATCGCTATTACCACCTATGGCTGAAGCTACCAGATTGAAAAGTGGGGGTAATATTGATCTGATAGTGCCATTTGCCCCAATCAGTCCTGAGTGAGATTGCCACCAGGAAACGCTCGGAACAGAAGGAACGGTAGGAGTTGGTGTTGGAGTATTGGTTGCAGCTCCGGGAGGTAAAGTGGGTGTGGGTGTGAGTGTAGTAGTGGGAGTAGGGGTAAGAGTGGGCGTGGGGGTTGGTGTGCGGGTCGGTACTCCAGGAGGTAAAGTCGGCGTCGGTGTTGGTGTGCGAGTGGGAGTGGGAGTACGAGTGGGCGTTGATGTGATCACTCCAGGTGGCAAAGTCGGCGTCGGCGTAGCAGTGGCACCAGTACTATCACACTGAGTTGCCCAGCAAACACCGATATGACCGCCTCCACCGCAAATTAATCCTGGTTCACACTCGCTGGTACCAGTACATGATTGGTAGCAACTGCGGACTGATAGTGGCCAGCTGGCTTTACAGGAGTTTATGCACGGCCCATATCCCGCTGGTGGTACCGAAAGCACTGTCCCACTGGAATTACGCCAGATGCCTTGAGAGGAACCACCTAAGTCTGGATCGCAAGTATATCGAGCAGAACCGATAAGCACGTGTCTTCTTAGCCATGCCTCGAGCGAAGTCTTGCCGAGTTCAATGGTGGGGTTGAGCGTGATGACGGTGGCGCTTGTTGGGTTACCATATGGTCCACTGGTACAATTGCCTGCACCACCCTGTTGGCTTGGATCACAGGCAGTATTGGGCGAAGGTAGGGTGCGAAAATAGGCGTAGAATTCGCTCCAGTTGGAAGTACTGCTTAATTGGAGATTTCTCCAGGTAATTGACTGGACAGTGCCATAAATAGTGGTTCCCGCTGATGGAACCAATGAGTTGGAATTTAATTGACATCCAATAAAATTAGATGGCGTTGGGGTGGGAAAAGGAGTTGGAGTACGAGTGGGAGTTGGAGTTCTGGTAGGCGTGGGAGTTCTTGTGGGGGTAGGTGTGGGAGTTCTTGTGGCAGCTGGAGGATTACCACAATATGGTTCATCACAACAACAACCTTCCGTCACTTTCCAACCAGTATTACAATCACCGCCTGAGCCATCAGAACATGAGCCCGAAGAAGTGCCGGCGCAGTATTCCTCACATGTGCCTGTGCCGCCTCCTGAACAATATTTAGTCGATGAAAATGTGCCCCCCGCTTTGCAATAAAATTGAGGAGATTCGCTCCGACAGCCCCAACCGCATTCGACTGCAGTCACTGTTTGAATGGGAAAGAGATGAAAAATTAAGTATCCGGCAAGAAATAGACTAAATATCTTGGTTAACCACATTGGTAATGAATAAAGTCTAAATTGTTTCATGAATTGCTTCAACTAAAAATAATTTAGCGGATTGATTAGGAATAAATTCTAAGTTTAGGGTATCTCCAACCGCTAATAAGTTAAGAGGAATTGTTGGTGAATCGGCTGTATTTCCCTGATAGACAGTAACTAGACCACTATCGTTGGGCAGAATAAACTCTCCTTTTTCACCGGTGAGCACAATCTGCTCATCAGAAATTTGACTGACTGTGTACTCAAAATCCACTTTAATGAGAGCGTTGGGATCTTCAGAACGATAGCTGGGTAAATCGCTGGTAATATAAGGTTCATCTTTGAACAAAAAATTTGATTGGAAGACCAAGTAACCAATCGCAATCAATACGGTCAGTAATAATAGTATCTTTGTACTATTTGAAATTGACCAGTCTGGTTTACGCATCCAAAACTTCTTCATATTCAATAAATCTATTAACGACTTGTGATTAATAGTAACATATTTGCCACGATAATTTATAGGGGATATCTGGACTGAACCCCAAATCTTACACACTCTAATAGACACAGTCTGATACACTTCA
>CAZFRD010000030.1:0-11111 GCA_964521215.1 uncultured Pseudomonadales bacterium
AATGCTCGGTCTCGATCAATTAAAGGAACACTATGGCAAAAAAGAAAAAAGGACCCAGACAATCTGTTGGACTCAAGTGTGATACTTGTGGCGCATTCGGTTATATCACCGAGTACAACAAAAATAACGAACAACTCAAAAAACAATCTGGAGATGGCACATTCCCTCTCAATAAATACTGCAAAGTGTGCAAAAAACACACCGTTCACAAACAATCAAAAAAGTTAAAGTAAGCTAGGATTTCTGCTTTTTGGTCAACTGATGATAGGTATCAATGATTGCCTCAGTGCCATTAATTGAGTTGGGAGCAATTTTTCTGGCAGCGAGCATGGCTCGTTCGATCCAGCTGGAACTTTTACCTCTAGCACTCATTAGTTCGTTCAGTTGAGCTAAGATAGAGTCGGTGATTACTGGTCGGGCGATGCCTTGTTGCTCAAAGCGCTCACGGATTACCGATTCCCATTCACCCCATTCTCTTAGTGTGAGTAAGAAACTGCCACTCGCTACTGCATCGTATGCCATATCGCCAGAGGGTTTCGTAATAAAGCCATCGGCCCAAGGGAAGCCATAAGTGAGCAGTAGTTCGTTGGCATCGACTATTTGGGGGTGATAGATGCAACGGAAGTTGGATTTTATATCTTCGAGCCTACCCACCGTGAGCGCATTTTGCCGAGCCAAATCTAGACAATTTGTGTACAGATCTTGCTGGGTACCGCAATAGACAAGAAGATTGATTTTGCAATCATTATCTCTCATTATGGGTAGCAATTGTTCAAGTAGCTCTAGAATCTCAGGTTTATTTGTACCCAAACCACCTGTTGTAATACAAAGATTGAGCTCGCCCGATCTCCATGGTCGTTTTTTACTGCGCTGAGCAAAAATTCTGGGGTCAATTGGTGGGCCAGTGACGATCACGCGGTGAGGATCAATGGACTTGCCTAGAAGGGCGACTTTCTCAAGCAAGTCATCTTTGGTGAGCTGATCAAAGACACAAAAAGTTAGTTTGGGGTTGTCAATTTGGGTGAGGTAATCATATCGTACATGAGGATCGGTGATGACTTGTAAGACAGTTTTGCCATGCTCCAGCAGGATGTTGCCCGCCGCTACGTGCAAGGAAAGAATTGGTTTAGTGATGCCTTCAGTCAGATAGAGTAGTGGAGGAGTAATAGAATCTAATATAGGTAACTTTTGCCGACCAAAGCGATCAATTATATCTTTAACTGTCTTTAAAATGGGGTTACGGGCTAAGACTTTGCCCACAGTTTCTGTCAGGGTAATTGATCGCCACTTTTCTTGACTCACGTAATTGGTCGGATCAACCAACCAAGCTTTGTGATGGTCAAGTTGGTCGCCCCAGGCTTGGGTGGCAATAGCCAATGCCATAGAAAAATGAGCTCGAGATAAGACCACGTCGGTAATCGTTTCATCTTCAACTAGACCATGCCAGCCCTTGATGTCCTCCCGCATCGTGCCTGCTACGGTCACGATGGGAATTTCTGTTTGGCCTAGCCACTCTTTGTCTTTTTTAAAAACTTTAACTAAATTTGGGTCGAGCAGGTGTTGCATAGGTTGTTTGTAGTGAAAACAGTGTAATCAATTTACCTTGGATAGTCAAAATAAACAATTCTAAGAAAAGTGACAAAATTCTGATATACAAGTTAATACTAGGTAATACTAGTGATTAGAATGATTGTCCGAATGGAGCGCGGATTAGTGAAGCGACTCAGCGACTTTAATTAACTCATCAAGGGATGAATTGCCAGATGGACTTGTGAGGGTAACTAATACGTTATCGTTAGTCTTCAACCATAGTATTACTTTTTGGTTGGTGAGTGAAAACGCCACTATGTTAGGAAAAGAGACTAAGTTGTGTTGCACAATTTTGGCAGAAGGGTCGAATTCATCAACCATCGTCCGATTGAATTCAACTTGTGAAAAGTGGTCATCAACCTTGAATTGATCAACCACTATTATCTGATAGTTTTCATCTGAATTTGCTTGAGTGAAGTTGCTGGCATATGTTGCTCGGATTGTGTTTAGTGAGGCAAGTCTAGCTCCGTTGGTTTGATGAAAAGTAGTGACTTGCTTGACTTTTGGTGGTAAATACTCCGGTTGGTAGATATGAAAATTGACCATTGCTGAAGCTTCTTCGTATCGATAATCTGGAAAATAGAGTTGATAGAAGTTCCAACCGAAGTATGCTGCTGGTATAAAGCCAAAAAATAGAGTAAAGATTGCCAAAATAGAGTTATGACTCTGGTGTGGCAGTGTCGGAGGTTGATTAAAGTTTTTTTTAGTAATTAACAAAAGAATAAAAAGTATTGGAATCACAATCAGAGGCAATGGTAATTGCAGAAAAAGAGAGAGTAGGCTCGATAGATATGTTTGCATAGTTAGTAGTTATTTGTTAGGTTATTGACTTGCATGATGTAATGACCTCCTAAAAACCAGATTATCAGTTGTATGATCAATGTAAGGAATAATACGAGTAAGGATTTTTTCCAAACGAAATTATTTCTTGGGAGAATACTTAAGTACTGGTGTAAACAAAGAAAACTTGCCACAAATTCTAAGGCTATGAATATCGGTTGATACCAACCTAAGTAACTGAAGTATTCTGCGGGCAGTACTCCTTTTGTCGCATCAATCATAGCTTTTTGTGAGAAATACACTGTGGAAAGTAAAATGAGTAAATCGTACAAGTAGTTCAAACAGAGAATACCAAATCCAGTTCTGATCAAGGGAATTAGTCGGCTCTTTTTTTCTAGGGCAAGGGCTTTGGCACTGCCGGGACCATTTTGGATAGAGTTCAAAAAAGCAAAAGCCTCATCAATCATTGTTTGGTGCCAACCGGCAGACAAACATTGGGTCCGAATGCTGGCTTCCGCTATCCCTTTGGCCAGCTCGGTTTGAATATAGGTGAGCAAAGTTTTACTGGGCATTTTTTATTTCCTCCCGAACTTGATCAACATCAGTGATTTTGACTTCGCCATGGACGCCAGAAAAGCCATAGAAAATTTGACTATATTGGATGTCGTCTGTTATGCCCGTCACATAAAGCCAATTTTTAATATCCAGATTGGGGACAATATCTCCCAGCCTAGATCCGAAAGAAAAATTACCCAATTGGGTGGGGTGTTGAAAGTTGTAACCGTCGGCTGGCGGTCTAACCACGTTCTCCTGGTACCATTTTGGATCAACTTGGCCATAAAAAGCTAGAAAGATATGAGCATCGGGAAAATCGTCAGTTAGGTAAATTTTTTCGTATTTTGCCTGTCTCTCCCATAAGTAAACTGCGACTGGCTGGCCAAGTTGATAAAAAAATGACCGATATTGCTTGGGATAAATTAAATAATAGTTGATAGCAAAACTTACCCAACTAAAAACCAGCAGAGCCAGAACAATTCCTTTGATTGTTAAAGCTTTTATCAAGGAGAAAGCCGTATTGTTGGTAAATTGCCGTAATTTCTCCCAGGAGTATTGGATACCAACGGTAGTAAATAAAATAATAAATGGTAATAAAATACTGCCACGGACAATTTGTGATTCGCCACTCAGAGCAGTGGGCAGGGGAGCAAGTAGCCACGCCCAAGTAATAATGGGAAATTGACCATGTTTTTTTTGTAACCAAACCACACTGCCAATCCAGTAAAAAGGTAGCAATAGAGTTAAGATATCTGGGTAATTTGGTGCACTTAGGTACTCAAGTCTATCTCCAGTAATAAAAATAGTGGTGGGAGAGAGAAACTTCGCATAGTTGACTGCTATATTTTTAATTAAATTTACGGGTGGTGAATAAATCAGTCGACAAATATGGGGTAAGAATTTGGGTTCCACCATGAAACAGTAGTTGTTTTGCTCGATAGAAAGTGCACTCATGCCTCGTAGCTGATCTTTGAAAAGTTGGGAAAAACGGGTGGTATTGGAGTTACCACCGGTGGCAGTAAAGAACGGTATCAGTAACAAACTCACTCCAACTAAGGCGATGGCAGCAATTTTCCAGTTTTTTGCTTGAAAAAGGGATTTAAGTTTATTTTTTCCGTTTATTAGATTAGGAAGCGACAGGAATAAGTAAGCAATTAGTAACAGAGGAATGAAAAGTCGATAAGAGATGTAAGTGTAAGTTGCCAGAGCAAACAAGACTATCATGCCAATTAATAGCTTGCTGGTATTAAAAGATTTTGTTGATTTGGTTTGGTTTATTTTTAACCAGAAAAGTAGACCGAAAATAAAGAAGGCCAAGGCTAAGTTGGACTCAAAACCCATGCGAGAAAGGTGAAGTGGCCATGGGTTGATTGCCATCAGCAAACTAGCGATTAATGCCATGTTGGAATTTTCAAAAATTTTTCTAGTGATGAAAAATATGCCGATGACAATTGCTACACCAGCTAAAACAGATGGTAGTTTCACCGCCAATCCATTGAGACCTAATAGTGCCACGCTGGGCACGGTTGCATAAATGTAGGCAGGTAGTTTGTTGTCGCCGAAAGCGCGAAATACCAGCGGGTATTTCGCGCCCCATTCGTCTTTGCCGGTTTTTAAAATTGAGTAAGCGTTATAACCAATACTCATCTCATCATGAGTCAGTCTAAGTTGATCAATTGCGAGTAGTCTCAGCCCTAAGGCAAGGAAAATCACCAAAATTAAGTGTATTTTTCTCACTTCTCCAATCTACCATAATCTGGTATATCCCAACAAGGATATAAGCACTTAATTTTCTGCTGAAGATTTTCAACATTCAAGATATAATGGCAAAAAAGCATAGGGCTATGATGTAATGGTAGCATTAAGGTCTCCAAAACCTTCCGTCTAGGTTCGAATCCTAGTAGCCCTGCAGTATTTACAGCGATCCGATGTCTTCTCTTAAACAGTTGCATTGGTAAGATCAAGCGGTTCAACATTTATGTTAATAGCATTTCGAACTGTTTGTGTGGAGAATCATCTCTGATTTCCATTAATTCAATCTTGTTTCTATCGGGGTCAAAAAGGTATGCTGCCAAATTATTATCTACTAATTTTATTATTTCAGAATCGAACTTTATTCCTCTTTTTTCCATATCCTTCTTGCTTTCAGTCAAGTTTTCAACAGTAAAACAAATGTGTCTAACGCCGACGTCTTTGGTATCGTCAAATAACGGTTTCTCGTCACCACCTAAACATAGTTCTACGTACTGTTTTTCAGAAATGTGAAGATAAACTATCCGCAGTGATCCGTCGGTGTTGCTAATTCGAAATGCTTCTTTTAAACCAAGCTTACAATAAAAATCCAACATTTCCTCAACCATTCTAACTCGTATTGCAACATGGCCAAATCTCATATACAGGTAATATATCAGCTTTTTATTTGAGGAGTATCGATAATCATAATGTCTAGGTATAATTATAAGTAATATGAAAAAAGATGATCTACTACATGCCGGTGAACTTGGTGATCTAAAAGATACCAAATATTGGTTTAAACGAGATTTGGGTACGATGAAAATGGGTTTAAAGAAGACGGTGTATGTTGCGCCCATTATATTTCTGGTCTCGCTTCTTCTTTCTGTGCTTGTTAATTACCAGGACGAAACACTGACATTTATCTGGGTAATGGTTCTCGCCGTGATTCTTTTACCAATTTTTTGTTTGGGTTTTTTCCTTTTTTACATCATGGTCAACAAGGGTTATAACATTCACACTAAAGGTGGGACAGTCATTGATCGAGCTCGGTCAAACATTGATCAAGAGTAAAACTTTTCGATCACAAAATGGAATGCTTGGCCAAATTTGCTTGGATTTGATTGAATTTCCTTTTGAATTTGACCGAAAGAAAATTTTTCACAACTAACCGATTCGTGGTTCAGGGTAGGGTGTTGATCTGTGTAAATTTCGTAGAGAATAAACAGGTGGTTTTCTTTTCTGCCAATCACTTCTCGGTTTAGGATTGCCTTGCCAATGAACTTAGAGTTGAAGATAGTAATCCCCATTTCTTCTAGGGTCTCACGCTTGAGTGCGTCAGCTTCACTTTCTCCAGCTCTGATGTGCCCACCCACTGGAGAAACGTATTGACCAGCATCCTGTCTGTCGCTCGCTTGTTTGACCAGCGTCCAGTTGCCTTGCGAGTCAATCACTTCAGCGATAATGCAACGGTGGAGTAAGCCTTTTTGGTGAGCTTCTTCTTTTGAAGTCTGAAACAACACTTCGTCTTGGTCGTTGATAATGTCGACTATTTCCATAATCAAAGAAATTATAACGCTACAGTCAGTTGTGTAACAGTGACCGTAATGTGACTTGATAACGACATTAATTTGACGTATAATATGACTATGCAAGCACAAACAACCCAAATACGAGTTACTTTGCCCATACAGTTGCAGAGTTATTTACAATCAAAGGCAGGCAGGTTTGGTCTAAGTTTGTCTACATATGTGAAAAATTTAATCATTGATGACGTCAAACGAGTTGAAAATCTACCTTACAAACTATCAGAGCAGTCTCTAATAGATTACAAAGCTGCAAAACAGGCCGAAACGGAGGGCGAGCTCGTCGATGCCAGCGATATTGATAAATTTCTTGATGATCTCTAAGTGAAAATGTATGAAAATCGAATTTTCACCAAAATGTTGCAAGTTGCTTGGAAACATTAAACATAAAAATCCCTCTCTTTTTACTAAATTTAAAAAACAACTGAAACTGTTTCAACAAACACCAAATCATCCCTCTTTAAGACTACATAAACTGAGTGGGAAACATGACAACATTTGGAGCATATCAATTGATCAGTCGATAAGAATGCTGTTTTATTTTCGTCAGACTGACAATGAAACAGGAGTAGTTTTCTTTACTATTGGTAAACATGAAGAGGTATATTCATAGACAAATGGACAACTTGTACAGGTTTCAATATCTTGGTGTTGTCACGCTAATTGCTCTCACTTTTTGGTTATTTTGGTTCGTGGTTTTTAACCAAAATGTGGTTGGAATTGATGACGCCAACATTTTCAAAGTTTATGCTCAAAATTTTGCTCGGGGATCTGGTTTCGTCTACCAGGAGGGAGGACCTAGAGTTGAGGGATTTTCATCCCTGTTATATGTATTGTTATTATCACTACTATTCAAGATCACTGGTGAAATTGATGTCGCTGGTTTGGTGTTGAGTGCGTCAGTTTTTTTCTCAGCCATCTTAATCACTACCCACATCGTTTTTTTTCTCAGCCAGAAAATTGGCAAGCCAGCTACTACTCAGTGGGCGATTGCCTTATTGATAACTTGGCTAGTGGCTAACCCGTTTTTTACTGTCTGGCTAGGTTTAGCCCAAATGGATGTGGGATTGTGGACGTTAATCGTTTTATTAGCCCTAAATTGGTGTTGGCAGATTAATTTGCACCAGCGACAGTTGAGCCAACTGATGCAAGGACTAGTAATCGTAATTTTGCTGGCGCTGACCCGGCCGGAAGGCATGCTGGTGGGAGTCCTCATCCCATTCAGTTGGCTCATCAAAGTCATTTTGGAGTCACTGCCGTTGCGCAAACAACAACTTAAATCACTAGTCAGCCAGAGTTACGGAGTGATTTTCTTAATTGTCACTTGGTTGGGTACAGTGGTTGGTTTAACTTGGTTTCGTCTAACTTACTTCGGTTGGCCCCTACCTAACACTTTTTATGCCAAATTTTCGCCAGATTTCTGGTATCGTCTGGGTGAAGGTTTGGCTTACACTTGGTCTTATATCATCCATTTGCCAGTATTGTTTCTGGTGGTTGGTTTGAGTATTTATATCTTCATCAAGTGTATAAAAAATATTGCTCAAACTGAAAGTTATTATCAATTGATCACTTTGTGTATTTTGTCAGTACTGATCTTATTGCCAATCGTCAACGGTGGTGATCACTTTGCCGGGTGGAGAATGTACCAACCCACTTGGCCAATTTTTGGCATCATGCTAGTTGCTTTTTTGTTGAAATTTCCCCCAAAGCGGTGGTCTGATTTGGTCAGCAAATACTCAATATTGTTGGTTTGCTCAGTGATTTTTATTTTATTAGTTATCAGTCAACCTTATCTAATTTCTCATACTCGACTCAGCCTCAATCAGTTTGGCTATGAATTTGTCATTGCAGAGCAGGGGAGAGCCACTGGTAATTTACTGAATAGTTGGTTTGAAGCCGAAAAGAAACCAGTCATTGGCGTGATTACCGCAGGTGGGATTGCTCTGAGTTACCAAGGTGAAATTTACGATTTAATTGGTCTAAATGAAACCACCATTGCTCACGACGGAGGTCTGAGGAAAGGTTTCAAAAATCATGCTTCTATCAACCCCGTCCTAGTGGCCGATAAAAACCCTGAGTTGTTATTTCCTAACGCTATGCGTTACGAGCAGGTGGTTCAGGTGACAGATATTTCTCAAGTGTTACTGCACAACACTCTATTTGCACAAACTCTGTTTAGTCTGCCGTTACTCAAAGATCAGTATCAACTAGTTTGGCTAACCAAAGAAAAATTAACTGCCATCGGTATTCACCCGACTGCCCAAGGATTAGTGACATATGTGCGGAATGACTATTTGGAAGAGTTAAAAAAGTCAGAACAATTCCAGATTAAAATGTTTGAAGCGATAAAGTAGCAGGTAATAAGCGCGCTTAGTATTTTTACTGCCTTAGTTCTCAGCTGTTTAGATAAGACTTGTCATTCAACGGTTAAATTTGTATGATGATCAGATGTCAGATGATCAAAACAACCAGACTGTTGTAGCAGACCAGACCGCTGCAGCCAACCAGACTAGCGCTGATCCGGCCACAACTAAACAAGATCCTTTGGCGATTCTAGAAAGTATTTTGCAGGACGCAAAAAATAAATCTGGATCAAAACCAAGCCCGGTGGCTGGTTCGGCTTTGCCAGACGAAAAACCGGTAGAGGAAGCTCAATTAGTCGATGGCGAACCACCACCGACGGAGGAGGAACTAGCCATCATTAAAGCTCAAATTGCCCAGGAAGAGGCAGAGCGCAACGCAGCTTTGGAAGCCCAACGTCAGGAGCAAATCGCTCAACAAAAAGCTTTATTGGCAGAAGAACTGCCTCAAACTCCACAATATCAAGCGCGTCAGCAACAAGTAGCGGAAGAGCAGTCCCAAGCGCAAGCAAATACTGGGGATGGTTATGATATTAAACAACTGACAAAAACTAAAATGCAGGTGCAGGAATAGGAACACGATTAATTTTATTTTAAAAATAATATGACGCCAGGAAAGATGGGAGCACCAGGAGGCATGGGGGGTTCATTCAGACCACGACCAGGTGGTGGTTTCAATACTGGAGTGGGCCAATTTGGTGAACATCTTGATGAGTCTGCCATGCAACAGGCTGTCAGTCAGAAAGCGTTGAGTCAGCAACAGACCAATCCCCAGGCGGCCGCTGCCGCGGCCGCTGGCGCCAAGCAATCTGGCCAGCGAGCCAACCTCCAGCAACCTCGAAGTGTTGGCTCGCTAACTGATGAGCTGATCAAACGCCCTCTTCGCGACATCTGGAATGAAGTCAAGCAGTTTTTTTCAATTAATACTTGGTTGGGAATCAATCCAAACACAGACGATCCACAAAAAAAACAAAAATTGGCATCGTTTCATCAGCGATTTAATAAAATCGAGCAAGAAGACCAGGCTCAGGTGAAAAAAACTTTCCAATTGCGTGAACAACAGATGAAACAACAAAAAGAGGAAGAGCAACGTAAAAAAATGGCCGAACAAAAACAAAAAGAACAAAGCGCAATAGCTCCGCCCAGTGGTTCCAAAAAGGGACCAATTGGTCCAGCTTCTGGCAAGAGTCGCAAAAGCAATGCTATCACGCAGTTAACTCAAAATCGCCAACAACTCAGTAACGCTCAGGGAGCAAACTAACATGCCTCCAAAACTGACTTTTCCTTCCATCTCCAGAGATAACAAGCTGAGCGAAATGATTGGCTTGATTTCCCTCAGGAGTATTTTGGCAAGTTCTTTGCTAATTATTATCCTCTACGCATTTTTCTCTGGCATTATGATGCAATTTTATGCCAGCATCGTTTTTGGTTTTTATGCTTTGACCCAAAAAATGTGGGTTTCAGTTATTCTATTGGGAGTTTTTCAGACTTTAATTTTAATTCCGCTACGCATTATTCGCGTGAGACGTAGTCAGAATATTAAAGAGTTCCAAGACAAGACTATCGACTTAGAGAAGTCATTTTTACAGCGAAAAAAACTTAAACAGCAGTTTAATTTTGGTAATTCAACTTTTCTTTTTTACTTAGTCGATTTCATGATTCAATTGACTACATTTCTTTCTATGGGGCGGTTATTTTTGCAGGATTTTTACGCATCGCCACTCAATCCTACCTGGCTTTACTCATTTGTACCTTATCCAGACTATCCCATTCAAGAGCGGATGTTTCAAATTCCCTATGTTGTCGTCTCTAAAACCCACAACTTTGGTCTGACTGGCGTCTTGGTCTTACTACTGCTGTTCTCGGTGGTGATGATTAGTGTGGAACTATTTCGGCGCTGGAAAAAGACTAAAAATCAAACAAAACGCAGATTGCTCAGTCAACTACCGGTTCAGTATGTGATTACTTACGCGGTAATAATTATTGCCGCCAGTTGGGTACTCGCTTATCACTTTCCGACTGGTTTCGATTTGAGAATATTCACTGGCGATGTGGCTGTGCCCAACCCAAGACTGAATACCGTGACGGCGGTTGTTACCTTTTTGACCCTGCTCTGGTTTGGTTATAAACGGATAGAAAGAGTTTCTGATTTAGCCAGACAGGAAGGGGTCGATGAAGATCATATTGATAGAACCGAAAGGCGACTATTTGCTGATTCGGTAAAAAGCTCAGCCTTGGTAGGACTAGGTGCTTATTTTATTACCAACCACATTCCTTCGGCTTTTGAGCTCTCAATTTTCACTTTGGAGATCATCTCGATTGCCTCTCCACTGACTTTGGATAAACTGGTGTTGCGATTGGGCAAAAAATCCCCACCGGCAGATGAAAGTTCCGCTCCGCCCCAAATAGAAGTAACACCAGATCCTGTTTCTGCAACTTGAAGCCAAAAATTTTGGCGCTGGTAACCAAATCACGGGCTGAAAATAGCACTTTTCATTGAAATATCCAC
>CAZFRD010000031.1:0-10875 GCA_964521215.1 uncultured Pseudomonadales bacterium
TTAGATGAGGCAACGAATGCTCGGTTCCGTTACATTTGTAAATGAGGCATCACGCTAGATAAATCTTGAGTCAGAGGTATAATATGCGCCATTATGCAACCTCATTCAATGTGTGCGCTTGGTATGGCTGGATATGTTTGGGGTGGAGTCGAAGTTCCCTGTCCTTCCTCTGCTTCAATGAAAGTTATTTACCAAGACAAATATCACTACTATAAAACAAATGTGTATTACCTATCCAACATCAAGGAAGACGATGATCATAAACGTATGAGCGTCGATATTGTTAGGGGTGGCGGAGGTATCGCATGTACTATTACAATCACGAGAAGATCGGCGGAAGAGGGTGCAGAAATTGAAATGACCCATTCACAACAACACGTTTCTGGATTGAGAGAAGTTTCGAGAATAAGCCATACTCAGGTGTCTGAGGGCAGACATTACAATAGTATGAAATATGGAGGTTTCTCAGGAAAATTCACACAATCTGATCGAAAACGAATGCAACTAATGTGCGATATTAAACGCGATGATGATTCATTTATGTCAGTTCAATATACTCTGGAAATTACTATTTAAAGGACTCACTTCATCGCAAGCTTAATTGCCCCCCAAACCGGCGGTTGAGTGGGTGTACTCAAGGTCACTTGAGTCCATCTCTCACCAGAAAACCAGATCAGTTTTTCTCTGATATATGGTATATCGAGGACGGAGCCAGAGAGGACTCCATCTGTTGGAGTAGACTCCAAATCTAGTTGACGTAACACTGAACCAATGTGGGCCAGCAATTCATCAACCGCTTCATCAAAAATCGCCGTCGCCACCTCATCACCAGAATCAACTGCTTGGCGACAAAGTGTAGCAAATTGGCCAATTTCAAATTTATTGAGCGGCGGTTGGTAAACCGCCGCCTTCATCGATGAACAATCGGCTAAACCAAAATGCTGGCAGACTAGTTGTTCTAAAAGTGTTTTTTTTCCTCTGCCATCGTAGCTTTTCACAGCTGCAAGCAAGACTTGGCGTCCAATTGCATAACCAGATCCTTGATCGGCAAGCAAATAATCCATTCCGCCAGCTTTAGCAGTTTTGCCTTGAGCATTCCTCCCATGGCAGTTCGATCCAGTGCCCGAAATTAACACAAAGGCATTGGGGTTGGAACTACCATTTTCCAGCGCAATCACGCTATCGTTCACCAATTCAAACTGCTCAATACCAAAAGGTTGAATAATTTTAGTGAAAACTTCGACCGCCACATCGTGTTCACTCGCTGAATCCATACCAGCCAATCCCATCACCAATTTAACTACAAACTTGTCTTGAGGCAAATTTTCCAGTGCTTGGCGCACCCCTTCACGTAAATTTAAAGAGGCTGCACCCACACTCGTAGAAGTCAGATTGGTAGGACCAGCGCTACCTTGACCTACTTCGATTTCAGCTTCGTTAACACAAACCACACTCGTCTTGCTTCCACCTCCATCTATGCCCAAAAAATAACGTTCTGTCATGTAACCGCCAATTCTGCTTGTTTTTCTAAATATTTCAAGACTGTTTCTACATAAACTGCATGCGACCAAACGAGTGGGGTAGCAGATCTGGACTCACCCGTGTAAGGATTAAGTTGTTCTGCTAACACTCCAGAGTTGTATCGATGCTTAACCACCCAATCCAAAACATCGGACACATAGGCTAAGTCGTGTTGAGTTACCTCTGGTTTGTACAGTTTACGCAGTGCTTCCCACAGGGTAGTAATAATCCAGGTATTAGAAATATCTGTATCCTTGAAGTATTCGTCTTTTTCATAACGAATATAACCACCCACCATGGCAGGACTGCGCAATCTAGCACGGACTTGAGTCAGGGTTTTTTGAAAGAGTGGGTGAGATTGTTCCAACATACCAAAATACCAAAGACCAAAGAGTGAACTAGCATCCACAACCTGTTCTTGGTGCAACAAATTTTGGTTGTCTTGGTAGGCGATCCGCACAAACGAATCTAGTTCTTCACTAAACAAATACTTGATGGCCGCGTCCTTAATCTCCTGAGCAGTTTGCTTGTACTTTCTCATTCGGTCACGTTTATCCAATAGTTCACAAAATTGAGCAGCGGCCATTAGCCCAGCGTAAACAGCTGAACAAGTATAAGTAGATATACCAATTTTTTCTTCCCACAATTCATATGACGGCAGTGGCAAACCCGTTTCTTTATCTCTGAAAGAAACTAAGAAATCTGCCATTTTTTCAATCATCGGTTTATACAGTGATTCGATAAATTCCAAATCTTTAGAAGTGGTGTAGTGTTGCCACAAAGCAAAAAGCACGCTGGCGGTTTCGTCTTCCTGAATGGGCAACTGCAAAATTTTATCTTTCAACCATTCGGTTTGCGACGTAGTTGAATGCCAGGTCGAACCTAGGCTTTTATCTGGCCGGTACCGGTGGTGTAGATAACCATCGGGATGTAAAACTTCTTTACAAAACACAAAAAAGGGCTTAGTCACTTCGTCATACCCAGCCCTAGCTAATGTGGAAACAATAAACGCCGCATCTCTGGGCCACATATAACTATAGTCATCCTTGCCGTATTCAATCATGGCGCTATCAGCGCTGGCAATGATACTACCACGATTATCAGTATGACATCTCAGAATAAATAGTGATGTATCAAATAATTTTTTTTGTTCTTTAGTCAAGATTGAGGTATCGGTGGCATTGGTCTTCAACCAAGAATGCCAAAAAGCTTCTGTGCTGTGCAACATAGCGGCGGGGGTTTTCTGCATCACAATCTCGTTGAGCGCATAGGCTTGATCAAGCGAGTGACCCGCACAAATCCAGTAGAAAACCCGAGCTTTTTCTTTGGGCAAGCAGTTAACCGAAAATCGCACTACTGAGTCAACCGAGCCATGCTCCACCGCATTCTTACCCAACGCACCATCCTCCGCATCTCTAAATGAACCCTCTTTGTCTTCGAACTCAAATGCGCCAACGGTGTAATCATCAATAGCTCCTCCCGTGGTGGTTCGACCATTAACAATAAACACCCGACGTCCCTTGTAATGCACAATTGAATTTTGAGTTGGGTCGTAAAAAGCTGTATTGCGTTTTTTACTTTCACTAATATGAAAAACCTGATGAAAAAAAACTTTGATCGCCATTTCTGCATCTGAGTGATTGTAGATATCAACTTGACGAATAAAAATATCCGTTTCATTGTAGACGATGTCTTCCATCACCACTGTAATTTGAAGTTTTTCATTTTTACACACTAGATAACCAACCATGGTTTCTGGTTTGTAACCAATAGATATCTGCCATGAACCATCGTTGAGCCAGCTGAAAGTATCATTGACTTTAAAACCAATTCGGTGTTTGTGACCAGCGACATGATTTTCTAAACCAACATAGGGATAGTACATGTCTCGGACAAAACCATATTTGTCCAAACATACTAAAAAAGTTCCATTTCCGAGGGTTAAGGCTCTGGGCATTGATTTATCCTAGCAACTGTCTTACGCCGAAGCAACTCCAAGTCTGCCCATCATATCTGCCAACACTGTGCTGTATCTTCGATAGGCTTCATAAGGGGAATCGTAAGGTGAAAAATAGGCATGGACATCGCCATCTGCCGACCATTTGGTACACATATAATAAAAATGATCACTAGTTTGTAAGTTACGCCAATCATTTATCAACTTCGCATCATTCGACTCTAATACTGTTTTTTCGAGCTTGTAAATCAAGCGCAAGGTGTCTTTTTGGTAGACGTTATCCACCCAAGCCGTTAAATCTCTGTCCACGTCTGCCCAGGAAATTGGCTCAGGCACATCATAAACTGGCAGAGGCACGCTCTGATCCAAAGCTTCAAAAATTTCTCTCGGTAACACAAATTGGCTATATCGGTCGGCGACAACTTGGTGCACCAACGCCTCAGTAAAATCGAAAATGCCGGTGTCTTGCCACTGATGTTCGCCAAAGGTTTCAAAATCCATGAATAGGTTAATAATTTCTTCTTGACGATATGATTGTAGCCAATCAAAGTAATGCTCAGAACGCAAAGGAAACATGGGCCAAGTCTTGTCGGAAAAGCGAAAAGCAATATCATCAGAAAGTTGCGCATGCTTGAGTAATAGCGGGAGTTGGGGCCAACCCATACTACCGTAAACCCGAGTTTTGGGCCTATCACCCAAGTAACGATCCACCGCATCGGTCAATGTACCGATAAATCCCAATTGCTTGATCAATTCCCCAATTTGGTTGGAATAAATTAGTTCTGTATTACGGAAGGTGACTGGTTCATAGTTAAAATGATGCTTAATCACAGCTTGGTGAAGCTTGACTTGATTTTCAAATTCGGTTGGTGAATACAAACTAGCCAAAGTGTGGTGGTAAGTTTCGGCAATAATTTCCACTCGACCACTTTTTACTAATGCTTGTAAGGAAAATAAAACATCTGGGGCATACCATTGCGCTTGTTCAATAAAGACTCCAGTAATAGATAGAGCAAACCGAAACTCAGGTTCTTCGTGTAATAATTTGGCCAGTAAGGCTAACATTGGACGGTAGGATTTGTCGGCGACTTTCTGAAAAATTATGCGGTTATCATCACTTTGGGCAGTGGCAAAATAGGTTCTTCCAGATGAAATATCGAAAACTTCATAGGGAGCTATTCTTAGTGGTTGGTGCAAATGGAGGTACAAACACAATTGTGGCACAAAAAAACTATAGCATGGTTTTTATCTGAGAGGTTTTTGAAACAATTGCTGGTAAATATTCCTAACTTTACCGGCGGCGGTTGACCAAGTCACATCAGAAATATCCGCTAATTGGTTTTTCACTCTCTCTCGTGCAGTATCCGGATTCAGTATGAGTTGAGCAATTTCTTGCACCATGCGATCCACATCCCAAAAATCAATTTGCACTGCAGAGGGCAATACCTCCGCCACACCCGATTGCTTACTCACTACGACTGGCGTATGTCGTTGAGCCGCCTCTAGCGCCACTAAGCCAAAGGGTTCTGAGAGGGAGGGCATCACAAACACATCGGCACGATCGAGCAGTAGCTCGCGTTGTCTATCTCTAACAAAGCCACTAAATAAAACGTGGGCTGAAAGCCGGTCGTAGGCGGTTTTAAATAAAAGCTGGTGATACATGTCGCCATTGCCAGCCACCACAAAAAGCGCGTTGGGTATTTGGTCAAGCAAACGTTGCGCTAACTGCAAAAAGTACTCACCGCCTTTTTGCATAGTCAGTCGCCCCATAAAAACGATAACGGGACGATTCTGGGCAAAACTCACATTTTCTTTGTCTGGTTGAAGTGGATCGATGCCATTATGAACCACGGTTATTTTGTTTGGATTGACCGCATACTGGTTCACAAGTAGTTGCTTCGTAAAGGCACTCACGGCAATAATGTGTGTCGCCGCTAACAATCCTTCATATTCAACCTGATGAATAAAGGGGCTGCCTTGACCATGAGGCACTCGATCAAATTCAGTCGAGTGCACGTGGGCAATAATTGGTTTGCTGGATTGTTGACGGATTTTCATCGCTGCCGGAAATGACATCCAGTCATGAGCGTGGATGACATCGATTTTTTTATCCAGCTTCTTTTCTTCGGTAGCGACTAGTTTGGCATAATCATTGACTCGGGCATCTAGTTCCGAAAGGGGTAGAGCCCTGAGCTCATTAGAGCTCAATGTTGGGGTCAATTCCAATATTTGGCTATCAGTTAAACCCTGAGCATTGGTTTGGTAGGCCCCAAATGGAGGTGAAGTGATTGATTTGCCATTTTCGCTCCAATCTGGATCATAACAACCAAGTAGCGAGAGGTGTTTGACTCCTCCGGCGTGTGCATAGGGAAGGGTAAAAAAGATCTGGGTATTTTCGGCTGCCAAAGCCCGAGTTAGACCATCGCACGCTACACCCAATCCTCCACTGTTATGTGGTGGATACTCCCAGCCAATCATAAAAACTTTTGTTGATTGCATCGACATACCAAACCAAAGAACTAATACATTTAGTTCTTAAAATAGATCGCTCGTTGACTCACTACATCCAGTGTACAAGATAACAAATTAGAAGTGCAAGCAGTAGTTTTCACTATTTTTCGATCCCAATTGATGAGTTATCATATGAACCTATGGTAAAAAAAACTCCAACTCCCAAAACCTTAGATAACGCCTTTAGCGTCGTCTCTGATGAGCTGTTAGAAATGTTTTTAAAAAAACATCGAGATTACGGCAAAGGAAACATCCTCGCAAATAAAGAATTAGGAATCGCCATGAGAGTCAGTGAAAAAATTGAAAGACTCAAACATTTACTGATGACTGGCAATAAACCCACTAATGAACAAATTGAAGAAACTTGGGTTGATATTGGTGTATACAGCGTCATTGCTGTGCTTTTGCGCCGAGGATGGTTTCAATCATTAGAAGTTAGCGCTGACGCGAAGTAAAAAAGGGGCAGACAGTTGCATTTTCGAGAGAAAGTGAGCCGATGCGCTCGCGACGTAGCGAAATTACCACTGCACCAGCTCCAAGCATTTTTCCCAGATCATTGATGAGCGAGCGCACATAGGTACCTGAGCTACATTCAATTCGAAGTGTGAGAAATGGCCAGTTGTACTCAAGCAATTCAATTTTCTTGATCATTACCCTCCGAATAGGCAATATCGGCTTGATCACATTTTTACGACGAGCCAACTGATAAAGTTTTTTGCCACCAATTTTGACTGCCGAAAATGCTGGCACTTCCTGATCAATTTCGCCTAAAAACTCTTCTAAGACGACTCTCAGTTGGTCGCCAGTCGGCTGAGTGGTCACAGTTGATTCAATAATCTCACCTAGTTTGTCATAGGTATTACTTGTGATACCCATTTCGGAGGTTACCAGATATGTCTTATCTTGTTTCAATAATTGCATTTGCAACTTAGTGAACTCTCGACCAACTAACAAAATCAACAATCCGCTGGCAAGTGGATCCAAAGTCCCAGTATGACCAATTTTTCTCACTTGAAAAACTTTTCTCGCCCAAGCTACTAGATCATGACTAGTCGGTCCAACTGGTTTATCCACCAAAAGCATGCCCTTCTTTGTCTGAAAAACTGCTTCAAATGTTGATGGAGTCAGCTCATCGCTCATGACTACCCATTGTACCTGTAATTTGCTATGCTTGAAGACGTGGAACAGGACGAGACTCAACGACTAGCAACAATCGCCCAAACAATCCGACAAGCAGTAGTCTTGATGCTACTCGAAGCCGGTAGTGGTCATAGCGCTGGATCGCTGGGTATGGCTGACGTTTTCACAGCCTTATACTTTGGCGGAGTAGTGAGGCACGATCCAGCGCATCCAGATTGGCCAGAGCGTGATCGAGTTATACTTTCCAATGGACATATTTGTCCGGTTTTGTATGCTACCTTGGCTGAGGCTGGTTATTTCGCTAGAGATGAACTAAATACTCTCAGAAAATTTAACAGTCGGTTGCAGGGCCATCCACAGTTAGGTAGCCTGCCTGGAGTTGAAAACACATCTGGACCACTCGGGCAAGGCTTATCTCAAGCTCTTGGCTTGGCCATGGCTTTCAAAATGGATGTTTTACCCAATCGAGTCTACTGTCTCTTGAGTGACGGTGAACACCAAGAGGGCCAAACTTGGGAAGCTTATCAGTTTGGCGCTGCCAAAAAACTCGATAACCTCACAGTGCTAATTGATCGAAACAATATTCAAATCGATGGCTTTACCGAACAAGTTATGCCGGTAGAACCACTCAAAGATAAATTAACAGCGTTTGGTTGGCAAGTTTTCGAAGTTGATGGCCACAATCTGGCTGAAGTTATTACCGCTTGTCATCGATCAAAAGGGATAATCAATCAGCCAAGCGCCATCATTTGCCACACCACTCCAGGAAAAGGTGTAGAGTTTATGGAAAATTTACCAGGTTGGCACGGAGCGGTTCCCAACTTACCAGAAACCATAGATGCTATCCAACAAATTAGAAGTTTGCAAAATCGAATTCAATGGTAACTATGCAAGCAACACGAGATGGAGTGGGTCGGGCATTACTAGAATTGGCAAAAACTAATCCGAAGGTAGTTGTGCTGACTGCGGATTTAGCCGAATCAACCAGAGTGGAGGAGTTTGCCAAACAATTTCCACAACGATTTGTGGAAGTGGGTGTGGCTGAACAAAATCTGGCTGGGATTGCTGCGGGATTAGCCTTAGGTAAAAAGATTCCCTTTATCACCAGCTACGGTGTGTTTAGCCCTGGATTGAATTGGGGAGTAATTCGTAGCGCCATCGCCTATAACAACTTGCCGGTCAAGATTGTTGGTGGTCATGCCGGTTTGGCAACTGGTCCCGATGGCGCCACCCATCAAGCACTGGAAGATTTGGCACTCATGAGCGTCTTGCCGAATATGACGGTGCTGGCTCCAGCTGATGAGGAGGAGGCATTTCAAGTGACTTTGGCTGCTGCCCAACACCCTGGGCCAGTCTACATTCGTACGAGCAAACTACCAGTCAAGTCGGTCACAAAAGAAAAAGATGCATTTTCCATTGGGCGCGCGCAAGTTCTCAAGCCAGGCTCAGATGTCACAATTATTGCCCACGGCACAATGGTCGCGCGCGCCCTGGAGTCTGCTCAACTGTTAGCGGAAAACCAAATTTCAACCCGAGTCATCAACTCCGCCTCAATCAAACCTCTAGATGAAACTACTTTGCTCAAAGCTTTCAGAGAAACTCACGCAGTTATAGTGGTCGAAGATCATCAGGCCATCGGTGGTCTGGGATCGGCAGTTGCTGAGTTGATCTCTCAACACACTGTTAGATCCGCCTTTAAAATACTAGGTGTTAATGATATTTTTGGCGAATCAGGTACCGCCGAGGAACTCTACCAAAAACATGGACTAACGGCCGAAAATATTACTCAAACCATCAGCAACCTTCGTACATCGAGCTAATCCTTATCGAAATTTTCAAAGTTATTCTGTATAGTGAAACTATGCCCAAATCAAATCCTTCAGACTCAAATAAAGTCGCTATTGTCGGTTGTGGTCGAGTTGGCATGAGCGCCGCCTTCTCGCTACTCCACACTGGAGTCGTCAACGAATTAATTCTTTATGGTCGCCATAAATCAGATATAGTTGGAGAAGAGCTTGACTTAGAACATGGCATTGCCTTTCTGCATCAAGCCACGATTCATGCCACCGAATCGTACGAAGATTTAGCGGATAGTGACGTTGTAATCGTCACGGCGGGAGCATCACAAAAGCCCGGTGATACTCGCTTGGATTTAGCAGCCAAAAATGTTTCTATCATGGAGTCAATTATCCCTCAAATTGTGAAAGTGGCTCCAAAAGCGGTCATTATTATGGTATCAAACCCCGTGGATGTGCTCACTTACAAAGCCTATCAAATGGCTGGACTGCCCAAAGGACAAATTTTTGGCTCTGGTACTGTCCTAGACACATCTCGCTTTCGTTTTCATCTTTCAGAATTTTTGAAAGTTAATCCCAGGAGTATTCATACCTACATTTTGGGTGAGCATGGTGATAGTTCGTTTCCTGTCATTTCTCAAGCCACAGTCGGTGGTCAACCGCTCTCTGAATTTCCCAACTTTTCAGACAAAAAGGCGATTGATGCCTATGAAAAAGCGCGTAAAGCCGCCTATACTATTATTGAGTCGAAGGGAGCAACCTACTACGGTATTGCTGCCGTGTTATCCCATATTGTGAAGTGCGTCCTCACTGATTCCAAATCAGTACTTCCAGTTTCCATCCCGCTCCATAATTTCCATGGTCATTCGGGGGTGGCATTGAGTGTGCCTTGCGTCGTGGGTAGGGGCGGAGTAGAAACTATTCTGCAACCAAAACTTAGTTGGGAAGAAAAGCAAGCTCTCGAAAAGTCTGTGAACACTTTAAAAAAGTATCTTTAAACCAACGTTACTTTTGACATCCAGGACAAAAAAAGGTACTGCGTCCACCCTGTTTGATTCTCAAGATTGGCTTGCCGCAAACTGAACAAGGTTCGTTTTCTCTGGCGTAGACTCGACGCTCTATTTGGTATGAGCCGGCCAATCCATCAACGTTTTTATAATTTTGAATCGTGGCTCCACCAAGTTCAATACCTCTCAAAACTACAGATTGTAAGGCCTCAAGTAGATTTTTTGCCTCAGCTAAATTTAGCGATTTTGCCGGACGGGTGGGGGAGATGCCCGCCAAATGCAACCCATCACAAGCATAAATATTACCCACGCCAGCAATGAGTGAACTATCCATGATCACTTGCTTGATTGATTGGGATTTTTTTTGTAATCGCTGGTAAAACCATTCGGTTGTTACTAGTGGATCAATTACATCAAGACCATACCTACTAAATTCCCTGTCTTTATCCGTACTACTAACTACTTTCATCCAACCAAAAACTCGCAGGTCATTAAAATAGAGAGTCGATGCATCATCTAACTGCAAAATTACCCTGGTATGTTTTCCTGGCAAATCTGCAACCCAATCGGCGGTGGGGTGACCGCCCCCAACTTTGATCAGGTCTTGATCAACATGGATCAATTGTCCAGTCATTTTGAGATGAATAATGATTGAGTTGGGAGTTTGATCAAAATCGATTGTCAATAGTTTGGCTTTACGACTAACTTTAATAATTGGTTTCTCGATAATTGATTCGCTGTCACCACTCCAACTTTTGCTTCGCAAAATAGAAACACTAGTAATCTTTCGCCCGACTAATTTTGTATTCAACCTTCGAGCAATGGTCTCTACTTCTGGCAGTTCTGGCATGGCTAGTACTATATCATTCAATGCCGAAGGTTACCTCCCGTGATGCCTCATTTACAAATGTAACGGAACCGAGCATTCGTTGCCTCATCTAAT
>CAZFRD010000032.1:0-10870 GCA_964521215.1 uncultured Pseudomonadales bacterium
TCGCTCAATCTCAATTTCGCTTCCTCCAGCCCGTGATTTGGTTACCAGCGCCAAATTTAATAGGTCAGATACTTTTTTTATATACAGAGAAAAATCAGACGTTTCAATGGTGGCAAGATCGATGTTGACATTTTTTTGTAGAGTTAAAAAAAGTTGATCTGCGGGCTCAACCCAAGCCAAACCGTGAGTTGCGCCATATCGATCAATCAAATCTTGTTTCCGTCGTTGGTAACCTACAATTCCCTCTGGAGAAACACACAGATCAGCAAATTCGACTATCTGAGCCTCAGGCATGACAGCGAGACTGCCTTCGATCAGCCTATCCATGTCGGACAAGACTTTGCCAACTGAATTTGCGAGACCAGTTTCGGCGACCATTTGATGAGTGGCCTTTTTTGCATTATTACCATATTTAGACACCATTTTCTGCTGAATTGTTTCCCAATGCTCTGCTTCGGCTTCCAATACTCGCATAAATGGTCGTTTAAACTTCACTAAGTTGCCAAGATCGTGGAGTAAGGCCGACTGGATTGTGAGTTGCTGGTCTACATTCTCCCCAGTCCAGTTGTCTAAAATTAATAAACAGACTACCGCCACATCTTGCATATGCTGTTGCAGGTTGGGCGGGATTTGAAAATTGCGATAAATGGACTTGATGGTCATCACTTTAAAGCAATTGTAACAAAACCCAGCCGCTCGCGAGCGGCTGGGTTAGGTTGACCTTATGGTGATGTCTCCCTTCGATTTCCCTTCGATGAACTCAGGGTGTCATCTCAGGGCGACAACTCAGAGTGACGACTCAGGGTTACATCATCCCGTCCATGCCGCCACCGCCGGGCATTGGTGGTTTTTTATCCTCAGGGATATCTGTCACCAAACACTCGGTGGTCAGGATCATGGAACCAACGCTGGCGGCATTCTGCAAAGCGGCGATTGCCACCTTAGCCGGCTCGATGACGCCTGCTTTGACCATATCACCAAATTCGTTGGTGAGAGCATTAAAACCGTAGTAAGGATCGTTCTGACCCAAAACTTGGTGAAGGACATATCCAGCATCCATCCCAGAGTTCACTGCCAACATTCGCAGTGGCTCTTGGACAACTGCCTTAATCAAGTCAACGCCCACCTGTTCATCGTGCGAGCCAGCTTTGATTTTATCAAGCACTTTCACCGCCTGAAGCAAAGTTACACCACCTCCTGGGATAATACCTTCTTCGATAGCAGCCTTGGTTGCACCCTTGGCATCTTTGACCCGTTCTTGCAGATTCTTCATCTCAATTTCGGTTGAAGCACCAACTTGGATAACAGCCACACCGCCAGTTAACTTGGCCTTGCGCTCTTGGAGTTTCTCGATATCAAAATCAGAGGTTGATTTATCAATCTCGGCCTCAATTTGCGCTACTCGGGCATCAATATCAGTCTGCTTGCCCTTGCCCCCCACAATTCTGGTGGAGTCTTTGTTGGCACGAACCGAATCGGCTTGACCAAGATCTTCCACTGCCACATCTTTGAGTTGGCGACCAGTATCTTGAGAAATATAGTTGGCACCAACTAAGACTGCAATATCTTGAAGCATGGCTTTGCGTCGGTCACCAAAACCAGGTGCTTTTACGGCCAGGACATTGATGGCTCCGCGCAATTTATTCACCACTAATGTAGTAAGCGCCTCGCCTTCCACATCATCAGCAATCAAGACTAAATTCTTGCTGACCGTCATCAATTTCTCGAGCATCGGTAGTAAATCCTGAATACTGCTCAATTTGAAATCGGTCACTAAGATATACGGATTTTCGATGACTGATTCCATATGATCCGAATCGGTGACGAAATAAGGTGAAGCAAAACCCTTATCGAATTCCATACCGTCTTTATGTTCAATAGTGATATCGAGGGTTTTGCCTTCTTCTACCTCCACCACACCATCCTTGCCCACCAAACGCAGTGCCTCGGCAATTTTTTGCCCGATTACTTCGTTTTGAGCGGAAATGGTCGCCACTTTTTCCCAGTCCGATTCTTTGACTGGTTTGGCCAAGCGACGAATTTCGGCCACTACTGCCTCGACTGCGCGATCAATCCCTTTTTTCATGATCATAGGATTGGTCCCAGCAGTAACATACTTCATACCCTTACCAGCAATATGCTGAGCCAACAAAGTGGCAGTAGTAGTACCGTCACCAGCTACATCGTTGGTTTTGCTGGCGGCCTCTTTGACCAACTGGGCGCCCATGTTTTCAAACTTATCTTCCAAAGTAATCTCTTTGGCAACACTAACTCCATCATGGAGCACGTTGGGGGCGCCCCAAGAACGATCGATAGCAACATTTCGTCCCTTGGGACCTAAGGTTGTCGTCACCGCTGCTGCTAACTTGTTAATACCGACCAGCATTTTTTGTCTGGCATCATCAGAAAATACGAGTTGTTTTGCTGACATAAATTCTCCTTTTTTGTTAACTATTATTTAATTGTGGCCAAAATATCTTCAAATTTCAAAAATTGATACTCCACATCGCCGATCTTGAAATCATTACCACCCCATTTTTTATAAATCACCTTATCACCAACTTTGACTGGGCTTTTCAGCTCTTTCACTCCACTTTCCCAAATTGATCCACCCACGGCCAACACCGTACCATGTTGAGGCTTTTCATCGGCCGAATCTGGTAGATACAGACCAGATGCGGTTTTTTTCTCTTGCTTGGCTGGTTCGACCAAGACGTATCCCGCCAGAGGTGAAACCGATTTAACCGACAGTGTCGTTGACATAGAAATCTCCTTTTACTACTGAATACAGTCTTAGCAGTTTAAATAACCAACTGCTACTAAACTAGCAGTGATAATAGTCGTCTGCTAACAGTTTGTCAACAACGGAGTTGCAATTATGAGGATGTTGATTCGACCAAAACTTGGGGGGTCAAGATTTCTCTCATACCGCCGGCTGCGTGCTGACGAACAGTCGAGAGTAAAAATCCCTCGCAGTTGAGTCCCTTATCTTCGAAATAGTGTTGAATTTCTTGTTTGATAGTGTCTTCCACGTGGCTACGATTGTGTTTAATTTGGTCCAAAGTTAATCCAGAAAAAATCGTCGCCACTTTACTGCGAGCAGCCGGACGTACCACTTTAGAAACCATGTCTTCACCAATGTTTTCCCATAATTCTGGAGCGTTTTTGCGATCAATGCGAAAAAGCACCGAACCTTCCACAGTCACGTCTTTGCCATCTTGGGTGGTGGCGTGAATCGGTACATCACCGAGAGCTTCGTTGTTGGCTTCAAAACTAAAACCATCTTGAATCGAGTATTCAAGCACCTGAGCATTAAAAAGTTTGGCCACTTGCCAAAAGGGAATTTTGAAATGTAATCCGGGACCCCAAACTCTGGGCAAAACACCTCTGCCTCGATCATAAACGCAGGCTAAATGTCCGGGGGGGACGCTAATGAAAAACCCACCGACTACCTCATCAACCAGAAATGAAACCACTAGACGATCAAATTCCATAACTCTATTCTACTCTAACTTTGTAATTGTGCGGAGGGCTGATGGAAGACCTCCGCCACCAAGGCTTCCGCCTCTCTTAAAGTTGTCATTAATTGATACGATAATTCCATGTTTTCATTATTTTTTGTCATTTCGTCCAAAGTTCTTTCTGAAACATCAACGAAAATTGAGAAGGCTGATTGCATAGCCTCGGCGTTGGCATCGAGCCATCTCTGTTTTTGTTTGAGTGGCATTTGCCTGACTTGTTGCAATACATCTCTAAATGCAGAAATTTCACGGTGTCTCACCACTAACTGTAAATGAGAACGCTGTTTTTGATCCATGTTCACTATTATAGCAGTACTACTATGGCAGCACTGCACCACCAAGTATGCCCTATAATACCAGGTGTGAAAATTTCACGAGTAGCGTGAGCCACTCCATTGATAGCATCAGTTAAGCAAAGAAAAATTGGTTAGATCTGAATTGATCACCAGTGGCTGCTTCAAAGAAAAAAGCGATATTGAGGGAGTGATAGTGGTAGTGTTCTCCAAATGATAGTAGGCGAAGATTTCATCCAATGCACATGACTCAAAGTCGTTAGCATTCGTATCTATCAATACACGTGTGAAATTCCCTTCGAACTCCTCCGCCCTTGCGTTTCCCAAAAAAGGCTTGAGTCGATTCTTACTACAACCAACTGGTGTAGCCAATTGTCGTCCGTAATATGCATTCAGCTCCCATGCTGTCCAGTAATCAGTGAGTATCTTTCCCGATACCCTCCCGAAATCTAGTTGTTTCTGGTCAATGCTTCTGAGCAAAGCACTTTTCTTGGGACTACAAGAAAATATGTGCTGGTTGCCAAAGCTGCAGTTTGTAATAGAAAAAGAAAACCAAATTATCCGAAATATCACGATAAATGAGGTGAGTAACAATACCACCTTGATTTGGCGATCGTTACAGTAGGAAATCACCATTGCGCCGAGTGAAGCAAGCAAAATAGTTGGACCAACAAAATAGTGACCGCCGCTCCTATTAGCAAGCGCAATAATCAAGATGCTTACCACTGAAAGTCGAATTAACAGGGCTATCCAATGGTCTCGAAGCAATAAACGACGGTTTATAAAAGCAAAAACAATCACTAGGACAATCATGGCAAAACTTAACGTACTAATAAGAAATTCGATTGAAAATACTGGTTGATTAAATACAACAATGCCATTTTTCTCCAAAATCTCATTGGGGAAAGCAACGATTCTTGAAAGAAAATCAGAATAGCTGACCGTCATAATCATATGATTGACCGGTTGCCACTCGATATTCTCTAAAATTTTATGGTAAGAAAAGAAAGCTAGTACAAAAAAAACAAACTTGATTAGCAAACCTCCAATGAATTTTGGCTCACTCCTCCTCTCCCAAGTGATAAACAGAACTGCTGGTATAACAAGCATGATAAAAATGTACATATCGCTCGCAGATAGAAACGCAAGTGCTACTGTAGCTATTACATTGCCATACGAATATTTTTTATTAGTTTTGAAATACCAAAAAAAGAAAAATGGTAACAACAACTCAAAGCTTCGAATGTGAGGAATCATAAAAAAACTAGTATAAATATTCGGATTCAACAGGAAGAATGCTGACCAGGCCAACAACGCGTACATTTGCAGTTTATTTAAATTCATCTGGATTGAATATTTCCAGAGCATCAATCCAACCAAACCTATGAGCAAAGAAATATTTAGCACCTGAGCCAAGCTCACTGCAAATGAAGAAGTGCCAAAGTACTTTGTCAACACTGTATTAAAAACCGCTTTTAGGATATATGTTTCCTCGTTAACAAACCATCTCTTTCCCTGATCAAAATTTGTGATATATAGTCCAGAAACAGCGTCAGCATTGAAAGCGAAATTTTGCACTGTTTCCAAAGCCATGAATAGTGCTATCAACAATATGCTGAAACTAAGTAAAAAAAAAGGAATATATGAACGAATTGCGGTGTTTTTTCTCAAATTTCCAATCTTAAGTTTCCCACAAAATAGATATTGTAGCGATTATAATGCGATGTGGTGAAAATTATCAAACTCTCAAACAGCAACATAAACCAAGTAGTTAATCAAGCTGTGGCAATATTACTCAAGGGAGGTTTATTAGTCTATCCCACTGAGACGGTCTATGGAGCGGGTGTGGATGCAACTAACCAAACCGCCGTCAACAAATTGCTTCAGTTCAAGTCAAGACGAGAGGGAAAACCTCTATCAATTGCCGTCACAAATCAAGCAATGGCAGAACAATTTGTTGAGATTAATGATCAAGCGCGCCAACTGTACCAACAGTTCCTGCCTGGGCCGATGACGATTATTTCTCAGGCGAGAGCTAACCAACAGTTGGCGCACGGGGTAATTTCTGAATTTAAAACACTGGGAATTCGCATTTCTAGTCATCCGTTTGTGGCTCAACTAGTGAGCACACTCAATAGACCGATCACCGCCACTTCCGCCAATGCATCTGGCAAACGGCGACCATACTCGGTGGCGCAAATTCTTGACCACCTTTCAGAAAAACAAAAAAACCTGATTGACTTGATCATTGATGCCGGCACATTACCCCCCAATCAACCTTCGACAGTGATTGATACGACGTTGTCAACGCCAGTGATTTTTCGCCAAGGATCATTACTTACGACTCAAAACAACTCCACCCAACTAATTTCTCAAAGTGAAATGGAAACCAAAGCGATCGCTGGCAAATTAATGCTCAAGCATTGGGATCAACTGAAAACTCGACCCATCGTTTTTGGACTAAATGGTCCGCTAGGAGTTGGCAAAACTATTTTTGCCAAAGGCGTGGCAGAATTTCTCGGAATCCAGGCGACCCTAGTTTCTCCAACTTATACCTACCTTGAAGAATATACTTTTGCCAGAGGTCAAACAGTTGGTAAATTGCATCATATTGATGTCTGGAAAATTGATTCAGTTGAACTATTTAAGCGATTAGAAATTGAAAAACTATTACTTCCCAATACCATCTTAGTGATTGAGTGGTTTTCGCAAATTACTGAATGGATTCAGCCTAGCCTACGTTCTACTCAAGCTTATCTGATTGAAGTTGCTATTGCAGACCAAGTTGACTCTCGCTATCTCGAGGTAACTGAAGTATAATCAAAAAATGTACAACTGGTCACAAACTAATTCCAAACACTTTGCTTCAGTTGAACAGCGACATATTTGGCAACTAGAGCAAACTATAAATTTTGGTCTCAACAATACAAAAATATCGACCAATCTACTTAAAAAGTACTGGCATAAATTAAGAATCGATCCTGCTAAACAAAAACTACTAGCTTTACTCTTGAGTCATGAAACAACTGCAACCAAAAAAACTTGAGCCCATTCAGTTAATAGTGTTGAAGCTCGTCGCTAATTCTTCACTCTCTTCAATGTTTTATCTATCTGGCGGGACTACATTATCGGCATTTTATCTACATCACCGCTACTCTGAAGATCTTGATTTTTTTTCTGAAACAGAGTTCGATCCAACAACTGTTACAACATTCTTCAAAAGTCAGAGGCCATCTATTCAATATCAATCACTAGATATACAAAATAGTTTTAACCGATTTTTGGTTTTTCTCCATTTACCCCTGAATAAAGTGTTGAAAACAGAATTCACCTACTATCCATTTCCAAGAATCGAGAGAGACAATCAATATCATCAACTTGAAATTGATAGTCTGGTTGATATTGGCACAAATAAATTATTTACGATTGCACAAAAACCCAGATCAAGAGATTTTATTGACTTATACTATATTCTCAAATCGGCCAAATTCACTCTACCTGATTTATACCGCCACGCAAAAATAAAATTTGATTGGCATATTGATCCTCTACAATTACTCAGCCGTTTTACCCAAATCGATGCAAGTGATTTTTCAATGCTATATGAACCTCTTAAAGTAGTAACTGTCAGAGCATTTTTTGAAAAACAATTGCTGAATTTTTCTGACCAGATTTTGAAAAAATAGTTATCATGAACGATCTGGTTTTAGCTATCGATACCTCGTGTGATGATACCTCAGCGGCGGTGACCTGTGGACTAGAGATCTGGTCAAATGTGGTTGCATCGCAAACTGAGCTGCATCGACCATATGGCGGAGTTTTTCCCACGGTGGCCAAACAGGCGCATAAAGAAAATATTGAAGCGGTGGTGAAACTAGCGTTGAGGCGCGCCGGCGTGCTGGCTACCGATATCACCCAGATCGCGGTCACCGTGGGACCTGGCCTAGCGCCGGCGCTAGAAGTTGGCATAATGTATGGTCAGAAGCTTGCTGCAGAATGGGGCGTGCCATTGCAACCAGTGAATCATATTGAAGGCCATCTACTTTCGGTTTTAGCTATCCCTCGCCAACTTGAGGAAACAACTAAGCACGCTTGCAAAATAATCAAAGATATCAAGCTACCTGCATTGGGAGTCATTGTGTCTGGAGGACATACGGAGTTTGTGTTGGTATCTCCCCTTCGCAATACCCTTCGACAAGCTCAGTGTGACATTGCTCGTGGTGATACCAACTTATGTCATGCCGGTGTCACACTGAGCCCTACTGAGCGTGTCACGCTGAGCCCTACTGAGCGTGTCACGCTGAGCCCGTCGAAGTGGGACAAAGCTGACGTTGCTCAAAAAGAGGGCGCTGTCTACTTCGATAAACTCAGTATGACAGCGCTTGATTCCTGCAACAGCACGAACCCATCCAAGCGTATCACTCTGAGCCCTACCGGGAGTGTCACTCTGAGCCCGTCGAAGAGTGACCGCCAACCGCGCCTAGGACTGGTATCTAACCCAGGCGATCCAACCCAACCTTGGCTCAACAGCGGCCGATTTGCTTATGAGTTACTTGGTCAAACTGTAGATGATGCCGCTGGCGAAGCCCTAGACAAAATCGGCCGCATGCTCAACTTGGGTTACCCTGCCGGCCCAGTGGTAGAACAGCTGGCCAAACTAGGCAACGCTAATAAATACGAGTTTCCACTACCGATGACTACCACCCACGATTACAATTTGAGCTTCTCCGGTATGAAAACGTTTGCCCGAAGGTTTATCGAAACCAATTGGGCCACTACTCCCCCCACCAAGCAAGAAATTTATGACTTTTGTGCTAGCTTACAATACTCCGTATTTAGGCATATTTGCTATAAATTGAACAAAATATTACTGAAATATCCTGAAATACAATCCGTATGGCTTGGTGGTGGCGTGGTGGCCAATGCCACTTTACGAAAAATGCTCCGCCAAACCCTTCGCTCATTACCTCACCAGCAACGCCACCTTACACTCAAGACTCCGTATACTAAACGACTTTGCATGGACAACGCAGGGATGGTTGGGGTATGTATTTGATAATTGACCTAGCTTTCAACCGCAAACATCGATAGTTTTTCTGCCACCTGATCCCATTCTCCAACATCTGCCAAATGTTCGACTGCCTCAAGTCTCTCGAGTTCAACCTGGTTATTTTCCGAAGTATTTTTTAATTCTTGGATTTTCCCCCGTATTGCCTGCTCTTTATTATTCAAAACATATGTTTTGTAAACTTCATCGAAGTCTTCGATTGCACTGCGAAAAAAATCCATAAAATCATCTTGAGTTGCTTCCTGCTTTGTTAACAGATCGGCTAATTCATCCAACCTTTCAGACGGTAGCAAGTAAGGCACTTCTTCATTTAGAAAATTAGACCAAACCATTTGAGCCATTTCAAGCATGTTGCTCTCAAACTCAGAGTCTGGAGCAGTAATTCCGTAGATCTTCTTTAGATCTAGATCTGCTAATTGTTGACGGGCAGTAGTATTCATAAAGTATCCTTAAATAATTATTTTACGGTCTCAGCAAGTGGAGGAACTCCGTTGGCAATGTCCAACAACTGCTGCATTGCCTTCGGGTTTTTGGCGAGTTCGTCGAAGAGCATCGGTTGTCCCGTCTCTAGACCATTTAAATCACGAGCAATCTGTTGTAAGTCTGTTGGATGTTCAACTTGAGCAGCTTCTTTCCACCACTCCGCCAAATGAGTTAATTGTGAATCAGATAAATGATACCCAGCAGCTCCATCAGACAGTGCTGGTAGCTCAGATATGGACTTCACGCCATCGAGAGATAAAAACTTTGCGTGTTGATCAATGTTATTGAAATCGAAGTCTTTTGGTTGCAAAGCTTTCCAAAAGTCTTTTAAGCCATCGACAATCGTGTTTGTAGCCACCTGGCCGTCGCTCGTAACACCTGAATCAGATACCACTTCCTTAATATCATTCCATGGCACCCCTGTCTTCAACTCGACCAGTTGCATTTTGGCGACCGAGGGGAACAAAGAGTCAACTTCATGTGGAGGAAAATCAGCCGGTTCTTTCACATGGGTGAAAATCTGGGGTAATTTGTCAACCACATCCTCTTTTTGAGGTCCAACGGGGGCAGAATCAACAGGGTTTGTGGCATCGTGCCAAGTTTGTTCCCAAGTTCCTGGGTGCGAATTGACAATCGCTGGTGGAGCAACTTCACCTGGAGCATCTATCTGCTGATCCCCTATCAATGGAGATAGTAGATGATCATCAATAAAACTTGCTGAATCCCTTAGATCTTTCAAGTCTTCGTTAATAGCAGCCTTAATTTGTTCTGCTCCGTGATGGATATCTTCAATTCCATCTCCAAAAACAAAATAAGTTAGGGTAGAACCAATTCCTGCCGTCATCATGGTACCTACTGCGCTGGCTACCACTCCCTTGATCTTTGCAGATCTCTCCGCTCGCATTCTGGCATCCTTTGACTGATATCCCGCATGCTCGTTCCATTTGGTAAGAAATTTTTGCCTTTCATCAGAGGAATTATCTGTAACAAATTGTTTTACACCTAAGTCAATAAACTGGTGTAATAACTCTAAGAATGCTTTATCGTGTGACACCGAAACTCTATTGAACAGCGAACCCTTTTCCCCAGCTACATCTAGCGACCCGTATTCAGTCAATGCCGCCAAACGATTGAGTCTGCGACCTAATTCCATCACAAGTTTTGGGTTTTCTTGAATTGTATCGCTAATCCACTTTGTCACATCTGCCTGAGTTAATTTCGTATTGTCTTGCCAGCCGTTGCTATCTGCTAATCTAGACAAAGTTGATCTATCTCTAGAAACGCCGTACGCACCCTGCACCAAGAGTGCCCTAGGGGCATTAGCTACTACGCCAACCTTGCGCAATAGCCAAAGTGGTGAACGCTGCCAACCCTGCCAACGATTCTTTTGGAATTCTGCTTCACTCTCATGGCCTTTTCTCTCTGACCCTCTTCCGGTTGTTAAAGCTGACACCGTATCTTGAGTGGCTGCTTGGTACAACTTAGTTGCACCACCTTCACCACGA
>CAZFRD010000033.1:0-10729 GCA_964521215.1 uncultured Pseudomonadales bacterium
CAGTTTACGCGCAGCTTATCTCAGAGAACCTGTCCCAAAAAAGGGGGACTTGACAAATGGAGAGTGGTACTCAGGCAAGCACGAGAGTGCAGTAACCAAAGATGAGTTTGATCGTGTACAGAGAATGTTGGGAAATAATGGGAAACCGATACAACGCGGGCACACATTTGACCTGACGGGATTATTTCGCTGTCAGCAGTGTGGCTGTGCCCTGACTGCTACTGTAAAGACTAAATACTATCGAAGAACTAACAGATACGCTAAGTACATCTACTACCATTGCACAAAAAAAAGCAGGCACATAATATGTAGTCAGAAACCGATAACTGAGAAAAAAATGAATGAGCGAATTATAGAGCAATTGTTGACTATGCAGCCACCAGATGATTTTGTAATATGGGCAAAAAAGTGGGTTAGCGTGTTGCATAGAAATGAATCGGATTTACAGGAAAAAACTCAAGCTCTCGCACACAATAATTTGGTCGAGATAGATGCGAGACTAAATAGACTTCTCGACTTGTATTTAAACGATAGAATCAGTGAAACTGAATACAATGAGAAAAAAGCAGAGCTGAAAAAAAGTAGACTTGAATTAAAAAGAGCCGCCAACCATTCAGACGAGCAACAGACTAATTGGAGACAAAAAGTTGAGAACTCACTCGACTTTGCTAAGGTCATGGCTTCGAGGTTTGAAGATGGAGACAGAGCATATAAACACCGATTACTAATTGAAGTTAGCTCAGACCTCACATACACATCAAAAAAACCATTGATACATCCAAAAGAAGTTTACGAGGTAATCAAAAAACTCAATGCAGGAGCATTTAGCACAGATGTCGTGGCTCGAACCTCTAAATATGATGATGTATTCGTGGAAAGACCTGATTTAGTACCTGCCAATTCTACTTGGCTCCCCCGGTAGGACTCGAACCTACAACATCCTCGTTAACAGCGAGGCGCTCTGCCATTGAGCTACAGGGGATAGTAATGTGCGCGCTGTTAAATGGGGTTTATCCCCCTTAACAACAGAAGCCGATTATATCGTCTTATATAGAAATTTCACAACTAGCGGTTAGTAAGCCCAAATTATTGACTATTACTGATATATTATGTTATAATTTGCTACTTTTTACAGTAGTAAGCTATTTTGTACATATTAATTAATAAAGGTAACAAATGCAAAAACTATTATTATGCCTTGGCGTGCTAGTTTCGGGAACACTTGCGGGTATGGTTTTTCAATCTAATATTAATACCATTCAGGCCAGTGTATCGGCATATACTGCGTCAGAGTTTTCTCAATATTGTGAGGCAAATCCCAGTACCTGTTCTAAAACTAATTTTAGTAACGTAAAAATTGGATCTGTCTCTTGCCCCTCACCCAGCCAAGTCATTGATGTAGTCTACGTCCATGCAGGTGATGGCCAAACTGTCTACCAACTGCCAGATTCGGGCTTTATCGCTGCTTTTAGCAACAACAATAGTACTGTAGAAGTCACCGCTAATCCTCATCCACATGATCTTTCCTGGGTAGCTGTGACCTGTATTCCTGGCTCCACTCCCACTCCAACCAGTACGCCGACTGCGACTCCGACAACCACTCCAACACCAACCATGCCGGATGACCGCCTGACTCCGACTCCAACTCCAACTGAGGGTCAACAGCCTTCGCCAACCCCAACTCCTACCCAAAGTGAGCGACCAACTCCTACCATTACTCCTACACCTGGACAAGGTAGAGTAGCGGCATTGGAGTATCAGGTCAGTTGTGATAAAGACGAGGTAAAAGTGGAAATGCGCTTTACCAACGACGGCAAAAACATGGAAAACGTGACCGCCGAATTTGACTACAACGGTAAAAAGAAAACCGCCACCAGCAACAGTGATGGCTGGGCTATCGCCATTTATTCAAAAGATGGTGAAAATAAGTTGACCGGATACGCAGATGGTTTCTACAAAATTGAAAAAACTGTAGAATTCCCAGACTGTCCAGCTACTACTGGATCCGTACTTGGTGCTACCACAAGCAAAGGCCAAGTCCTTGGTGCAACCAGCTATGCCAAAACAGGTGTGGCCGAAGATGCGCTCATGCAACTTTCTGGAGTTCTTGGTACACTGATGATCAGTGTCGGAGCTCTGTTGCATGCCAAACAAAAGTAAAAAAATCAAACAATCAAAGCAGAAAAAGATTGTCAAAAAGAACAGCCGGCAGTATCTGCCGGCTGTTTTAGTAATATTTGGTAGCATCCTGCTCTTCGTTTCTATCTTGCATCAAACCTGGCGCTTGCGGGCGCTGCTACCCAACTACCAAGCAGTGGCGCAGTTAGAACCTGTTTTACCCCAACGCGACTTAGGGCAGCGCCCAGTTTCGATCACTTTCAACGGACGAACCGTCCCCATCAAGCCAGGTACTGAGTTGGCTTCAGGTTGGACTCTTGACCGCCAATCTGCTTTCCATGTGGAACAATCAGCGTTCCCAGGAGAAAAAGGCAATGCGATTATCTACGGCCACAATACTAATAATATTTTTGGTTCACTCAAACAAATAAAGGTCGACGATGTGTTCGAGCTAACATTATTGAACGGCACAACCATAACTTTTCAAGTCTTTGATGTGGTGACCGTGAGTCCAGCGGAAAATGGTTATCTTTACCCCACTGGCAGAGAACAGTTGACGGTTTATACCTGCACAGGCTTTTTAGATAAAGATCGGTTGATTGTGAGAGCAATCCCCCAAGTAAATCTGGCTGATTAGTCTACAGCCTGGCCAATTCGGCTAAGATTTCGGCGAGTTTTTGTTCTTGCTCGGGAGATTTATTTTCACTCGCCTCTAGTTCTGCGAATTGACGTGAGAGTTCCGCCCGCTTGGCCCTGTTAGCTTCTTGAATAAATTCTGCCAAAGTTCTTTGCCACTCGGCTTCCACACTCGCAGTTTCCAGAATTGGCCCCATCTTTTCATCCACAAATAATTCCATCAATTGTTGCTGTAAATCACCCGCCAACGAATCGACAAGTTGCTGAAAGTTTGTGAGTTGACTCAAGCCAGTTTGATTTTGCACCAAAGTAAATAGAACCGGCAATTCGATTGGGAAGTGACTAAGTTGTGCTAAGCGCTGGCTGACATCAGACAAATCACCCCTGAGTAGTAGAAAGGTCAGATAGCGCTCCAGCTGACCTCTTCTAGAAGGTGAAACAGCTTCCACTTTAGTAGTTGCTGACGGTTGGACATCGGGCAAACGTTTCTTTTCGGCAAAGTGCTTAATATCGGACTTAAGAATTTCTGGTTGCACTTGCAGTAATTTAGCTAATCTTTGTAAATAAAATTCGCGCTCCACTTGACTTTCAATCGACCAAAAATCGACCGCGAGTTCTTGAATAATTTTGCGTTTACCAGGAGCGCTGGTGGCATCATGAGTATTCAAGCTCGCCTGCAAAATAAATTCATAGGCGCTCATAGAGCGACCCACTACTTCACGCCAAACCTTCGGTTGTGAGCGAGCCAGATCATCAGGATCCTTGCCCTCGGGAATTTCAATCACTCGCAGTTCTAAATCATAAGGTTTGAGCACCTGTAGCGAGCGCTTGGTCGCTTCCACCCCCGCTGAGTCTTTATCGAGTGCCAGCAGGACTCGTTCCACAGTTCGATTTAATAATAAGGCATGATCGGTAGTCAAGGCACTGCCTTTGATCGCCACTATGTGATCCACGTGAGCTTGGGTGGAAGTAATCACATCAAATTCCCCTTCCACCACAATGACTTCTTTCTTGGCTCTAATTTGCTGGTGCAGTTCGCTATAACCAAACAGCATTTTGCTTTTGTGATAGAGCAAGGTTTCTGGCGTATTGATATATTTAGCCTCTTGTTTAGCTTGATCGTCGGCGGTACTGGGTAAAACTCGGCCAGAAAAACCTACCACTTGTCCCCGAGGATTGCGCAGAGGAAACATGACGCGATCGCGAAAGCGATCGTAGTAGCGTCCGCCCTGAGCTTTGATCACCAATCCAGCTTGAACGAGTAATTCTAAAGAAAATTTCTTTTTGCGATGCAAATAGGCAATCAAACCATCCCACTTGGGTAAGGCGTAACCTAATTGAAAAAGTTTAATAGAATCGGCTGTGGTTTGCCGGTCAGTTAAATATTGTCTAGCAACTGCGCCAGCCTTATGTTTGGTGAGAACGAAGTGATAGTATTCTCGAGTTAAATCCAAGACTGCCAACAGTTGCTGGCGCTGTTCATCATCCCTCGAGCGCAATTCGTGTTCCAACTTAATACCAGCTTTATCGGCCAAAAACTCCAAAGCTTCATAAAACGTCATATTTTCGTACTGCTGAAGAAACTCGAACACATCGCCACCTTTAGCACAACCAAAACATTTGAAGCGTTGCATCACTTCGCTGACAAAAAAAGAGGGAGATTTTTCCGCATGAAAAGGACACAAACCTTTGAAATATGTGCCAGCTCGTTTTAATTCCACTCGCTGACCAATGATCTCGACAATATCGATAGCTTCTTTAACCTGTTGAATCTGCGACATGATGCCTCAAGACGTATTGTACACGATGATACTCAGATCAGAAGACGATACAATAGTCAAATCATGCAATATCATCGGTGGCTGATCGTGCTTCTACTCATTCTAGTTGGTTTGCTTTGTTTGAAACCAATTCAGTTGGCTACTGCCGATCTTGGCAGACACCTGGTTAACGGCCAGCAAATCATCGAATCTGGTTTATCAAGCCAAATACTGGCGTTTAACGTTTATTCGTACACTTATCCCGATTATGTCGTATCCAATCATCATTGGTTGTTTGGAGTGATCAGTTTTGTTGTTCACCAAATCGGTGGCTTTCGCGCCCTCAGCTGGATGGGTGCCATTTTAGTGATCTTAGCAACCTTCTTAGGTTACCAAACCAGTCGAGCTCAGAGCGGAGTGGGCCAGAGCTTACTGAGTCTATTTTTGTTAATTCCACTGTTAACTTACCGAACCGAAATTAGACCAGAACTCTTTAGCATGGTGTTTTTAGCCCTCTCGCTTTTCTTGCTCTCGTTACACCAACAAAAAAAGCTGAGGTGGCGCTGGCTGATGCCAGCGCTAATACTAATTCAATTACTGTGGGTCAACACTCATATTTTCTTTATTTTCGGGCTAGGTTTACCGCTAGTATATGGGCTTTGCTCAGCAAAAGGAGAACGGTTGCGCTGGATTAGCTTGATCATTTCACTAGTAGTAGTTTCGCTAGTTAATCCTCATGGTGTAGCAGGCTTACTGGCACCACTGACAATTTTTCAAACTTATGAATATCAAATTATCGAAAATCAAACTATCTGGTTCATGCTCAGTCGCTTTGCTCAACCAGTTTACTTTTATGCGCTCATCACTTTTGTGTGGGCGTTGGTTGGAACTGGATTGCAAATGACGATGTGGTGCAAGCTCCGGCGTTTCGACTTTGTTAAACAACAATTGCCAATAGTGATTCTTAGTTTGATTTTTATCAGCGTTAATCTTCGCGTGGTGCGCCTGCTTCCCTTCACCGGCTTGGTGTTGATCCCGCTACTAGCAAAGACACTACCAGCCAAAAAGTTGTGGAGCTGGGTAAAAAACCGAGATCAAGCTACCACTTTATCATTAGGTTTACCCCTGGTTTTAATTATTGTCACCCTACTCATAGCCACTGGCTTGTTTTTTCCCAATTTTTCGCAGGTGGGGGCTGGTCTGAGTCCAGAAAATCACTCAGCAATCGCCTTTTTGCAAACCCAAGTGCCAGGACCAATTTTTAATAACTATGATATTGGCGGTATGTTAATTTATGCTTTGTATCCGCGATTGTCGGTCTACACCGACAATCGCCCCGAAGCCTACCCCGCTGGCTTTTTTCCCAATGATTATGTGCAACCGCAAACAGATCGAGACCGCTGGCTGGCCCTACTAGCGCAGTACGATTTCCAGAGTATTATTTTCTATCGGCACGACGCTACGCCCTGGGGCCAGCCTTTTCTGATCGAAAGAATTACTGAGGACGACTGGCAGCCCGTCTATGTGGACTCCAGTATTGTGATCTTAGCTCGCAACTCACCAGCTAACCATGAGCTCATCAAAGCCTACGGGCTGCCCAAATCTATGTTCTCCACTAAACAGACAAAGTAAGTTTGCCAGATCAAGCAGTTTATCTACTTGTCAAGTTACCTTGGCATCTGTTACATTCGCCACCATCACCGTAATACTTACAGGAACATTTTATGACAAAACTTACTACTGCGTTGGTTGTGCTGGGAGCTGGCATAACTCTGTCTGCTTGTTCTCTGCTACCTCAACGCTCGGCGCCCGTGCCTGCCGACACAAATCTGATAAATGACCAAACTGATTTGACTAATGATAATTTCATCATCGAAGAAGCGACAGACTCCGCCCTGCCATCAGGCGCCGCCAAACCATTAACTCTTACCGAAGTTTCGCTCCACAGCACGCCAGATGACTGTTGGATGATCGTGGAAAATAAAGTTTACGATGTAACCGCCTATATTGCCATGCAAAAACATCCTGGAGGAGTGGCAATACTAGAGGGCTGTGGCAAAGAAGCAACTGAATTATTCATGACACGACCAATGGGTTCGGGTACCGCCCACTCCAGTCAAGCGCAAACAATGCTCCAACAATACTATCTGGGCGAATTAGTCGCTACTGGTCAACAGAACTCGAGCGATTCTGGAGATCTTACACTTTAAAGTTTAACCGTCGGTGGCTCGGTTGGAGTCTGCGGAACTTCAGTTGGTGTGGCAGTTGGTGATGAGGCCGTAGGTGTCGCCGATACGGCTGACCCCGCAGCGACAGTTGAGTTGGTTTGAATTCTTGTCAGTAATTGCTCATAAAGTAACACATAGGCTAAAACCGTGATGCCCATCGTCACAAGCACGCCCACGCCAAGCGCTAGCAAACCACCCAGATTCAGAAAAACACCCAGCAAACCAAATCCGATTAACTTCCACAAGATTCCCTGGGTCATTTTGCCAGATAAACTAAAAGCCTCGGATACACCAACTTTTTTATCGACGATTAAGTATAAAACTTGACTATATTTGAGTCCCCAATAAATTCCGGGCACAATAAACAAGATAAAGCCCAAAGCTACAATCAATTGATAAGCCAACATGGCGAGAAAGTAATTAACCCAAACTTGTTTTTGGGCAAATAAATCACTAATTTCGGCGGTTTTTTCTCTGACCAGGCGCAAAGAGACCGCAGCAATACCTGATTGTAAAATAACACTCAATATCAGGCTCACTCCACTGATCAGTAGTTGCAACAACATACTATCCTGCTCCCCCGCAAAATCAAGTGAGGCCTGAGCTAGAATTTCAATCAGGAAATAAACCAAGCCAACCTTGAGCATGGGTTTCCAGACTTGTTTGAGCAAGCCCCAAGCTTTTTGATAAAGTTCAAAACTGCTAAAAGTTACAGCTGTTTCTGACATATTGTCCTTTGTACTACAAGTTACGCTTAAATAGTATGACAGGAGAACACTTACTTGTCGACTAAACTTATTGAATATTCGTAACTGATATCTTTTTATTGTACTTTGTATCTATTTGATATTGATAAATACGCCATGTGCAACTATAATATACATAGTAATGATTTAAAAAAAGGCGTTATGATACACCAAGAATATGATTCCGCTAGAGGAATAACGGAAGCAACAACATACAGAGCTTACGATCCAGTAGCTGGACCCAATATAGAAAGAAGTGGTTACATTCAATTAGTTGCTATGATTCAAGAATTGGTAGATAGTTCCAGATTTGCCTACGATACTCCTCCAACCAATGAAGAGCTCTTAGCATTAATGCGTGAGCTGATGAATTTAGTGGTAGATTTTAAAGAAAACCACGGTCAGAAACCCACTGGTGGCTGGCTTTATTAAGATATAATCTTAGTAATTCTTTCAGCTGGGAATGTATCAAATTTTTGTTTGATATATAACTTGTTAATCAATCACATCCTAACGTAGCCATTGTAGTGGTATGATCAATCTGATTATGCTGAAAAAATCACTTTGGTTACTTGTCATTGGTTTCCTTGTTTTTTCGCGGTTATTTATTCTAAATTTAGTGCCTGCTACTATTCCACACGACGAAATGGTTTATGCCATTCAGGCCAAATCGTATGTGGTACAAGGCACTACGCTTAATCAGCTCCATCGGCCTTGGATGATCTCTCCTTTTGACGCAATGTACGCCGAATTGCCCGCCACGATTATGACTCTGGGCTTTTTACTGAGCAGTAATCCACTAGTTGGCACACACCTTGCTTCTGCGCTCATGGGAATAAGCATACCTTTTGTTTTGGCTTGGTTGTTTTATGGCCTGTGGCACCGCAAAGATGTGGCCATCGGCATCGGTTTAGTGGCGATTTTCAACCCTTTACTCTGGCAAATGAGCCGGCTCGGTTATGACACCTGGTATTCTCTCTGGTTTTATTTGCTTGGCGCATCCTTATTAGTTCAATCAAATAAAAAACTCCAGTGGTTGTCGTTACTAGTTTTTGGTTTGGGCTTTTTTAATTATCAGGGATTCAAATTATTACTTTTTCCCTGGTTAATTATAGTTGTCGGTTTAAAAATTTCGGCAAACCAACCGTTGCCAACATTCAATCATTTTATTGTTAGTTTAAAAAAACACTTGACGAATTCTCAATCGCTGGTAAAAAAGATCAAAACGTGGTTACCTCAAATCTGCGCCGTAATTCTCGCCTTGCTCATGACACTTTATTACGGCTTAGTCCTGTTGCCCAAACAGGCTGGGGTGAGTGAGCGGTTAAATAAGACGATTTTTTCTGATACAGAAAAAATCGCTCAGCTTGTAGATCTTGAGCGCCGTCAGACCTTCGTGTCTCCACTACTCAAGCTTTATACCAACAAAGCTTCGGTGACACTCAACTTTATGCTGGACCGACTGGCAAACGCTTTCGACCTTAATTTACTTTTTTTACAGGTAGAACCAGCGGTCAGCGGCTTTAGCGTTTGGGTGCACGGGCTTTTTTATTGGATCGAGGGCATCCTAATGATTGTTGGCATTGTTTGGTTATTTAGCCAACCCAAGCTTAGAATCAATGGCGTCCTCCTATTGATCGGAGTGGTGGGCCTTTGCCTACCGACTTTAATCAATTCTGGCAGTGAATGGCATCTGCTTCGCACCATGTTAAGCTACACACTACTGGTGGTTTTCGCTGGTATCGGTCTTGCTTGGGTGCTCAAACACCGACTAGTCTTATTAATTGTTTTACCGCTTTATGCTATCGCGATTGGTAATTTTACTTATATTTATTTTTACCGTTACCCCGTGATTAGTTTGGATTGGGGTAATTATCACGAGCGTTTAGTGGCTCGCTATGTGTCTCTGCTAACAGAACACCGACCAGATGTAAAAATCAGTGTCCACGTGGGTCAACCAGATTATTATTACTGGAGTTACTTGCTCTATAGTAACCGACTGACAGCTGAAACCAAGGATCAAATAGCCCAGGATGCATTGCTCAATGAAAGTGTCACAGTGCAAACCTTCAAAATTGATAATGTCATTTTTACCAGTGGTTGCGAAGTAGAGCCGAACATCGATGTCATGATCGCCGAAACTAGCTTTGAATATTGCAAATCCGAACTTGCCAACTTTGACCACGCCATGACTGGCCGTGCCTCAACCGATATAACGCCAACTGAACCAGAAAGACCCAGTCGGAGTTTTAATTCGATTGTGGCGATTATGGATAGTGGGCAAAAACTCTATATTTTGGATGACCAATTGTGTCAAGGTAAGAAATTGAAGAGTTATGTTTTTCCCACTACCTATGCCGATATTGATGTGGAAAAACTCAATGCAGATCAGTTTTGCCTAAACTGGATTAGCGACCAATCGATTGTAAAATAACGGGTATAATAGCAACTCGGAAAAGTGGAAGCGTCGCACCCGCCTGCAACGCTTTGCGTAGCAATGCGGGCAGGTAGTGGTCAATTGATAGAATGGATAGGTTAGAATTGTGAACTAAAGTAAGTGGAAGCGTCGCACCCGCCTGCAACGCTTTGCGTAGCAATGCGGGCAGGTAGTGGTCAATTGATAGAATGGATAGGTTAGAATTGTGAACTAAAGTAAGTGGAAGCGTCGCATAGTGGTCAATTGCACACGCTTGGAAAGCGTGAGCCTTACGGCTTCGTGGGTTCAAATCCCACCGCTTCCGCCACGCATTGTCACGCTGAGCCCGTCGGCTATATCACGCTCGCTTTGCATGCTAAACTAGGAGTATGGATGATCCCGATTCCCCAATTACGAATACACTGATCAAGCTATATCATCTCGTCGGCAAATTTAACCTTGCGCTGATTGCATTAGTATCCTCTTCTAATAGTTTATCAATCCAACTCCATTTTACTGATCATCGCATCATCAACTTGATAATCTCATATTGCTATAACTTCGTCCTTGCCACAATCGTTTATCGAATCTCGAAAAAAATCTATCGTCCCCAGATGATGGTTAAAGAAAAAATGAATACCGCAGACTGGATTGACACGCAAATTGGCAACAAGCAACACATTGAGATTATTTCCAAACCGCTCTATGAAGAAAAATATCATTTTGAACTGTCTTTCATCTCATATTTCATTGCTACTGCCATCCAACCCATAATAAGCAACCCCGATGCAGAGCATGCGGGGTATTGTGCACTTACGACAAGCA
>CAZFRD010000034.1:0-9842 GCA_964521215.1 uncultured Pseudomonadales bacterium
ATGATTCATCAATCAAAACAATCACTTTCAGCCACGCGTTTTTTTACTTAAGCCTATTTTTGATTAGCTGACATTCCCATTAGTCTATCATTATCATTCAACCAATTTTTTTCGTTTTTTCGCTCGTTTGGCACTTGAATTTTGCATGATTTCAAGACACCGCTGATATTCCTCTTCCCCTAAAAACATAAGAATTAAATATAATTCTTTCATTTGGAGTAGGTGATCGGCACATGCCCCGAGTCCGCCACTATCCAAATCAGGCTTATAGTTAACTTTCGCCTCTTTGCCACAAATTTCGCAATTCAGAGTGACTTATCCTCAATTTTTTTGACAATTTTCATCTGTTTGTAGTATACTACTATAAGATTAGAGAAAGGTCGAAATGTTTGGAAAAGAAAGTGATTCAATCTATAATGATTTTAGAACATTCTTAGGCAATCCCCAAAGTTTATTTGCACAAGAATTTATTGCTAAACAAAATGAATTTGACCTTCAAAGCATTTACCAGGAGATAGGTGCTTATGCGCTTGCCAACAACAAAGATTCAGCCGACCTTAAGGATAACTTGAGACTAGCAGTGCTTGCTCTTTTTTCCACTTGTAACAGAATGGATATTGTTGATAGGTTCTTAACGGCTAGAAAAAATTGCAAAAACAATAATCCAGATTTTACTGATAAAGAGTTGGAAGCGATACTACCATTAGCAGAAGTCTTTCTTGTAGAACCACCAACAGAATATCTTTTTACAATCCTTGCTCCAAATGTTCCTGAAGTCGATGAGTGGCCCATGTCTCAGGATAGGTTTAATTATCCACCACATCAACCTGCAGAAATTGGAGGTGTTGATGCTGATTCACAACCAATCAATCATGACTCAATTCAAGTTACTATAAATCGCTCTTCTGGGGACATTGCGCTCAAACCAAGAGGGGGTTACAAATTCAAATCCATAACACCAACTTTACAGCGACCTACTGTCGACGAAAATGGTAACTGGACTGGTCAGTTTCGCAGTGGTTTGGTCATTGAAGAAATTGATATTAATGAAGAAGGAAATACCTCTGCAACAACAGTTTACCTATACTATGTGTATGAGCCAACTAACCGTGGTTGGAAACTTGATGTGATTGATCCATCAGGAAATACTAAAACTTATAGCGTTGGTCAGAGCACACATCAAAACGTGGTCGATCAAAGAGAACAGCATTAAAAAGTTAGAGTGATCTTCACTAAACCAAAGTCACATCAACTAACTACCAATTAGCATCTTGAGTCCCTTGGTTTTGTGCATAATTGCCGCTAAAATTATGCTCAAGCCTAAGACAAGGGAAAAGTTCACAATATTGTAAAGGTAAATGTTCATCGTGATGTGATCGAAGTCAAAACCAATGTAGGTCGTCAACAGCGCAACAACATTGGTGTGTATTAAATAGATGCCAAATGAAAGTTGGGAGAGATATATTAGAGCCTGAGATTTAAACTTTTGTAAGTTCATCGTCATCAACTGATTAAAAATACCAATGGCTATCATTGCCACCGCAGGTGAAGTAGTACTTTGGTTGTAATTTAACCAAAAGTATGAAATTCCTTCTTGTGCCAGCAGTTTTGAAAAATAGTTGCTACCTATCGACAAGACAAATCCTAGTGTAATGAGGGTGAAGTTAAGTTTTTGGTTTTGAATATTTACCCATGATCGCTTGGCAGCTGCTCCATATAAATAAAAACAAGCGTAACCTAACCAAGCAGTAAAATTATTAAAAATCGGGCTGGCTGGCTGACTATGTCCAGTTAAATACTCTGCTAATGTTATTAAAAAAGTAAAAATAAATGCTGATTTAAGTAAATACATGGCTTGTTTTTTGGTTTCATCAGAAGCAAAAACTAACTCCCAAACTGGGTTAAGCGCATAAAGCGACATCAGCACAATTAAAAACCAAAGTGAAGAGTTGGGGAATTTTAATATTTGTTTTAGCAAATCAGAAATAAAATAATTCATACCCAAATGAGCTGTGAATATCTGCTGAATACTAATTAGTAGGTTTATCATTGCAAAGAAGACAAAGGGAATTCCCAATTTGATTGCGGTTTTCTTCAGATTATCTTTGATTGACCGTTTTTTACCAACCACCAGATAGCCGCTTAGGATAAAAAACAGTAGCACGCCAGAGTTAGAAACAACTGAAATTGGTTCTAGTAAAAAGTAAATTGGAGTCTGGAAAAAATCTGGGCGCAAAGTAAAACTCAAAAACGTATGCATCACGATGATCATCAACATAGCAATGATGCGGATCACATCGGCATTAATCGATCTATGAGAAGATTTCATTGGTATATTCATATTATCTTTCTCTGAAACTGACCGTTGCAGTCTTTTAGACTATTCTAATCATTTTAATCAATTATTCAAAACCAGCATACACCAATTATTATTCACTAACCCCTTAGCTTCAATTCTGACATTCAGGTTATGAAGGCACTATAATTACATGGATATTCTATGCAAAGATTCGACCTAAACCCCTCATTTCAAGAGTTAATTTAAGTGTTATATTTAAAATATGGAGCAACCTACTATCCAACCAACTTCTCAACCACCAACTCAGCCGGTTAATAAAAAACTACCTATGGATATTCCTAAACCAATAAAAAAAAATGGTAACTTATTTATTATTGTTGTTATTTTCTTAATCTTATCGATTATTAGTATTTTTGGTTATTTAATTTATCAGAATAATCTTTTAGAAAAACAGCAAACACAAGGAATAACTCCGAATCCATCAGTGGGTGTGGAACAGAATCTCTCATATAACGATTCAGTTGGCTTTGTTGAAAAAGATGGTTTCTTCCTTCTGAGATATAAAGAAAAGGTATATAAGGAGGTCAAAGATTCGCCTCAACCTACGGAAATTACTATAGACAGTAGTGCATATGGATGGCACTGGATATTAGAATCACCAAAAAATCATAATTATAATTCTAGTTTTGATAAATTATTCGGTTTAAAAGTATTTCCCAATAAAAGCAAAATTATTTATGTTATGAGGTGGGAGTTTACTGAAAATGATAGAAAACCGGAATTATATAAAACTTATATTTATGATGTAGACAAGAAAGAAAACAGGGAAATATTTTCCTATAAATGGTCAAGCAATGGAGATGAATATCCGGTTACTTTAATAGGTAAATTTAGCACAGATAGTAATTTCATAAGTTTTAATAATATAGATTGCTTTGAATGTGAACATATCAATGGAATTACGATACTTTATGATGTGAATAGAAATATATCTAAAAATATTGGTGAAGTAATTGATTTTAGTTGGTTAGATAATGGCAACTATCAATATAAAGATTATATTGAAGTTAAATGCCCAGAAACTGATTTAATACCAAGAATCTGTAATGAAAAAAGCGAAAATCTTCCTTTAAAGCATGGACAATTTTTATAAAAAAGAATGAAATAAATTTCTTTTTCTAGTTTCATTGATGCCCCGCTAGGATTCGAACCTAGATAAACAGCTTCAAAGGCTGCTGTCCTGCCATTAGACCACGGGGCAATCTGATATTAATCACTGTTGCGCACGCCATATTGTAACAAATCATACTCTAGTTACCAGTAGAACTCGAAGCGATCATAGTAAATGGTCTATACTAGAACTCAACTATGAAAAAAGCTTTGCTACTTCTTAGCCAACTCTCGGTCATAAGTTTTGTTCTCGTAATAGTTGGACTATTGTTTCCAACTAAAATCTGGGCAAAATCCTATACTATTGATAGCGTAGTGATCGAAGCCAACCTCCAACTTGATGGCTCCATGTCGGTCACCGAGCAAAGAACCTTTAATTTTGCTGGTGATTTTACTTTTGCCTACCAAGAGATAATCAAAAATCCAGACCAAAGGACCAACCCTGGCAGAGTAGAAGCGTACAAAATCACCGATTTTGCACTTTGCGACGAACTGACTTGTTATACGCCCCTACTAGGTGAGTCGAGATCATCTGCGGATGAAATCAGGCCCCAAAACACTTTTTACCTCAATGAAACCGATGATTCTTACTATTTAAAATGGTTCTACCGCAGTAGTACCCAAAAAACCTTCACGCTTTCCTACATTGTTCGCAACGCTATCACTCTTCATTCTGACACAGCAGAAATCTACTGGCAGTGGCTTGGCGACAGGTGGGAAGTACCCCAAAATTTTGTCAAAGCCACCCTTCACTTGCCAGAGGCTATTCCCAACGGCGACATAAAATCCTGGCTCCACGGTCCACTGGATGGAATCGTAGCTGTACCTGATGCTCAAACAGTCACTTTTGCCGTCGACCGCGTGCCCGCGAACACGTATTTTGAGGGTAGAGCAGTAGTCCCACTCAGCACCTTTGATGCTGGAGCCAAAGGCACTCTGACCAAACAACAAGTAATTGACCAAGAATTAAAATTCATCGAACAAACTGAGGCAGCCAAACGCACTTCTTTAGCCGTTTATATCGGTCAAGCATTGCTCATTTTCCTTGTTGGAGGATTGGGCATTGTAATTTTCTATTGGATGATCATTACTTTTATTAAATATGGCAAAGACGAACCGCTACCGAAAATCAATCAGGCTGGCACACTCTGGGAACCACCCAGCAACATCGACCCCGCCCAAGTGGAGCAACTATTGACTGGAAATGAAATCATCACGCCCAAGGCATTCACAGCCAGCGTTTTGTCTTTGGTCCAACATAAAATCTTTCGCTTGGTTAGAGGTGATCAAAAAGAAGGCTTTTTCTTTAAAAACTATCAATACTATTTGATTCCTACTCACAGGAAAGACGTGGAGCTTTCCTCCATACAACAATACGTTTGGGCATTTCTTCATAATATTCCTCTTAAAACCATCGATATAGAAGGCAAAACACAAGCGGTTTTACCGCTGAAAGATATTAGTAGTTGGTGCCTGTCTCACCGAATTGAAAGCCATGAATTTTTTACACAATTCAAAACTGTGGTTTTAGAGGAAAACTTGAGGGAAAAATACTTTGACGAAACTTCAAAAAAACACCGTTGGAAATATACCATCGGTATTGTGGCGGGAGTCGGTTTGTTTATTTTCTCTATTGTGATGCTGGGGATGCTCAGCGAGGCAGAGGACTTGGGGAAATACACCAGTCTACTCAATACTGCGACGATGGTGACCTTTTTTGAAGGTCCACTAGCGGTGATGCTCTTCGTGGTTGGAATAATTCTTTACGCCAGTGGACTGAAACGAACCCAGACTGGTGGACTAGAAACTGCCGGTTGGAAAGCCTTCAAAAAACATTTAGTTGATTATGCCAAAACTAAAGAGTCGCCCATTGACTCGATTATTCTCTGGGAAAAATATCTTGTTTACGGAACAGTACTTGGAGTTTCCGTCAAGACCTTGTCACAACTGCCGGTTAATTTTTCTCCCAAGCGTCAGAGAACTTTAGCCGCAAGTTGGGGTGGAGCGGATATTGCCTCAGCCAGTGGGTTTTCTCAGCTTTCTTCCGCCATCGGGTCAATCAGCTCTGCTGCAACTAGTAGCTATGGCGCTTCAGGAGTTGGATCCTCTGGCGGATCGAGTGGGGGAGGTGGAGGCGGAGGTGGGGGTGGCGGTGGTGGGGCAGGCTAGTATACTACGCAAGTCATGCAACAGATCCTTTACCGGAGCCTCAAAGATCATAAAATTCATACAGCCAAAAAATCTCGGCGGGGTTGCTGGATCAGAGTCGAAGATCCCAGTGATACCGAATTGGAAAATTTAATTGATAAATATGAACTCGATAGAGCCATTGTTTTGGACGCACTAGATCCCTACGAAGTGCCCAGAATAGAAAAAGAGGAAGAAACGGTTTATTGCATTATTCGTTTGCCTGCTAATAACCAGATTACCGTGGTTACCATCCCCCTGCTGATCATTATCACTCCTCAGAATGTCATTACTTTGTCAAAAAACAACCTAGATCTGGTTGATTTAACTATTCAGGAAAAACTAGCTCCCGTGATCACCACCCAAAAAACCAAGCTCTTGATGCAGTTACTGCAAGTGATCAATGCCGAATACGAAAAGCAACTATTTCGCTTGGCAAAAGATATTAGTTTGCATACCACCGACACCGAAAAAATTGAAAATGCCAGAGTGATTCAATTCGTCTTGTATGAAACCCAATACAATACCTACTTGGCAACCCTTAACCCAATGAAAATGGTGCTAGAGAAGCTCAAATCAAATAAGTTTCTCAAACTCCACGAAGATGATCGGGATTTAATTGAAGATCTGCTTTGGAATGCTGACCAATTAATTCAGATGAGTTTATTTGGTATCAAGCAAGTGACTAACATCCGTGAGGCATATTCCACCATCGTCTCAAATAACTTGAACAAAACTGTCAAAGTCCTTACCTCAGTGACTGTGATTTTAACTATTCCCACTATTGTTTCTAGTTTTTTTGGTATGAATGTGAGAGTACCGTTGGCAGATCATAATTTGGGATTTATTTTGATTGCACTTTTGACTACAATTGCTTCGGGAACTCTATACTATTTGTTTCGTAACAAAGATTTGCTATAAATCTAACTTTCCAAAAAACTCAGCATGTCAACTATTCACTTTACTCCACTTTGGAGACCACAAAAAATCAGTTGGATTTACTCAGTGACTTCAAATAAGTCAGTCTTAGAAAATATTCAGAGCAAAAATGCTAGAAAATTTCTAAGAGGAATAGATGATTTTTTGAAGGATAATCATTTTGAAATTTCGGCTGGAATTTGTAGTCGGGCAGAATATGAAGAATTTTTACAGCTATATAACGAAAGAGTGGATGCACGTGGATTTGAATCAATTGCAAATTTGGGGTGGTACAAGGCTAAAGAACGGGAGGGCAAAACAGTTGAAAAACTATTTATTAAACAAAATGGAGTTTTAGTCGGAGGTAAGATTATTACTGTCATTGACGGGCAGATTCGTTCGTCATTCAAGGCAAGTCTGCAGCTGCCGATTTTTCAAAAAATACATAACTCCTCGCTTGGATTAATTCTTGACTACTTAATGCTGGAGCATTACATCAAAAGAAACCCAAGGTTGCTCACCGCTGGTTCATCTCGGAACCTCTTTGGAGTGATTAACACAGTGGGATATTTAATCTTCAAATTGAGGATGGGTTATCAACCGATGGTCATAAATCCCGATACAACTTTTGAGCAATCTACTCCAACTCCTAATCAGCCTGTTTGGTTCACGTTCTTGAGTCAAACGCCAAAAATCAACCAGCCTCTAAACCTTTTTTGCTCTGGCGATTCATCCGAAGTACCATTATTACCAGAATTACAAAAGCTCACATCATTCGAAAAATTAGCGAGCGAAGTTTAAAATCTTCGTCAAACGCACAATTCCGTAACCGATTAACAAAGTTCCTACGAGCAGGTTTAATAATTTGATTACAATCACGGGAATTGCGGCACCAATCAAAGTAAACAAGATGACTGATGAACCCATAAACAAAATTGTTGCCAAACCAGTAGCAAAGCCAAAAATCAATAATTCTTGTTTTTTGTAGTTATACTCAACAGCCTTTGCGGCAAATAAGCTTGTAAAAAATACGATGCCCATTGGGCTAGAAATTGTAAGAAAAAATACTGATGAAAAACTCGTAACAAGATTTGATGTTATAGTTCCCACATCTGCCGATATATTACCGCCAATAATTCCTTTGATGATAATACCGCCAAAGACAATTAAAACCACCGAACTGATAATTCCGAATATTTTTTTGAACTTCTTTTTTTGAAGCAATTTGCCCACACCAATTAAAGCTAATGTTATATAGAAGTAGTCGACAATTGTGACTGCCAAAACTGCCATAAGGCCGTCGAGAAGTGTTCTTTGAAGGGTGATATTAACAATCAAAAAGAAAACTGGACCAATTGCTAGTTGAAGTAACAAACCTGTTAGCAAACCATTTTTGAATATTTTCATAACTGAACGTTTAGGATTTTATGATAACTAATTTGTCACACACATTGTACATAATTTAATGCATTACAATAAGGACTATGAAAATCGCTCTTGGATTATCTGGTGGGGTGGATTCGGCAGTCTGCGCTCATCTACTGGTCGAACAAGGAAACCAAGTTTCGACGGTGTTTTTGGAGTGCTGGAATGAACCAGGCTGCCGAACAGACCAGGATAGAAAAGATGCGCTTGCGATCGCACTTTCGCTCAATTTGCCTTTTCAGGTTTTAGATTTCAAACAAGCTTATAAGGACAAAGTATTACAGTACTTCCTTGACGAATATCAAGCGGGGAGAACACCAAATCCCGATGTGGTTTGCAACAAAGAAATTAAATTTGGCTTGTTTTATGAGTGGGCGATGGCACAGGGCTACGACGCCATCGCCACCGGACACTACGCTAAAATAGTTAAGATCGACAATAAAAAACAATTAGCAATCCCTAAAGATACTCACAAAGACCAAACGTACTTTTTATCTCAGATTAAACAGGAACAGCTAGATCATGTAGTTTTTCCACTGGCCGACCTTAATAAAAGCGAAGTCAGAGCTTTGGCAACCGAAAAAAATATCCCAGTCGCCAACAAAAAAGACTCAGTTGGCATCTGCTTTATTGGCGATATTAACGTCCACTCATTTCTCAAAGAACATCTTGGCGAAAATCCCGGAGAGATCGTCGATAACTTAGGCAATGTGGTTGGAATGCATAAAGGTCTCTGGTTTTACACCATCGGCCAACGCCATGGATTCACCATCAACCAGACCAGCTTAGTTAAAAACCAAATGGGCGAGATGGTGACGAAACATAATATTCCGCCATTCTATGTAATCGCGAAAAATTCAGAAAAAAATCAACTCGTGGTTGGTTTTGGCGAAGTAGCCAAATCAAAACAGTTTTTCTTGGAAAATATTCACTTAATCGATCCTAGCGTTGATCTTAGAACAATTAATAATCCACTTATCCGCATTCGCCATGGAGGAGAATTACTTCATTGTCAATTAGAAAAAATCGACAAAAAGTGGCGTGTAACGCTAGATAACGCCATCCAAGGTATTTCTGAAGGTCAATTCGGTGTAATCTACTCATCAATAACAAAATCAGTCATTTGTTATGGAAGTGGTACAATATCGGTCACAAATGACACCTAAACAGGAGATTGTCACTATACTGCCTGATCATCCAGAACTAATTTTAGAAGTACCCACTCGGAAATGTGGGAAGGATGATGTGGACAAACTAGTTATACCTTTCGAACTTGCAAAAAAGACACCATTGATCGAGGCAATTAAATCACAAAATAATGAGCAGGTAAATCAAGCATTAACAACTTTACTACAATGCATAGATGTAAATCGATTGTTGGCTGTCAGGCGAGTAATTAAGCAATTATGGTCAGTTGGCTTTCTTGTGTCTTCAGCTCACCAAAATGAGTTAGCAACACATTTTTCATCTCATGCGACTCAAATCATTGCAAATTTCCAGAATGATTACTCATGTCTCGATCAGATTTCACCAAACGCCATCGATCGGTTGATTGATAAACTTGTCGTTTTGTTGAGCATATATTATGTAATATGTTTATTAGGTTTTGCCGAATTTACCACATATTCGAATTTACTCGATTACTGTGTTACAAGCTTTGATCGAATTCTTCAGTCATCGAGTTCAGATGTTCAAACTGGAATCCTAACTTCACAAATATCGAAAAAAGTAGATGAATTGAATGTTACTTCATAGCCCAATACTCCTGCTTGACCTTTGGCTTTAGAGGCTGTTATAATCCCCTCCGCTCTAGAGATCAAGTCCTGATACATTTGGGATACTA
>CAZFRD010000035.1:0-8583 GCA_964521215.1 uncultured Pseudomonadales bacterium
AACGTGACAACAATATGTTGGAGTGTTTTAACGGCATGCTCAAACCACGATTGAAATTACTAAAAGGCTTCAAGAAGTACCAGAACATGGATCGATATCTCAAACTGTTTTTACTTGATTACCGGTTTCATACACTCAAAGAGAGTCGGTTTGAAGAACGAAGAGGATTATCTCCACTTCAATGTGCGGGAGTTGTCTTACCAAAATATTACAATTTTTTGTCGTTTCTGAGAAAATCACTCAATCTCAACTTCGCTTCCTCCAGCCCGTGATTTGGTTACCAGCGCCAGACTTTTACTATTTGGGCGTAACTGAGAGAGATTTATCAAACATCTTTCGAAAAAATACACAGCACAATCATCACCCGGAGAATTAAACTGGGTGATATTAACTCAGTTTAACCTTGACCCCAGGTCCCATGGCGCCAGAGAGCGTCAGTTTTTTTAGCCGGTAGTCGAGCGCAGTGACCAAAGCTTCAATATTTTCGACTAGCAGTTTGCTGTCAAATGATTTTTTGCCCACAATCATGTGAACTAGTGGCGCTTTGCGTTCAGATTTGATAGCTACTTTGCCTTTTTCTAGCTCTTTTTTGCGCGCCTCAGGATCTTGCACAATCGTGTTGTTTTTGGGATTAGGCATTAAACCTTTGGGACCCAACAACCGAGCATACTTAGCTAATTTCGGCATGAAAGCTGGCGTAGTGAGCAGAATATCAAAGTTGGCATTGCCAGACTCTAAATCAAAGAGCACTTCATCAGAAGCAATGGCAATGCGCAAGGTTTTGCCGGTACTATGAGGAAAGGAAACGCTACCTTGGTCACCAATTTCTCTGACGATGGCATCCACCGAAATACTCGAATCAAACTTGCCATAAGAGGTGCGTTTGACTAGTTCGACGGCTTCGGTAATGGTGTAGGGTTTGGTTTTATCGATGATTGAGCGCGCGGCCACGTAGCGCTTGCCTCGGCGAGACTGAGTTTTCTTGGCCGATTTCTTGCCGGTAGTTTTGGCCGCGCCAGTTGTTTCGTCTTCAACTGGAACATCAACGACTACCTTTTTCACCGTGTCGGTGGTGACACTCATCGATACATTACGTTTTGATCCCATAATTCTCCTTTAACTTACTCGGCGATTGTCACTCCCATACTACGAGCCGTGCCAGCCACGGTTTTGGCCGCTTGCTCAACGTTGGTGGTATTTAAATCAGTGAGTTTTTGTTCCGCAATCGTGTGAATTTGAGCCATGGTAATTTTACCAGCTGGTTCAAGACCTGCCTTAGCACTACCTTTGCCTAGTTTAAGTGTTTGTTTAATCATGTCCGAAACCGGTGGCAACTTCAGCACGTAGGTGAAAGACCGATCCTGATACACTGTAATTTCGGCGGGAATGATCTGACCACGTTTGTCGGCGGTTTTCTCATTATATTGTTTAATGAAATCCATCATGTTGATACCAGCCTGACCCAAAATTGGACCAACGGGAGGAGCGGGAGTAGCACTGCCGGCTGGGAGGTTCAACTTAAGTACTTGTAAGATTTTTTTTGCCATACGATTCCTTTAGGTGCCCACCTTTTTTACTTGCAAAAAGTCGAGTGCTACTGGCGTTTCACGGCCAAAAATATTCACCAGCACTTCGACTTTGCCTTTGGCTTCGTCAATATTACTGACAGTGGCCAAGAAGTCGGTAAATGGTCCGTCAACGATTTGGACCGCCTCACCTTCAGAATAATCGGCTTTGTATTGTGGTGTGGCTTGACCCATATACTTGCGAATCGCTTCGACTTCATGTTTGGGCAAAGCTGTTGGCTTACTACCAATGCCCACAAATCCGGTTACACCCTGGGTTGTGCGCACAGCGAGCCAAGAATCATCGCTCAGTTCCATGTGGACGAGCATATAGCCAGGAAAGATTTTTTCGTTGACGGTTTTGCGTTGACCTCTTTTAATTTGAATTTTATCTTGACTGGGAATGAGAATTTCGAGAATCTTATCGGTGAGACTAAGCGTTTCAGCCCGCTGTTTAATCATTTCTGCGACTTTGTTTTCATGACCAGAATAGGTGTGAACCACGTACCAGCGGGCCTTTTTGTTTTCCTGAGTGGAGATAATGACCAAATTGGCTGCCACGGCAGCACTTTCAGTTGCCTCAGGTACAACTACTTCATGAGTTTTCTTTGGTACTGTTGGTTTTTTGTTTGACATGTTGACTATTTATTACTATTTATTGATGGCCAAGGCTACGATTTGCTGAAAGATATAATCAGCCAAACCCAGATATAGACCGATGACTAAGCTGGTGAGCAAGACCACCAAAGTTTTTTCTTGAGTCTGAATACGGCTCGGCCAACTCACTTTTTTGAGTTCTTGAATGACCTCGCGGAAGTACTGGGATGGGCTAACCATAATCAGGCGTCATATTGTATGCTATAACATCAAAAACTGCAATGGACTCTTAAATTTGGGTTTTACTTGAGCGGAGTGATGCCTTTTTGCTTGATACGGTCTATCATTCCAGTCGAGTGTTCGTGACTGGAACGGATGCTAGGTGGGGATGCCAGGATTTTTGATTTGGGTGAATTTTTCTTTTTGCCAGAAAAAATACCGAGTAATAATAGAACTAAGCCAGCAATGACCAACCCCACCAGCAGACCTTTTGATTGTAGTAGGTTTAAGAATCCAGCACTTTCAAAAGTTGGCAGTTGGAACTGCGAAAACCAGCCACGTAATCGGTCTAAGGGGCTCAATTCTAGTTTTGTTACTGGGGGGGCAGGGGTAGGTTCGACGATTGTTGGCGTTGGCTCTGTAATTTCTGCTGTACTAGAAGCTTCCGCTGAGGTAGTGGCGGAAGTACCCAGACCTCCCTTCGTTTGAAATGGAGTTGCAGTTGCTAATCTAACGGGGGGTACAGCCGTACAAGTTTGACTGGTAGGATTGATAGCTAAACGACAACTTCCGTAATAGCAACGCATGTTGACGACGCAGTCTCGGTTGCTGTTGCACGTTTGACCACAATTATTTTGCATCAAATCTCTCAGTTCTGAATCTGGCGGGGTACAACTCACGCTCGATACATTAGCCGCTTCACGACAGCGGTTGTACCAACAAGTCAGGTCACCAGCACATTCACTACTATCGCTGCAGTATTCATTACAGGCAAAATTTAGACCCTGGTCAGGGATACCTTGGCACACATCGCTGGAGGGGTTAGTCGCTAAGCGACAACGTTTGCTACCGTCCAATTCGTAGCAACGCAAATTATTACTACAGTTACTGTTGCTCTGACAAATTTGGTTACAGCCAACAATGGTGGCAGTCCCAGTGCCGCTGGTTCTAGTAGGAGTAGGTGTTGCGGTTGGTGAGATAGCAGGGGGAACAATAGTACACAACGGCAAACCATCAGTAGTGAGAATCGTCCGGTACCAACTAGCTAGACTCTCTGGCAGACAAAGTCCGGTGCCGAAGGTTAACAATTTATTGAGCTCTAAATTTTTAAAATCGGCGGGTAGTGGTCCTCTAAGTAAGGTGTTGTAACTCAGGTCGATTTGGACCAGTTGACTAAAAGTCTCCCAAACTGGAGGTAAGGTACCACTGAGTTTTTTTCCTGGCAGGGTGATAGCGACTAGGTTTTTGATCACTGGTTCTGGCATTTCTAAATTGGGGTTGCCGGTACAAGTAATGCCTACCCACTCACAAGCTCTTGGAGTTGAGAACCAGGGAATTTCACCATTATTGATCATCCAGCCAATCCCATTGGTACTTTCGTAGAATGTCACTAGCGTCTCACATTCGTTTCTGGGTAAGTCCGTCATTGAAAGACATTCTTGTCTCTCAATTGCCTGTTGTCTGATATCCTGCGACTGCTGATAGGGTTTGGTGAGAATAATCAGGAGTAAAAAGACCAAACCAAATGTTACTACTAGACCTGTCACAATGATTTTGACAAAGTTGAGTGGTCGGAGCACCAGTTGGGTGAGACTCGGTTGGTTTTTAGTTGTTTTTGTTTGCATAAGCAATTCTTGCCAGCAGGTAACTTCCACCAGAGATCATCAGTAAACTGCCCATTACAATTAATAACAGTGTGTAAGTCACACCGCCTGATTCGGGTAACTGGGTAGTGCCGCTTTGGCTGGCTACGTTGAGGTCTGTACACAGACAGGTGGTATCACTGGCACAACGGTCCGATCGGCAACGACCACTCAGGCAACTCAGCCCCGAGGCGCAGTCTCTGGTGGCAATGCAAGTCTGATTACAAGTTGCTAAGCCAGCAGTGAGTGTGGGTGTGGGAGTTGGTGTTGAGTTGGTTGAAATTGTTGGTGTGGGCGTGGTCGTGGGTGTGGGAGTGGGAGATGGCACGGTAGCGCTGTTTGGAGCCACCGTGATGACGCTAGTATTGGTGGGAATGGCGGCGATATCCTCGCCAGTGGCTTTGGAGGTGACGACAGTACTGGCTGGCTCAAAGGCTAGGGTGTAGGGAGTGCTGGTAGTTACAGAACCGGCGGTGAGGGTGAATGACTCGAGTGGTACAGCAACATTGCTAATATAGCCTGCTTGAGCAATGTAGAGACAACCCAGATCAATTTTGACCATATTAGTATCAACGGTGGTTGATACTACTTGGCAACTCCAGTTGTTATCTTGTTGGGCGATTAGTGGGTTAGGGTTGGAGGCGGTCAGAGCTGGCGCACTGCCAGTGAATGGGTAAAAAACTCGCACAGCTACCCCAGAAATGGGCGTACCTTTGGTGTCTAAAGACACAGTGACTGTGGTTGATTCGCCGGAATTCAAAGTTCTGGATGAGGGACTCATCGATACTTCCACCGTTCCCCCTGGTACCGAGGCATTTTTTCTTGGATCAGTCGAACTGCTAGTAATGACAAGTGCAATGATGACACCGACGCTCATGATTAAAACTCCGCCAATGGTGATGGCTATAGCTTTGGGCGAGCGGAAGTTGCTGGTAAGTGAGTTGAGCACGATGAGACTTTATGTTTATTTTGCTGTTACTGTGTTGTTTAAGTCAAGTGTAATTACCGCCGCTTCTTTAGTTGTGACCTTACTGATTTCGGTGTCTAAAGCAGTTTTGGCTAGGGTTGTAGCAGTAAATAACTCTGGATTGAGGCCGACAATTTGTTCCAGACCGGAAAAGTCACTACCACTGGGACTAAGAGTTAATAAAGCAAGATCAGCATAGCAATTAATTGAGTCGGATGTACAGTCAAGTTGATTGATGAGTGGTTGCCAAAATTTGGCTCTGGTGGTTTCGGGGATGATGAATGGCTCGATGTTAGCCCCCGCATCTTGCTTGGGGAAAACTAAACGCAGTGCCATACCAGACAAGGCAACGGTATCTGAGCTACGATAGTTCAATTGAGCGCTAAAACTCGCCTCATCTACTTTTTCCAGTTCAATAGTAGCGGTCAGCGATGAGTTTTCAACATTTGGCATGGGTGAGGCGACTTCTGATAGCTTGGGTTGAGTTAGTCCACAACCAGCTAGTGCCAAGGCTAAACATGTAGTGAGACCTAATGAAGTCATTATTCGCTGTAGTTTCATAATTAATCTCCCACTACTTCTAGTTGAGTGTAATTACTCAGGACGATAGACAAATCCAAAATATCAATCTGATTGTCATAGTTGACGTCAAACTTTTGGTTATCAGGCGTAATTGGAACCACCAAACTAGAGAAAACTTTGAGCATCGCGCTTAAATCTAGTATGTTGATGCGATTAAATTGTTCTTGAGGTGAAGTCACAAAATCACCGACTAACAGCGGAGCTCTAGACCAATTTGGTGATAACTTATTTTCTCCCGACACAATGGTTATCTCGCCGATTTTTCTGCGAAGCGACCAACTGGTTTTGACAAGCACGGCATATTTTTGATCAGTTGGCACACCATTTAGTAACAGTTGGTTGGTTGGATAGAGCAAACCATTGCTATCTGTTATCAGTTCAACGTCAAAACTGTATTGTTTTGGTACCACGTCTGCTGCGGGGTTTAGTTGGTTCAGAACAACGAGAGTAACTTGGGCTTTGGTTGCCACCTTGGGTTTGGTTAGTCCCTGCAATTGAGCGGTGAAAGCGAGCCAGGGAACCTTGGTTAAGACTGGCTTGCAGGTTTCACTCGTTGGGTTCTCTTTGAGTCGGCACCAACCACTATCCTGAGTATTGTTGGCGCCAAAGTAGCAGATTAAGTTGTTGGAGCACTCTAAGTCTGACCGACACAGTGCATTACAAATTGGTGCAGTTGATGGCTGTGGTGAAATCGCCGGCAGAGTTGGAGTTGGGGTGAGAGACGGAATGGCTAGACATTGAGAGTTTTTGGGATTACTTGGGAGTCTGCATTTTCCAATATTGGGAATGATGGGGTATCCACCAAAATAACAGAATAAATGACTGGGGCATTCTAAATCAGTTCTGCATTGTGAATTACATTGTGAGGTTGAGGCTGGAGTAACTGTTGGATATCTGCTAGGTGTTGGTGTGACTGAGGGCCTGCTCGTAGGTGAGGGGGTGACTGAGGGCCGAAGAGTTGGTGTGGCAGTTGCTGAAGGTCGGGTGGTTGGCGTGGGTGTAGCCGAAGGTCGACCCGTGGGTGTTGGTGTGGCTGTCACCGCAGGACCGCTGGCAATCACCACCGAGATGGGGGTAATGGGTTTGAGTACATCCTCTGGTGGATCCGAGTTGTGTCGAGTCACAAAACAGCGTGTATTATCTGCGCCCACTGCAAAAGTTCCTGCTTGAGTTGGGGATGAGTTAATTTGCAGAATGGGCTCCAGGCTAGTGGTAGCAAATGGCTGGGAGATCTGGTTGTTAATCACTACTAATTTAAGAATATTGTTATTAGAATTTTGTTCTAGTTGTTGGAAAACAATCTGGATGGGTAAGGCTGAACTAACTTGGGCAACTGGATTGGTAAAACTGATTGGTAAAGTCAGGGCTAGTTGGACTCCGTCCACCTGCATGCCCTTGGTATCAAGCGCCACCATCAACGGCAGGTTTTGGTTGACGAGGGTGGAAGAGGTGGGTGGTTGAAGTACAACCTCGACGGTGCCTCCAGGAGAACTAGCTTGTTGGCGCAGATCTTGCGGTGAAGATATATTGGCCAGACCGATGATCAACCCAATCGAGCTAAGTAGTAGTATAAAGAGACCACCAACCAAAAATAGGGCAGAAATCTGGCTTTTTATTCGGCCAGTAGCCAGAGACAAAACAGCGTGCCACGCAGGCTTACGATTCATTACCATTTAATACTACACTAATCAGACGTTTATGGGGAAGACTATTTTTTGGAGTTGTTCTAATGTTGTATACTTACTGGGTCGTAGTAGTTGTTACTCCATTTTACGAAAGTGAAATTCTAATTATGCCAGAGAAAAAAATCAAGAAAGCTATTATTACTGCCGCCGGTTTTGGTTCACGTTTTTTACCAATTACCAAAACTTTTCCTAAAGAAATGCTGCCCATTATTGATAAGCCGATTATTCAATATCTGGTCGAGGAGTGCGCTGAAGCCGAAATCGAAGAAGTGATTATTATTGCTTCACCGGGTGAAGTGACAAAATTTGAGGATTACTTTTATGGTAGCGCTACTAATATTCGCACTTTAATGATCCGTCAAGGTAAGTTAGACCGCTGGCATAAGGTTGAGCAAGTCTTTAAGTTGCCAAAAATTACCATTATGCCCCAAGACGAACGGATGCCCTACGGTAATGGTCGTCCAGTGCTGACGGCCCGAGATTTAGTTGAACATGATGAAGCTTTTGTGGTGATGTGGGGTGATGATTTAGTCCTGAGTAAAGTCAGTGCGGTCAAGCAAATTGTTGACTACTTTAATGCTAATCCGTGTGACGGAGTCCTAGCGGTTCAAGAAGTAGAGGAGAGCGAAGTAGATCGTTATGGAATTATCAAATTAAAGCCTGGTAGTGATGTTCAAATTGAAACAGTCATTGAAAAACCAGAAAAAACCAAAGCTCCTTCAAACCTTGCTTCTTACGGTCGGTATGTGCTGACGCCTAAGATTTTTGATTACCTCAAGGTTGATGCCATTGGTTTGGATGACGAGTTGTGGTTGCAAGATGCCAATGACCAGATGTCGAAGCGGGGCGACGTGCGGATTAAAGTGGTTGACGGCGAATGGATGACTACCGGTGATCCCATCAGGTATATGAAAGCTCATATTAAATTTATGCTAGCTCATGACTCTTTTGGACCAGAGTTGAAAAAGTGGCTAAAATCTCTGCGCTAAATTGTTTGCGCTAAACTTGCGTTGGTTTGTTGGATCGTGTTACGATCAGAGTGCGGTGGGCACTTTAACAAATCGCGTGTGAGAGACATGGCATTTTCCTGGATAGATTATGTTAGGGCCGATGGATTGTCTGGGTGCCGTAATGGTACTTGGCTTCCTGCCCACCTCGCTTTATGCGGGAACAAATGTCTCTCACACGCGGGTGCTCACTGGTGGTTAGTTATTTTTTCTCTGAACTTTGTTGGTATAATGCCTTGGCTGAATTTGATCAGGGCTGTTTGGCGCCGAAGTAGCTCAGGGGTAGAGCACCATCTTGGTAAGATGGGGGTCATGGGT
>CAZFRD010000036.1:0-6485 GCA_964521215.1 uncultured Pseudomonadales bacterium
CATATTTGGATTGGGTTTAAAAATACTTTATGCAATTAATATTTTATGCCATAAAGTAATTTTGTCAAGACTGTTTTTAAATAAAAGTGCTATTTGTTCTAAGGTCTAATCTTAATTGAATTGGAAAGTAGTTAAAATTTGCTGAGTAATACTTTTGTTTTCTTCAGTTGGAGGTAAAGTTGAAACAGAAAAAAGCTTATTGTCTTTCAAGATGATTGTAATGTAACGAGTTTTTGGTCCAGTAATTAATCCCTCAACACTTTTGTAGCCGTTAATATTTACTTCTTTGACGGTAGTTGGATCCATTTCAGTTTTGGCTCGTTCGAGATCTGCCTCAGTTGCATCTCTGTAATTCTCATATAAGCCATACAGTTGGTATTCAGGATTTTGCTCAGAGCCTTTGGTTAAGAAAAGGCCCGCAGTACGAATATTTCCATCGTTATCTGCTATTTCTTTGCGATATACCAAATTTGCTGGATATTGGAAACTTAATCCAATTTCTTCAATGGTCTCTTGTTGAAGATTTTGTTGATCAGCAATTAATCTGGTGAAACTTTTTCCGTCTGGTATTCTGCACTGTTCAGGATAACTTTCAAGAATTGGATAACCTGCTTGAGCACACTCTTCAAAAGAATTGATTTGTTCAGCTGCGTTTTTTTGTTGGTACTTCCAAACTCCTAAACCAGCTAACAAAAGAACTATGAAAAAAGCCACTAGCTTCATATTTTGGACAAGCAATTAACTAATGAGCTGTAACTGCCGATCTCTTAATTCAAACTTTGATTTCACCCCACCCAATATTTTCAATCTCTCCTCAGGAGTTCCATATTGAAGCACATGGAGCAAATACTCTCGAATAACTTCTGTTTGAGAGTTAGTCACATCATCAGTATTTTCAGCTCCGGTATTATGCTGTGTCAGTTCAAATCGTGGTGTGAATTTATCTATCACCGTAGCTTTTAGATGCTGAAGTCGTTTGACCTCAGTCTCAAATTCTGTCATCAAATATTTTGTGTTGAGCTTAATTTCTGGCAGGTGTCCGATAAGCTGAGTAATGAGTTCCTGCTCAGTAATGTATGGCTCTTTGCAGTCATATTTTTTGATGCGATTGCAGTGATAGTAAATGTGAGTGTTTACTTGGTTTGCCTTTGTTCTTCGATACTTAATTTCAGCTGTCACGCTTCCACCGCATGATCCGCATTTACAAATTTTTTTGAATGGAAACAGTTGCTTGTTCCATTGCTTGGGAGCAACTTGTAGTTGGATCTGTACCTTTTCGAAGAGTGTCTTACTGATCAGAGGTTTATGGGTTCCTTTATACCACTTATCTCCATATTGAAACTCACCATAATAAAATGGATTTTGCAAAGCTACATAGACTTTACTCAGTGGCATCCGACAACCACTTTTAGTTCTAAAATCAATGTCGTCAAGCCACTTTTTAACCATTCTTCCTGAGTATCCTTGGTAGGCTACTTTTTCAAAGATTTCTTTGATAATTGGAGCTCGCTCTTGATCTAATTCAACGGTAGAGATTCTATTGGCCTTTAGTACGTTGTTGTAACCGATAGGAGCAAGTCCTGGTCTGATACCAAACTCACATTTATTTCTTAAACCTCGTTTTACATTTACTCCACGATTATCGTTCTCAAGTTTTGCCTGACTGCACAAAATCATGAGGAGGAATTTTTCGTTAGGATTGTTCGTGAATGATTGTGAATAGGTTTTTATTTGAAGCAATTTGCCCTGATCCATTAAATCAACTATTCTTCCTAGATCTCCAGCATTACGACTGAGACGATCTGGTGCCCATGTCAGAATGGCGTTGAATTTTCCTTCGTATAACTTATTCAGCAGAATAGTGAACTGAGGTCTCTGTCCAGATTCTTTTGCAGAATGACTTTCCGTTATTGTCTCGACCACATTTATTTTTTCTCGCTTAGCGATTTTTAGCATCTCGCTAATTTGTCCATCAATACTCATCGCTTGACGTTCATCAGACTCACTCGATTTTCTTGCGTACAAGCAATATCGAATATCACTCATGGTTTTCTCCTTTCTGGTTCAATAATTGATTGAGCCTTCGCACTGCCCAAGAAAGCTCATCTAGATATTTATCCTGCTTCGTGGCGGTGTAGAACCTGAAGGCTAGGACGCATTGGTCGAGGATGTCGAGGGCTTTTTGGAGATTTTGATCTGGTATTATGTCTTTCATCAAGGACACAAGGTACCGCGATTGGTGGGTAAGTCTAGCCTCAGTATTACCATCCATAGGGATCATTCCTGAGGTCTCTAGTTAAACCACCTCTTCTTCTCGCACCGCCGAACAGCTCATCTCCGCTAATAAACCAAATCCGAGGCATATGCTTATTGGTTTTCATGATTTGATTGATCAAAATGGAGAAGGCATCAGCTAAGTCATCGTGTTTTTCGACACCGAGTCCTACCATTTGTTCGATCAGATCCTCACAGCCTTCTTTGGGGAATAAAATATTGCCATTGCGAATGAGATGAGAAGTAAGAGCTAACCGAGTTCGTTTATCAGTTGAACCAATTTTCACTCCTTCAACATCTACGTCTTCATGATCTAGCCACTGTGCTAGGGCATCCTGGTATCCAACGCTCTCAATAAATACTTTGGCTTTTTTGCCAGCACACATACCCTTACAAGCTACTTTTACTGACTCAACAGTACTTGGAAAGTCAAGTCGCTGGTTAATAGGGTTGGGCATGATATAGATTTTTTGCTTATCTTCATGTCCAAACACCAATGCCCCCACCATGGAAGTGTAGTCGGCTGATTCTTTCTGACTAATCGCTAAATCAACACCGATTGCAGCGTAGCTATAACTATTACCGCTCCCATTTAGTGGAGGCAGTCCGTCATAATACTTAATCCACTCCCGCTGAATAACTCGATCACCATCAGCAATAATGCGGAGCAAGTATTCACGGTACCAAGAGGCCTCGTTGCCAATGGTTTTTCTTAAAGTTTCGATTGCCTCCATGTTGGCAAATCGCCCTGTCCAGGCAATTTGGTTATCTTCTGAGAGTAAAGGCACAGCTAAGAATCGACCATTCATTTTGCCATTTTCAAAATGCTGTTTGAGTCGCATGAGCAAACAATCCTCATGAAGCAAATTGCCAACAATGACAATCTTGGTGCTATCATCTCCGATAGGAAGCACCTCACCGGTGAGCCAATTGAAAGTTCGATCTCGTCCTTCACGGGTTTTTATAGAGTTTAGATCTTCCACATCATCACAAATTACTAAGTCAGGACGGTAGCGACCATGTTTGATACCTCGAATGGACTGCTCTGTTGAAGCCGCCACAATTCTCGCTCCATAGTTTTTAAGCACAATTGAGTTAGCCGCCCATTCATCTGAGAACTCCTCAAATGGTCCAATATCTTCCTTGAGCAGTTCATTGCTTTCTAGCTCTCGCTTAATGTTGGTCAGGTGCAAACGAGCTTGCTGTTGTGTTTGACTTAAGATAAGAATGAACTTTTTTTGCAACTTTCCCGTAATTGCCCAAATGGGAAAGGATGTGGTCATAATGGTGGTTTTGGCCGATCCACGAAAAGCTACGACCGCACTAATCCGAGTTAACTCATCTTCAGTAATGGCAAACATTTCTTTATGGAAGGGTGCAAAGGGGTATTGCACATACTCGCTTAAATAGAGTGAGAAAAACCAATAATGACTTTGCTTTGCTAAGGTCACCCGGACATCTCGGTTTTCTTTAATCATCTGTAATTCCTGTTGATTGAGTGGTTCGGTCATGTTGACTCCTTTTCTGTGGTACTTTCTATTTCTGGTTCATCATTTTCCTGCTCAATAATTGGCGGAATGAGCGTAGCCATGCCCAGTGCCTTCATAACAACGGCTTCCTGCTCTGGCGTGAGTTCCTCTGGAGCTCGTTTGAGTTGAGCAGTAACTTCAACTCTGGTGGCGTAGCGATGATGGTGATGTTTGAGCCAAAATATGATGGCAGTAAGATTCTTATCCCGAATAGCGGAAAGTAGCTGTGCTTCGGCCATATCGTTGATCAGTAACTCACCGGCTACGATTGCTTCTTCTGCTTCTTTGGCAAAAGCCTTATTTTGCTTTTTCCAGCGATAGTAGGTTGAGCGAGCAACTCCTGTTTTCTCGCAAGCCATTTGAACAATAGGTGTTTTTTGAGCTGTTCGATAAGTAATTTCTTTAATTCTTCTGGTTTGCTCATATCTGCCTCGCTTTCTCACCAGTAAGTTTTTCCCAACGATGAATAATGGTTTGGCAGTAATCAGGATCAAGTTCAACCATGAAGCATTTCCGTTTAGTTTGTTCACAAGCAATAAGTGTCGATCCCGATCCGCCAAAACAGTCATAGACGATTTCGCCACGGTTACTACTGTTAAGAATGAGTCGCCGTAGCAGTCCAATTGGTTTCATAGTGGGATGGAGTACTGATTTGTTAGGCTTGGGGTAAAACAAAACGCTTTTGTCTTTGGACTTCATAAATTTGTGCCTACCGTGCCAGCCATAAGCAATGAGTTCGTGTTGAGGGAGATAGTCTAGTCGGCCTACCACTGCACTGTTTTTGATCCAAATCAACAGTTGGGAAAACTTCACACCCTCAGCTGTAAAGGCATCCTCTAGTGCAAAGAGCATCTTGTCGCTGTTGAAGACATAAAAGGCGTTCTTGCTGGCTAGGTATGGTTTAACAGCCCGAATCCAGTCTTGCATGAACTGTTGGTACTGAGCATTGGTTTGAGACTGGTCGTTGGCTATAATCTTCTGTTTGGCAACCGACTGCGTAAAATCTTGCTTGCTTTCCACATATCCAACACCATAGGGTACGTCCGTCAGGACTACATCGATTGATTGCTCACCAACGAGCTTTTTGACTATCTGAGGATCTGCAGCATCTCCACAAATCAACCGATGCTCACCGAGTGTAAACATGCTTCCTGTATTTACTGACATAGTATTGCTTCCTTTCCAGTAAGTTCTGTAAACCGCTTGATAATCAGATCGCAAAAGACAGGATCAATTTCGCATAAGAACACTCGCCGTTTGAGTTGTTCGCAGGCAATCAGGGTAGAGCCTGAGCCGCCGAACAGGTCTACGACTGCATCACCAGGTTTCGTACACCTGCGTAGTGGTTTTTCATGTAAGGTTGGTGGTTTGGAGGTAGGGTGTTCATAGTCTTGACCAGGAAGTCGTTTCACCAACCAAAGATCAAGTAAATCGAGAATGTCATCCAAGGTGCGATTGCCAGTTGCAACCTCTTTGTTAAGAACCTCGTTGAGGTTATTAATTGGTGCTAAGTATGGTTTGCCACGGGTGGCATACACACATGGTTCGTACGCTTTGTTGAAGGCTACCTGTGGAGTCATGTTGTGGTTGTTTTTGACCCACAGACAGACTCGCTTCAGATCGAGATTAAGATCCTGATAAATTGACTGCACAAGACCGATCCAATTTTGGTCGCACCATGTAAAAACGTGGCAATCTGGTGAATCCACGCTAAGTGCATTGATTAAGATCTCTTGCAAGAAATTTTGGTACTCTGCAGAGCTTTTATTGTCCTGTTGGAAGTTACCGCCATACTTACCCTTAGTACTGATTCCTTTGTTGTAGTCCAGCGAGATGTTATATGGAGGATCTAGATAGATCATCGAAGCTTGGTTTTTTCCGAGCAATCGTTTTACGCTTTCTACTTCTCGAGAGTCACCGCATAACAAATAGTGGTTTCCTAATTTGTAAAGGTCACCAGGCTTAGTAGTAGGTATAGTAATTTCTTGTAACGTTTTTGCTTCATCAAAATGGTCGTCTTCAATGGTCAAAACATCGTCCCAGACAGCAGAGAGATCCGAATCATTGAAACCAACATCCAAGAGCATCTCGACATCAAATTGCTTTAAGAGCTCAAAATCCCATTGGCCGGTATTCCTGTTTAAGCGAAGATTGAGTTCTTTTTCTCGTTCAACGTCGGCAATGGAAACATATAAAACCGGCACTTGTCCCATGCCAATTTTTTTAGCGGCTGCCAAACGCATATGTCCACCAATGACCACGTTTCTGCGATTTTCGTGGTTATTGGCGATAACTGGGTCAAGAAATCCAAACTTTGTAATGCTTTCACAAAGTTGTTTAAGGGCTTCCTCATCCCAAGTTCTGGGATTATATGGAGCGGGGTTAAGCTCCGAAATTGGTATATGGTGTATGACGGGTGGTGTTTGCATCGCGTCTCCTTTCATAAAGGAGAACGCGCTCACGGGGTGTGATTTACTTTAGTTCGCTTTGGCGACAAGATGTCGATATCGAGGGCTATTATTTGATTTGAAGATTTCGACGAGTTGGTCTAACTGACTTTCCTGATACATAACCTTGCCTGCTCTATAGATAACTGGAACAAGTTGTTTTTTCTTCCAGCTTCGGAGGGTATCGTAGTGGATACCAATTCTCATGCTTACTTGCTTACGAGTTAAAAGATTA
>CAZFRD010000037.1:0-5278 GCA_964521215.1 uncultured Pseudomonadales bacterium
TTAATGAATCAGTCTAAAATTACCAAAAAAGGTGACCGTTTTGGAACGGTCTCCTCAATAAGTTACAAAAGTCACACAAATGTACATAAAGTTACAAATACAATATATTTAATATCAAGGAAGTGAATAAAATATGGAAGATATTCATCTAAAAATTGGTCAGTTTTGTATTGTCGAAAGTAAACTTTCAATGCCAGTTATACGTTTAGCATATGCAGGAATGCCGACTTCTGGGCAAGTTTCTTTGGTTTGCATGCTTGGATCGGGACAAGGAACAACAAGCTTTAATCTATTTGTAAGATTGAAGCAATCTGTAAAGTTGGGAGTAGATATTTCTAAAACGGTGAAGGTAACAGGTATTTCAAGTCACGGCGAAGAAATCACGCTAAAAATCGAAGATTGATCATATAAGAATTATTAAAACCTGAAATTCAAAGTTGGTTTATTATCATAAGGTTTAGCAACTAATTGAGTTGTTTCCAACTGTTTATATTTGCTACACTAGTACTGGCTCATGAAAATATTTTTACTATTGATTGTTGTTTTTGGTGCGGTTTATTTAATTCAGCAAAAATTTTCTCTACTGCCAGTTGAAGACAGTTATTTAAAAGCTGAAGATTTGTCGAATACGACCATTCAAAAAAATGGCAATACCATTATTATTAACTTTGCAAAATGTATTCCCGATAAAAAGACTTTCGCTTTTGGTTTTGGTTCGGGCACTATACAAATAGTAGGTTTCGCAGACGATGTTTGCCAAATCAAATATGGCGGAGAGATCGAAGACCCCAAGTGGGACGGCAAACTCAACACCACTTGTGGAGTGCCAGTAAACAAAGGCACGCTTTACTTCCAAACGGACAATTATAGTATCGACTTTTCATCCATCAAAAAATACTGTAAAACCGAGTAGCCAAAATTAATCAAACCACCGCTATGCTGGCTCATGTTTTAATCTACGTTTTTTCTTTTGTCGGCATCTGGGTTGGGTCTGGACTAGCAATCAAAGCCGTAGAGCGCATCTCCAGGACTTTAAAGGTCTCTCAATTTGCCATATCATTCCTGGTTTTGGGTCTTTTCACTTCTATCAGTGAACTATCTGTTGGTATTAATTCAATACTTGAAAATGATCCAGAAATTTATGTCGGTAACCTGATTGGCGCTTCAATTGTAATTTTTATGCTTTTGATTCCGCTTTTAGCCATCGTTGGCCGGCCAATCCGAATCTCACATGAATTCCAAGGTTTCAACTTGCCCGCTTCATTGGTCGTTATCGCTCTACCGGTAATTCTCGTCATGGATGGAGTGGTGGGCAAAATTGATAGCTTAATTGCGGTCATTTTCTATGGCTTTTTATTGGTCAGTATTCAAACAAAAAGAGGGGTTTTGGAGAGAATCAAAAATATTAGTCAGCAATCGAGCATTACCTTAAGTCGTGAATCACTAAAAATAGTATTTGGAGTAGCGACTATTTTTATTGCCAGTCGGTTTGTAGTTGAACAAACTGAGTACTTTTCAGACTTACTCAATGTCTCCCCTTTCCTGATTAGTTTATTGTTTATTGCCATTGGTACAAATATTCCAGAATTATCACTGGTTTTAAGATCGGTATTTATGAAAAACAACCAAGTGGCTTTTGGTGACTATGTGGGATCTGCGGCGTTTAACACTTTTCTTTTGGGCGTGCTCACATTAATTTATGGTAAACCAATATTGCTGAGCAACAGCTATTTAGTGAGTTTGCTTTTTTCTATAAGTGGACTGCTACTTTTTTATTACTTTGCTCGGACAAAAAACACGATTTCTCTACTAGAGGGGTTAATTTTGCTCACCTGCTATGTTGCATTTATCTTGACAGAAGTTTTCTTACATCGAGGCATGCTGTTTTGGATTTACGATTAATTTTAAAGTCCCTTTTTAGTGATCATGCGCTACAATAGCGGTTAAATACGGGGAGTAGCTCAGCCCGCCTGCAACGCTGTGCGTAGCACTGCGGGCAGGATGGCTAGAGACAGAATGACAGCTAGAATATAGGAAATACGGGGAGTAGCTCAGATGGCTAGAGTGCGCGCTTTGGGAGCGCGAGGTCGCAGGTTCGAGCCCTGTCTCCCCGACAAATGATCGCAATAGCCACAATTAAAACCCGGGGGATCAAACCCCGGGTTTGTTTTCATTGACTCCAGACAAAGATTTGCGTGGAGTATGAAACACTAAGCAGATTTTACCTTAAGTTGTTTGGGTTTGGAAGCCTCAGCTTTTTTGAAGGTGACTTTAACCACGCCGTCTTTTATGACCGCATCAGGCTCCACATTGTGATCTAGCATACTGACTCCTGGAATGGTTACCCGATATGAATAGTTCCAGGACGATCGACTATAGTGTTGGCGTTGTTTATCTTCATTTTCTTCCTCTTTTTGAGCTTTAATTCTGAGCACACCTTTCTCAAACATGACCTCGACTTTATCGGCTGGAACTCCAGCTACGTTGGCTTTTACCACCACTTCGTCTTCAGTTTCGTACACATCGAGGTTGTTGTTAGACCCAGAACCGCCAAGTAAGTCTTCATCATCCCACACACTTGGCCAATTACTTAACATACTGAAAGGTCTGAATGGAACTATTGCCATAGACACCTCCTTCTAGCAGTCACTACATTATACTGCTAAAAAGTATGCCATAATTGGCAGACAATGTCAAGAACTGCTAATTGGTGGGAGCATCTACTTGGATCCAGCGTTTCCCCCCAAGTTGTTCGAGTGAAAATTGGCCAAAAGAAACCCTGATTAAACGTTTGACATCGTATCCCAGTCGCTCCCACAAGCGCCGAACCAGCCGGTTTCTTCCTTCGTGAACCGTCAAACTAAACCAGGCTTGATCAATCGGGTGCTCAGCACGAAGAGGTTTGATATCGTCAACCATGGCGAGGCCATCTTTGAGTCTGACACCACGATGAAGATGGGCCAGAGCTTTGCCTGAAGGTTGGCGGTCGAGTTGGACATGATAAGTTTTATTGACTTCAAAACGGGGATGAGTCAGTTTTTGGGCGAGGGCGCCATCATTGGTTAATAATAGTAAGCCCTCGCTTTCAATATCAAGCCGACCGACGGGATAAAGCCGACCGACTTGGCTTAATAAAACTTTGGGTAACAGACTCAGCACCGTTGGTCGTCCCAACTCGTCGTTGGTAGTAGAAACAATTCCTGGGGGTTTATTCAGAAGAAAATAGACCGACTGAACCGGTGGTTTAACGATCAAGCCACCAACTTCAACTTTATCTAAGCTCGGATCAATCCGTTGACCAAGTTTAGCGGTGAGGTTATTAACCTTCACTTTGCCCTGTTGAACCAGTTCTTCGGCGCGGCGTCGCGACGCGACGCCGCAATGAGCTAAGTAAGCATGAATTTTACTTGACTTCTGCATGAGTATGCCTGATTATACCTCGTATGACCTCATCTCACGTTAGTACTTGGCAAAAATTACGCCATGACCCACTTTTTATCAATCGTTTGAAAATTCGTGAAGCGATGATTGATGCTATTCGAGCCTTTTTTAAAAAAAATGATTTCATGGAAATTTCCACTCCCCAGTTGGTTCGGTCGCCGGGCACTGAGCCTTTTTTGGAAGTTTTTGCAACGACATTAAAAACCGAAAACTTTCCAGATAAACAAGCATTTTTATTAACTAGCCCAGAGTATGCCATAAAAAAACTAATTGCTGGAGGGCTTGGTAGTTGTTTTGAGATCTGTAAAAGTTTTCGTAACGGCGAAGGTCTGAGTTCAAGTCATAATCACGAATTTACGATTTTGGAGTGGTACCACGTCAATGGTGATTACACTGATGTGATGACAGATTTTGAGTTGATGGTTAAAGCCATTGCTATGAGATTAGTAGAATCGACCAATATTCAACACGCTGTGATGGTTGAGGGAAAAAAAATATTATTAGCTTATCAAGCTAAAAAATACGATCTCTCTGCACCATGGGAACGTCTGTCGGTAGCGGAGGCTTTTCAAAAGTATGCTCTGGTGAGTGAAGCAGATCTGCATGATGAAAAGAAATTGGTGGCAAAAGTTCGTTCCGAAGAGCTGACTTGTTCATCGGTAGTGACTTGGGAAGAGGCGTTTCACTTACTGATGCTGAATAGAATTGAACCTCACCTAGGTAATGGAGGACCGACGATTTTATATGACTACCCTACTCCACTGGCTGCCTTAGCCAAAAAGAAAACCACTGATACTCGATATGCCGAAAGATTTGAAGTCTATCTAGCTGGGTTAGAACTAGGCAACGCCTTTTCAGAATTATTAGATGCGGATGAACAAGAGCAAAGATTTCGTTCTGAGTTGGCTTTGCGTAGCAAATTGGGAAAAACTGAATATCAACTGGACGAAGACTATTTATCTGCCCTCCGTTTTGGTTTACCGCCCACGGGTGGCATTGCTGTCGGGATCGACAGATTAGCAATGTTGTTTGCCAACACGACACAAATTCAAGATGTGACAGCATTTCCAATTAGTGAGTTGTTTGGTGTACAATAACCGGTTATGCCAAGTATTAAAGCTGGAAACATTCGTAAAGGTACTCATATTCGGTTCAAAAACCAGCCCTACTTAGTTACAAAAGCTGATTTTATGAGTCCAGGTAAAGGTTCGGCCTTTATGCGTTGCCGGTTGAAGAGTTTGCTAACAACAAGCACGGTTGAATTTACTTTCAAATCTAACGAAACAGTTGAAGAACTAGATATAACCAGTGTCAAAATGCAGTATCTTTATCATGACGCCGACGAAGTGGTGTTCATGAACCAGAGAAATTATGAACAGGCTAGTGTGCCGATCGGCTTACTTGAAGATCAGCTGCAGTTATTATTGCCAGAAATGGAAGCTTATGTTTTGTTGTTCGAAGAAAAGCCGATTGGAGTGAGCTTGCCGACCAAAATTACTATGACAGTGGTGCGGGCAGACGATGCCGTGGCGGGTGATACGGTAGGTCAAGCCAAAAAAGAAGCTGAAGTAGAAACAGGTTTATTGGTACAGGTGCCACTTTTCATCAAAAAGGGCGAAAAAATTATTGTTGATACGGCGACGAAACAGTATGTTTCGAGGGCGTAGAGACTAAAAAATCCCACGTGATGTGGGATGTTTTAGTCTCAGAACGTAGCTCCCGGTGAGGAAGAACCTTCTGAGGTATCGTCATTATAACAAATAGTATAAGTAAGTCAATAGAGCGAATTGCCTCATCAAAAATGTAACGCAACATGATTCGATGCCTCATGGAAAAA
>CAZFRD010000038.1:0-4845 GCA_964521215.1 uncultured Pseudomonadales bacterium
AGAACGCTCGGATGGGGTCCGAGAGGTAGCAAGTTCAATTCTTGTCACCCCGACTAGATAGGATTTCCTTCTGTTTTAGGAGGGTGTCAAATGGCTCTTTTAGTTGATACGACGCCACTTTCTCTTCATCAACCATAAAGTTCAAGAAGATTCTTCGACAAATGATGTCTTTGACTCTCTCATCTGCCGATTGGATGACAACACCGGCATTTTTTGACAAGTTCAAGAATTGTTCGAGCGTTAATTTATCATCCTCTGGAGTTCTAATTTTACTCTCGATTTTAGCAATGTCTTTTTGCAATTCAGCTTCTTCATCTTCCAGTTCACTAACTCTTTCTGCATTCTCTTTGTAAATCCTGCTATTTGGGTCAAGTTTTAGTATTTGTAAACTTCGTTCTTTTGCCTCTCCCTGCACTCGCTTGAGTACTCCTTGATGGCTGTTTAGTTGAGCCCGTAACTTCTGTCTGTTCTCATCAGTGAGCTTGTTCAAATTATCATAATAGTCGTGGTACTCTTTCTCGGTGAGTCTCAATCCGTTCTCAAGGAGTTTGTAAATGAAGTCAAAAATAACCTTTGCTCTGACGGATTTCTTCTTGCGTAGGCATTCTTTGTTATCACACCGATAATACAAATATCGCTTTGTATTGCCACTAGATGGACCAACTCTCATGCTTTCATTGCAAAATGAGCAATAGACCATCATTCGTAGTGGGTAAAAAGCGTTAGTATGAGGCTTTGAGGGCTTCATGCGGTGCTTGGTGTATGCCCATCTCTGTATTTCAAAGAAGTCTTCTTCACTCACAGCTGGCATGAAGTCGTACAACTGCCGCAAGTCAACTTTTTGGTTTGCCTGCACTAAAACACCATAATAAAAACTGTCACGAAAAATCTCGCTCAGTATTTGTTTGGACATTCCTATCCTACGACCTGTTGATTTTACTACTCGGAAGTACCCACTTTTCTGCAAATAATCGGTAATCAATTCAATCGCTTCACCTTGCCTTCTTCTGGTAAATGCCTCACAAATTAGTTTGTGATTGTCTCCATCAGGCAAGTATGAGCCCGCTTCGTTTGTATAACCATGTTTTGGTGTCGGGGTTTTACCCTCATTAGTAAATCTTCTTCGTACACCTCGAGTGACATCTTGAGAAAGTTTATCTGAGTATTGTTTTGAAAGTACAAAAGCCATTCCTAGGAGCATTTTGCCATTAGCATCCCTAGTGAAATGATGGGTAACAAACTTGAGGTCTTTAATGATACCCTCATCAATCATGTCGATAATCTCACCGCCCTCAAGCATGTTGCGGGCTAATCTGTCAGGGTTCCATGCAAGAATACCGTCATATTTGCCTGCCCTAATATCTTTGAGCATTTGTCTAAACAAAGGTCGATTGTTGGGACTTTTAGCTGATTTCTCCTCAATTACTGGAGGCTCTGCTACGGTTATTCCTATTCTTGAAGCTAATTGTCTACATTCTGCAATTTGGTCACCTGTAGAGCGTATTTGACGAGACTCATCCTCTGTTGATTTACGAGCATACAATACATACTTTAATTTGGTAAAATCCAAAAACTCTTCTTCCATAGGAAGCTATTTTATCATTTTTTAGGAGGTGCTTTTAGAAGTGCGGGGTCTAGATTGTAAATATTCTAACAATCCGTTGTGAAGATGTTGATTCCCTGGCCATACGACTGTATTGTACCCTGGCATAAATTCTTCTGGGTTTTCCTGTCTAAAATCAATGGAACGGACAGCTTGTGGCAATGCTTCACTCATATGTCTGTCTGTACCACCGTTTATAACAGAAAATTTATCTCCCCAAATTTCGATAGCTTCAGAGTCTTGAATATACTCGGGTTTCAATCCTAAATGGGAGAGGACTTCACTATTTTCTAATGCAAATTTAACGGAAGTCGTTTTAGAAACTCCTTTAATTGCCAAATCCAGCGCGAACATTCCTCCTAATCGCGGAGTAATTGGGACATCTGCTTCTTCTAATAGTTGTCCAACCCTTTCCATTACAGGAATTCTTAAATCTGACATATCAAAATCAGGGAAGTGCCCTTTTAGTTTTTCAATCTGTTCTGTGGTCAAAGCATGAGCATTAACAAACTCAAATGTAATCTGTGGCCCCCTATCTTCAAGCATCACAGCTAATGGATTATCTCCAAACTCCTCTTTGAACTGCTTTACTGGCATTGTAGGGTGTGGTTCAAGGTGAAATTCATCAGTAACCTGCTTAACAATCTCACGCCATTTATCTTTTTGTTCTTGATTGAGCGTTTTGTCATACATGCTGTAATAGGGATGTTCTAGCTCATTACCTGCATCGTCAAAACCTTTTACTTCTGCTCCACTACAATGACTTACTAAAACTTTTTTTCGCAACTCTGGTCGGATTAAATCAACAACTCTACGTTTAATACTTGCAAAGCCTGCTCCAGATACTAAAAAGATTGATTTACCCTCATCAACTAACCCATTGAGTTCAGTAGCCATCTCTGGTGAAGCTGGTACAAATAAATCAGCGACTGTTTCATCCACATCTGAAACAATCAGTTTTACTTTATTATTCCATTCAATTTCTGGTTTCAGTGTTTCCATTTCAGCTTTTGTCTCCATCTACGAGCAATTATACAAATTTTTACGACGTAAAGATAGTATTTTTGAGAAAATCACTTCATTGCGACAGGTGTCGCACTTTTCTGATAAAATAGGCTCATGAAAAGCTGGTGGAGATTAGGCGATGGATTTGGATACAGCGGAGAAGAATTGGCTCTTTATCGAATAGAATGTCCCTTTTGTGAAGAAAGTGGTAATTATGAAAAAGTCTTCCATGCAGAGAAGAAAAAATCCAACTCCCGAAAAGTCTTAAATTTCGATACTTATAAATGCAATAACTGTGCTGGTTATGTTCAGGTAGTATGGTCAGCAGATGATAGTTATGGTTCTCACAGATTACATGACTATCGTGTTCAACCATGGCCAATAAAAACAAATTCAGCTCCAGAACATTGGCCAGATGCAGTAAAAAGATACTGGGTTCAAGCTCAAAGGTCGTTGGAAGCTGAAAACTGGGACGCTGCATCTGTTATGGCCAGAAGTGCTCTTCAGGTTACTTTGAGGGAACATAAAGCAGTCGGTAAAGACCTAAAATCTGAAATCCAAGACTTGGCAGAAAAAGGGATTTTACCTCCACTCATGAAAGAATGGTCAAATGAAGTTAGAGATTTGGGTAATGACTCTGCTCATCCTAAACCTGACCAAACACCAACTACAGAGGAAGAAGCACGAGATGTTGTCGAATTTTTAGATTTCCTTTTGATTTACTTGTACAATCTGCCTAAACAAATCAAAGACTACAGAAATAGGAAAAATCCAGAACCTGAGACTGAGAAGTAATTTTTACCAAACGAACTAGTTTGTAACACTCGTCGCAGTTTTATTCTTCGCTTTGCCTCTCACTAATAAAATCAACAGCCATTGAGGTTGGTTTTAGTCCTTTGCGTATAGACTGAATACGCTGAAGCTCATGTAATGCCCTAAAAAGCTGTCTCTCGCAGGTATTGATGTATCGAGCAAAGGTGCGGTCAATAGCATCAACTTTATCTGAAGAAATCCTTGCATAATGGGCTGGTTTGATGAGCTTCAGTTCTTTCAGTCCTGATACTGCATCGCCTACCCATGAGTTATCAAATGTTGGTGGTGTGATTATTTTTTCTTCATAAACTGCTGGATTGAGGATTTCCATAAAAAACTCCCGCTCTGCATTAGTTGCTCTTTGGCGTCGGATGTAGGCTGTTACCATTGTCTCAATTAACAATTCTTCGGTTAAAGTCTGAGGCTCGTATTCGCAGATAAACTGGTTAGTGATAGTTTCGGCATCAGTCACTTCATGAGGTAATAGCACTTGTTTTAACACTCCATGACGGACAGCATTGTATTTGGTGATTTCTTTTCCTGCTGGTGTTTTGACACCACCTTTTGAATTATGAGTTTGTGTAATCATAGTATTAGTTCAATGTGTTACTCCCTATTCTGTTTGGGTTGCTCAACTCCTCGAAATACTTGAGTTCTTCGTGGCTCGACACCTTTGAAAGTCTGATTGATTGCATGGTCGTTCATTTCAATTCTGCCACCATTGCCATCACTAATACTGTGCTTGTTTAATTTGGCTTCTGGAGTATCGGTCTTTACTGAATGCATCACTTTGACTAAATCATGCAGGGGCTTTGGGTCAATTGTTGGCTGTGGAGTAGTTGGCGGAGGTGAAAGTGCGACATCTGTCGCAGTCTCTTTGCGTGTAATCGTAGAGCTTGAGGCTAAACTACGATTAGTATTCATACCATGTATTATAACTGTTTTGAGCCTGTTTTAACAGAGTTATGTTGAGCAAATCTTGGTCAAATGTTTTATAATCCCAATTGAGGAGCATTGATTCCATGAGGGGTTTGAAAAGTTCAATCCTCATCGCTCCATCTCGACTTATGACTATAAAAGAATTACAAGCCAGAGTTGCCAAGTTTCAGGAAGACCGAGATTGGCGACAGTTTCATACGCCGAAAGATTTGGTGTTATCCATGATGGCAGAGGTAGCTGAAGTTGGGGATCATTTTAAATGGAAGAAACCAGAAGACTTGGAAGAATATTTAAAAACCAATAAAGAAGAAGTCGCTGATGAACTTGCAGATGTATTACACAATGTACTCTTGATGTCTTACGAACTCGATATAGATTTAGAACAAGCCTTTTCGAAAAAAATGTCTGAAACCGAAGCTAAGTATCCGGTAGAGAAAGCTAAAGGTGTCAATAAGAAATATAACAAGCTGTAAATTCATCACTTT
>CAZFRD010000039.1:0-3606 GCA_964521215.1 uncultured Pseudomonadales bacterium
ATTTTTCCATGAGGCATCGAATCATGTTGCGTTACATTTTTGATGAGGCAATTCGGATTATAGCAGAATGAGCTATCTATTGATATAATAGACGTTATATGGCTAATTCAACTTTAGCTGAATTTTCTGAAGATTCGCATCAAGACAGATCTTTGCAAACTGAGGGGGTGGAGAGTCAGCTAGCTCAGATAATCTTAGATGTGATCTACAACCAGTGGCAGAAAGTTTGGAAATCACATTTGAATTCCGAGCCTAACTCTCTGCCATATAGAGAAATTCCAAACCTCCAATTTATTTTGTCTGAGAAGAAAAATGATGCAAGTCCATTTGATAAATTTATTTTAATGATAAGAAGTTGGTTCACTAAACCTGAACAGAAAACTGAAAGTAATAGAGGTTGGCGATTGGTTGTTAAGAGGGGAAAAGATGGCTCAGCCACAATTTTTTATGCCGGCAATATCCCTGACTCAAGTGAATTCGCTGGTAAGCCAGGTTTAAAAATACTTCATGCGAAACCAGATGGCACACTTTACTATGGGTATATTCCAGAAATAGTTTGCCCGAGTGATAATAAACAGCTCTCTACTATAGTGTCGGAGTCGAGATGGGGGAATGAAAGATGGACGGATATTCTTGAAGCTTTTGATAAACTTGATCAAGAAATAAAAGATGATATTAAGCAACTTTTGTTTCAAAAAGAATACAGTTCTGGCGTCATTCAAAAAATACATAAAGACATTGATGCCCGCATATCTAGTGGATTTGGCGAAGACTATCCGTTTGACAAACCATAGCACCAACTAATCTAAGGAGAATAAATTTTCAAACAGAGCAAAGATAAGCTATTAAAACATTAATCTTGATGCTTGAAATCAGTATTTAGACAACTTTTATCTGCAGATTTTTGTTCATCGCCGAAGCGATTGTCATTAAAGTATCCAGCGTGGGGTTATGTTTACCCGACTCAATTTTTGTGATAGTAGTACGGGGCACATGAGCTTTTACAGCTAGTTCTTGTTGGGTAAAACCTCGGTCCTTTCTGGCTTTTTTCAGTGCTACTAAGACATCGTAATACTTGATAATATTCACAGTTTCCTTTTTTTGTTTTGAGGTGAAGTCTCTTGCCAGTTCTCGCAAAGGAATTGTTTTATCTAGTACTGTTTGACGAAGTGTTTGTTTCATATTTTATATCCTTTTAACCTATACTTTGCCTTACTCAACTCTTTTTTTGGTGTTTTTTGAGTTTTTTTTTGAAATGCAGATAAAATAATAATCCAGCTTTCAACCAAGTATGCATAGATCACTCTCCATTGACCTCCATAGTGAATTCTGATTTCGAAGAGATCATGATCTATTTTTTTACTAATTGGTTCTTCAAGTTTCCCGTCTCTCGCAAGTAACCGAAGAACAGCGAATATGTGAGATTGAACTTGAGCTGGAAAATGTTTAATTTCTTTTTCTGCTAGTTTATCAATTCTCACTGATTTTTTCACTCTAAACTAGATTGTTCCATAAAAGGAACATTCTGTCAAGCTTAAAAACTATATAGTCCCGTTGTGCTATACTACCTGCCAGTAGTTAAAAAATAGTTGGGAAACTGATCGGAGGATTCGAGAGAGCAGAGGTCAAACGACGTCTCTTCTCCAGAATACTCGAAGTTTCCCAAACCAGTCACACCTTGTGACACAAGAAAGGAGTAGGCATGTCCTACCCAATGTATCCAAAAACCTACGTATCAGAAATTGTCGTGGGTGATAAACGTATCAAAATTGAAATCGGCAAGTTTTCCGAACAAGTCAGCGGTGCTGTCTTGGCCACCTGTGGCGAAACTGTGGTCCATAGTACCGTAGCGCTTGGTCGCAAAGTCAACTTGGGCTACTTTCCGCTTTCGGTTGAATTTGCCGAAAAACTGTATTCTGCCGGTACTATCAAAGGTTCTCAATGGGTCAAACGAGAAGGCAGACCCCTCGACGAAGAAATCTTAAGTGCTCGCGTGATTGATCGAACACTTCGACCTCTATTTTCTGATGGTATTACCAATGAGGTTCAGGTCATCAACACTGTTTTTTCCTTTGATGGTGAAAATGATCCAGACATGATTGGACTCGTTGGCAGCGCTATTGCTCTAGCAGTCTCAGAAATCCCGTTCAATGGGCCAGTGGCAGGTGTCAGAATTGGCTACCGTAAAGAAAGTGGCGAGTACCTTTTAAACCCGACTCACACCGAACGTGAAACCAGCGATTTAGACTTAATTGTCTCTGGTACAGGCGAAACCATCGTCATGGTAGAAGCTGGCGCGAAAGAAGTTGAGGAATCAGTGGTAATTGAGGCAATGACCAAAGCTCAAGAGCAGTTTGCCAGCATGTGTAAACAAATTGCCGCCATTGCGAAAGAAGTGGGTAAGGAGAAAGTCGATTTAGTCGACCCAGAGGCAGAAGAGCTCACAGCCTTGAAAGCTACGATCCAGAAGCATCTTGCAAAAAATCACGCCAAAACTCTCAAAGAAATGGTGGGCAAAGAAGGTCGATTGATCCCCGTAGACTACAAAGCATTTGCCACACAAATTGTTGAAGAACTGAAAGCCGTTAAAGAAGAAAGCGAACTATTAACAGAGCAACTAGTGGGATCGCTCGTGCATGACGAATTGAAGGCAGTGGGTCGAGCCATGATCATCGACGAAGGTGTCAGACCTGATGGTCGTAAGTTAGAGGAAATCAGACAAATCTGGACCGAAGTTGATGTGTTCCCAAGAACTCATGGCAGTGCCATGTTCAAACGCGGTGCCACTCAAGTGGTTACCATAACGACTTTAGGTAGTCCTTCACTTGGTCAGAGAATCGAAAGTATTGAAGGCAATGAAGTGCGACACTACATGCATTTTTACAACATGCCTCCGTATGCCTCTGGTGAAGCCGGCCGGTTTGGATTTCCAAAACGACGTGAAATTGGTCACGGTGCCTTGGCAGAACGAGCCTTGATCCCCGTCATTCCTGCTCAGTTAGAGTTTCCCTATGCCATTCATGTTGTCTCAGAAGTGGTTAGTTCCAATGGTTCTACTTCTCAAGCATCGGTATGTGGTAGCACGCTATCGTTAATGGCGGCAGGTGTACCAATCAAGCGCCCAGTCGCTGGTATTGCCATGGGGCTAATGAGTGACGGCAAAAAATCTGTTGTCCTTTCTGATATTCAAGGTCTTGAGGATCATACCGGAGATATGGACTTCAAAGTTGCCGGAACGACCGAGGGTATTACCGCGTTGCAAATGGATATTAAACTCACAGGACTTTCAAAGGATATTTTGGTTACCGCGCTGACACAAGCCAAAGTTGGTAGATTGCACATCTTGGAGCAAATGCTTAAATCGATCAACGAACCAAGAAAAGAGTTGTCTCAATTTGCACCCAAGATTCGTCAGATTGAAATTCCCAAGGACAAAATTGGCGAAGTGATTGGTCCAGGAGGAAAGGTCATTCGAGGCATTATTGAAGCCACTGGTGCCACGGTGGATGTGGATGAAGACGAAGAAAAAGGCGTGGGTATTGTTACGATTGGCTCGGCCGATCTTGACGTCCTCGCCCAAGCCATGCAAATGGTGGAAAACATTGT
>CAZFRD010000040.1:0-3321 GCA_964521215.1 uncultured Pseudomonadales bacterium
TTAAACTTCATGAGCGATCGTTTAGCAGAAAGTGGTGATAATCCAGCTACTAAAGAACCATATACCCAATTAGAAATTGAAAGCATAAAGTCAGCGGTAACTACAACTCGCAAAGAATTTGAAAATGTAGAAAATCAATATAAACAAGCTGATCAAAACATTGCTTCTGCTCAAGCACTAGTTAATTCTGCCAAACTTGCATTGGATGCCACAAAAAGTAAAACGGTATACTCTCCCGCCAGCGGGAAAGTAGTCAATTTATTGAAGAGTGTTGGCGATGGTGTAGCCAGTCAAGTGGGTGGTCAACCAGTTCTATTAGTAACCAACCTAGAAACACCTTCGATTATTGCTAAGGCTAGTGAAATTGATGTCATTCGTCTCAAAGAAGGCCAAGAAGCTCAAATAATATTTGATGCAGATAAAAAAACTATTTTTACTGGAAAAGTTACAGCAATTGATACTGTCGGTACTACAACTGCAGGAATAACCACCTATGACGTTCGTATTGAATTATCAGATTTTTCATCTTTGGCAATTAAACCAGGTATGACAGCTACCATTACTATTAACACTTATGAAAACAACGATGTAGTGAGTGTACCAAACACGGCAATTTTATATCAAGATAATCACGCTTATTTAAAAAAAGCTAATAAGCAAGAAGAATTAGTAAAAGTTGATTTGGGTTACCAAGGATTGACAAAGACAGAGATCGCTAGCGAGTTGCCAGAGGGCTTAGAAATTTTAGCTGTTACTGATTAGTCAAAACAAAAACATGAATAAAACAAATGCATCATTTACTGTCGGTCGTTTTTTAGCAATTAGAGATTTAAAGCGTAGCAATCCTTGGACAACATTATTGATTATTTTCGTAATGTCCTTAACTTTTTTAAACATGGTTTTAATTGGCGGATTGTTGTTGGGTTTAGCTCAAGGCATGATAGGTTCATTTAAACAATACTACTCAGCAGATCTTTTTATTACTCCAAGTACTGAAAAATCAATTATTGAACAAACCCAAGATATTACTTCTGCGGTTGAAACAATTCCAAATCTAGACAGTTACACACTTAGAATAACTACACCTGCTAAAGTTGAATATGGTCATCGTACTCGAACAGAACCAACTGATATTGTAGAAAACTCACAAGCTGTTTTGACCGGGATAAATTTTGCGCAAGAGAATGAGGTGACTGATTTATCAAAAAAAGTTATTGAGGGTGAATATTTAAGTGATACAGATTTTAACTCAGTTTTGGTGGGTAAAAATTTATTTGAAAAATATTCCAATCGGCCTGATAGCAGTACAGAACAAAAACTAAAGACTGCTGAAGTGGGTTCGGTGGTCAATATCATAGTCGGTAACACCCAAAAGGAATTTATTATTAAAGGAATTGTTGGAACTGGCAATAATACAATTGACTCAAGGATTTTTGTAGTAGATGCGGCTGCTAGAGAGATGAAAAATCAAGAGAATTTAGATGTAAATGAAATTGCCATTAAGTTGACTTCTACTAATTTAGTTGATGAATCTAGATCATACTTACAAAGTATTTTAGAAAAAAATCAAGATATCACCATTCAAACAGCGGATGAGGCGGTGCCTGGTAGTAGTGCCGACATCACTAAGACTTTTAAATTACTAGGTAACTTGGTGGGTGTTATTGCCTTGATTGTGGGAGCAATTACCATTTTTATTGTTATTTTTGTGAATGCTATCACTAGGAGAAAATACATTGGAATCTTAAAAGGGATTGGCATTTCAGCTCAAGCAATTGAGATTTCCTATGTCATCCAGTCATTGTTTTATGCTTTGTCTGGAGTTTTACTGGCTAGCTTATTCCTCATGGGATTTTTGAAACCATATTTAGACATTCACCCTTTAGTTTTGCCCATCGCAGAAGGAAGACTGGCTGTTACCAATGGAGACATTTTAACTAGGGGCATAATTCTTATTATTACTTCTCTAATATCTGGATTCATTCCAGCAAGATTGGTCACCAGACAAAACACCCTCGATTCAATTCTAGGAAAATAAATTATGATCAAAGTTAAAAATTTAATAAAAAAATTCCAAATGGGAGATACAGAGCTAACTGCTCTTAAAGAATTAATCTTTAGCATTCCAGAAGGTCAATTCTTAGCCGTTACAGGTAAGTCTGGATCTGGAAAAAGTACTCTTCTTTATCAAATGAGTTTACTTGACAGACCGAGCTCTGGAGAAATAACTATTGACGAAAACGATATTATTGCACTCAAAGAAGATCAAAAAATTGTTTTTCGTCGTAATAACATTGGTTATATTTTTCAAGATTATGCACTCCTACCTTCTTTGACTGCTAGTGAAAATATAGCTTTACCGATGATTATGAAGGGAATTGATCAGCAAACTGCAATGGATAGAGCCAAAGAATCTCTAGATAAAGTGGGACTGAAAGATAATGCAGATAACTTACCAAATCAGCTCTCTGGTGGACAACAACAGCGGGTCAGTATTGCCAGGTCTATCACTCACAACCCAAAGATCTTGTTTGCTGACGAACCAACTGCTAATCTGGATACAGAATCTTCAGAAATAATTTTGGAAATTTTTAAAAAACTCAATCAAGAGGGTCAGACCATTGTCATGGTGACTCATGAACCAGAATATGCGCAAGTGGCGGACAGAATTATAGAGCTTGAAGATGGCAATATCATTTCTGATAAATTAGTTAAAAAGTAAGTTAGCTAGTGAGATATTAATCAATTAAGCTGATAGAATGTGCCTATGACTATTACTACTAAAAAATCTTTCCAACTTTCTTTACAAGATAGTATTTCCTATCAGGATGATTCAATAGTCAGTAAGGAAATATTTCGTAGTGCAACTGGCAGGATAACGCTTTTTGCTTTTGCCAAAGGACAAGGTTTGAGTGAGCATAGTACTCCTTTTGATGCTTTCGTGCAGGTGGTTGACGGCGAAGCTGTTATCACTGTTGCCGGAGTGACCTCTACTGTTAAGATGGGAGAAATGCTCTATATGCCAGCTAATGATACTCATGCTCTAAAAGCAGATAAGCAATTCAAAATACTTCTGACTATGATTAAATCTGATAGTACCCCTAAATAAAACCTTAGAACCAACGACTTTTCCTTTTGAAGGTTTTTGGGGACTTTTCACTCTTACAGGCCTCTTTTGCGATCCTCATACTTTTTGTGGAAAAATTAGCCGATACCATCAATCTATTTGGACATAGGTGATGGGTCTTGGAGCAACCAAGGGTGTTTGGCGGAGGGAGGGGGATTCGAACCCCCGTGAGACAATGTCCCCCAAGCTTTTCG
>CAZFRD010000041.1:0-2781 GCA_964521215.1 uncultured Pseudomonadales bacterium
TGTGCACTCACTAACTATATCAAATCTGCCATTTTGTTTTTAAGGGGCTATATTTATATGGTTATGATGAGCAAGGAGAATTCTGGACCTGTATCCTCAAACCGCTTATCACTAAAAAAACAAAAATAGTATTAGATGTCTGTCCTGGGTGGGCACCAAAAATCGAGCTAGCTTTATGGAAGCTGAAATTTAAAGGTTTAACCTACTTAGTCGACAACGAAGCAGCTTCTCTTTCGAGCATAGAACGGTATCTAAAAGCGGTAGGATCAAATTTGAAAGTAATAAAACACAATAGTAACTTTTTTCACATCAATACACTACCCAAGATGGATTTGATCGTAGGCAACCACATTATTGATGATCTTTTATTACATGAATACTGTGAAGGGAAAAATATTAAGATTACCACACTATATGAGTCTGAGGTTAAGATGGAAAAAGCTACGGAGTCGATCATGAAATTAGGCATGATTGATCAAGAAAAATTTGTAAAATCTGTTTGTCAAGTGGTTACAACATTAATGAAACCAAATTCTTTTTTTGTTCTCTCACAGTATAGAGGCTTATTTGAGCGAGCCCATCAATTAACAGATTGGTCTAACTTTGTTGAAAAAATATTTAATAACATAGAAAATAACTTGCTCAAAGCGGGATTAACAAATCAGCTTGGATTAGTTACTGCTAAATTAAATGATAAACAAAGAAAAAGATTGAGTAATACAAATTTAGTCGTTTTGATAATGGACTAAAAACCATCAATCTTAACTTTAGCCATTTCAACTTCTTCAATCTCATTTTTAGTTAATGTTTTAATCAGTAATTCTTCAGGATTTATCTCTTGATCACTTTTAAGCTTGTTCAGTGCATTAGACAACTTTTCTCTGAATATTTTTAGCGGACCAAATTTAGATTCATTCAACTTAGTACTCAATTCTTGCAACTCTTCGATGTTTTTATCTCTGACAAAATCGTTGTACTGTTCATGAAAAGTTTGAGCTTGAAGTACTAAGCTAATCGCTCTGGACATAACATCCTTTAGTGCTTTCTTGATTGTGAGTCCAGCTTGCCCATCGGGTGACACTACGTTCAGGCCATTTTGTTCCAACATGTCGAAAGTTGCGAACAGATCACCAAGTGCATACGAGCCCCATTGAGGCCGAAAAATTTTGCCCTCAGTTGGATCCATGTGTCGAAGATACAAGTCTCCAAACCGACTCCAGAGCTGATCAGTATCAATTTGGAGCTCAACTACATTTCTTTCCGATTTATTTGGAACTGGCTGGAGTGATCCAGTCAAAACGTCAATCACAAAAAACAGCGCCTTGGCTCTTGCAATTCTATCTTGCTTAATAAAATCCGATCTTCCTTCTTCCTTTTCAATATTTTCATGATCTCCGACAACTCCAGCAACAAATTCAACATCTTCGTTGGTTAAAGTTTCTTCACTACCATCTGCAAAGGCGACTTTTTTATTTACAAATGTCTTGTCGATTAATTCAGCAGTCATTACGGCATGATCCGGTATGATCTGAGCATCCATCGAACCTAAAAACTTCAACAGGTCATGGATATCTGCCACAACAGAGCCCATTAAATTAGCATCTCTGTCAGAAATAAGTCCAGCAAAACGACTCACACCATCTGAGGTGAGCAAAAATGAATTGGTAAACTCATGCACTTCCTTGAGATGAATTCCTAGACCTCCGGGAGGTGTTTCTTCAAGTTGGTTTTTTGCAAATCCACTGCTATCTTTAATAAATTGTTGAACTAGTACAATTATTGGAGTGCTGTCTGTTTCATGTGCCTTTAAAAATTCAAGTAACCTTTCATATCTTTGCCACATCTCAATTCGTTGCCGTCTAATTTCTGAATCACACAGCGAACCATACTTAGCAACAATTTGCTGTCGAGCGTATTCGAGGTATTTGTCGCTTCCTATTGGTCCATAAAGTACATATTGCTCATCAAAAAACTCTTTATCGGTAGTAGATGAGAGGTCAGTAGTTCGTTCTTCTAATGTGGTCATTGTGAATACTATAACCGATCATTCGCTGATACATAACTAGTGAGATTGTTTTTCAAGCTTGACCAAATTCGGATTGATTCATTGTAAATAAAGTGCAGTGCGATCAAGACTTTTTAACCGTCTTTTTTTCTAGAAACTTAAGTAACTTACCTTGATCCAAATCCCATTTGTGGAGGTAAAAAATGTACAGGATCTCTAGGATTCCCATCGTATTAACGACTAACAAAATAGTAAACCAAACCAGCTGTCTTTTGGTTGCCGACTGCCACAACGCAGTCCCTTTCCAAATTAGGCTCCATGTAAGAAGAATCAGATAAACTTCGGGACGAGAAAGTATTGAAAGTATTTCTGGCATAACTCATTCTACCACGCTGAGTCGCATGTCAGATTTGTTTTCTCAATTTTATGATCAGAAAGTACGGATGATGGTCTGTTCCAGCTTGCATAATTTCGGCGGTATTAGGTTCTTCCATCTTTTCAACCAAAAATGAGTTTTGGGCAAAACAGTTTAAATAACCAGACAGTGTGTAGTGGTAGTGCTGATACTGATTTACTTCGTCAACAATTAGTCCTTCTGCAAAATAATTTCTTATAACTCTAGCTGATGATTCTCCCTGATCATTCTTAAGACTGTAAGTATTCGGTGGATTTTCAAAACAAGGGTGGGTGATACTAATCACCACCGATCCTCCTGACTTTGTAGTTTAAGTAAATAAACGCGTGGCTGGATAGAGTTATAGATGTCGTTTCCAGTA
>CAZFRD010000042.1:0-2369 GCA_964521215.1 uncultured Pseudomonadales bacterium
AAAGTAGTGATCAAACTGCGTTCGTTAGTGTGTAACGGTAGGGGTGCAGTCCATAAGAATCCGTTTAGGTATGTGACTGCTTATCTAGCTGAGCGACCGCATCGCTGATGGATTTAACCCCCAAATCGCCAGCGTCGCGACTGCGGACGGCAACGGTTTGCGCCTCGGCTTCTTTGCCACCTACCACAAACATATAGGGCACTTTTTGCAGTTGAGCGTCACGAATTTTGGCATTGAGCCGTTCGGAGCGCCCGTCAATTTCTACCCGAATATTAACCGCTCTGAGCTGTTCGCTTACTTTTTGGGCGTAGTCAAGTTGCTGGTCGGTAATTGGCAAGATTTTGACTTGCACCGGCGCCAACCAGAAAGGAAATTTGCCAGCGTGGTGCTCGATGAGAATTGAAACAAAACGTTCAATCGAACCCATAATCGCTGCATGCACCATCACCACGCGTTCCTTCTCCCCCGCTTCGTTTGTGCAGAACAAATCAAACCGCTCTGGCATGTTGCGATCGGCTTGAATCGTCGCTACCTGCCACTCACGTCCCAGTGAGTCATGAGTCATAAAATCTAGTTTGGGACCATAAAAGGCGGCTTCACCGATCGCCTCTGTGTACTCCGCCCCTCTCTCTTGAGCAAAACTTCGCAGCTGACCTTCGGCCTTTTCCCACTGCTCACGTGATCCCAAATACTTATCCATTTGCTCAGGATCAGACAAACTTAGTCTTAAACTCAGCTTAGGGAAACCACAAGCTTGGTAAAACTGCTCAATAATATCCCAAATCGCGAATGCCTCTTCTTTAAGTTGGTTTTCTCGACAAAAGACATGAGCATCATCTTGAGTAATGCAACGGACACGAGACAAGCCATTCAATTCGCCAGTTTGTTCATCACGATACACCATGGTTGTTTCGGCATAGCGCTGAGGCAGATCGCGATATGAGCGAGGCAAATGATTAAAAATCTGCGTGTGATGCGGACAGTTCATCGGCTTCATGGCAAATTCGTGATCTTCGCGGGTGATGATTCTGAATAAATCGTTAGCAAATTTACTCCAATGACCACTGGTTTCGTAGAGTTCTTTCTTAGTGATGTGTGGAATGGTGACTTTTTGGTAACCTTTGGCCTGCCGCAACTGCCAGACATAGTCATCCAATAGGTTTCTGAGCAAAGTGCCTTTGGGCGTCCAGAGCGGCAGGCCAGCCCCTACCAAATCCGAGAAAGTAAACAGATCTAGTTCTTTACCTAGTTTGCGGTGATCTCGCAGTTTGGCCTCTTCTCTGATGCGTAGAAATTCATCCAATTCTGCCTGCGAAAAAAATGCCGTACCATAAATTCTGGTGAGCATGGGATTTTTTTCGCTTCCTCGCCAATAAGCTCCCGCCACTGAGAGTAATTTAAAATACTTCAGTTGATCGACTGGTTTCTCTACGTGGCCGCCACGACAAAGATCGACAAATTTACCTGACTGGTACAGGGTAATTACCTCGTTAGCTTTTTCTAGCTCAGCGATTAGTTCCAATTTATATGGATTGCCTTGGAACCGCTCTTTGGCTTGTTCGGCGCTGACTTCTTCCCTGCTAAAGACTGACCAATCTACGACTAATTGACGCATTTTGGCTTCGACTAAAGCGAGTTGATCTTCGTTAAATCCCGCTTGGCCAAAATCGAGATCGTAATAAAAGCCCTCGTCGATACTCGGGCCAATCGCCAACTTTGCCTCTGGATAGAGCTCCAAAACTGCCGCCGCTAATAAATGGGCCGCCGAGTGTCTTAGTTCTGCTAATTGTTCTTTTTGATTCTTATCTGACATTTTTCCTTTCAAATGCAATTTAATTGATTATATAGTGTTTTCTACGAAAAAACCCCCTGTCTCAAGGGGGCTTATGGACTAATCACCACATCACCACCCTCAAGCAGGGTTTGGAGTAGTCAATGCTGTTAATCTTTGCTCAAAGTCTACATCCATTTGATTCCTGTTTTCTTCTTTATTACTTTCTAAGTCATGGAGTATGCCTGCGATTCTTGCTAAGAGGTTACCCGAATATTGTGTTTCCCCGATAACTTGTGTAACCTTCTTAATTACCTCTTTTTTTAAATCTTCATACGCCTTTTTTCTCGCTTGCAAAGGTTCATTGATTTTGTTAGATACTTGATTTCTTTGATAGATTAAACACAACATCTCTAATACTCGTTCATCTGTTAAACCATTTTTCATCATTTCTTTTAACAGAGCGTTAATTTCTGTTTGATAGGGAACAACTGCAGGATTTTCAGCTTGATTCATATCTTTTCTTCCTTTTTCAGTTAAGATGTATATAGCCCCTTAAAAACAAAATGGCAGATTTGATATAGTTAGTGAGTGCACA
>CAZFRD010000043.1:0-2289 GCA_964521215.1 uncultured Pseudomonadales bacterium
CCTCAACACGAAATGATTGTCTACGGTTGGTATGGCACCCATGAGTTTATGAAGTCAAAAGATAAAAGTGTCCTGCTTTGTCCTAAGCCAAATAAAAGCAAACTTCACCCCACAATGAAACCCGTGCCACTTCTGCGACGACTTATTCTCAATAGCACAACCGTTGGTGGTTATGTCTATGACGGTTTTGGTGGAAGCGGTTCCACTCTCATTGCGTGTGAACAAACCAAACGAAAGTGCCTAATGATCGAACTTGATCCTGAATATTGTCAGGTTATTTGTGATCGATTTGAAAAAGTTACCGGGATTAAACCAAAGAAAATTGAAATTTAAACTATGGAAGACACTACTGTTCAAAAACGGATTGATAGCAATAAAGAACTCTTAATTGAGCAACTGAAGAAAACACCAATTGTGCAAGTAGCTTGCGAAAAGGTCGGCGTTGGTCGAGCCACTTACTATCGCTGGCGAAAAGAAGATGAGGAGTTTGCGAAACTAGCAGATGAAGCAATCTTAGAAGGAAACTTTCTCGTTAATGATATGGCTGAATCCCAACTCATGAGTGCAATTCGAGATAAAAACTTAACAGCCATTATTTTCTGGCTCAAGCACCACCACGCTTCATATGCGACCAAAGTTGAAGTCACCGCACGGCTTAAACAAGATGATGAGCAACTTACACCAGATCAGGAAGCATTGGTGATGAGAGCATTAAAACTTGCTTCTGTGTTGGCTAGCAGTTTGCCTGAGGTGACAGAAGAAAAACAATCATGAATATTCCAACCTTAACACCAGACGAATTAGTTCAAATCAAAAAGAAACGGTCAATCCGCCGAATGCTTGCTAAAAAAAGCCATTTCTGGTTTTTCTCCATTTATCTTGGACATTACATTAACTATCCCTTTGCGCCATTTCATCATGAGATGTTTGTGGTAACGGAAGATATCAATTTAAGGTTAGCTGTTCTCGTTGCCTTTCGTGGTTCAGCGAAATCAACCCTGATGAGCCTTTCTTATCCCATTTGGGCAGTGGTAGGAGCCCAGCAAAAGAAGTTTGTCTTGATTGTCAGCCAAACCCAATCACAGGCAAGACTGCACCTTTCAAATATCAAAAAGGAACTGGAAACTAACGAACTTTTGAAAAAAGATATTGGGCCATTTGAAGAAATAAGCGACGAGTGGGGTGCAACATCTATTGTCCTATCAAACTTTGATGCCAGAATTGCAATCGCCTCAACAGAACAAAGTATCAGAGGCATTCGTCACGGACACTACAGACCTGACTTAGTGGTTTGTGATGACGTTGAAGATTTGAATAGTGTGAAGTTTCGAGAAGGACGAGATAAAACATTTCAATGGCTCACTGGAGAAGTTATGCCAATCGGTGATCAAAATACCAAAATCATTATCGTTGGGAACCTACTTCACGAAGATTGCTTACTCATGCGACTAAAGGCAGCAATCGACCAAGGCAGATTACAAGGATGTTTTTTGGCATATCCGTTAGTTGATGAGAAAAATACTATTTTCTGGCCTGGTAAATTTCCCAACATGGAAGCTATTGAAAAACTGAAAGCTACTATTGGAACCGAATCGGCGTGGTTTCGAGAATATCTCCTCAAAATTATTTCTGATGCTGATCGCATAGTTCATCCTGATTGGATTAAATACTACGATATAATTCCACCCGAAGTTGGGAATGGATTTCGCTATACTGCCTCTGGTGTCGATTTGGCGATCTCTGAAAGAGAATCCGCAGACTACACAGCCATGGTGACGGCAAAGGTGTATGACTACGGAGAAGACTTGCGAATTCATATTTTGTCTAACCCAATTAACAAACGGATGGACTTCCCAGAAACCGTCAAAACTGCTACCGAAATTGCCCGTACCCTTAAATCCAAACTGTATATCGAGGATGTTGGTTACCAGAGGGCTCTTATTCAGCATTTATCTAACGTGGTTAATATCTCTGTTGAAGGATTCCAGACAGCAGGACAAGATAAACGATCCCGTTTAGCTTTAATTACACACTTTATCCAGCAAGGGAAAGTTTTATTTCCTCGACACGGAGCGGAAGAGCTCATTATGCAGTTAACTGGTTTTGGAATTGAAAAGCATGACGATTTGGCTGATGCGTTTTCACTTTTACTTATCAAGATCATGGAAGAGGATAACAGTGGTCAACCAAATGTTTTTATTGTAGATATGGGAAGTAGTATTTATGACTATCGGCGGTCTGGGATATCTACCCGTGCATTTGAGCCATTTACTATGGATGACAAATGGT